>CAURUZ010000001.1:0-472854 GCA_963528355.1 uncultured Campylobacter sp.
AGGTTTCTATTATTAGAGTAGTTAATCGATGAAATTTTAGACTTAGGGTCGGTATTGCTCTCTTTAGATTGAGCGTTCTTGCTATCACTAGCTTGGCTACCGTTCTCTTTGCTTTCGCTTCCCTGTTGCGGATCTTTAAAAGCATAATTTGCCCCTATGCTTAAAGAATTTGATTTGTCGTATCTGGTGTTACTTAAATTTGAAAAAGTTAGGGTATCTGTTTTTAACCTAAGCTTGCCGTTATCTATGAAATTTCCATTCTCATCATAGTAGCCTGCAGCTATTAATGAGCCTTTCAGATCGGTATTAGATCCTACTTCTATGTTTAGCTCTTTAGCGGTTATGCTTGATAGCACGGTCTGTTTTACCATAGTGCTTGATTTGGATCTAAAGTAGTTAGCGTTTATGCTTGAAAGCTTGGAATTTGAATACCTTACTATGTTGTTGCCTATGTCATAGGGATTGTCCGGATCGGAGGTTGTTTTAGTTCCGCTTATGCCTATACCTGCCCCTATGGAGCTAGATTTGCTATCGTAATTATAGCTATCTCGCAAGCTTGCTAGGCTTAGATCATGTCCTACCTTTAAAGCTAAAGCGTTATCCGCTCTAAGGTTTGCTCCTTTTATTAAAGCGTCGTTACTAGCTAAGGCATATATATTGTGTCCTGCATAAACTTTAGCGTTATTGTGGCTAAGGCTTTCTTCTTTCATATTGCTTTTAGAGTAATCAAGTCCTGCGCTTCCTCCTCCGCCTCCATACATAGTAGCAGATACTCTTCCGCTTATGGTTTTAGAGCTTTGTTTAGCTTCATAGCTATCCTGCGAAGCATCCATAAATAGATTATGGGTGTTTAGATATATATCATTACTAGCATATAAATTTGAGCCTTTGATATTTATAGCGGTATCTTTATTGCTATCAGTTAAAATTTTAATATTCTTGCCGCTAAGATTAGAGGCTACGGAGCTACTTGATTTAGAGCTATCTTTGGAAGTGGTTCCGCTAAGCTCTGCGGAGGCACCGACGCTAAAGCCCCAGGTATATGCACTAGAGGATGCGGCGGCTCCTTGAGAGATGAGGGCGGCGGTTTTAGAGGCTACATTAGCCGTAGCTAGAGCGATATTTGATAGATGGTATTTCTCTTCGTCCTTTACGTCCTCTATTATGTTTTGTAGATCTTCGACATCGGAGTAGTCTATGCCTACCTCTTTAGCCTTATAGCGGTTCTTTAACTCGACGAGTTTGTCTTGTAGAGCATTTTTCTGATCCTTATACTCCTTATATTGCTTTTTGGTCTGATTTAGCTGTTTTATCGCTTCTTGCAAGGCGATAGCTGCAGGCGCGATCTGGGCGTATTCGTTTTGAACGGTAAGAGATAGGGAGCCTTCCAGATGCTTAGAGTTAGATGAGGAGCTTGCGGTATCGGTGGAATTTATTATATTTATATTCCCATCTTTAGATATTAAGCTAAGATCCTCCTTGGCCTTTAAGCTTGAGCCTATAACGCTTAGGCTATTATCCCCTCTAAGAGTTATATTTTTAGCTTCCATATTAGAAGAGACGGCCTTGGTACCGTATAAGTTCGTATTGGATTTATCGTATGAGGCATCGGCTAACTTTACTTTGATACTGGTATCCTTCTTAAGCTCATCTAAGGACTTAGGCTTCATCTGACTTAGAATATCTTTTACTTTAGCAACAGATACAGAGGTGCTTTTTTGCAAGCTTTGTTCGCTATATTCGTTAGCGGCAGCGGATATCGTTAGGTTTTTGGCATCTACATTTATATCTCCGCCCGCTTTCATATTTGAAGTTATAAAAGCTGTAGGAGAGTTTAAGCCTATATCGCCCGCGGCTTTGATATCAGATAGTTTCGATATACCTTCTTTTACCTGCTTGCTATTATAATCTGACCTATATACCTCGGTAAAGCTTCCCCCGCCTATCTTTTCTATCCCTGCCTCTAATGCGATATTATCCATTGCCCCCACGGAAGCCGCTATCGCTACCGGATAGTGTAAAACCGATATGGGATTGAACCTCCTTCTTTTATGGGCGCTTAACTCCTCTTTATACTCCTTGGCTACTAGGATATTTATGGAATTTCCCGCGCCTAAGTTTAGATTGCGTCCGCTTGAAATATCCGCGGATATTAGGCTTAGATCGTTCTTTGCTCTTAAGTTTATATCCCCCGTTTCGCTCGATAGGGAGGAGCTTTGCAAATTTTGCTTATAAAGCGAGTGCATATCCATACTAGCTTTTAATCCGCCCAAAGAGGATTTGGAGCTATTTTTATAGCTTAAGAAGTTATAGCTTAGAGGCGATATATTTATATTGTTTCCTGCCTGCATATCTATCGCATCTTTGGCTTTTAACGTAGAGCCCGCTATATTGATATCAGCTTCTTGCGAGCTAAGCATTATATTTTTAGCCCTTATGCTGGTAGGTACTACGCTTTGATTTAAAGCTTTAGTAGTAGTGCTTTTTTTAGACGCAAAGCCTTTTTCTTTAAATTCGCTCTCGTAGTAGGCGCTATCGATATCCCCACTTAGATTTATGGAGTTCTTTGCCTGCAGCAAAGCATCACCGCCGCGCGCATTAATATCCGCTCCGCTTATGGCTATACCGCCTGCTTTAATTAGGATATTATCTTTGGCGTTAAGCATAGATCTTGTATTCTTAACGATATCCTCTTTATAATATCCCCCTTTACTTTTAAAGTTATAGCTTAGCTTCTCCTCCGCGCTATTTATATTTACGTCCTTTGCGGCGTTTAGGATTAAATTTGCAGCCGAGTCTATGCTTGCTCCGGTTACGGTTATATCGCGAGCCGCATTTAACGCTACGCTGCCCTCGGTAGATTTTATATTTGAGATAGTGCCTATATAGGTGCTGCTTTGATCGCCGTAGGCTCTATTTAGGTTTATCTCTTTACTTAGAGTTTTATGTACTATATCTCTGCCCGCGTTTAAGCTTACGCTACGTCCTTGTATCAAAGAGGAGGCGTTTATTATATCTTTATTAGCCGATATACTTAGGGCGTTCGCGGCGATAATGGAGGCGGAGTTTAAATTTGATACGCTGCCCGCTTTTAGGTTCATATTAGAGCCCGCGTAGATTATCCCTTCGTTTCTAAGATCGCCGTTTACGCTTAGATCTATGCTGCCTCCTGCGTATATCAAAGAGGGTGCGGAGCTAAGTAGAGTGCCGTCATCTTCCTCCTCCGAAGAGTTCAAGGATGTCCTTTTTTTATCATAAAGCAAGCTTAGCTTATTGTGCATATATGAAAAATCCGGTATCAGCTCGCTATAAACGTAGAAGGTATTATAAAATTTACTGCTTATAGGCGAAAAGAGATTGTTTATATAGCTAGGTCTAATGATATCTTGCATATCCGCTTCGTTATTAAGGCTAGGCGCAAGATCGTTTTTATTGAGATTTAAAGCGTTAGGATTACCGAGCCCCTTGCCTATTAGGGAGTAATCTATTTTAGAAAAAGCTTCCTTTATAAGAGTAGGAGCGTTACCAGAGTTTATCTGCCCGTGTGAGTTTAAATTTGAAATATCGCCCGCGTAGCCTTTTATATCTTTTTTAGCTCCTATTATGGAGGCGATAGCCGGCTGGGAGTAGTAGATATTCTTTTGGTCGCTATAGCCGCCTTTACCGCCGTGGCTTTTATGTTTCCATCTATACTCCGCCTGGCTCGTTATACTATGATTTAGACTTAAAGAGCGGTTGTTTAGGCTCTTTACATTTAAGAGCAGATCGTTATAGGCATAAATTACGCTCTTATCGTTATTTAGCTCATCTATGTTAAGGTTGCTATCCCCTGCGGAGATTATGTTTGAGCCCATAAATTTACTTAGGCTATCTTCAGTTATATACTCTTTATTGATGCTGTAGCTTATCTGCCTTAATCTCTCCTTCTTATGAGGCTTGCTTCTTCTTATGCCGAAAAGATTATCTTTTAAATTTAACATTATAGCGTCATATAGCCTAGTATCCTCCCCCGGAAGCCTAGTATTTTTATATAAGCTTAATACGTATAGATTCATATCCTGCTCGCTAAGCTCCTCCATGATCTTAGCGTTTAACTCGTCCTGGCTAATATTAGGATTTTGCTTAAGGATGCGCTCTTTTATCTCGGCAGCATTGACCTTTAAAGGGATGGCTACGCCGCTGCAACCCCAGCCATCGCCATTGCAGGTAAAATCTATATTATAGCCGGTGCTTTGAACTCTCTTTACGAGCTCGTTAACCGAGCGGTTGTTTAGCTTTTTAGCGCCGATATTAAGAGTGTTTTTTGCATATATCAAAGAGGAGGCGTTAATTATCTCGTCTGCCTTGCCCTCCCCGCCTCTTTCATTAAAAATATTTAAATTTCTTTGAGAGATGATGTTAGATAGCGCTTCGTTGTTAAGAAAGCTCGTATTTATAACTATATCCCCTCCGCTAAGTATATTGGACGCGTCCTGATTGAGGATATTTTTAGCGTTTAAACTTATGCCGTCTTGCGCATAAACGAGGGCTTTTTTATTGATTAGACTTTCAGAGTTTGTTATCAGCTCGCCGCGCGCGATTAAAGAGCCTAAATTTAAAATTTGCTCCTTTGTTTTTAAAGCCAAATTTCCAAGTGCGGCTATGATGCTTTCGTTTTTGATACTCTTTGCATTTATGATCAGATCTTTATTAGAGATCAGCCTTTGTGAGGCGATAAAATTTCCTTGTAGGTTTAAGTATATATCGCCGCTTGCGTAGATCCCTCCGTTATAGCTCAAATCGTCCTTTAGCCCCAGATATAAACTACCGTCCGAGTTTAGCTTACCTAAAGCGCTAAGACTATCTAAATTTAAGGCAAGATCTCCTTTGGAGCTTATAAGTCCCTCTTCATTATTAAGAGCGCCTTTGTTTATGATTAAATTTCCTCCGCTTAGGATAGAGCCTTTAGAGTTATCTATGCTGTCGTAGCCCAAAAGAGCGCCTCCTAGGGAGATGATCTTTGAGCTTTCGTTGCGTAGATTGTTGCCGCGCAAGCTTAAGCCCTCTTGTACTATAAAGGTAGAATCCGCGAGATTATAAAAATTTGGAATTTCGGAATCCAGCGCCCTTAATACCATCAAACTGTTATCGTTTAAGAGACTATCTTTTATATCCAAATAGCTTTCGTTTGAAAGTATCGCTCCGCCTATATTTGATATGTGCTCTGCGCTTATTACGCTAAGCTCGTTTTTGGAGGGAGGAATAACTCCCGCTTTGGAAGGGTCTTTGGTATCGTCCAAGCCCAGCTCATTTAGCCTTTCGCTCTTAGCCGCCCCTATTACGGCTCTATCTTTGTTGCTTAGGCTTTTAGCCTCTATCTTTAAGGCGGAGCTTGAGCTTATGGTGCCTTTTATATTATCTAGCCTATCCGCTTTTAGCTTTAGAGTATTAGCCTGTATATTTCCTCTGTTTTCTACCGAGGAGGCTTTTATACCCAGATTGGAGGCTGAAATTTTAGAGCCCTTTTGGTTGGAGACGGTCTTGGAGCCGATTTGAGTCTGTCCGTTGGAACCCAGCTTTCCTTCATTTATCAGATCCCCGTTAGCGTCTATCTTTAAAGAGCTGTCCGCTAAGATAGCCCCTTTATTATTGATGCCCGCTCCATCTTTAGTAGATATTATATTTATCTTGCCCGCATACATTCCGCCTAGAGCCGAGGAGTCTATGGATACGCCCTTAGGATGCGATCCCCCTTCTTGCTCGATCTTTAGATTATCCTGCCTCAATCCGGAGTTTGTATTTTTTAAAAATACCTTGCCGTCCGTCGCTACTACGTTTATCTCGTTTGCGTAAATTTTACCCTCCAGCTTTAGGCTATTAGATATTACGTTTAGATAATCTCCGTTATCGTTTAGACCGTCCGCTCCTATATTTATAGAGCCGTCCTTGCTTATGTTTAGGGATTTAAGATGTCCGTTTTCATAGGTGGGTTTGGCGGTACTTAACGTAGTGGAGGAGGAGTTTATTATGGTAGCGCCGTTTACGTTGATACCGCTAGGATTAGCGATGATAAGATCGGCTTTTCTGCCCGCTATCTCAATATTACCCTGTAAATTTGAAGGAAGAGGCGAGTTTACCTGATTGATTATAAGCTTAGCTTCGCCGCGATTGAGCCTTGGATTTGGCGGTATATAGCCTGCAGTTTTACTTATAGCTCCGCCTTGAGAGTTATTAAATACCGTACCCTCTTTAGGAGTGTTAAGCTTAGAGTATTCGTTGATAGAAATCCCCTTATCGTTAGGAGAGGCGATATCTATTTGAGTGGCGGGAGCATTCGGAGTTTGAGACACCGAAGCTCTATGATTTACGGGAGCGGAGTTATCGGGTATTATCTCGCAATATGAAAAACAAGGAGCCAGCGAACCAATAAGCAAAAGAGCGGCAAGGCGTTTCTTTGCTTGGGTAAAGACGCCGAAATATTCTTTTGTATCAGTAGAAGCGCCAAGTCGCCCCGAGCCATTAAAAATAGAATTTAAACATAAAATTTGCATACTTATAACCTCCGATTGCGATGGTTTTATATCTTAAATTTCTTGAATACTTTCTTAAAAAAATGGTAAATTTCAAATATTTTATTTAAAATTTGTTTGAATTTGTTTTAGGGCTCGATTTGGGCGCAGGACTGCTATTTCTCGGCTTTTGGTATAGTATATCTGTGCCAAAAATAGTTAGCTAAATTTAGTAAGTGTTATATCGTATTCGATTATATTAAACGCCGCAAGAAGCGCCGATAAAATTTCGCTAAATTTTTAAACGATAAATTTAAAAGTCGTAGCTTAAAGAGAAATTTAAAGCAGGACTATCCGTTTTAAAATTTTCCGGTTTGCTAATAGGAAAAGCCGCCAAAAGATCATAGGTAAAAGAGCCTGAAATATTTCCTCTAAGGCCCACGCCTCCTCCGCTAAGCATTTCGCCCTCTGCTGGATAATCTTTTCCCTTAGAGCTGAGTTTGCCGACATCAAAGGCTAGGTAAACGCCGTTATTTTTAAAATACTTATATTCCAAGGTATTTCTTATATAAAAGCCGCTATCTCCAAGCAGGCTCATCTGAGAGTCAAATCCTCTAACGCTATAGTATCCGCCGATATTTAGCCTATCTATAGGGCTAAGATGGGTGCTGGCTCTTCTTGCGTAAAGTTCCAACTCGTAGCTTAAAGGGATAGCGGAGGATCTGGTTTTGAAATTTAACGCAGCGTTTATCAAATGATATCTAGAGCTCCCGCCTCCGAAGTCTTCATCGGGCGCTCTTAGAGCGTTAAACGCTCCCGTAGATTTTAGGTACGAAAGCATCATCTCTACCGAAGAGCTATCAAAGAATACCTTGGATTTTAGCCCTGCCTCATAGCCGCCTTCACGCTTTCTTTGGTTGCTAAGCTCATAATCTTGTATATAGTTTTTATACTTTTTTTGCCAAATTCTAAAAAACAGAGAATTTTTGGAGTTTTGATTTCTAAAATATACGTAGTTAAGATCCAAATTTCTTCTAACGCTGCTTCCGCTATAGGTATAAAGCTCATACGCTCCAGGCACTATTTGATCGTAGGTGTATCTGTTCTGCCAAAAGGATAGAGAGAAGTATCCGAAAGGTATACTAAAGCCTGCGTAGTAGTTAGCTGATCTGCCGCTTTTGCTATCATCCCCTAAAGATTTTTTATCTCCTCTTAAAAAATTCCTACCGTAAGAAGCAAATACGCTCTCGTTTAATCCAAGTAAATTTAAGCCATAAAGCATAGCCGTGCTTTGGTATTTGCCGCTAGCTTTAGAGCCCAGATTATCCGCGCTTAGTCTAAACAGCAGAGGCAAGCTTTGTTGTTTAGAGATATTGATATCGGAGTAGCCCTGCTTTGCGGAAGGGCTTAAGCTTATCTCCGCCTCGCTTCTTGAAGCGGCATTGAAATTTTCCATAGCCTGCTCCAGATCTCTTAAGTTTAAAATCTCTCCCCTCTTATCGCCGCCGAATGCGGTAAAGATACTTCTTTGGTTCTTAGCTTCAGAGCCGGGCTCAAGCGATATCTCGCCTATGCGTCCTGGATGCAGAGCTAAAAGAAGGGTGCCCGAGGAGATGTTTTGCTGGGGGATGGAAACGGAGGTAGTAATAAAGCCTGCGGATATGATTTTGTTGTTATATGCTCTTGCCAGAGCTAAAATTTCATCGCTTCCCAAGCAGTCGCCGCTTTTAAATTTAAGCTCTTTTAGGGTGGAGTTTAGAATTCTTTCAAACCCGCGCGGAACGGAATGATCGGAATTCGAGGTAGGACCAATGGACTTAGCGGGGGTTTTTAGATCATCTTTGTTTTTAGATTCGTAATCCACTTTGTTAAATTTAGAATCCGCGCTACTTTTCTGCTCATCTTGCACTTCTGCGTTAATCAGTTTGATCTCATAAATTTTAAAGCAAATTCCTGCTTTCTTGGGCTCCGCGGTCGCGCTTGAAGCGGGAGACTCTTCGCTGCGTATCGTTATGAAAGGATCCTCGGCGCCTTGTCTAATTGATCTTATTCTTTGCTCTTCGGAGTTTATGGCGCTCGAAATATCGGCAGGAGCAGCCATTAACACTTTAGGAGCTAGGCTTAAGCCTATAAAGATAGAGGCCAGAATAAGCTTGACGCTTTTAACGCCACAGGGTTGCAAAGAGGCTCCTTTAAATTTACTATCGTAGCGATAAGATAATGGTTTTTTATCAAACATCAATTGCACCTATTTTTTACGATCGGAATTTGCCGCAAAAGAGAACTTTATAGCTTGAGCATGACAAAAGTGTCTATTGGCGTATATCGCTTTTATAAGCATTATAATCTTCCACTAGAGGCTATCGATTAAAACTGGTAATGATACACTAATTTTTTAAATTTTCGGGCAAGGCTTCTTGGATTTTAGTGCTAATTGAGATTTTAGATTTTATTATGCCCATAATTTCGATTTTTAATATATAGTAGTTTCTCTTAAACTACCTGTATAATCTAGCGTTTTTAGTATTTGAAATTTTTTTGAAAAAATTTGAAAAAGCCGTAAAGCAGGGCTTTTAAAAAAATCAAAAAACTAAAAATAGGGGGGGGATTTAATAGATGGCGTCCCCGACAGGATTCGAACCTGTGGCCTCAAAATTAGGAATTTTGCGCTCTATCCTACTGAGCTACGAGGACAAAATCGGCAATTTAATCGCCGATAATATTCATAACGTCGTCTAGTTTTTTGTGAAGATCTTTGTCGTTGATGGGCTTTGTCATAAAGTCATAAGCACCTTTATTTAAAGCCTCTCGTTTAGCGGTCTCGTCCGTCGTAAGGACGATGACGGGGATATGAGCTATACTTTCTCTAGCGTGAAGATTATCTAAAAATTCCAGCCCATTCATCACAGGCATTACGATATCTAATAAAATCAAATCAACAGGCTGAACTTCGAGTACGGCAAGGGCATCCAAACCATTTTTGGCTTGGAGTATGGTTTGGAATTTGCCGTATTTTTTTAGCATAACTTCAAGTAGCTTTAAATTTATAGCGTCGTCATCAACCGTTAAAACTTTCAAATCTCTCATTTAAGACCTCATCCTTATATATATTTTTGTGCGAGTTTCTCAAGACCCGACTTGGTAATATTGTAACTAGCGACTTCGCTAAATAGTGGATTTTCATCGTTGTCGTTAGAAAACAACACTAGCTTTGTCGCAGACGCTTTTCGGCGCAAGCTCTCTAACGCCGCTAAGTCTAGCCCCGCTAGCTTTTTATCAATCAAAACAAGCTTATAGCTGCCCGTAGCCGCCATAGAAATAAGCTGGTCGAAATTGCCCGCAATTTCTACGTCTTTATACTGGTGTTTTAATATGCTGGCAAAAATTTTACTTTCCATAATGTTTGCCTTACATATAAGTATATCTTTTGTCGGCACGCGCGCACCCTTAGCTTTCACTACGTCATCGGAAACTATGCTTTTTTTAGGAACTAGCTTCATTACCGTCTTTGGCACTTTGACAGTTTTAATGACCGTCTTAGGCACCTGGCGTTTGACAAGCTTTTTAACCAGATTCTTTGTAGTTCCACCGGCGGGCGCTGCATCAGATCGTTTATCGCCGATAAAATTATCTAACATTTGAGCTAAGATATCCTTTTTGATCGGCTTAGTGCAGTATTCGTCAAGTCCTGCTGCCATAAATTTCTCTCTATCGCCCTTTAGCGCATTGGCAGTAACAGCCACGATCGGGATGTGACGGAGATTATTCTCGTGCTCGTATTGCTTGATCTGCTTTGTAGATTCGATACCGTCCATAACAGGCATCGAAATATCCATAAATATGAGATCATAGTCGTTATTGGCTTTTCTGGCTTCCAGCGCCAAAAGTCCGTTTTCGACTATCGTTAAATTCATATTAAAGCTATTTAGTGTATGCTTCATAAGCTTTTGGTTGATCTCATTATCCTCCGCAATAAGGATTTTGGCGTTATATTTTCTATTGACCAAAGGTACATTTTCGTCGGCAGGATTTCGCTCTACCGGCACTTCAACCTCTTCTTCGACTTCGACATCCTCTTCGACCATAATGGTTTCTTCCTGCTGCTCGTCTTCGTATACGGTGACGGGCACCTCGACCATCTCCTCTTCCTCAGGCTGCGGGATAACTACCGGTTCGACTTTTACACTAACAGGCTCGATCTCGGACTCTTCGACATGGACGTTTTGAGTAGCAGGCTCCACCTTCGGAATATCTACAGGCTCCGGCTCAATATTCGGCTCTTCGGCAGGAATATTTTGAGCCGCTGGTTCTACTATTGGCGTTACCGGTTCAGACTCGATATTTGAAACCTCTTCAAGTTTTGGCTCTATAGGTTTTAGTTCAGGCTCAATTGCTACCGGCTCTGGCTCAACAGCGATAGGTTCTGGTTCGATTGTATTTTCAGTTGGAATTTCAGGTTCTGAAAGTTTAACACTTGAAATTTCATCTTCATGAGCAGAAACACTTGAAGTATCAGGCTTCGAAGCTTTAGCGATAGGAATTTCAGGCTCGGTTTTAACGGCTACAGGAATTTCTTCTTCTACGCTTGGAATTTCAACCTTTTTGGCAGGCTCTTGCACCTTGGCGCTCGGTTTGATATCCGAAAGATCGATATCTATATCAGGAATTTCAATCTCGGCCTTAGGCGTCTCAATCTTAGCCTTTGGAATTTCTATTTTTGCAGGCTCAACCTTTACTTCTTCTTCCTCTTTCTTAATCTTAGGAAGCTCTATTTCGATATCGGAAAGATCAATGCTAGGAGTTTTGGCTTTAGGAGCCTGGGTCTGCGCCGCATGTGTTTTAAGCCCCACAAAATCATCAGGAATTTCCAAAGATATAGGCTCATCGATATCGGTCTGGGCATCCTTTGTGCTTGAAGGCTCTACTTTTGGCTTTTCTGCGTGCGGGATTACTATTTCAGGAATATCAATATCGATCTTTGGCGATTCAGGCTCTGTCTTTTCAATCTTAATATCACTCATAGGCTCTATATCTATAGGCTTAATGACCGGTTCTTCTGCTTTAGGAGCTTCTTTTTTGAGCTCTTGAGCGATACTAGGCTTGCTAGCAGCCTCCTCTTTATGCGTAGAATGAGCCTCGGCATCATGCGTACGCCTTCTGCTTTGCAAGATAGCGCGTAGCTCGTCTGCCGACGAAGTAGTAGCATGTCGTAATTCATCGAGCTTGTTGATGATAGGTCTTTCTTTTACTACCGGTTCTTCCATAATCATTTCATCAGGGGCGATAGGCTTTTCTACCTCGGTATCCAGCTTAATCTCATGCGTCTGTGGAGCAAAATCCGATCTGCTTAGAGCAATTCCGGATTTTGAAATTTTATCTAGCGTCTTAACGAATTTAGTTAAATTAAAAGGCTCCGTGAGGGTAAAAATTTTAGAATTTGAAATACTAATACTTTGAAGCTCTTTTGGCTTAAGAGTTAAGATCGTAGGCATACTCAATATATCGCTAACCTCGCCGTAATTCTTAAATCTAGTGATAAGAGCGTCATATTTGTTATTATTTTGCGCTGAGCGAAACTGCGCGTTCGTATTAAATATCGAAATTTTACCGCCTAGCTTGCTGATATAATTTTTAACGATATCATTATACATTGTATCGGCGCTATCGGCTAAAAGCGCAAAATTTAATCCTTTGATGCTTTCAAATACTGCGTCCGCATCAGTCTTTTGAGTCTCTTTAAAAGCAAGGGTGAAGTAAAATCTAGTACCCTTTCCTACGGTAGATTTGACCTGAAGCTTACCGCCCATCATCGCTACGTATTTAGACGAAATCGTAAGTCCAAGACCCGTTCCACCATATTTGCGTGTGATTGTAGAGTCGGCCTGAGAGAAGGCGTTAAATACATTTGCAAGCTTGTCTTCAGAAATTCCAATGCCGGTATCTTCTACACTAAACGTTACGATCGCCTCTCCCGGAGCTTTGCTAGGCTCTCTTAAAATTTCAACTACGATAGTGCCGTGCTCAGGGGTAAATTTGACAGCATTTGACATGAGGTTGATAAGAACCTCTTTGATCTTCGTAATATCTCCGTATAGGTGGTGCACGAGTGTAGGATCGATGTAGAGCAGGATGTCGATATTCTTTTCGGCAGCCTTGGCAACGTAAATTTCAACCGCGCTTTCGAAATCTTGAATAGGGTTAAATAAGATATCCTCAAGCTCGACCTTATTACTTTCGATCTTGGAGACATCCAAAATGTTATTAATGATCGTTAGAAGGTTTTCGGACGATTTTTCGATGGTATCAACGTAATCGCGCTTCTCCTCGTCCAAATCGGTATTTTTAAGAAGCTCCGTAAAGCCGATGATGCCGTTAAGCGGCGTCCTGATCTCGTGAGACATATTAGCTAAAAAGATCGATTTTGCCTTGTTGGCATCCTCCGCAGCACCCTTTTGATACGCAATCAGATCTAGCGCATCCTCGATAAGCGAATACGCCTTGTTAACACCTTCACTAGTCCTAACGTCGATATGCTCGTGCTGATTCGTCAAATCGCCGATTCGGCTAAGCACGTTGCCAAGGTCGGTAACATTCTGTCTTAAACGTCTTGTAATACCCAAGGCAAAAACGACCAAAATAGCCGCTAAAACCCATATGCCAAGAGCGATAAATAGGTTTCTTAGCCTTTGCGCTAGGTAAGTATCGGCATGCGTCGCAAGCTCAGCATTGATCTTTTCAGAAATTTCGCTTAGCTTTTTATATTTAAGCGTAGTAGAAGCAAACCACTCTTGAAAAGGCACGCTATAGTGTCCCTCGTCCGCTTCTTGCTGCAATGTGGCCGAAATTTTAGCAGTCTCTCTTAATGCGTTTTGAAATTCCTCTCCGTCTAGAATTTTTAAAATCGCGGCTCTAGCATCAGATTCCGGCAAGAAGTAGTAATTAGGAAGCGAACTAGATAGGTTGAAGCTAGCCCAAGTCCTTAGCTGCGCCTGATTCATCGCCTTGCTGCCGATAATGTATTCGATAATATAGTCACGCTCCGATGCGGTGGCATCCATCGCCTCGTAGGTATTAAGCAATGAAACCGTCCAAACGGTGATATTTGAGCTTACAAGACCCTCTCTTAGCACTCGTTGGATTGTTTTTACATCATCGTCGAATTTTTGAAAATATGAGCTGAAAAGCTCACCGAAGCTTTTGCTTTGAGCATCGACATCCCTTCTTACCTGCGGAAGTTTGTCTAATAAACCGTCTATATCGGTCTCGGCAGCCAAAAGCTCGTCATTACCGGTGCCGTAGGCGAAAATATCAAAAATAGTTTTTTTTACGACATTTTCACTGATATTTTTGCTTTCTTTATACTTTGCAAGCGCATCGTCTGTTTTTTTGCGTTGACCCGATAGAAGGGTTCCCATACCGGGGTTTCCCTCACTACCCAAAAACGCCGAAGTGATACCGCGCTCTTTATCTACCTGTTCTACTAACGCTGCGAGATTGCTATTTTTAGCAATCTGCTGCTGCAAAATTCCCACCCTGGCGTAATCCTGCAAAGAGATAAACAAGAAATATGATGCAAACGCGAAAATCAAAAGTAACGGGATACCGCTAACAAGTCTCAAAGCACTTGTAGTATTTAAATTCATACAAAATCCTTCAAAGCGCAGCTTACGCGACGTTAAATTTTATTCAACCGGAGAAACGAAGTCGCTTCCGTCACGCTAGGCGGAGACGATTTAGCCGTCCTGCAAAGTTAATGGGTGATTTTACTAAACAAATCTTTAAATATAGCTTTTTGCGTTAGGTTTTCGTTAATGATTGTTTAAAATTTTTTCGGCGGTTTGGATATTCGTAAGCGATCTGATCTCATCGAAGCTCGCCGCATAAATGCTCTCAAAATCGCCGTAAAAGTCCAAAAGCTTCTTCAGGCTTCCCTTGCTAACGCCCAAGCTTAGCAGCTTTGAGCTTTGCAGATCGAGTTTGCGTTTGCTCTTTTGGTGAAACGAGATCGCAAAGCGGTGCGCTTCATCGCGCAGGCGCTGAAAAAACTGCAATTTTTTATCGTCCGTCGGCAGCGAAAAAATCCCGCTCTTCGTGTAAATTTTATCTTTCGCAGCTCCCTTTGCGCGGTGAGCTTTGGCGTCGATCTTTTCTTTAGAGATAGCGATTATATCGACGTTTGCTCCGACGCTGCAGATTATTTCCTCCGCCAAGTTTAGCAGAGCCGTTCCGCCGTCGATAAGCCACAGATCGGGCGCGGCGAGCTCGTCAAATTTAAGCGCGCGGCTAGTTAGGTACTCGCGCATCTGATCGTAGTCGTTATTTGAGCTAAGGTGCTTGTGGCGGTAGTTTTGCTTGTTAAACTCGCCGTCTTGAAAGCTTATCATAGCCCCCACGGCCGCGGCGCCGAACATATGCGAATTATCGAAAACTTCGATATTTACGGGCAAATTCGTAAGATTAAAATAATCCTTCAGCTCCTGCAAAAACTCGTAATCGTGTGTTTTTAGATGCTTTTTGATATTGATCTCGCAGTTTTGGTATGCGATCTCGCAAATTTTACGCTTCTCGCCGATTTTCGGCGCGTAAATTTTAAAGGCTCTTTCGTGCCGCTTGGATAAAATTTCGCATACCAGATCTGCATCGTCAAACTCGTCGTAGACGTAAATTTTAGCGCACGCCACGGGAGCTGCGGCAGGAAAGGCGCTTAAGATCATCTGCTTGTAGGCATTTGCGATATCATCGACGCTTGGGGCTTTGCAGTTAATTATATGCGAGCTTGAGGCTGAAATTTTACCCTCGCGTATGCTAAAATGCACGGCGCAGACGAGCCCGTCGCGTGCGGCAATCGCAAAGACCTCGAAATCATCGAGCTTTGCCAGATCGACCTCGACCTTTACGTTCATCTGCTTTAAAATTTCGATCGTATCGCGGATCTGCGCGGCTTCCTCGAAATTTTCGCTCTGCGCGAGCCGCGCCATCCGATCCTGAAGCTGCGGTACCATCTTTTGCGGATTTTTCAGAGCCACAAGCGCGCTTTGCACGATACGAGCGTAATCTTGCTTTGAAATTTTATCCTCGCACGGAGCGGCGCAGCGCCCGATCTGATGGAACAAACAGGCCTTTTTGCCCTTGACGCAATTTTTCTTCTGCACGAGCGGAAACTGCATGTAAAGCGTCTGCAAAATTTCCTTTGCGCCGTGAAAATAGGGGCCGAAGTACTTGATGTTTCTGCCCTTTACGATCTTTCGCGTGATCTCAAAGCGCGGAAAATCGTCGTCTAAATTTACGTAAATATATGGATAGGTCTTATCGTCGCGCAGCAGGATGTTGTACTTGGGCTTGAGCTGCTTAATGAAGGAATTTTCTAGTATCAGCGCGTCGCTCTCGCTGGGAGTGACGATGTATTCTAAATGCATCGCCTCGCTTATCATCTTGGCGATGCGCGCACTTAAGCGTGGGCTCGGCGCGAGAGCGGGCGTGAAAGAAAAGTAGCTTTTGACGCGATTTTTTAAAATTTTTGCCTTGCCGACATATAGAAGCTTGCCCGCGGCATCGAAGTACTGATACACGCCGGGTGCGGCAGGCAGGCTCTTAATCTCCTCTATTAGCAAGGATCAGCCCTCTTATCTCTTCAAAAATTTTATAAATTTGCGGATCTTGAATTTTGTTTCTAAACTCCCCCTTTGCACGCTCAGGAGATAAAATTTTTCCGCCAGGACGCAAATGAGTTTTATAAATTTGCGCCCTTCTTCTGCTCATCACTCTATCTGTGACGAAGAATTTTATCTCTCGCACGCCGCAAAGCTCCGCCGTCTCTCTAGCGGCTACGAAGCGCTTTAATACGTCTTTTATTAAATTTATATTACTATCGCGTTTTAGTTCGCAAAGCCCCGCCGGGTGTTTCGCGGCTATCATCAAAATGCCATCTTTGACGTAGATGAAAGCGATCAGCCTTTGCCAACTAAGCGGCAAAATCGCTAAGAACTCGCCTTTTTCTCGCATCTTGGCATATAAAGGATCTTTTCTGATATGAGCTATTATTTCTCTTGCATTTTCCATAAGCGGATTTTAGCATTTTTTATCTTAGTTTTGCTTAGCGGCTGCGGATACAAAGCACCGCCTTTTTACTCGGACGCGGATGAGCAAACCGCGAACGCAAAGGCATCCGCCGCGGATGGCAACAAAACAAACGACGCGAAAGGCAGCGTTAGAATTTTACGCGATAAATAGCCTACTTTTAGCTTTGCTTTGTTATACTTTTAAAAATTTTTACAAAGGAATTTCATGCAAACGGCAGACATTTTAGTGCTGGACTTCGGCTCTCAATACACCCAGCTGATCGCTAGGCGCTTGCGCGAACAAGGCGTTTACACCGAGCTGATCGCATACGACGCACCGATCGATAAGATAAAAGCAAAAAACCCCAAAGGCCTTATTTTAAGCGGCGGACCCGCTAGCGTTTACGCCAAAGGCGCGTATTTTTGCGACGATAGAATTTTTGAGCTTGGAATTCCAATTTTAGGTATCTGCTACGGCATGCAGCTCATCGCGCATAAATTTGGCGCTAGCGTCGTGCCTGCGGGTAAAAAAGAGTATGGCAAAGCTTCTTTAAAGCTGCTTCGCGCTAGCAAGCTATTCGGCGGCGTGGAGGATAACTCTACTGTCTGGATGAGTCACTCAGACAAGGTCGAAAGCCTGCCCGAGGGCTTTGAGGTGATGGCGAGCTCGGATGAGAGTGAGTGGTGCGTATTTGGCGACGAGACCCATAAAATTTATGCGCTGCAATTTCACCCCGAGGTCTGCCACAGCGAGTTCGGCGATAGAATTTTAAAAAATTTCGCTAAAGAGATCTGTGGAATAACCAGCACTTGGAATATGGGCAGCTTCGCCAAAGAGCAGATGATCAAAATAAAAGAGCGCGTAGGCAGCGCCAAAGTGCTTTGCGCGGTAAGTGGAGGCGTGGATAGCTCTGTCGTAGCGGCGCTTTTAGCACATGCGGTGCCGCAGAGCCTAATAGCGGTTTTCGTAGATAACGGACTGCTCCGCACTGGCGAGCGCAAGGCGGTAGAGGAGATGTTTAGGCTCAAACTCGGCGTGAGCTTAGACGTAGTTGATGCTAGCGAGCTATTTTTAAGCAGACTAAAAGGGGTGGTCGATCCCGAGCAAAAACGCAAAATCATCGGTGCGACCTTCATCGAGGTTTTCAGCAAAGAAGCGGCAAAATACAAAAACGTAAAATTCCTAGCCCAGGGTACGCTCTATACCGACATCATCGAAAGCTCCGTCGCAGGCTCAAGCAAAACGATCAAAAGCCATCACAACGTAGGCGGGCTGCCTAAGGATATGAAATTTGAACTGATCGAGCCTCTGCGCGAAATTTTTAAAGACGAGGTGCGCCAGCTGGGGCTTGAGCTAGGCCTTTCGCGCGAAGTCGTTTTCCGCCATCCATTCCCCGGTCCTGGTCTTGCGATCCGCATAATGGGCGAGGTAAATACGCCGAGTCTCGAGCTGCTACGCAAAGCCGACGTGATCCTACGCGACGAGCTAAAATCAAGCGGCTGGTACAACAAAACATGGCAGGCGTTTTGCGTGCTGCTAAATGTGCATTCCGTCGGCGTCATGGGCGATAACCGCACCTACGAAAACGCCGTGTGCATACGCGTAGTGGACGCTAGCGACGGTATGACGGCTAGTTTCTCACGCCTGCCGTACGATCTGCTAGAAAACGTCTCACGCCGCATCATAAACGAAGTAGACGGCATCAACCGCGTAGTTTACGATATCTCGAGCAAACCGCCCGCAACGATAGAGTGGGAGTAAGTGTCTTAAAATGTATGCTAAAAATATTACAGCCATTATGTATTATGGATGAGAGCATTTAATGTTGGACTCTAATGATTTATGGTAACATTGATGATAGAAAAACAAAAAATACATACCGTTATTGATTTATTTGCGGGTTGTGGCGGACTATCTTTAGGATTGTATCAGGCTGGATGGAGCGGGTTATTTGCTATTGAAAGTAATCTTTTTGCTTTTGAAACACTCAAATTTAATTTAATACAAAATAAACAACATTTTAATTGGCCAGTATGGCTACCACGAACACCTCATGATATAAATGAAGTGCTAACAAAATATAAAACACAATTAAATGGGCTAAGAGGAAAGGTTGATTTGATTGCAGGAGGCCCGCCTTGCCAAGGATTTTCTATAGCTGGTAAACGTATAAAAGATGATATAAGAAATAATTTAGTATTCTCGTATATTGAATTTATTAGGTTAATTGAGCCAAAAATAATTCTTCTTGAGAATGTAAAAGGATTTACTTATGCCTTTGATAAAAAAACAGATAAGGCTGCCATACCATATTCTAAAAAAGTTATAGATGCGCTCGCTGATTTAGGTTATAATACAGAGGCATATATTATAGATTTTTCTAAATATGGTATACCACAAAGAAGGAATAGGTTCATACTAATCGGTAGTAAAACTGAGAAAAATACACCAAGTAATTTTGAGGAATTATTAGAATCAAAAAAAGCTGACTTCTTGCTGAAAAAAGGTATTGCAGCTAATATTTCAGTAAAAGAAGCTATTTCGGATTTATTGCGCTCAAACGGGCAAATACCCACACCTGATCGAAAGGGATTTATGTCGGGTAAATACGGTAAGGTTCAATCAAAATATCAAAAATTATTACGCGAAAATTATGCAAAAGAACACAATATACCAGATAGCCATAGTTTTGCAAAGCATTCTTTATTAAAAGAAGAATGCTTTAAAAAACTTTTAAATAGTACTCAGTATAAAAGTGGGCGTATTGATAAAACTGTCAAGTCAAGATTGAACATAAAACAGAGGAGCTTGGTGATTTTAGATCCCAATTCTGTTTCTCCTACCATTACCGGTCATCCAGATGATTATTTGCATTATAGTGAGCCAAGAATTATGACAGTACGCGAATGTGCCCGCATTCAATCATTTCCAGATTGGTACGAGATTAAAGAAAAATATACTACAGGAGGCAAAAGACGCAAAATAGAAGTTCCTCGTTATTCACAGATCGGTAACGCAATCCCCCCGCTATTTGCAGAATTAGTAGGTTTAGTATTAAAGGATATGTTATAATTATGGAAAAGATGCAATTTAAAATAAGCTCGGCCTTGAAAAACCTTGTTGGTAAAGATTTAATTACTAATGACTATACGGCTGTTTTTGAATTAGTAAAGAATTCTTATGATGCCCATGCAACCAAAGTGGAAATAATATTCTCTAAAGATAAAATTATCATAGCAGACAACGGGAAAGGGATGACTCTAGACGATCTAAAAAGCAAATGGTTATTTCTTGGTTATTCTGCAAAAAAGGATGGTACAGAGGATCAAAATATTAATAAACAAAAATCATATAGAGATAAAATTAGACGATACTATGCTGGTGCTAAAGGAATAGGAAGGTTTTCTTGTGATCGATTAGGTAAATATTTATTGCTTACTTCTAAAAGTTCTGAATCACAAACAACAGAACAGATAGCAATTAACTGGACTGATTTTGAAATTGATCAAAAAACAGAATTTATACATGTCAATGTTCAACATACTAGAGTAAAGCAAAAAATATCGTTTCCCTTGAACGCAAATAACGGAACAATCCTTGAAATCACCGGTTTAAACGATGAAAAAATTCCATGGAATAGAAAACGGTTACAAGATCTTAAACGTTCATTAGAGAAACTGATCAATCCATTTTCAGAAAAAAATGATTTTTCAATTGAAATTATCTGCGATAGAGAGAGAACAAGAGATGAAGAAGTAAAAAAACAAGGTGGTTTTGATAGAGATATAGTTAATGGTATAATAAAAAATAGTATATCAACAATCTTAAATTTAAAAACAACACAAATAAGTGTACAATTACATGATAACAAGATATGTACAGTTCTTTCCGATCGCGGTGTAGATATGTACAAAATTCAGGAAAATAATAAATATTATACTAAATTAAGTGAAGTTAAAATAGATTTATACTTTCTAAACAGATCAGCAAAAATGAATTTCACAAAACTAATGGGAATTGAGCCTGTTAATTATGGTTCAGTCTTTTTATTTCGTAATGATTTTAGGATTATGCCTTTTGGAAACACGGGAGACGATAGTTGGGGGCTAGATTATAGAGCACAACAAGGACATAGTCGTTTTCTGGGAACTCGTGATTTATTTGGCAGAGTAGATGTCCTAACGGATGAAATTGATGAATTGAAAGAGGTTTCAAGTAGAGATGGGGGGTTAATAGAGACAGAAACATCAAATCAGCTTTTTAAATTATTTGAAACTACTCATCGCCGTTTAGAACGATACGTTGCAGGGGTTTTATGGGGTGAAGCCTTTTTGCGTAGGGACTATTTTGCAACAGAAGCAGAAGCATTACAAAAACGTAAAGAATTATTAGAAATAGATAAAGACAAGGAGCAGCCAGATTATATATTAACATCAAATATTGGAAGTAAAATTGATTTTATTCAACTAATAAAAACCCTTACGAAAGATAAAAATATAGAGATTTTATATTATAATACAGATCTCGCAAATATTTTATCTAGTCATGATATTATTGGGGCAATCAAACCTCAATTTATAAATGATCTCGAAAAAATTGCAGAAGAAACAAATAACACAGACTTGCTTATCTCAATAGAAGGCGCAAAACGACGTATTTCAGAATTAGAGAAAGATAAAGAAGCTGCTGAATATAAGGCGTACGAAGAAGAACAAAGAAGAATTTTAGCAGAAGAAAAAGCAAGAAAAGCTGAAGCTGCAAAAATACAAGCAGAAAAACGAGAAGAAGAAGCGAGTCGTGCAAAAATTATAGCAGAAATGCAGGCAAAAGAAGCAGAGCTTAAACGGCGAGAAGAAGAAATTAAGCGCAAAGAGGCTGAATATCAAAAAAAAGAAGAGGAAGAAAAAAGGAAAAAGGTTGAAGAAGCGAAAAAACAAGCAGAAATAGAATTAGAAAAAGAAAAGAAGCAAGGAATATTTCAACGTTCTATCATAGGTAGAGAAAAAGAACAGATACTTGGACTTCAGCATCAAATTAATCATTCTTCGGGTCGAATAAGAACAAACATAAGGCATCTACTATCTTATATTGCAGAAAATAAAATAAAAATAGATGATAAAATACGTAAATACATTTCTATAATTTCATTAGAGTCAACAAAAATAGAATCTTTATCAAAATTTGTTACAAATGCTAATTTCGATTTAAAAGCTAGTGAAATAACTAGAAATATTATACAGTTTATTCAAGAATATATTCAAGAAATTTATCTTCCAGAAGAACCCACTTTATCGACTAAGTTAAATATTAGTATTAGCAAAAAAATTGAAACACATATAATGTCTTTCCGCCCTCTCGAAATAACATCATTAATTGATAATTTTATTCAGAATGCAGAAAAAGCAGGTGCAAAAAATATAAAATTTATTATGCAAAAATATGAAAATAAAATACAACTCCTAATCCAAAATGACGGTAAGATGATTCCCGAAATTAATATTCCAAGAATATTTGAATTAGGCTTCACAACTACAGATGGCTCTGGCATAGGCTTATTTAATGTAAAATCCATTATTGAAAGACTTCATGGGAAAATCGATATATCAAATAATAATAATCATAATGTTACGTTTAGGATAATTATATGAAAATAACATATAATATATTATGGCTTGATGATGCAATAGACGAATTCCAAGAAGATGGTTTTGTTGATAAAATAAATAAGTACCTCGAAGAAGAGGGTTTTATTGCTTATATTAGAACCGTATCTAAAGTAAATGAATTTTTACGATACTTATCTGAGGAATATGATTTAATTCTTATGGATTATAATATTGGAGACGGAAAAAATGGGGCTGAACTTATTACTGATATTAGAAATAAAAATATTTCTACAGAAATTTTATTTTATACAGCTCAAAAAGAATGGCAACAGCCAGATAGGATAGATAGAATGTCCTTTTTACAAACGTCGACTATTAACGGTAAGTCCCATCAGGAATCTGTTACAGAGGAGATAATTCGTTTAATAGGGCTTACCATTAAAAAATTTCAACATATCATTGCTATGCGTGGCATGATTATGCATGAGACGAGTTCTTTGGATGCCCAGATAGATTCTATTGTTCAAGCCTATATGAATAGAAAAATTCATCCAGAAGAGTATACGAAGATTGAGCAACTAATTTTAAATAAATTAAAAGAACAGCTTAATAATAAAATGACTTTAATTAATAGAAATAAATTTTCAGATATTCGTAAGGATACATTTTTATATAGTGCAGATTATAAACGAATTGTATTGGGTGAAATATTAAGATATAATGACATTGATGATTTTACTGAACAATATAAAGAAGAGATAATAACTATTCGTAATAAATTTGCTCATGCCATTCTTAAAAAAGATGAGAAAACGGGGCGAGAATTTTTTGAGTATAAAATAGATGGGATTACTTTTGACCATAATTTTTGTAAAAAAATTAGAAAAAATATTAATAAGTATAAAGAAAAAATCAATCAACTTAAGGATAAAATAAAGCAATAGTGTACAAATTTGAGGTAGAGATGCGAAAGTGAGAAGAATTCTTAATTTAAACGATTATATGAAGGTTACAATAAAAGGTATTATTAAAAATTTATGTATTTATATTTTTGTAAGCAAGGAATTAGATTGCAATATTGCATCTTGTTCGGAGTCTTGTGCAAATTATGAATATCATAACGAAAAATGGGCTCTTGCAGTCTTATAATAAAAGAATTATGTTAAAAGCAAGAAATATCTTAATAAAAAATTAAAATAAAGAAAGGAGAACAACGCGAAACAAATCTGCGTCATCCCGACGCACCCTTACGAAAAAAGCCTAAACGCGGCAATCGCGAATGCGGCGGTAGAAAAGCTGCGAAATAGTGGCTACGAGGTTAAATTCCACGATCTATATAAGGAGAGATTTAACCCGATCCTTAGCGGCGCCGAGTTCGTGAGCGACGACGAGCTGATAAAAGTGCATTAAAAAGATATCGCAAACGCCCACGGCATCGTGATCGTCCATCCAAACTGGCGAGGCGAGCTGCCCGCCATCCTTAAAGGTTGGATCGATCGCGTGCTAAGGCAAGGAGTAGCCTACGATTTTGCGCCGGGCGATAGCGACGGCGGACTTCCAATAGAGCTTTTAAAGACTGAAGCCACCATAGTTTTCAATACCTCCAACACCCCCGAGGCCAGAGAAAACGAGATATTCGGCAATCCGCTGGAAAAAATTTGGAAAAGCTGCATTTTTGATTTTTGTGGCGTGAAAACCTTTGAGCGGCTGATGTTTAGAGTAATCGCAGATAGCGACGAGGTCGAGCGAAAGATCTGGTTAGCGCAAGCCCAAGAGACGCTGGACAAATGCTTTCCGAAACAGGTGCAATCAGTTTAAAGTTAAAATTCGCTGCTTGCAAAATCAGCGCGGCGCAGAATTTAACCGCTTGTTTTAAACAGATACGCGCCGAATTCGCTCGCACATTTGGCGCAAAATCTATGAAATTTAGGAGGCAATCATGCTTAGATTAATCGCCGTGATGGCGATTTTAGCGGTTCTCATATACTTCGTGATGGGAGGCGGTGGCAAAAAGACGATCAAGGATTACAAAAATTTCAGCCGCGAGGAGCTGGAGACTTTATGCCTCGAAAAGAACGATAAAATCGCCTGCCAGCGTATCGCCGTGGATTTTATCAAAGAGAATAAGCAGAGCAAATAATCGAAATTTGCGCGGCTAATTTTGCGGTTTCGTTCAAACAGCGTGCGGTTAAATTTCTTTCTAGCCTAGTCCAAACGCTGTGCGGATAAATTTGCCTGCAAAGCACGGCTGAAATGCCGATTCGATCGGTACCGAGCGCCGCGCAAATAGCGTAAATTTAAAAGCAATAATTCAAGGATTAGCATGCGCGCCGATAAAACCGCTAGCGCAAATTAAAGGCAATAAATCGCGCTACGTTCTTTGCGCACCAAGGAGAATAGGTAATTAAAATTTACGACCCTAGCGGTGCAATAGTTATCGCGCATTCTTTACGCGCATGCAGAAGGAGCAACGGATGAAAATTTTATGGCAAAGTAGGCTTCAAAATAGACTTCGCGATATCGGCGAAAACGTCCTGATAAAGGGCGATCACGCATTTTACGTGGGCGATAACGACGAGCAAAAGCAGATGAAGCTTAGAAAATTCTCGCTCGCAAGCGGTGAGCAGCTAGCCGGCGCGCCTTTTCGCGATTTTGCCCGTGCCGCGACCTTTGACGACAACGGCCGCACGCTCGTAGTCTTGGGCTTTATTGACACGATTTATAAATTTAACGCCGCGGATCTCGCGCTCATCTCAAAGCACAAAAAGGGCGTGCTAAAATACGGCAACTTTATCGCGCTAAGTAGCAAGGATGGCGATAAAAAGGCTATTACGGCGACCGATGACACGCTTTTTATTTACGATTTTAAGACGCAGACGGGCACGCGAAAGCGATTAAAGGGCTGCACGGCGATTTTTAAGCAGGATGAGCTAAATTTCTTGATTTTTACGCGCTCAGGTCAAATTTACCGCCTAAATTTGAGCAGTTGCGAGCTTAAAATCATCGCTAAAACTTGCCCTATGATGCAGGTGCAGCGCGCGGGCGGCAGATACTGCATTCGCGTGGGCGAAGCGGGCGAAAACGGCGAAATAGAGGGTGCTAACGAGCTTGTTTTTACGGACGCAAATTTTAACGTTAAATTCTGCGTGAAGCTGGACTTTGATTTCGATAAATTCGAGCTTGCGGCGGATGGACCGGACGGCTGGCGCGGGCACTTTATAAACGAGCCGAATGAGCTGAGGGTTCTTGATCTGCGTAGTGAGGCGGGCGGCTTCGAGCACGGCAAAACGGGCGACCTCGAGAGCGGCGAGCACGACGGCTCGGGCAAATTTGCGCACGATAAAGCCGAGGAATTTAGATGCGACGAAGCGGACGAATTTAATTGCAGCGGCTCGGATAAATTTACACGGAACGAGACGAGCAAATCCGGATGCGAAGCGACGGATAAATTTGAGCAAAATGAGCCCGCCCGATATCTCGCGACAAAGCCTGTTTTGACGCATAAATTTAAACAAAAGGGCGCGAGAATTTTAGGCGTCGTTACGGCTGCTTCTTGCCGGGCTGCGAGCACAAAATACGAAGCGGAGCAAAAGGACGCATTTGCCGAGCAAAATTTAATGCCCGAAAGCGGCCGTGGTATCGAAAACCGTGAATATTCACTCCTCGCTCCCGGTAAAAATGAAAAACGCAGGCATCGCACGCCCGAGCGCGCCCGCGATCTCGTACTAGTCGATAACGCTTACGATGAGGATGCGGAGCAAATTTTAACCTGCTATGAGGTGTGAGTATGCTCGCTACAAAGCGCAGAATTGCTTCAAAAGAAATTAGCCATTATAAATTTAAAGATTTTAAACAGGTTTTATGAAGCCCTTAAAGCCTAGTATAAGTATCTGCTTTTATATTCTGTATTCTGTCAATTAAGATACAGCGCTAGATATGAGTAAGTGCGACTACGATAAAGTAATTCTATTAATATTTGCACAATGCGCTATCCGATAAGCATTTTAAATTTTGCAGTTTTCAACCCACTGCTCTATTTTTTCTACTTGCTCTTTTTGTAAATACTTTTGCAGATGCGCTTTATTCAATAGATATAAAAGAGATAAGATGTCTTTTGCAGTATTTTGTTTTTCATCTTCGCTAATGCAGGAGAAAAAATCAAGAGTTTTTGTTTTATCCTCTGCGTGGCTTTCACCGTGCAAAACCAAACGATACATTAAATTTTCAAAATACGTTTGTTGTTCTGGGCTTAAGTTGGCTACTATCACCTCGTCTCTTGCGATATCTTCTATACCGCACTGATAATTAAATGTACCAAAGGCTTCTAGTACTTTTCTCATGTTGTTGCCAATATTTACATTTTCTGATATAGAGTTATTTGCATAATCATAAATCTCGTTCAAAAGAGTTTTATATTCCGAATATTTTTTACCAAAATCCACAAATTGATGTTCTTTGAGCTCTTTTTGTATAAAAATAACATCTTTCTTATTTCTATTTTCTCGTTCATCATAAAATTCTACTTTTGGCAAATTGCTTATAATCTTTTGCATATCAAACGCGCTCATCAAGTCATGAGTTAAAATTATCATCTTGCTTTTATTGCAACCAGTCATAATTTTATGAATTTGGTAATTTAAAAACGACATTATCCCAACTTTATTTTCAAAATCAAAGCTAGAAATCGGATCATCTATAACTATAAATTTTGGTTTTGTATAAAATTCCTTACTATTCTCGCCTTTGAAAATTTCGGTAAAAAAATAGCTTAATGCAATAGCATTTCTCTCGCCGGTCGAGACATCTTTAGCTTTTACTCTATTACCGTTTGATTTTAAGACATATTGTCCCTGCTCATTTGGTTCACCAAGTTCGAGTCTGCCTTCTTTGAAAAATATATATTTTAGATGCTCATTAATCTTATCCTGGGCTATATTTATCTGCATTCTTTGAGCATTTAGTTCTGAAATTTTACTACTTATACACTCCAATCGTCTATTATTATGATCTCTTTTACTATCTAAAGTCTGCTTAACTTTTAGCTTTTCTATATAATAGTTAAAGTTATCTTTTATCTCGCAATAGGCTATTTGGTTATTTAGTTTTTCAAGCTCTTGTTTTAGCTCGTTTGCTCTAGCTTTTTGTGCCATAAAAGCTTGTCTTTTTTGCCCAAGCTGATCTAAATTTTGATTTAATTTACTAACTAAGTTATCAAAATTTACATCTAAATTTAAGGCGACGAATGGATTTTGTATCTTTTGATTTAGTTGTTCAGTGACTTTAGTTTGGCAGGTATCAATTTGTATTTTTATAATATCAAATAAATCTTTATCTAGTTTATCAATATATGGCAAATTTTTTAAATAATTTAGTGAATTTTGAATTTCCTGCTTCCTATTTTCCAAATTCACCCGATGGTTTTGTATCTCTGGGTTAAATATTGTTTCTAGGCTTGATAAAATTTCTCTTTTATATTCGCCTGTTAGTTTTTGAAAGCAATATGGACAAATATCTTTATCGCTTTCCATTATATTTTTAGTTATTATGTGGTTTGCTTCTGCTATTGCCTGTTTTATTTCTTCTTCTCTTGGAGCTAATTGTTGTTGTTCTACTTGGTGTAGCAAAAGCTGCTTAACATCTTCAAAATTTAACTGTTTTATCTCTTCTGTAAAATTCAAATCGCTTCGGATATCTTCGTAAGATTTAAGGTTTTCATCAAAGTTATTTTTCAATTCACCCACACTTGCATCTATTGCAAAAGCATTTATGATATTTTCTGCACTTTTAAAAGAACAAACATCACCTGATATGCGCTCTCTATTGTTTATTTGTTTCCATCTGTTCCCAAATTTTTCTTTTAAAATTTTTATTATATCATCCTTGTATTTTTCAGGATTATCTGTGTTTTGTATATCATTATATTTTTGGAACTCTTCTTGATATTTACTTTTTCTTTCTTCTAATTTTTTGTTAATCCTTTTTACTTTTTGAAGCATCTCATCTATATTTGCCACGTCTCCAAATAAAACTATCGCGTCCAAACCATTATCTTTAATTTTAACCTTACTATTTACATATTCTTCATTAAATACAAAAATACTATTTTTCTGATTTTCGCTTGTTAGATCTACTACTGCGCCACTTTTGTCTATAATTTGGCTAGCAATAAGAGGTTGGTTGTTTTGTTTAGCGGTATCAAAAGCTTGAGAAATAGTGCTTTTACCGCTTCCATTTTTCCCATAGATTAAACAAAACCTATGATACTCTTTCTCGAAAAAATTTAATTTTACTTCACTTTGAAAGCACTTTCCCTGAATTCTTATGCCACAAAAATTACTAAACATTCTATTTACTCCAATGTATTATTAAATTTTTAAAATCTCTAAAATTTTCTTTATTTTCACCGCCGATTTTACTCCGTTTTCATCCTCGACTTTTGAGTTTAGATCGAGCACTCGCGGGTTAAATTTGATCGCTTCGCACGCGTTGTGTTCGCCGATACCGCCCGCCATGCCGAAGTCAAATTTGACGCTCCGCAAAATATCCCAATCAAAGCTGATACCGTTGCCGCCCAAATTTGCGCCTTTAGTATCAAATAGCACTAGATCACAGCTCAAACCCTCAAGCAGCGGCATCTCAGCGCCAATGCTTAGCACCTGCCACGCCTCGATGCCCGCTGCGTTGAGGCGCGTTTTAAAGTCCGCGCTTATGCGTCCATAAATTTGAGCGCAGTCCAGCTCGCAAAGGCTGCAAATTTTTAAAATTTGCTCCCCGTTTAGAGTTTCCGCGTCTAAAATTTTAGAATTTAGATCCTTTATAGAAGCAGGTGCGTCAGGGTTTGCGTTTAAATTTACACTCAAATCCTCGCGCTCATTTTCGTAAAATTTTAAGCCGCCGCTCGTGTCTGCATAAATTTTATCTTCACAAATTTCTTCGCCACAAGTTTTGCTGCTAAAATTTTTACATTCGCACGCGGCGGTGCCGTGTTTTTCGGAGCTCAAAGCAAAAACTCCGACGCACTTTGCGCCATTTTCATGCGCGATACGTGCGATCTCGCGAGCAGTTTCTACGCTAACGCGGCGCTTGGAGCTTGACACAAAAATTACGCCTAAAAAATTTACACCTAGACTTGCCACAGCGCATGCTTCCTCAGGTGTTTTGATACCGCAAATTTTAATTAAAACGTTCATATTTTCGCCTAAAAGATATAATATCGCAAACTAGTCTCTGCGATCTCTTTCATTATTTCAAACATCTCGTTTGCACTCCACTCCTCTTTTCGAAAATACATACTTACGGGAGAAAATTTATTGTGCTCGCTGTTGCCGTCTAGCTTAAAAATATAAGTTTTGTTGAGGTAGTAAAATTCGTTCATTGTACTAAGTTTTGAAAATACGTTTTTTGTGCTAGCGTCATTTTCATTAAAGTCGTCACCGCTACCAAAACATACGAAAGGCGTTATGTCTTCGTGGTTCATCATAGCTCTTATGCCGATTAAATTTTTGCCTAGGCGCTCTATTGCATTACCCCTAGCTTGCTTTTTTAACCCTTCTTTAGCGCGTTTATCATTTGTGCCTTGTCTTTTAACTTCTGCCGCTAGAAGGAGTTTTTGATATTTTGTGTCGCTTTGTTTTTTTAGCATCAAAAAGCCCCCATCAGGCATGATAGTATTGTCTTCCCATGTTGTATCAAACTGTTTTCTGATGCTACCGTTTTTTATATTTTCCATCATTCCTTTTAACGACAATCTTCCGCTAAATTCAAGGTAAAAACCGTTAAAATTTGGAATTTGACCAAATCTATTTTCTATATAATCAATAGTTTTTTGCATGGCCTGCGCTATGTTTTTATCGTCAAATTTGGACTCGGTATTTTTAGGTTTATGCTGATTTACATTTTTCCTTAGATCATCACTATTTGCCATTTTAAACCTTTTTTACGATATAGATGTATTCGGTTACGTAAAGCGCCCTGTTATTTAAATTTCTGCTTGCGCGATAAGTTGGATAGCGGATTCCGTGTTTTATGACTTTGCCGATTTTTGATAAATTTAAAAGAAACTCCGCCTCACTGATAAATCCTTCCGAATTAAAAGAGATGACTAAATATTTAGCCGGAAATTTAGACAATAAGGCAAAAAATTCATCTGCTGTTTTTGCCTTTTTATTAAAATTCGAGCGATTCCAGTCGTTTGGTATGCCCGATACCTCGCTTAAATTTTTAAGGTTCGGAGCTTTAAAATTTGCGATTAAATTTAGCATAAAATAGTTTGAGCCATAAGGGTGCTGGTTATACGGCGGATCGAAGTAAGCGATATCCAAAGGGGATAAAATATCCGTTAGCCTTAAGGCATCTTGCTGATAAACTTCAAATTCGCTCGTAAAATTTGAAAAAATTGGTTTTTGAAGAGTAATTTTACCTAAAATTCTATTTAACGCATTTTCTCCGCTACCGCCGAATTTTCCTACACCATCCTTGTCTTTGTAAAAGCCCTTAAATACACCACCTGTATTTGAATGGATGCTAGCCTCGCTGAGCAGAGGCGCTATAAAAAAATGCCTAAAATCTAGATCTATTTCTTCTATTGCTTTACGCAAACCACCGATTATTAGCGCATTTTCACGAGAATAAAATACTCTCTCGCCGTGTTTTATATTAGCGTCATCTTTTGGAGCGTAAAGTTCGCTTATAAAGCTCTCGCTGGGTTTAAATTTTTCTAAAATTTGCTTAAAACTTTTGTCGATTTGCTCTTTGAGCTCTGGCGTGGAATTTGAAAGATAGCATGAGTTTATCACGCGCGAATAATCCTCTAAGTCGTTTGCAACAACGAGGCTCGAGTATGCTTTGGCTGCTCTTGCAACCACGCCTGAACCACTAAAAACGTCTACAAAACTTATCTTTTGTTTTTTTAGTTCGCTCTTTATCTCGCAAAGCACGTTTAAAATTTCGTTTAATATTGCGCGTTTATTACCCAAATAGCTAATTAGCTGTTCCTTTAAAAAGGCAGGATTTTCGGCAATTTCAATTTCTTTTATAGTATTCTTCAAGCTTTGCCTCGCGTATAGTCCTCAAAATATCGGTAAATCTTGCCCGATTTGATCGCCTCTAAAATGAGCTGCTTAGCCTCCGCGGGGCTTGCCACGACATCCGCGCAGTACAGCGCAAACATCGCATTTAGCACTACGATATCAAATTTCGGCCCGCTAAGCTCGCCTTTTAAAATTTGCTTTAAAATCTTGGCATTAGCCTCGCCATCGCCGCCTTCGATATCGTTGTGAAACGCCCGAGCGAAGCCGAACTGCTCGGGATTTACGCGGTATTCTAAAATTTTGCCGTTCTTGACCTCGTGGATTAGCGTCTCGTCGCACAGGCTGATCTCATCCATGCCGTCCATGCCGTGCACCACCAGAGCGTGCTTACGCCCCAAAATCATCAGCGTTTCGGCGATGAGCCCGTTTACTTCCTCCAGATAATTTCCCACGATCTGATTGCTTAGGCTTAAATTTGGATTTAAAAGCGGCCCCATTATATTAAAGACGGTGCCGATTTTTAGGCGGTTTCGCACCTCTTTGACCTCGGCGGTGATCTTGTGAAAAAACGGCGCGTGAAAAAACGCTAGCCCCGTGCGATCTAGCAGCGCCCTAATCTGCGCAAGATCGCTAAGTAGCGGCACGCCCAGGGCGTCCAGAGCATCGGAGCTGCCCGATCTGCTTGTAATAGCGCGGTTGCCGTGCTTGGCGACGCGCACGCCGAAGCTTGCCGCGATAAAGGCCACGGTCGTTGAGATATTGATCGTTTTTAGCCTATCGCCGCCCGTGCCCACGATGTCAAACATCGGGCTCGGATCGTCGTAGGTGATCGAGTATTTTAAGATACTGCGCACGAGCGCCGTGAGGCTGCTTGGATAGAGCGATTTTTCGCTGATCAGCACGAGCAGCCCAGCAAGCTGCACGATGTCGTAATCCTGCTCGTAAAGCGCCTTGCAAATGACGGCGTAATCGTCGCTGTCTAGCGGGAAGCCCTTTTGTAGCTTCAACATAAACGGGGCGAAATTTACCACAAGTTTCTCCTTTAAAATTATCTTTTTGCCGTAATTGATGAAATTTTCGATGATCTTTTTGCCGTATTGGGTAAAAAAGCTCTCGGGATGAAATTGAATGCCGAAAACAGGCTTATTTCGGTGTTTCATCGCCATTATAATGCCGTCGTTTTCGCTCTTTGCTAAAATTTCAAACTCGCGCGGCAGCGTAGCTTCGTCCACATAAAGCGAGTGGTAGCGCATCACTTCAAATTTACGTGGTAGTCCGCTAAAAAGCACGCCGTCACTAAAAATTTCGATCGCCGAGCTCTTGCCGTGCAGCGGCACCTCCAGCTGTCTTATCTCCGCGCCCGCCGCATATCCGATCGCCTGATGCCCCAAACACACGCCTAAAATCGGCACGTCCAAATCCGCGCGCAAAATCTCTAAGCAAACGCCGCTGTCTTTTGGGTGATTTGGCCCGGGGCTTAGGATTATGTGCGACGGGGCAAGCTCGCGCACCCGCTCTAGCGTTATCTCGTCGTTGCGGAAGTAGCGCACCTCCTCACCCGTGAGCTCCAAAATGTATTGATAAATATTAAAAACGAAGCTGTCGTAATTATCTATCATTAAAATCAAAATTTTATCCTTTTTTAGGGCGTTTGCGCCTCTTTAAAATTCTAAATAGTTTAAATTTAGCCGCTTTGCGGCGAGCAAATCCGATGCCGCTTTAACGCCGCTAGCGGGCTAAATTAAAATTCCGCGTCGTCTGCGACATTACCGTATCGCGACGTTGCGCGCTTTACGATGCCGAATGAAGCTAGCCGTAAATTTTAACGCTCTCGCAGCGAACACGCTTTAAATTTAGCCGAAGTAAACAGCGTGTCTGATCGGTAAATTTAAAGCGCCTAAACTTCCTCGCATAGCTCCTCGATCGCTTTAAGCGGGCTTTTGCGCTTTTTGCAGATCTCCGCGTATTCGCTCTTTGGCGAGCTGTCGTAAACGATGCCTGCGCCCGCGCCGATAAATACGAGATTGCTTAGCCCTTCGCAGCCGAAATTTTCCGCATTAAATTTAGCAGCCTCAAATCGCATCGCGCGGCTAAAGCTCGGCTCGCTTTCTAAATTTAGCGCCCCGCCGCCTGCGCGAGCTTTTAAATTTAACGTCGCGTCGAGTTTGCTTGTGTGAGCCGGTAAATTTTGCGCCTCGCCGCCGCCCTTTTGCGCCGCGGCATCGCAAAGCTCTGTCGCTTGGGAATTTATCCCGCCGCAAGCAGCATCTAAATTTAAGTTGGAATTTCGTTTAAAATCCTCGTCCGAGCAGGAATTTTGCGCGTCGCGATTTACGAAGATCGCCGAGCGGATCAAGATCGCCTGCATCACGTCGCCGCTAAAGCGCCAAAATCCGATTCCGCCGCCGTAGATGCCGCGCTCGTAGCGCTCCAGCTCATTTATGATCTGCATCGCGCGAATCTTCGGGCTGCCGCTTAGCGTGCCCGCAGGAAAGATAGTGCCGAGTACCTCAAACGCGCTCACCCCGCGCGGCTTGCTGCCGTAGACCTCGCTTACGATGTGCATCACGCTTTCGTAGCGCACGACGCGCATCGCGTTTTGCACCCGCACCGAGGCGGGCGCGGCGAATTTGCCGATGTCGTTGCGAGCTAGATCGATCAGCATCCGATGCTCCGCAAGCTCCTTTTCGTCGCTCAAAAGCTCGCGCTCGAGCGCCGCGTCCGCTTCGGCATTCGCGCCTCTACTGCGAGTGCCTGCGATGGGAGCTACGAAAATTTCGTCCTTTTTGATCTCCATAATGAGCTCGGGGCTGGAGCCCGCGACGCAGCCGTACGGCGTCGGGAAGTGAAACATATAGGGGCTCGGATTGTTCTTTTTGAGTCGCTCGTAAAACTCCAGGCTGCCGAGATTCGTGCCGACTTCTAAAATTTCGCCCAGCACGACCTGAAACACGTCGCCGCTTTTTATCTTTTCTTTCGCGACTTCGACCATCACGCTAAAATGAGACTCCTCGGCGCCCAGATCGGTTAAAATTTTAAATTTAAGCTCTTTTTTGCACGGTGCGGGCTGCGGTGCGCCTTGCGATTTCGATCCGCCTTTTATAGCGGCGTCCACTCTTGCAGCACTCTGGGACGCAGCTGCTGTTTCGACGGCGACCTGTTGTGAAGCCTGCGGGCTAAGCCCGCGCAGGTTTTCGTAAATTTCGGCGTCTTTGCCGTAAAAATCGTAAATTTTGCTGATTTTATCGTAGTGCAGGTAGTTTGCGGCGTCGGCGTAAAAAAACGGCGGGAAGTTATAAAGCGCCTGTTTTGGCGAGCCGATGTTTTCGAACGCGCGCACGATGTCGTAGCCCAAAACGCCGAAAAGCCCGGCAAAGCTCGCATTTTTAAACTCGCTTGCGCCTTCTTTTGCGCCCTTTACCTCATCAAATTTAATCTTTAGCGCTTCAAAGCTCATCTTAGATCCGTCGAAATAATCACAATCGATGCCGATGATGACCTGAGCGTCGTCCTCTGCGAGGTAGCTTTGCGGATGCGTCTTTAAAATTTCGCGGTAGTAAAACAGCGGCTCTTTTAAAAGCATTTTCGTCCTTGGAATTTTTAGCGCCATTATACGCTGCTTAGCTTAAATTTGAGCGGGCGGCGCGAGCTTAAGCGGGCTTGAATGCAAGCAAAATTTTAGTAAAATTAGCAAATTTAAGGAGAGCGTATGAAAATTTTATTTTCCCCAAGCGAGATGAAAAGCGAGCTGGGCGGCGACACGCGCATTTGCGAGCGAAATTTTATCTTTACAGAGCTTTACGAAAAGCGCCTGCAGATGTTGCGCGCTTACGCGGATTTCGTGGATAAAGCAAGCGAGGCAGAGCTTTGCAAGCTTTTCGGGCTGAAAAAATGGGATGCATCCCTGCGCGAAAATATCTTTGAAAAAGGCTGCGCGAAGGCACTTTTGCGCTACACGGGCACCGCGTATCGCGCCCTGGGCTACGCGTCGCTAAGCCCCGGCGCACAGGAGTTTGCGGAGCGAAATACGATAATTTTCTCAAACCTTTTCGGCCCCGTGCTGGGCGGCGACGCGCTGCCGAACTACAAGCTCAAGCAGGGCGAGAAATTCGGCGGCATAGACGCGGCGAAATTTTATCGCGACAGCTTCTCCACCGCGCTGGATCGGTATCTGGCGGATGAGTGCGTCGTGGATCTGCGCGCGGGATTTTACGAAAAATTTTATGAGATGAAGCGCGAATATCTGAGTTTTAGTTTCATCAAAGGCGGCAAGGTGCTGAGCCACTACGCCAAGGCCTGGCGCGGTAAGGTGTTGCGCGAAATAGCCCTTGCCCACGCCTGCAGCGAGGCGGAAGTGCTCGCGCTGCGCTTGGGCGGCGCTTCCGTGCTCGAGATCAAACAGATCGGGCTAAAAAAGGAGATCGTGTTGGAAATTTCATAAGGCGCGAAAACCGCTCGGGGAAATTTACGATAAATTTTGCAGGTTTAATGCAGATTTTCGCGTAAAATTTGGCCTGGAAAATTTGTCGCAAGTTCAAATCCCACCCCATCCAAAGCGATTTTACCGGGAGAAATTTGCGGGCGGAATTTCGGCGTGAGGATTTTGCGGCGGCTTTTTGATCTTTGAAACTCTTTTGGCGGGTTTTGAACGAGCTTTTGGCGGCGAAATTTCGTCGTAAATTTTACAAAAAATTCGTGCTCTTTGCGTTTCCGTGCGCTCCGCATAAAATTTTACGGCGATCTTGTCGTGACTTTACACCGATTTTGCGGCGATTTTTAGAATACGGAGCGCATAAATTTTTCCGTAGAATTTTGACTGAAATTTTACCGTGCGGAATTTTGCCGTATGAAATTTCGCCGCGATAGAATCCTGTCGAAATTTAATCGCAGCAAAGATACGGCGACCGCGATATAAACGTAAAATTTTATCTCAAATTTACTCTGAGCCGCAGTCTGGGCGCAGAATTTTAAAATCCGCTGCCAAGCCGCAATACGAACAAACGCAGGCGGGCTAATTTGCATAAAATTTCAAGTCGAAATTTCACTCCTTAAAATCCCGTAAATTTTAAAATTTTGCAAATCTCGCGCTTGAAATTTTGAGGCAAAATTTCGCGTATAAATTTCGTTTGTAAACTTTCAAGCCAAGCCAACTCCAGATAAAATTTCAAACCAAAATTTGGGGCATAAATTTCAAGCCGAAATCCCAATATCAAAATTCCCCCGCCTCAAAATCCCGCAAATTTCCCGCTTTCAAATCCAAAATTCCGCAAATTTAGCGAGCTTTAAATTTTAAAGCTATAAACTTCGCTTCAAATTTTAAGGATCAAAAATGCTAGAACTCCCCTTTGTCGGCGTCGTCGTGGGCTTCATATCGGGCTTTTTCGGTATCGGCGGCGGTACGGTTGTAATGCCCGTGATGATGGCTCTGGGATACGACGTCAAGACCGCCGCGGGCATCTCAGTGATGCAGATGTTCATCGTCTCGCTTTTCGGCTCGTATCTGAACTACCGCGCGGGCAGACTCCGCCTAGATAGCGGTATCGCGGTGGGGCTCGGAGGGCTGTGCGGCGCGAGCATATCGGGCTTCATCGTAAAATACTCGCCGGAAATCGTGCTTGAGATCGGTCTTCTGCTGACGCTTGCGATCTCATTTCTCAAGCTCTTTAGCACGAACGTAGCAAGCGGTGGCAATGCAAACCCCCACGGCGCAGTGCTGTTTTTCATCGGCTTTGCTATCGGCGCGATCGCGCTTAGCATGGGCGTGGGCGGTGCGGTATTTCTGACGCCGATTTTGGTCGGATTTTTAGGCGTAGATATCAAAAGAGCGGTCTGTATGGGGCTGTTTTTTATCGTTTTCGGCTCATTTAGCGCGCTTTTAAGCCTTTCGTACAACGGCCATGTGGATTACGAACGCGGCGCGCTGCTAGCCGTGGGCGGGCTTTTGGGCGTATATTTCGGCACCTCTCAGGCTCGCCGTGCAAAGCGCGAAACGCAGAAAAAATGGCTGCTCGTCCTTTATGTCGTGCTATTTGCGCTAGCGCTAAAAAAGGTGCTACAGTAGCGCCCGCTGTAGTAGCGCTGCAGCGATTGCCGCGCTATAGTTTTGCCTTGCCTCAGTTTTGCTACAAGCGCGGTTTAAGCGTTCGCGCTGTTTTGCTACGCTGCCCTTTTATATTTCTTGGTTTTGCTTTGACGTCCTCTTACACTGTGCGCGTTTGATCGCCGTCTTGCGGCGGCGCGTCAAACGTCGCGTTTTGCCGCGCAAGTAAAATTTTAAAACGAAATTTCAAAAAGCGCGAGCAAATTTTAAAAGCTGAATTTTAACTAGCCGCGTTAAAATAGCGAAGTCGCACATCTTTCGTCCTATGGAGGCTAGATAGCGAAATAAAATTTACAAATTTTAAAAGGACTTGGATTGACGAACTTGATTTTAGCTGGGCTAGGCGGCTGTGTAGGCGCGATGGCGCGAGTAGGCTTAAGCGGAGCGATCGCGCGCGCAATGGATCGCGCCGGATTTTGGAGCGCGTTTCCGATCGCTACTTTTTGCGTGAATGCGCTGGGAAGCCTACTGATAGGGTTTTTGCTCGCACTAAATTTAACGCAGAGCGTGCGGGTATTTTTTGTCGCAGGCGCGCTGGGCGGCTTTACGACATTTTCTACGTTCAGCTACGATACGCTGCAATTGTTGCTGGCGCGAGAATTTGCTATCGGTGTGCTAAACGCGGTCTTAAGCGTATGCGTTTGTATGCTTTTTTGCTACGCTGGGCTGCTCGCTGGCAGAGCGCTTGCAGGCTAGCCGTGGAGCACGTGAGCTTTAAATTTAAATCGCCTCTATGTTTGCGCTTTTAAATCAAAATTTATTGAAAGTGCCTGCGCTACGGAATTTTATCGCGCGCATGTGCTGCAAAATCTGCGAGCGATGGGCACAATCCCACATGCCGTGCAGCTTTGCGAAAGGGCGCGCAGCAAGTAGTTTCGCAAAGTGCAATATCAAGCAGAAATTATAAGACGAGCAAATCGTAAGACGAGCGAAAAGTAAAGCGAGCAAGAGGGATTGTAGCTAAATAATTGTGCTAGGCGTCGGGCGGGCAAAATCCAGATAAATTTGAAATTTGCGTGCATTCTCTGCGTATCTTGTTTGCCGCAGCTTTGTGAAATTTCGCTATCTTGCGCCTAGTTATCGCGACGCCCTAAAAATTTCGCTGTCTTGGCGCGGATAAAATAAATCTAAGCCGTGCGATAAATTTTAAAAGCTCCGCGGGCAAATTTTAAAGCTTGAAGCTTAGAATTTTAAAATTCTCACGTAAATTTTAGAAGCTAAATTAAAGCGCGCCGAAATCACGATCTTATATGCCAAATCCTGCAGCGCTATCTTAGATTTATCGCAAGCGACTGCGAGCCCTCTTAATTTCGTTTCTGCAGATTTCATTGACCTCCTCGCCCTCGCTATTTCGCAAGATAACCTCGTAGTCCGTGATCTCGCGACCTTTGTTATACCCCTCGATATATCTGAATCTTGATAAAACTATTTTAAAGGATTCCACATCGTCTAAAGTATACTTATCGCCGAGCTTGACGTAGTTAAAATTCCTACTAGTAAGCGTATGAAAATTATTAAATTTTTGCTTTAAATTTAGCGTATAAATTTTCGTGGATGCAGCGCCGTTATCGCAGCTATTGATTTTGCTCTCATCAAAGGCAAGCGCGAGGCAAATTTCATCTCCGCAGATTACCTTTATGTCTTTAGCGCGACTGTTTATACGGATGGTCTGTCGCCAGCCCTCGCCCTCTATCTCAAAGACATTGCGAGCGAGCTTTTTAGCTATTTCATCTCCGACATAGCCTTTGGCTTCTGGTTTATCAGCCCAACCAAGCGCAGAGTAGTTCGGTTTTTGCGGAAAATCCGTAAGCGGAGTTTGAAGCTCGCTTATAGCGTTTAAATTTTCCTCGGTGCCTTGCGGAGCTGCAAAGGAGGTACCTCTCATAGAGTGTAGATTAAAGAAACCGATAAATTTCCTCACGACCTTATACGCCGTTTGAGAAAATATCTTGGCTTCGTTTTCAAAAAGCGAAATATCGTAGATGCCGTAGCTATAATATCCAAGCTCTCTACTCACCCACCTTTCGTCCGGCGAACGATCGATCTCGTCGTATCCATAGTAGCGCTCTGGCATATCTTTTTGTAGCAAAAAGTCGTCGCTGTCATCATCTTTGTATCTAAGCCAAACTCCGAATTCGTCCTTGATATATAGGTAATCAAACTCCGCTCCCTTTGCAAAATCGCCTTTGCCTAGCCAAAATACGGGTCTTTTGTCTAATGGCGGCAGAGCGGCGACCGGGGGCAAATTTTGCAGCTCTTTTTCAAATTTTTCATCGATATAATCGCAAGCGCTAGTGGGCATACTAGGATCGCAACCCTCGGGCGTATCGGATGAAAAAAGCAAATTTAAAATCACAAATATATACAGCACAAAAAGCACGCATGCAACGCTCACGACCAAGGCGGTAATTTTTAAAATTTTTATAAAAGTTTTCATATCTAAATTTTACCTCATTACACCTAAAAAGCGTAAAATTTTGCTTTAAATTTGAAACCCTCCTCGCATTATCTGTACGCTTCGCCTATTGCTTCGCTAAGACTTTTTAGTAGCTCGCCTTTTTGTTTAGTAATATGACTTCGTAGTCTACAGGCTCGCACTCTAACCCGCATTTCTCTCGGCGGCGGTTTGCGCGGCGCGCTAAATTTTAAACTCGCGCGCGCATTTTATCCGCGCCCTAGTCTAAATTTAAAATTTCAAATCCGCGGCGAAATTTCATTCCATAGCGAAATTTCACGCCTTAAACCAGAGCGGCTCCGCCGCAGAATTTAGCGAGCGCGCCTTAATAAAATTCCGCCGAAGCTCGGTGAAGCTCCACACAAAATTCCGCAATATGACGGCAAAACGTCGCGGGTCGGCGATGAGTACGGCGCGACCGCGAGAATAAATCTCAACGCCTTGGCTGCGAGCAAATTTAAAGCGCAATCTCAAAGAGGTACGCGCGAAATTTTATCCCTAGCAGCAGGCTAAATTTCATGACTCGCGCGCCCGCACCCTATCAAATTTAAAATTTCAAATCCGCGGCGAAATTTCACGACACCACGGCAAAACGTCGCGGGTCGGCGATGAGTACGGCGCGACCGCGCCCTTTCGCCGCTATCAGCACTTGACGTTTTTCGCCTTGCTATCTTGCATCGCGCGGAAAAATTCCGCCCTACTCAGCGGGGTTTCGTCAGGATGGGCGCTTCTGAAATGGCGCAGATAGCCCTCGTAATCGCCGAGCCCGATGAGCGGCGCAAGCGCGGCATCCGCGCGCGCCAAAAACCTCGCCACTGCCTTCGGGGCAGCGAGCGGATTAAATTTAAACTTTTTCATAAACGCCCCTGTCCACGTACTCGCTTTCTGCCAGCTTGAAATATCCATCGCTCGCGCCGCCTTTTGAAATTTTAAGGCACATTCGGATCGTTTGAGCGATGACTATGATCGTAACGACGACGAAAAGAGCACATAGCACGGCGTCGATGACGTTGTTTCTGATGATAGCCTGCGCTTTTTCGATCGCCGCAGGATCGCTTAGGCTGGCGAGCTTGGCGGCGGTGTTTTGCGCGATAGCCACGTGGCTTACCGCGTCGTGCACGCGCTCGCCGTTAGCCGGCATCAGCTTCAAGATCGCCGCATAAAGCGTGGTTATAAGCACCCAGATCGCAGGAGCGATCGTGACGAAGGCGTATTTTTGCTTGCCCATTTTGAAAAGCACCACCGTCGCAAGCAGCAGCGCGATACCCGCGAGCATCTGATTGGACGCGCCGAAAAGCGGCCACAGCGTGTAAATTCCGCCCATAGGATCGGTAACGCCGCTGTAGAGCAGATATCCCCAGCCCGCCACGCAGATCAGCGTCGCGATGATGCCGTAGAGGGAATTTTTGGTATCGGAAAACGGCTTATAGACGTTGCCTAAAATTTCTTGCACCATAAAGCGCCCCGTGCGCGTGCCCGCATCGACCGCGGTCAGAATAAACAGCGCCTCAAACAAGATCGCGAAATGGTACCAAAACGCCATCAGCTCCTTGCCGCCGATGATCTGATGCAGAAGCATCGTTAGCCCCATCGCAAAGGTAGGAGCACCGCCCGTACGGCTCATCATCGTGGTTTCGCCGACGTTTGAAGCCAAGGCGCCGATCTGCTCGGGCGTAATGCTAAATCCGATAGAGCTTATGTACGCCGCGGCGCTTACCGCGTCTTTGCCGAGTACCGCAGCTGGCGAGTTGATAGCGAAATATTCGCCCGGGCTTAGTATGCACGCAGCCACAAGCGCCATTACGCCCACAAGGCTCTCCATAAGCATCGAGCCATAGCCGATGAAAAGAGTGTGGGTTTCGCGCTCGACCATCTTCGGCGTCGTACCGCTGGAGATCAGCGCGTGAAAGCCCGAAATCGCGCCGCATGCGATAGTGATAAACAAAAACGGAAATATCGGACCTGCAAAAACGGGGCCCGTGCCGTCGATAAATTTCGTCGTACCGGGCATTTTAAGCTCGGGTGCGACGAAAATTATCGCAACCGCCATGCCAATAATGACGCCGAGCTTAAGGAAGGTACTTAGATAATCGCGCGGCGCAAGCAGCAGCCACACTGGCAAGATCGCCGCTACAAAGCCGTAGCCGATCGTAAGAAGCGCGAGCGTCTCGCCCTTTAGCGAAAAAACGTCGTGCCAGTACGGATCGATCGAGACATAATGCCCGCCCCAAAGCGAAAGCATAAGCAAAACAAAGCCGATGATCGATGCCTCGCTGACCTTACCCGGGCGCAAGAACCTCATGTAAATTCCCATAAATATCGCAATCGGTATCGTCATCGCGATCGTAAAAAGCCCCCACGGCGAGTTTGCGAGCGCCTTTACGACGACCATAGCCAAGATCGCCACGATGATCAGCATGATGAAAAAAATCCCGATCATCGCGATGCCACCCGTGAGCTTGCCCATCTCGTCTTTTATCATCTCGCCTAGGCTCTTGCCGCCGCGTCGCGTAGATAGCACGAGCACGATAAAATCATGCACCGCGCCTGCAAGCACGACGCCCACCAAAAGCCAAATAGTACCGGGCAGATAGCCCATCTGCGCGGCCACTACTGGACCTACGAGCGGTCCGGCGCCTGCGATAGCGGCGAAATGGTGACCGAAAAGGACGTATTTGTTTGTAGGGACGTAATCGCGTCCGTCGTTTCGGATCACCGCAGGAGTCGCGCGGCGATCGTCCAGCTCGAATACGCGATACGCGATAAAGCGCCCGTAGAAGGTGTATCCGATCAGATAGATGCACGCGCTGGCCACTACGAGCCAGACGGCGCTGATGCTCTCGCCTTTATTTAGCGCAAGTACGCCGAAACACCACGCCCCTATGACGGCGACCGCCGCCCAAAGGATCTTTTGCCATGTTTTCATGGTTTCTCCTTAAAAATTAGCGAGCGGCTTCGGCGCAGTTTGCCGTTTAATAAAATGGCTTGCGCCTTTAAAGCGAGACTCGTTAAATAAAATTTAGTGCGTATTTTATCGGCGTTTTTATAATTTAAAGCTGAATCGCGAAATTAAAAAGAGCTCTTTTGGCGTTTAAATTTAACGCCTAAATTTTGAATTTTAAATTTAAATAGACGGCTTGGAGACGCGTGAAATTTTAATATCTAATCGCCCAAATTTAACCCCGCAGCTTTTAGCCGTTACGGAATTTATCGCGGTTTAAGAAATCAAGCGATAAAATCCCATGATAACGATTTTAATTTCTTAATAAAAATCGCGAATACTTTTAGGAGGAAATTTATGCCGGATCAGGTGTGCGGCTACGTACTTTTTCGCGCTGATATCAAAAGCTATGCAAGCTTCAAAAATGATGGCGCCAGCCGCGAGAATTTCATAAATTCCGCGCGCATAAATTCCTGGCGCCGTTTAAATTTTAAAAATATCCGCCGCGACGAAATCTGCGCGTATAGTTCGCCTGGTGGGCCATGAGCTTTAAATTTTATCTCTTTCTAATCGTAGTTTTTATATTGCTTGCTTTAGTAGCCGTAAGTAGCGGTGGGGCGAGCATTTCGCTGGGCGACATCGTAAAATTTTTCACCTTCGGCGAGATAGACGAGACCAAGGAGCTGATTCTAACGCAAATGCGCCTGCCGCGCCTCGTGCTTGGAATTTTAATAGGCGCGCTGCTGGCAACTTCGGGCGTGGTAGTGCAAAGCGTGTTTTTAAACCCTCTTGCAGACCCTTACATCATCGGTATCGCCTCGGCAGCGACTTTCGGCGCGGTTATAGCCTATTTGCTGGGGCTTAGCGACGTTTTTTACGGAATTTTTGCGTTTTTAAGCGCAAGCGCGCTGTCGATCGTGATCTTTAAGCTCGCAGCCCACACCCGCTCGATCTCGACTCTGCTGATCGTAGGTATCGCCGTGTCGTCGTTTTTGGGCGCATTCACCTCCTTTGCGGTCTATCTTATCGGAGAGGATAGCTTTAGGATTACGGCGTGGATGATGGGCTATCTAGGCGGGGCGAATTGGCAAAAGATCGCACTTTTGCTGCCGCCGCTGCTGTTTTGCATGGCGTATTTTTACGCGAAGCGCCACGAGCTAAATATCATCTTAAACGGCGACGAGGAGGCGAAGTCGCTGGGGCTAAACGTCGAGAAGTCCAAAAAGAGCTTGCTTATCGTCTCCTCGCTCATCATCGGCTTTTCGGTCGCATTTACGGGGATGATAGGCTTCGTGGGGCTCATCATCCCGCATACCTTGCGCATGGCGCTTCGCACGTCTAGCAACGCAGTGCTGATCCCCGCTAGTGCGCTTACGGGCGGGCTTTTTCTTTTGTTTTGCGACGTCATAGCCAAAAACATTCTATCGCCGGTAGAAATTCCAATCGGCGTGGTGACCTCCTTTTTCGGCGCGCCATTTTTCCTATACCTCGCGTTTAGGAAGCATGCATGAAAATTTCGGCGCTAAACTTCAGCTACGGCAAGCGAGCGATTTTGCGAGGTATCGAGTTAAATTTAAAGCGGGGCAAATTTTACGGGATTTTGGGCCCTAACGGCTGCGGCAAGAGCACTTTGCTAAAAAATATCTTGCAAATTTTAAAGCCTGCAAGCGGGATCATCGAAATAAACGGCAAAAAGGCGAGCGAATACGGTCTAAAAGAGCTTGCCGCGCTCATCGGCTTCGTACCGCAAAAAACAGCCCTCGCCGCGCCGCTTAGCGTGAAAGAAATTTTGCTTGCGGGCAGATTTTGCCGATTAAAAAGCGCCTTTAGCGGCTACGATGCGAGCGATCACGCTAAAGTGGAGCAAATGGCAGAGCTTTTGGACGTGAAAAAATTCCTAGAGCGTAGCGCATTTGAGCTAAGCGGCGGGGAGTTCGGGCGCGTGCTGCTTGCTAGAGCGCTCGTCAGCGAGCCTGAAATTTTACTGCTCGATGAGCCCACGGGCGCGCTAGATATGAACTACGCCATCGAGGCGATGAGGATCTGCGAAAATTTAACCAAAACGCTAAATTTAACGAGCGTCATCGTGCTACACGATCTAAATTTAGCCTCGCTATTTTGCGATGAAATTTTTATGTTAAAAGACGGTGCAGTGAGGTATCGCGGCAGTGCGAGCGAGCTTTTTACGCCGCAGATCATAAAAGAAATTTACGGCTTTGAAGCCTTAATAGTAGAAGAAAACGGGGTAAAGTTTATACTACCCAAAAAGGAGAAATTATGAAAAAAATTCTTATAGCTTTGACTGCGGCGAGCTTTGTATTCGCCAAAGGTCTAGTCGTACTTGATCCCGCCGCGGTCGAGATCATCTACGCTTTAGGCGCGCAGGATCAGATCGCTGCGATCGCCACCACTTCGATGAGCAAGATCCGCCCTGAGGCAGAAACCGCGAAACTACCTAGCGTAGGCACCTACGTCAAGCCGAATATGGAAAAGATCGTCGAGCTTAAGCCCGATCTGGTTATTACGAGCTTCCACTCCGCAGGCGTTAGCGAGGATCTGAAAAAGCTAGGACTTAAGAGCCTTGCGATGGATGCAAACTCCACCGCAGACATCTGCCAAAACGTAAAGAAGGTTGCGGCCATCGTAAAAAAAGAGAGCGAGGCGGATAAAATTTGCGCGCAGATGGACGGCGTCTTTGCCAATAAAACGGCGCTTCGCGGCAAAAAAGTGGCTATGTTTTTCGGCGCGAACGCTACGATGGCTTTCAATGACAAAACCCTCATCGGCGACATTTTCGCTCGCCTCGGCGCTAAAAACATCGCAGACGGTCTTGAAGGCAGCACGCCCGCGGTATCCGCAGAATACATCTTGGAGCAAAACCCCGATATTATGGTCATCGTAGGCGGCGAGACGGAGGATTTTTTAAAAGCAAATCCGATCCTTAGAAATACCAAAGCGGTAAAATCGGGCAAAATTTTAAAAGCTCCGACGCTCATCTTGCGCGGAAGCCCGCAGATCGGCGAGACGGTGGATGAAATTTACGCGGAGGCAACAAAATAGATGTTTAAAGAACGCATTAAATCCCACCATCGCTCCAAGCTTTTCGAGAGCGTTTCTGCAAGCGAAAACGAGCTGTTCGACGCGCTGGAGCAGCCCGCGAAAGACAGCGATTGCGTGATCTATCTGCACGTGCCGTTTTGCGACAACATCTGCTCGTTTTGTTCGATGATGCGCTCCAAACTCGGCGACGAGCTGGACGAATACGCTAAATTTTTGATCCGCCAGATCAAAGACTACGGCGAGATGCCCTACTTCGACACCAAAAAGATTAAAAGCATCTACTTCGGCGGCGGCACGCCGAGCGTCTTTAGCGAGGCGCACTTCGAAAAGGTTCTGGGCGCGCTACATAAAAATTTTAAGATCGCGGACGACTGCGAGATCAGCGTAGAAACCACTCTGCATAATTTAGACTTGCAAAAGGCGCTTGCCTTGCAAAGCTTCGGCGTAAACCGCTTTAGCATCGGCGTGCAGACCTTCAGCAGACAGGGGCGCGCGCTTCTAAACCGCGTGCATAAGCCCGCTCGCGCAATCGAGCGACTAAAGGAGCTTAGAGAAAAATTTGAAGGCATGCTCTGCTGCGACATCATCTACAACTTCCCCAACGAAAGCATGGAGGAAGCGCTAGAGGACGCGCGCTATGTAGATGAGCTAGGTCTAGATAGCGCCAGCTTTTACTCGCTGATGTTTTTCGAGGGCTCGGAGCTATACAAAAAGATCGACACCTCCTACTATGATCTAGAGATCGATAAGAAGCTACACCACGCTTTCGCGGGCGCACTACTTGTCGGAAGCGATAATTTCGAGGTTTTGGAGCTTACCAAGCTCGCTCGAAAAGGGCGCGACAACTACGGCTACATCAAGCTAAGCCACAAGGGCACGGACATCCTGCCTATCGGCAACGGCGCGGGCGGACACGTAGCGGGCTTCGGAATTTACGGCGTGTCGGGACACAAGATGATCTCGCGAATCGATGAGCGCGAAGCAAAATACGGCGTGCTAAGCAATCTGTTTCAATACCCGATCGTAAGCTTAAACGAGCTAAAAGAGGCTCTGAGCGCGAGCATTTACGACGAAGCGGTGCAAAAGCTCAAAGAATTTGAGAGCTGGGGGCTTTTGGAGCTAAAAGATCAAAGATCGATCTTAAACTTGGACGGAATTTTTTGGGGCAACAACATCAACGAAGAGATAGCAAACATTATTAGAAAGGATTTTGTATGAAAAAAATCGTGCTTTACACCTCGCAAACGGGTAACACGAAAAAGGTGGGCGACGCGATCGCCGAGCAACTGGGCTGCGAGAGTCTAAATTTCCGCGACTTTGAGGGTGAGGTCGATGACTACGATTTCATAGCTTTGGGTTTTTACGTCGATAAGGGCGAAGCCGAAGCGAAATTTATGCGCTTTTTACGCAAGATTCACGGCAAGAAGCTTGGCGTTTTTATGACTCTGGGCGCAGAGCCGGACGGCGAGCACTCGCGCAAGTGCCTGGATGCCTTTGAAGAGGGGCTTAAAGCAAACGGCAACGAGATTGTAAGGGAGTTTGCCTGCCAGGGCGCGATTGATCCGAATCTGCTTGAAACGATGCGCAAAATGGCGGCCGGCGGCAACTCGCCCCATCCTATCACTCCCGAGCGACTTGCGCGCTGGGCGGAGGCTGCGAAACACCCGGACGAGAAGGATCTGGCGGACGCGAAAGCAGCATTTGCGGGGATAGAATAAAATTTAAAGCAAGCCGCGCAAACCGCTGCGCGGCGAAACAAAATCAAATAAAATTTCACACTACTTAATGCGCGATTTGGAATTTTATCTTTTACTAAATTTGGACGATAAATTTCATTACTACAAGCAAATTTACCGCTGCACGCGCAGGTCTTGCTCTAGAATTTAAACGATAAAATTTCATTTCGCGCGCAACGGATCGGATAATGCCGCCGACCTTGCGCCGCCCATGCGCGCCCTGAACGCGAAAAGCGCTTTTGCGAGCGAGCTGCCTGCAAGTACTACAGCAGCCGCCATTATCCAATACGCTGATCGTCGCCGCTCATAGCCGCGCGACAACTTATCTATCGTCGCTCATTACCGCACCGCCGCAGCGGTGCGGAGCGTGAGCATAGAAATATTTTAGACGCACTCTCAAGAGGACATCACCGAGCTTAATAAATTTTAGTGCAGTACTTTTACTATGCGCTCGTAAGCATAAATAAAATTCTTTAGCAAAAATTTTTAAGACAAAAATAGCAAAAGATTTGCAAGCAACGGATAAAATTTCATTATGGCTAAGATTCCATTGTGATCGCAATCATATCCGTTCTATCTGCCCATAGCTTTTTAAATTTCGCTTTTTGCCTCACTTATTGTTTTATTTAATTTCGCAGCAAATTCCTCTTTGCTTATTTCTTTAAACGCTTCGTTGGGTACGGCGATAAAAAGACTTCCTTCCAGCAAAATTACCAAAAAATCGCGCTCCATTACCACCTCACAAAATTCCGCATCATAAATGAGCGTATCTCGCTCGCTTACGAATATAAATTGCCCCTTTAAATCGTCTGAAATTTCAATGCTAAAATCGCCGAAAGTGACATTTTTATTCTTATCATATATCGCGGAATTTAGTAGCCACGATCTAACGCAAATAGCATAAATATAAAAAACTGCGCAAGCAGTAGGCAAGATAGCTCCTAAGCTCTTTATCCAGGACTTATCACCATAGTACTCGCGTAAAAACTCTATCCAATCATCCTCAAAAATAAAAAGGCAAGCCGAAAACGCAAAAGCGAAAAGCAAATCTATCGCGCAGACGGCGTGGATGAACTTGCTCCCTTTATAAATTCTGCGCGAAATTCTAGTTCTCATTTTAGCAAATTTCCGGTTATCTTGTAGCGAGTAAGAAATCAACATATCTTTCCTTTAAAATTTTGCTAATTTTAGCTAAAATTAGCAAAAATAAAAAGATCTGTAAAATTACATTGCATGCTGCGTTTGCGCCTCTTCGGCGATACGGCCAGTAGATGGAAGGACACTACTAATGCAAGCGGTAAAAGGGCGAGCTAAATTTAATAAATTTCTACCGAAGGAGGGATCGTGAAAAATACAGCATTCATCACGGGCGCTACGAGCGCTGCCGTCATCCAATACACCGCTCGCCATTTTGCGACGGCCTGAGCGCGAAAAATCTGCTTCTGCGAGCAAGTAGCCTGCGAGCGCTACGGTCGCGATCATCGGCTACCCCTGTCGTCACGCGCCGTAGGTGTCGCCGTCAGACGCCGCACTCCCGCCGCGCGATAACCTATCTGCCGCCGCTCATCACCCCGTCACGCGACAACTTACCGCCGCCAATCGCTCCACCCGCTTTGCCGCGGTACCGAATCTAAACCGAACCGCTAAATTTTAAATTCTACAAAAGTCTCATCGCACATAAATTTTAATTCGGCAAATACGCAAAATTTAGGTAAAATTCCACGCAAACGCTTTGACGATTAAAATTTAAAGGGGCGAAAATGACGAATTTCGAGTACGCTAGTCGCATTAACGAGGCTGCGGGGCTAGATTTAAGCTTAGATTGCAAAGAGATCGATCTGCAGGATAAGCTTTACGGGCTTTTTCAGTGCTTTATGCCCGAGGGCGCGGGCGTGGAGGCGGTGTTTGCGCCGCTGCAAAACGGCGAAGCGCTGCAAACGCGCATAATGCCGATATATGCAGTCACGGCGCAGCAAACGCGAGAGGCGTTCGATCAGGGCGTGGCGCCCGGGTATTTTTGCCCGCCGCAAGATACTAAATTTGACGACGAAGCGCTTAAGAGCTTAGCTTTAGCGTACGTTCGAAATTTAAAAATTTTTGCCGAATTTCTAGGCAAGAGCGAGCTTTTAAAGATGCTTGAGCAGATAAAATCCGCTCGCGTGCAGGAAGGTTTTGATTTTGCGCATAACAAAGATGAGCTTGCGGACGCCGTCTATGAGGCGATCACGGAGTGGATGATAGATACGCCTAAGCTCGATGCGAAGCTATGGGTGCTCGGCGAGGCGTATTATTCGATCAACTGCGACTACCTGCTACCTGCATACTTGCAGTATCCAAATTACGCGCAAAGGCCACAGGAGGACTTTTTGAAGCCCTACTTTGAGCTGTATCTAGCGGGACGGCAGATCACGTTTGAGCGCGGCGAGGTCGTGGTTTTTACGCGCTAAATTTACGCGGGCAAAGGAAGCGAATGGGCGCTCACAGGCGACTAAAATTTGAGTCTTTCAAAAAAAAGGAAGCGAGCGACGTCCACGAACGGCTAAAATTTAAGTTCAGCAAGTATGGGCACAAACGCTTATCGCATATCCAAAAAACCTGCGTCATAATCAAGCAATCTAGCAGGTTGTCTACGTTGCGTCAAATCGCTTAAAATATTTCTGCTTTGCGTAGCCGCCGCTTTCAGCACCTTGCTAGAGCAAAATCTCCGCACATCGTTGATGTTTGGATAATTGAATTTCTTCCATCACTCTGCTGCCCTCACTTTGTATGAGGTACCCAAATAATTTACTTGTGCTAACGCTTGCTAGTTATAATTTATCTAAATTTTAAAGAGGAATTTTGACGCAGAATTTTATGGAATTTCGCTGCCGCAAATCTCACAATCGATAAAATTCTATCGATTTACGCTCTTAAATTTACTCAAATCGCCGCCTGTTTTATAAAATTCTTCAGCGTCGATCATGGTGCCGTCAGGCAGCTTACAAACGGTGTAATCCACGCCGTTGCCGTCTTTGCGGACGATCAGCTCGCCGCCGTTTTTGATACAAAAATCCCCCGCAGCGCTAGCCTCTGCGCTCACCGAAGCGAAAGCGCCCACCACAAGCGCTACTGCAAAAAATCTCTTAAAACTCATTTAAATCCTTTCATTTAATTTTGCCCGTTTTTAGGATTAAGCTTAAATTTAGACGCCAGATACGCTAAACTTGCGTCTAAATAAATAAACCGCCTTCCATCCTCGAACACCGATAATAGCGTTTTAAATGTTAAATCCTACCTAATAAATCCCAACAGCGCCAAGTTCGCTCACCGCTGTAAAATCAAAGCCACCAGACTTCACCCAATACAAAATTTTAACATCATAAAATTTTGCCTTCAATAAAATTCTAGCGACGAAATCCAAGCCGCATCAAAGCTATTTCTGCCGTAAAATACCGGCTATAAAAGCGAGGGCTATGGCAAGCACTAGCTCAGCAACAAGGCAAGCGCAGATACTAAACAATCTCGCCTATAAGCGCGAGCTGCGCACTCAAACCCTATAAATTTAACCGCCGCTAACCGTTTTTGCGCGCAAACTCGCTCATAAAAGCGACTAGTTTTTCAACGTCCTCGTAGTTTATCGCGTTGTAGATCGAGGCGCGGATGCCGCCTAAGACGCGGTGCCCTTTAAGCCCGATCATCCCCTCTGCCTCTGCCTGCGCGACGAAAACGGGCTCAAGCGCAGGATCTGCGATATTAAAGCTCACGTTCATCAGGCTGCGGCTGTCCTTTTGCGCGTGGCCGCGGTAGAAGCCGCCGCTAGCATCGATCGCGCCGTAGAGTAGCGCCGCTTTGCGCTTGTTGCGCTCGTGCATCGCCGCGAGCCCGCCGATTTCGTCCTTGATCCAGCCGAGCATTAAATTTAGCATGTAAATTCCGAAAGTGTTCGGGGTGTTGCTCATCGAGTCCGCATCCGCCTGCGTCTTGTAGCGCAGGATCATCGGCGTTTTGGGATTTGCGCGGTCCAGCAGATCCTTGCGGATCGCCACCATCGTAACGCCCGCGGGACCGCCGTTTTTCTGAATGCCTCCGTAAAACATCCCTACGCTGCTAAGATCCACCGGGCGCGAAAACAGATCGCTCGAGCTATCGACTACGAGCGGGCAGGCGCACTGCGGCAACTGCGGATACTGCGTGCCGTAGATAGTGTTGTTCGAGCAGATGTAGCCGTAATCGGCGTCGTCAGAGAATTTAACCTCGGGGATGCGGTCGAATTTACCCTCCTCGCTGCTTGCGACCACGCGGTAGTTTATGCCGAGCACGCCCGCTTCCTTGATCGCCTTGCTCGTCCAGTTGCCCGTGTTGGCGTATTCTGCGACGCCGCCTGCGTATAGGTTCATCGGCACCTGCGCGAACTGAAGGCTCGCGCCGCCTTGTAAAAACAAAATCGTAAAATCATCCGAAAAGCCGTAGAGATCGCGCACGCGGCTCATCGCGCTATGTAGGACTTCCTCGAAAATTTTAGTGCGATGCGAGATCTCCATTATCGAAAATCCGCGCCCCGCGTAGTTTAGTAGCTCCTCTTGCGCTTGCTTTAGCACGCCCAGCGGGATTGTGCTAGGTCCTGCGCTAAAATTTAAAACCCTATCCATTTTGCCTCCTTTAGATGATTTTCGCGTTTTTGCTGAGTTGCTGCGAGCAAAGGACGAACTCATCGCCCGCGACAAGCTCGCCTAGAGCTACCGTTTTGCCGCCCTTTTGGATTTGAACGAGGTCTTTTGTGATCTCAAAAAATTTCGCCTTTTGCGCCAAAAGCTCATCCTTTACACTTAGCGTATGCTCTGCAGCGCTTAGTTTGGAGGCGATGAAGCTTTTAAATTTAAGCTCGAAATTTAAAAGCCTCGCAAGCGAGCCTGAAATTTTCGGCTCGATCGATTTTGATTTAAGCTCTAAAGCTGCGAGGCTCAGCACGTTTTGTGCGGATGAAATTTTATCTTTTATCAGCCTATCAAGTGCGTCGCTTACGCCGTCTAGGCTCTGAAAGATCGCGCAAATATCGGGCAGCAGGTCGATCATCGCGGCGGTGGGCGTGAGGCTTCGGTGATCGGCTACGAAATCGCTGATGCTAAAATCGATCTCGTGCCCGACCGCCGAGATGACGGGCGTTTTGGCCGCATAGATCGCGCGAGCCAAGGCCTCGTCGTTGAAGCACCACAGATCCTCGCGCGAGCCGCCGCCGCGAGCGATGACGATCGCATCGTAGCCCTTCGCGTCGGCTACGCGCAATGCGCTAATGATCGAAGCAGGCGCGCCCTCGCCTTGCACTAGTGCGTTATACAGATCGATTTTACAAAGCGCGAAGCGGTCCTGCGCCGTGCGAAGCATATCCGCCTGCGCCGCGGAGCCCGCGCTCGTGATGATCGCGATGCTTTGGGCAAATTTCGGAAGCTCTTTTTTATGCGCGGCATCGAAAAGCCCCTCTTTGCTAAGCCTTTCTTTTAGCGCGGCAAACGCCGCTTCCAGCTCGCCCTCGCCGCTTTTGCGGATATTTGAAACCTGGATCTGATATGCGCCCGTGGGAGCGTATAGCGAGACCTTGCCGCTTACGATGAGCTTATCGCCGACGGCGGGGATAAAATTTATCCGAGCGGCGTTAAATTTAAACATAGCGCAATCGATCGCCGCGCTCGCGTCTTTGATCGTAAAATACCAGTGCCCGCTCGTGCTTTGAATTCTAAATTTAGATATTTCGCCCTCGACCTCGACGAAGCTAAAGCTCGTCTCCAAAAGCGTCTTGGCTTGGGCGTTGAGCTCGCTTACGCTAATCATCGTCGCTCTTCCGCGCGATTTTTTTGGCGATAAAAAGCGTGCTGACGTCGAAGCTGAAGCCCTTTTGCACGCGCAGCTCAAAGCCTGCGTTTTTGAGCTTTTTGCTAAAGCTCGCGGCATCTAGGAAGCTGCCGATGGAGCTTGGCAGATACTCGTAGGCTTCTTTGTTTTTCGAGATGAAGGCGCCGATTTTGGGTAAAATTTTACTTACGTAAAAATCTCTGATTTTAAACGCGAGCCCGCCGCTTGCGGCTTTGGTAAATTCCAAAACCACGAGCGAACCGCCCGGTTTTATGACGCGATTAAACTCCGCAAGCGCCGCGTCCAGCTCCACAACGTTTCTTATGCCGTAGCTGATGCTTAAAATATCCACGCTCGCGTCATCTAGCGTCGTAGCGCCCGCGGTCGCTTTGATAAACTCGCAGCCAGGAAATTTTTGCCTAGCTACCTCGAGCATCCCTTCGCTCGGATCGATCCCCACGATCCGCTCGATCTGCACGCCGTGCTGCGTCGCGCCGTCGCGCCATGAGCTTATCATATCGCCCGTACCGCACGCGACGTCGGCGATACTCACGAGCCTTCCTTTAAGCTTTTCAAGAGTCAGCTCGACCGCTTTTTTGCGCCACGAAACGTCCACGCCGAAGCTGATGGCGCGGTTTGCCAGATCGTAGGTAGGCGCGATCTCATCGAACATCTTTATGATTTTTTCCTGTTTTTGCACGGGCTTTCCTTATTCGTATGCTTTGATTTTGCGCAGCGATCTTTTCAGCGCGCGCAAAAGAGCCTCTTTTTCATTTAAAATTTTTTCCTCCAGCTCGGCGCGGCGGTCGTTTAGCCGGGCGTCCAGAGCCAGCAGATACGCAAACGCGACGCCGCTTTTATCGCTTGCTTTTTGATAGATCGCGATGAAATTTCGCCACACGCTGATATCTTGCAGCGCGCCGAAATCCTCGCAGGCTGCCTTGGTGCGCTTAAACAGCTCCCTGACACAGCCTTCATCAAAACTTCTTGCAAAAATTTCAAGCGCGTATCGTAGCCTCTTTAGCCCTATGCGCGCGTCGTGAAATGCCTGCAGCGACGAGCCTTGCTTTAATTTTTTTAGCTCCGCGCGCAAGCTTTTAATCAGCTTGCAAAGGCGGGCGGAGGCGAACTTTTTTGAAATTTTTTCATATTCGCTACGTGCGTATATGCCGTCCGCACCATTTAAAAAGCCGCTAATAGCGCCGTTTAAATCGGCAAATTCCGCGCTAGAAAGAAATTCTAAAATTTTATCCTCCGAGCGCTTTGCGATAAGATTTAGCTGCTGCAAAAAGCTCGCAGGCGCGTCGTCGGCTTTTAAAAACTCCGCAAAAACGTGAAGGTCCCGCAGCTGATTGGTGCGGCTCATAAATCCTGCGAGCAGTTTTAAAATTTCACCCCTTTTTTCCGCCTCAAAAAGCGGCGCGGATAGCTTTAAAACGACTCTAAATTTGCGGATCTGCACGCGCAGCTCGTGAAGCGCTTCGGGGGCTAGGCTTTTTTGATACTCGCTTTTTGCGCCGCACGCTCTCGTCCACGCTAGCTCAAGCGCCAAACGCGCGAGCTTAACGCTGTCCGCATAGGGCGGCGCGAAAAATTTAACTCGGCTAAATTTTTTAAAAACGCTGCGGGCGTGCGCGAAATCAAGCGAACGCGGCGGGATGCCGTAGCGCGCTAGATAGCGGCTTTTGTAGCGGTAATCGTCGGTGATCTCGCAAAAATCGGTGCTACCGAAGGTTTTTGTAAAATCAAAATTTGCGCTTGCCGTCTCGCTTTGAAATTTCGCTCGCAAAATCACGAGCGTGCTTAGCTCGCCGCCGTAAAGTTCTAGCCAAAACTCCGCTTCGTCGTTAGCAAAGCCATAGCGGTTCTTTTGCACGACGCGAGCGATCCTGCTTTTTAAAGCCTCTTTGAAATCATCTTTTGAAATTTTAAAATTTAGAGTTTGTCTGTCGAGATCCTCTTTTTTGTGGTGCAAAGAGCATTCGTCGTTTTGGCGGATATAATAAATTTCGGGATAGAACGAAGTATAAAACCAAGCGATCTTTACTTTGCGACATTTTAGCCCCGCACGCTCTAGCGTCCGCAGAATCGAATCGTCGCTCAATAAAAATTTACGCTTAGTTTGCATACCCACTCCAAAGATAAAGTGGGTAATAATAGCAGAAAATTCTTTAAACTATCTACACTTTTCGCAGTCTTCGACCGTAGCGGTGATATTTAGCTTGCGGATGAAATTGCCAGCTTTGCGCTCGATGTTTTTCAAAACGTCCTTATTAAAGGCATCATCCATGAAAAGATCCTCGACGTTGCCGCATTTTTCGCATACGACGTGGATATGCGGCATCTGATAGATGTCGTAGCGGCTCTTTTTATTCGGCGCATTGACCTCGACTACGACGCCCTCGTCGAGTAGGGTGTTTAAATTTTTATAAACCGTCGCTAGCGAAATAGATGGATAGTCCTCCTTGATCCCCTCGTATAGGTCATCTATGCTAGGATGCTCGTGGCGATCCAGCACCTTTAGGATGCACAATCTTTGAGGAGTTGCTTTCAAACCGCAAGTTTTGAGTAGTTCTACGTGGCTCATTTTTGTCCTTCAAAAAATTTTAAAGTGATATTATCAAATTTTACTTTAAACAAAGTTGATATTAACTAATACTTTTTATCACTTAATATTCGCTCGGTTAGAGTTTGGATATCCAAGCCCAAGCTGCGCTCCACGTCGGCGGTCTTGCCGTGCGGTAAAAAGATATCAGCAAACTCGAAGCTTACGATCTTTACGTCCGAAATTTCATTTTCTTGCAAAAATGCGCTTAAAATTTCACCGACGCCGCCCTTTTTGGCATTGTCGCTAAAGACGTACCAAATTTTATCTTTGCGAGCTAAATTTTGCAAAAACTCGGCGTCTAAAGGCTTTGCAAAGACTAGATCCACGACGTCCGCCTCGATCTGCCCCTCCAGCGCCTCGGCCGTTTTATACGCTCTGCCAGCGCCGTTTCCGTAGCCGATCAGCGCTACTCGCGCGCTATCGCTGCGCTTTAAAAACACCGATTTTGCAAGCTCTACTGCAGGCGCGCCGGTCTCGTCGCAGTCCAAGATAAAGCTTCCTCGCGGATAGCGGATCGCCAAAACCCCCTCATGCGCGTAGGAGTACTCGATGATCCGCTTAAAGCTCGCCTCGTCCCGCGGCGCGCACATGCTGACGTTCGGAATCGCATTTAAGAAGCTCACGTCAAAGACCCCCTCGTGCGTCTCGCCGTCCTCGCCCACGATGCCCGCGCGATCCATCGCAAGGACTAAATTTAAATTCATAATCGCCGCATCGTGAACGATCTGATCGAACGCGCGCTGCATGAAGGTCGAATATATCGTAACATACGGCTTAAAACCCTCGCGCGCCATCGCAGCCATCGAGCTTAGCGCATGCGGCTCGGCGATCGCTACATCCCAGAAGCGGTGGGGAAATTTCTCGATCAGCTTATCCATGCCAGTGCCGCTTGGCATCGCAGCGGTCACGCCCACGACGTTTTCATGCTTAGCAGCCAAATTTAAAAGCGCTTCGGCATAAATTTGCGTGGCGCTTTTGGCGGCGGATTTTTTCTTAAATTCTCCGCTTTTAATATCGAAAGGCCCTACGCCGTGCCAGCTCTCTAAATATCCCTCGGCCTTGTCATAGCCTTTGCCTTTGATCGTTTGAGCGTGCACGACGACGGGCTTGCGCGCGCTTTTTGCCGTCTTTAGCGCCGATATGAGATCGGCTAGGTCGTGGCCGTCGACAGGGCCGATGTATTCGAGCCCCAGCTCCTCAAAATACATCCCAGGTATAATGAGCTTTAAGGAATTTTCAAAGCGCTTTGCCATATATGTTGCGCTTTGCGGGGCGTGCGAGAGCAGCTCTCTTACGTGGGATTTAAATTTTTGATAGGTCTCGCCCGCCATCGCTTGGCTTAGGTATTTGCTAAAGGCGCCGATCGGCTTGCTGATGCTCATTTTGTTGTCGTTTAGGATGATGATGCAGGGCAGGCGCAGATCTCCCAGCTCATTCATCGCCTCATAAGTCATGCCGCCGCTCATCGAGCCGTCGCCGATTAAGACCACGGGAATTCTATCCTCGCCTTTGAGCTTAATAGCCTTTGCCGCGCCCACGGCTAAAGAGATCGATGTCGAGGCGTGTCCTGCGACGAAGTAATCAAATTTACTCTCGCTAGGCTTCGTGTAGCCGCTGATACCGCCAAACTGCCTAAGCGAGCCGAACTCCTCCCAGCGGTCCGTCAGAAGCTTGTGCGCGTAGCTTTGGTGGCTTACGTCGAAGATAAACGGATCGCTTGCGGCGTCGAATACGTAGTGCATCGCCACGATGAGCTCGACCGCGCCCATGTTTGAGCTTAGATGACCGCCGTTTTTGCTCACGACTTCGATGATGCGCGCCCTGATCTGCGCACAGAGCTCCCGTAGCTCCTCTAAACTTTTATTTTTAATATCCACTCAAAATTTCTCCCAGCGTGCCAAAGACGCGATCGTTTTGCTCGGACGTACCTATCGTGATGCGCACGGCGTTTAGTCCGTAGCTTTTTAAATTTCTAATGATGATGCCGCGGCGTAGAAGCCTCTCGCAAAGCTCGCTACTATCTAGCGGCGGGCTAAGTTTGAACGTGATGAAATTTGCGTAGCTAAGGATAAATTCTAAGCTTTGCTCGCGCGCAAAATCCTCGAAGCGGCTCATCTGCGCGGCGTTGTTTTGCAGGCTCTTTTGTACGAAAGCCTCGTCTTTTAGCGCCGCAATCGCCGCTGCGAGGCTAAGCGTCGTGATGTTAAAGGGCGGTCGCAGCTTATAAAGCGCGCTTATGATTACGCGCGGCGCGATGCCGTAGCCTACGCGCATACCGCCCAGGCCATAGATCTTTGAGAAGGTGCCTAGATAGAGCACGTTTTTAAAATTCCCAATTAAAAGCTTAGGATCAAGCCTCTTGCGCTCATCTTTAAACGCCGCAAATTCGTTGTATGCGGCATCGATCACTAAAAGCGTATCCTCATCCACGCTGCTGGCGAACTTATACACCGCCTCTACATCCAAGCACTCGCCAAGCGGGTTGTTCGGCACGCACAAAAAGATGACCGAAATTTCATCCCTGTGCGCGTTATAAATTTTTAAAAGCTCGGCTAGATCGTGCTCCTGTGCGCTCGTTTTGTAAACCTTAGCCTCGCAGTGGCTTGCGTAGATGCCGTACATCGCAAAGGTAACGCCCGCTTGCAGTATCGCGCGGCGCGAATTGAGCTTGGCGTGCAGCGCAAACTCGATGATCTGATCGCTGCCCGCGCCGATGATGATATTTTGCGGCTCTATGCCGAATTTCGAGGCGAGCGCGCCCTTTAGCTCATACATCGAATCATCGGGGTAAAGATGCGCACAGGCGGCGTTTTGCGCGATTGCCTCCTGCACCGCTTCGCTCGTGCCGAAGGGGTTTTCGTTGCTGGCAAGCTTTAGCACGTCCTGCTTGCGGATGCCAAACTCGCGCACTGCAAGCTCGATCGGCTTGCCCGCTTCGTAATTGCTTAGATTTTCTACGAATTCGTTAAATTTCATCACTCCCCTCCGTTTATGTAACTTCCCAGCCAGGTAATTTCGTGGCCGTTTTTCTGCGCGTTTTGCAGCACACGCGCCACGCGTTCGTCGTCGATGTGCCCTTCAAAATCGACATAAAAGACGCATTTAAAATCCCTAAGCTTGACAGGGCGGCTTTCGAGCTTAGTTAAATTTATCCCCTCGTTGCGAAACATCTGCAAAAAGTCCACGAGCCCGCCCGGGCGATCGTCGGTTTTGGCTAGGATGCTCGTTTTGTTGCGGTCGCTCTTTTGGTTTTTAAAGTCGCTCAGCACGAAAAAGCGTGTGCGATTGGCGGAGTTGTCCTCGATCTTTTGAAACATCATCGGCACGCCGTAAAGATCGGCGGCGATCTTGGAGCAGATCGCGGCGGAGTGCGGCGTGGCGGCTGCCATCTGCGCCGCAAGCGCGGTAGATTTGGTCGCGGTAAATTTAACGCCGCTAAGGCCGTGATCGTCTAAAAATTTAAGGCACTGATTGTATCCTTGCGGATGCGAGAATATCTGATCTACGGTGCTTACGTCGTCGCAGTGGCTCGCAAAGCAGTGGTGGATATCCATATAAATTTCAGCGACGATCTTGACGCCCTCGTATTTTCGCAAGCAATCAAGCGTCGCTCCCACCGCGCCTTCGGTGTTGTTTTCGATCGGCACGACGCCGTATTTGGCCTCGCCGCTATCAAGCTCCTTAAAGACCGCCTCGATGTTTGAGAGCGGCAGATAGGAGCTTACTGCGCCGAAGCGGCTCTTGGCGGCTTGGTGCGAATAGGTGCCGAAAGGCCCTAAAAACGCGACGATTTGCGGCTTTTCTAAATTTCGCGAAACCGAGAAAATTTCAAAAAATATCGCCTCGATCGCCTCTTTGCTTAAATTCCGCGCCTTTCCGCCGTCCAGCCTGCTGATGATCGAACGCTCGCGCTCCGGGCGGTAAATCGCGCTGCCCGCGGTCTGTTTCAGCTCGCCGATCTTTTTGACAAACCCCATGCGCTCGTCGATAAGGCGCAAAATTTCATCATCCAGCCTGTCGATACAAACGCGCAGATCATCGATGTTTTGCATCATAGCCCTCCTTTTGCTCGCCCGCGAATTTCGGCGCGGATTTTAGAAATTTCACGCCGCCTTTTTTGCCGCACGCTTTGAAATTTTGACCTCGCGAACTTAAAATTTCACCGTTTAAGATAGCTGCACCGCAACTTCCGCGCGCTAAGAAGGCGTGATAAAATTCGTCGCAGCGGGATCTAAAATTTAAAGAGGCGCGGTTAAAATTTAAAACGAGGCTTTGTTTTGCCGTAAAATTTAGAGGCGCATTTTGTTCGGATTTGAAATTTGAAGCGGGGGCGCATTTAGGCTCGGAATTTAAAGTGGCGGTGCGTTTAAAATTTAAGGCCGTGCTTGCTGCGGCATTGAAATTTAAAGCCGCTGCGCGCTCAGATTTGAAATTTAAAATTGCGCCGTGTTTTAGGCGGCTCGCCGCGCGGATCATACGAGATCCTTTTCTAGAGCGATTAGTTCATCAAAGCTCTCGCGCTTTCTAATCAGGCGATCCTGCCCGTCGTAAACCGCGACTTCTGCGGCGCGGCAGCGGGTGTTGTAATTGCTCGACATCGAAAAGCCGTAAGCGCCGGCGCTTTTGATCGAGAGCAGATCGCCGCTTTGCAGGCTAGGCAAGCTCACCCCTTTGGCTAAAAAGTCGCCGCTTTCGCATATCGGGCCCACGACGTCGCAGAGGCTCGCTGCGGCTAAATTTGCGCCGCCCAAATTTTTTTGATCCGTACACGAGCCGCTTGTTTGATCTGCGCCTCTGCCGCCTAAATTTACTTCGCTCGCATCGGGTTTATCTAAATTTACATCCCCCGAAGCGCTAACGATTTCGATGGCGTGGTGCGCGCCGTAGAGGCTCGGGCGTATGAGATCGTTCATCGCGCCGTCAACGATGACGAAGCGCTTGCCGCAGTTTTGTTTTTCGTAAAGCACGCGAGTAAGAAATACCCCCGCAGCTCCCGTGATGAAGCGCCCGGGCTCGCACACGATCGTGACGTCTAGCCCGCTTAGGCTCTTTAGAATTCCTTGCGCGTAGTCGTAGAGCACGATCTGTTTTTCATCCTCGTAGCGGATGCCGATGCCGCCGCCCACGTCAAAAAATTTTATATCGATCTCAAGGGCTCGCAGCTCTCGCAGCAGGTCGCTTACGATCTTTGCGGCGTCGCAGATCGGAGAGATGTCTGTGAGTTGGCTGCCGATGTGAAAGTGGATGCCGACGGGGTTTAAAAATTTGCTCTTTTTGGCGTAGATATACATCTTGCGGGCAGTCTCGATGCTAACGCCGAATTTATTCTCATTTAGCCCCGTGGAGATGTAGGGATGGGTCTTAGCATCGACATTCGGATTTACGCGGATGCTGATGCGAGCAGGCTTATTTAGATTTTGCGCGATTCGCTCCAGGCGCAGCATCTCGGCTTCGCTTTCTAAATTTATCAGTAAAATGTCCGATTGAAGCGCAAACTCGAGCTCGCTGTCTTGCTTGCCGACGCCAGAGAATATGATCTTATAGCTCTTCGCGCCGATATACAGAGCGCGGCGCAGCTCGCCGATGCTGACGCAGTCAAAGCCGCTGCCTAGATCTGACAAAAACTTCAAAACGCTAAGGTTAGAATTGGCTTTAATCGCGAAGCAAACGAGCGACTTGCGCGCTGTGAAGACTTCTTTGAGCGCTATGAAATTCTTTTGTATCTCGTTAAAATCATAAACGTATAAAGGGGTGCCGTATTTGCGGGCTAAGCTTGAATAATCCATAGAATTTCCATCGATAAATTTTGCGCCATTCTAACAAATCAAGGCTTAACGATGCTTAAAAACTAAAAATGCCGCAAAGCCTAATAGCGCTGTTATGGGCACGATAATGCCGAGTTCTGGGATGATAACGCCGTTGAGAGAAAACCTAATTAACACGAAAAGCACGCCCCAAGCGCATAGCGTAGCGATAAAAAATCCAAAGCTTAGTAGCGCAAGATTAAAAAATCGCCCCGTAACGGGCAGGTAATAATACAGCACCAATACCGCTAAAGGCGCAAATAACGGAAAAAATATCATATTATAAAGGCTTGCTTTTATGGTGGAGATATTCACGCCTTGATGAGAAAAGGTGCGGATCGAACGCAGAGCATCCCTGATCGAATATACATTACTCGTATCATAAACACTCGCAATTGAGCTTGGATCAAAGCCCTTAAGCGCCTCGCTCTGCGCGCTAAACTCACTTCTTAAACCACTTCCTCCAAGCTTAAGCTGCGCTGGTAAAGTAGTGGTATTTACATCGCGCAGATGCCAAATTTTACCTGCGTATTCGCCAGAGCTTGCATGCGAGCGTGAAGCAACGGAGTTATCACCCACATCAAAGATCGTTATATCATTTGCGTTTTTGCCGTTTAGAGCTTTGATGTAGATATATTTACCCTCAAATTTCAAAAACATATCTTCCCCCGTAGGCGATAAATCGGTTAAATTCTTTTGAAATTTTAATGCGTATGCAAACGGGGTAGAATTTAAAGCTATAAAGCTCGCAGTAATCGCAAGTGCGATCAAAAATGGAGGGATTATCAGGGCGTTTTTGCTAACTCCAAGCGCATAGAAGCTCACCAGCTCGTTGCTACGGATCATATTAAAGCCCATCAAAATAAGCGCAAAAATAAGACTTAGCGGTAGCGTGTAGCTAAGCGCGACTGCGGCTGTTAGGGCGATATATAAAAGAGCAGTATTTGCGCTTGAAGGAAAATCTTTGAGATTGGTAAGCACATCGATGCCTACGTAAAAGCACTCAAGGGCTATTAGAAGGATAAAAAAATACTTCAGATAGGAAAGAGCCGCGTATTTTATGTATAACTTCACGCCCTAGCCTTTCTAATCGTAAATTTTTGCGCGATCTGCTCTATATCCGAGCAAATGAGCTCCTCTACCGCGCGCGCGACGTAGGGTAAAATTTCGCTCAGCTTCTCGCGCTCGCTTTCGTTAAAATTTCCGAGTACGAAATTTGCCGCGTCCTGCCCTTGCTGTTTTTTGCCCACGCCAATACGCACGCGCTCGTAATCCGCACCGATTAGCGCATCGATCGATTTGATGCCGTTGTGCCCGCCGCTACTGCCGCCTTTTTTAAATTTAACGGCGCCTAGATCCAAATCTATATCGTCGTGCACTACAATGATGCGCTCGGGTTTGTAAAAATCGTTCGTCGCCTTTACGGAGTTGCCGCTTAAGTTCATAAAAGTTTGGGGTTTTAAAAGAAGAAGCGAGCCCTTTTTAAAAAGCTCGCCTTGAAATTTAGACGAACTAAGCTCGCTAAAGCCGCCCGTCTTTAAAATTTCGTCGATTAGCATAAAACCGACGTTATGTCTGGTGTCTGCGTATTTCTGAGCAGGATTCCCAAGTCCTGCGATCAGTATCATAGGCACCCCTATTTAGCCGAAGTAACTCCGACTACCGCTACTGAGCCGTCTAGGATGATGCTGACGCCCTCTTTTACCGGAATGTCGCGGATCAAAAGCGAATCGCCTACGTCAAGATCACTCACATCGAGCGTAAAATCGTTTGGTAGATCTTTGCCGGCGCATTTTACGGCAATACGGCGCTTGGATTGCACCAAAATACCTTTGTTTTTTAAGCCTTTAGCGACGCCAGTTACCTTAACCGGCACTAAATATTTGCTTACCACGTCATCCTGAACTACGCGCAAATCTACGTGAGTTAGGGTATTTGTGACGGGGTGCTTTTGGTATTCTTGCACGATGACGCGATATGTCTTGCCGCCCACGCTAACCTCGAAAGGAAGATCTTCTTTTGCGCGCATAGCCTTGATAAAGTCGTTTACTTTAAACGCTGCGTTAATATTTTCAAATCCTTTCGCATAAATATTAGCGATTAGATAACCATCTCGTTTTAGGGATTTTGAAGCCCTTTTACCGATACTATCTCTAACGATACCTTCTAACATTAGGTTTCCTTTGTGAAAAAATGAAGCGTGATAATAGCTAAATGTTGCTTTAAATCTATTTAAGAAATATGGGACTTTATGCAGATCGATCAATAGTGGAATTTATTTATGCATGCTAGGATGTCTTTTGTGCACCGCAATATAAATTACGACGATAAGCCTTTATGCCGCAAAATTATCATAATTAGCCGCTCTCCCATAATTTCATAAAAATCCTTTTTGTATTCGCTCGCATGCTTTCGTAGCGCGTCTTTGAATTCGTCGTAGAATTTTAAGCCGCATTCGCAAGCTTCAAAAAATCTCAAAAGCGCGCTGTATCTTATGACCGAATAGCGTCCATACTCATCAAATTTCGCTAACTCTTTATCTGCATAGCTATAATCAGGCAGAAGCAAAAAGCACTTTGCTCTGCCGCCTGAATCCTGCTTATCGGCAATCTTTGAATATTTATCTAGCTGAGAGCGTATTGCGCCGCTTTGCAAATCGTGTCTTATCCCGTTGATACCGGATTTGATCTTATTTTCGATGACGATTGCGTGGTTTTGATCTTTTATGAAAATATCGATATTTTTGTATTCTCTTAAAATTTGCGCGTCCTCGCTTATGTTTAGCCGTAAAATTTCGCTCGCAAATTTTAAAAATAGCTTCGCATCGTTTCGCAGATAATAGACTATCCAATTTGAAAAGCTTAACTCATCGTCCATCTTGCCGATTATCTCTAAGATATTTTGCTCTTTAGCTTTGAAATTTAAAATTTCATTTAGCCCGATCCGCTTCGTAGTATCGTTCTCTTGCCAAAGCTCGGGCGCGAAAATTTTATCCAGCGCGCTTTCGCCCTGGACATATTGCTTTAAAGATTGCGAGGAAAATTTAAATGGCACGAAAAAGTGCGTTTCATCTATCAATTTCTCGTCATCAACGATGTAAAATTTAAATTTCGGTTTTTTAAAATTCGACGTCTCAAACGTTATATACGCCGCATTGGGGCTATCGTTTTCGCTTTCAAATAGCTCGTTTAGAAGCACGCCGCCGTAAGCAATATTTTGTGCTTCAATCATTTCGGATTGTCTTTTAAGCTCCTCTTTAGCGCCGCGCTTTCTGCCGCTAGCAAAAAGCTCATCGCCCAAAAGAAGCTTTAACTCGCTAGCGCAAGCTAAAATTTCAAAACAATGTTTCGAGATAGCACGCACTAAAAGGACTTTGTGTGCGTCCTTCGCATCCTCGTTTATCGTGCCGTAAGGATTTACGTAGATGTAGTGCCTGCCGTTGTCTGCCTTAAAAAGATTGATGATTTCGTGCCCCAAGCTCTCGTTCAAATAGCCGCCCGAAAACATTCGATTTAGAATTATCATCTCAGAATAAATTCCTATCTATATTTTTGGCGCTAAATTTAAGCACGCATTCTCGTATGGCGTTGCGTACTTCGTCGCGCTTTTGTTTGTCATAAAAGTATAGTCCCGTCGAGCCGAAGCTTCCAAAGACGTAGAGATAATATCTCGTTTGGATGTCATTAATGTGCCGCCCTAACCTAGCGCTTTTGGGGCTTTTTGAGCTCATCCTAAAAAATTTAATCACCGCTAGGAAAATTTTAAAAATATTTGCGCTTTTTACCTCTTTTTTCTCTAAGCGCATATCCTCGATTTGATCTGCCGTGACGGTTCTGCTGCGCATTAAATTCCAATACGGCGCGCAGAGCAAAACGGCTACAATGCTATTTTCAACATCGCTTCTAGGGAAAGTGATTTTACCTATTTGCATATCGATCAGGTATCTTTTGTTTTTGTTGTAGATCAAAATGCTTTGAAACGGCAAAAGCACTAAAATCACGGCACCCACGCCTAATGGTAACAGCAAAATTCCAATAAGCAAAGTCCATTTAAAATTTTTAAAAACGATCTCTAGCGCGGTATGGACGTCGATTATCTCGTATTTCATAAAATTTTCTTGTGATGAAATTTTAAAATTTTATTCATTTGGTTGTTTGCACGATTTAAAATTTATTAAAGCGCCGAGAGTTTCGGCTCGCAGCGCTTTAAATTTTAATCTTACGCCGACTTACGACGCGAGATCGCTACTTTTTGCGGCGTTTTTTATCGCCCGCTCTTTGCTTAGGGGTTCTGCAAGATCCCGTCCTGGTTCTGTTGTCGTGGTTTCTTGGTCCATGACTTGCCATCTCTTACTCCTTTTAGAAAAAATATGCGTAATTATACCCCCCCCCCCCCCTGAAATTTGGTTGAAATTTTGTTTATCAAAGATTAAATGAATAGGAATTTCAAGCGATCGCTCAACATAGAATTTTGATCAGAATTTTAAATTTTTAAAATGAAATTTAACATAGTATTTGCCCGTGTAGCAGCGGGCAAGCGAATAGAATTCCGCCCGCGCGACGGCAGGCAGAATTCTTTAAAATTCTAAATTGCAAAATTTAGAATTTTAAAATTTACGACTTAGCGGATCTCTTTTAGCTGTACGACTTCGCCTGCGAGCATCTCTTCGGCGCTCTCTCCCGATTCTGCCGCCAAATCCCTTTTTTTGGCAAGATCGACGTTTTTGATCTGCAGATCGAGGTCGTTTCGCTTAGAGGCCTTATCCAGCGCCTCCTCGCGGGTAATGACGCCGTCTCTATAAAGATCGAGCAGGTGCTGATCGAAGGTCTGCATGCCGTAGGTGTTGCGACCGTCGGCAATCGCGTCTGGAATTTCATCGTCACGCGCATCAAGTATCATATCCTTAATACGCGTGTTTTTGCGCAAAATTTCAACGACGGCTACGCGCTTGCCTTCGACAGTACGGGCAAGGCGCTGAGAAATGACCGCCTCTAGGACGGATGCTAGCGTCATTCGGATACGCTCCTGCTCAGCCTGCTCAAACATCGCGATGATTCGGTTTACCGTCTCTTTTGCGTCGATGGTGTGCACCGTCGAAAACACTAAGTGACCCGTCTCTGCGGCGTGAAGCGCCGTCTCGATCGTCTCCAAATCGCGCATCTCGCCCACAAATATAACATCCGGATCCTCTCGCAGCGCTGCGCGAAGCGAATCGGCGAAGTTGTTGCAGTCCTCGCCGATAGCGCGCTGATTGATGATGCATTTATCGTCTTTAAATACGAACTCGACGGGGTCTTCGATCGTAACGACGTGGCTGGTTCTTTGCCTATTTATGCGATTTATCATGCTTGCGATCGTTGTCGTTTTTCCGCTTCCCGTAGGCCCCGTAAGTAGCACGACGCCGCGCATAGCTGTGTCACAAATATCTTTGATCGAAGGCGGCAGACCTAGATCATCAATCTCCGGAATTTTAACCGGTATCGTTCGAAAAACCGCGCTGATACCATCGATCTGAAAGAAAATATTAACGCGGAAGCGATAATCTTCGTTTAGCTTGTAGGTAAAATCCACGCTCTTTTTCTCGATAAGCTCAGGAAAGCGCGTGATGAGAAGCTCCTTAGCTAGCGTCATCGCGTCTTCTTTCAAAAATGGCGTTTTGCTAAATTTTACCAGCTCGCCGTGGATACGACCTCTGATAACCGCGCCTGATTTTATGTGAAGGTCGCTACCGCCGTTTTGGATTAGAAATTCCAAATATTTATTTAGCCTGTCTCGCTGCTTAAAATCCAGCGTAGAAGCGTCAACTTGATACTGCGAATAATCTATAGAACCCGCCATCATTTCTCCTTTTTAAGTGTTTTTATTATCTCTTTAAATGCCTCTTCAAAGGCCGCCAGTCCGTCATCCAGCAGTTTTTTATACGCCTTTTTCATATCGATCTTCGCATCCGCTACGCGCGCGAAAAAATGCTCTATCTCTTCATCGCTCGGCGGCGTTTTGGGCTTTTGATCGCCGCTTATAAAAGCCTCTATCGTCTCAAGCGGCGCAGTATTTACGCAGCCCGGATACATTAGCTCGCTTACGTAGTAGTCCTTCGGCAGATCGTCTCCTTTTACGCCCGTGCTCGCAAACAGCGGCTTTACGTAGTTTAAATTTTCTTTAGCGATGATATTGTAGCATTTTGAAGCATTCATCGTGCCGATTTTGCCGGTAGGAAGGCCCGCCGCGGCCATTTTTTCATCCAGTAACCTATCGAAACGGCTAACGAAGATGCTAATTACGGTTTTTGGTAAATTTGCCTTAGGGAAATAGCGGCGAAAGCCCGCAATACCCTCTTTTATCGCCTCGATACATTTTGCGGTCTGTTCGGGCGAAAAAACCAAGGTCGCATTTACGCTGATCCCCTTTTTTAGCAGATCGCGCATCGCTTCGTAGCCCGCCTTGGTCGCAGGGATTTTAATCATAACATTTGGCATGCCGATCGTGCTATATAGGTGCTTGCCCTCGCGGTACATCGCCTCGGCGTCGTCTGCGAAATACGGATCGACCTCGATACTCACAAAGCCGTCATCGCCATTAATGAAATTTTTAAGCAGGCTCTCCGCTGCGCTTCTGATATCCGCGGTGGCTAAAATTTCATACAGCTTTTTAGGCTCTTTTTTTCTAAATTCCTCTTTGGCCGCATCGTATGCTGGGGAGCTTAGGATCGCGTTTTTAAAGATCGCAGGATTGGAAGTAGCGCCGTTAATTATGCCTTTTTTGATCAGCTCGTCGAAATCTTTATCGATAAAATCGCGCTCCAAAAAGTCGCACCAAAGGCTGAAATTTAGGGCTTTATCATACATATTTCATAATCTCCTTCAAATCCTTTTTTTCAATGCAGACGCTCGCCTCGCTTTTTAAAATTTCATTCGCGCAAAAGGCGATTTTAAGTCCCGCCTTGCGGAACATCGAAACGTCGTTCGCACCGTCTCCCACGCACATTACCTCGCTTGCTTTTAAGCCCATCAGCGATTTAAGCTGCGCAAGCAACGCGCCTTTTGAGTAGCCAAACATCATCTCGCCGCCGAAAAGCCCGGTTAAAATTCCGTCCTTTTCGTGCAGATAATTTGCAAAGCTCGCGTCAAAGCCTAGTTTTTTCTGCGCAGCGTCGGTAGCGAGATGAAATCCACCGCTAAAGACGATCACTTTTATGCCTTTATTTTTCAGATACGCGATGATCTCGCTAGCACCGCAAACAAAAGGCAGGCTTTCCGCGATAGCTTTAGCATCGCTAAGTTTCATCCCCTTTATCAGCGCCACGCGCTCGCTAAGGCTCTCGAAAAAATCAAGCTCTCCCGCCATCGCGCGCTTTGTAATTTCGCTAACTTGTCGCTGTGTGCCCATTTTAGCGGCGAAAAAACCTATCGTCTCGCCGTCCATCAGCGTAGAATCAAAGTCGAAAACACAAAGCTTTATCATAAATATCCTCGCAAAAATTTAGGAATTATAGCTAATTTAAGTTTAAGTTTTTTGGAATTAGCATAAATTTTTCGCTTTTTGCGACCTCGTAAATTTTGCTCCCGACCCCGAACGAGCACAAATTTATATATTTTTTCTCGCCGAAATATAAAATTTCATCTTGATGGTAGTGCCCTTCGATGATCAAATTTGCCGTGTAAAAATCGATCTTCGGCGCGATTATATCCTTAAAATTTGGCATTTTTCTGTAGAGGTTTTTCCCCTCTTGCGATTTTAAGATCATCTTTGAAATTTTAAATTTTAAAGCGCGATCGAGCAGATCCATAAATTTCAAAAAAGCTCTATTTCGTAGCGAAAGCAGCGCAAGCTGCGTGAGGCATGGCAAAAACAGATCGCCGTGCGCTATCTGTACCGCTTCGCCACTCTCGCTCATAAATTTAGCGGGCTGCGCGGCGTTTGGATAAACTTTTGCGCGGGGGAAAATTTCGCGCAGATTAAAATCGTGGTTGCCCTCGAAGTAAAAAATTTCGCATTTTCGCGACAACTCGTTTATTAGCGCGATCTCCTCTTCGTAGAAGCGCTGCACGTAGGTCGTGTTTGCTAAAAAATCAAACATATCACCCATCATAAAAATTTGAGGCGGCAGGCTTTGCGTGGAACACAGCGCGCGCAGAAATTTCAAAAATTGCGGTCTGCTCGCGCCCGCATGCGCATCGCCGATAAATATCGCGCCCTGGTTTATCGTCTGAATTTGATCATTTTGCATTTAGGCTCCGGCGCGTGACGGCTTTTGCAAAAAGCTCATCGCTTAAATTCCGTGCGCGATGCGCGGCAGCGCCGTATCTTCGGCGAATCCGCACATTAAATTTGCGTTTGCGATCGCCTGTGACGAAGCTCCGCGCAAAAGATTATCGATCGCCGAGTTGATCCAAATTTTATCGCCCGCAGTTTTTACAAAAATATCGCAAAAGTGCGTCCCTGCGACGTTTTTTATACTCACGGGTTCGCTTCGGACGCGCACGAAAGGCTCGTTTTCGTAAAACTCCCGCAGCACCGCCTCTGTGTCCACGCTCTTTTGCAGCACGCCAAACGCGCTAACTAGCATTCCGCGCGTAATCGGCAGCAAATTCGGCACGAAAAGCGTGCTAAACGCGCCACCTCTTAAAATTTGCAGCTGCTCTTTGATCTCGTCTGCGTGGCGATGCGAGATCGGCGAGTAGGCATTTGCGTTTTCGTTCACGCTTACGAAATGGCTGCTTGCTTTAAGGGCCTTGCCTGCGCCGCTTACTCCGCTTTTTGCGTCGATGAATACGCCGATATTAGGATCGAGTAGCCGCACCAACGGCGCGAGCGCCAAAATAGAACAGGTAGGATAGCAGCCCGGATTTGCCGTAAGCCGCGCCGCGCGGATCTTTTCGCGATTTAGCTCGGGTAGTCCGTAAACGGCGTGGGCTAAATTTTGCGGATCTAAATGCGCGGTGTAATTTTTCTCGTAAAGCTCGCGGCTTAGGCGGTAATCAGCCGATAGATCAACTACCTTGATGCTTTTAAATTTTAAAATTTCGCGGGCAAATTCCATCGCTTTTTCATGCGGCAGCGCCAAGAAAATAAGATCGCATCTTTGCGCCGCAACGCGAGCATCCGCGGCTTCTACGCGCATCTCAAACACGCCGCGCAGCTGCGGGAAAATCTCGCTTATCTCGCCCTGTGTCGAGGCGCCTAAATACGAAATTTCAAAACCCGGGTGGGAAAGTAGAGCCTTAATCAGTTCAAGCCCGGTATAGCCGCTAACGCCGATGATTCCAGCCTTTTTCATCTTATTTTCCAAATTTGATCGGTCTATATTCGACGCTTAGAATTTCTACGTCGCGGGTGCCCGATGGGAGCTGAAGCACCACCTCATCGCCCTCTGCCTTGCCTAAAAGCTGGCGCGCAAGCGGCGTGTTGATATTGATGAGCTTGCGCGAGATGTCCGCTTCGCTAAGGCCTACGATCGTGTAAACCTCTTCCCGCTCGGTCTCCACGTCCATAAAGGTAACGGTGGAGCCGAATTTTACGCGGTCGTGCTCGTATGTCGAGGGATCGATGATTTTACTTCGAGAGACGATATCGCTAAGCTCGGCGATGCGCGAGAGCAAAAACGCTTGCTCTTCGCGCGCTGCGTGGTACTCGGCGTTTTCTTTCAGATCGCCGTGTCCGCGCGCGATGTCGATCTGCTGCACGATGTGAGGCAGCTTCACGCTCTGAAGCTCTTTGAGCTCGGAGGTGATCTTTTCATATCCGTAAAGCGTCATTGGTTCTGTCGTCATAATCTTCCTTTCTTTTTATCAAATTATATAAGCTTTAGCCTTAAAATTTTAGCTCGCAGGCTGCGTTAAAATTTTTGCCACGTTTTCGCTGGAGCCGAGCTTTAGATAATCTCGCAGCTTTTTGCTCGCGAGTTTAAATTTCGCGGCGTCGCAGCGCTCGTACGCGGCGAGTAGGTTTTGCGCGCTTACCTCGGATTGCAAAAGCTCCTCATGCAGAGGCTCCTCGCCCAAAAAATCAAAAATAATATTCGCAAGCCCCACGTGCTTTAGCTTTACGAGCTTTCGCGCGAGCCAAACGTCAAACGCGCGAGCCTTGTAGCACAGCACGAACGGAGTGCCGATGAGCGCTGCCTCAAGCGTCGCCGTACCCGAGCAGATGAAGGCGAAATCGCAATCCTTAAGCGTGGCGGGAGTATCGTTTGCGATGCTAAAGCCGTCCAGAGACCCGTAAATTTCATCTTTTTGATCCATCAGATGCGGCGGGACTATCAAGACTCGCTCGCTATTTTCAAATTTAGGCGCAAGGGCTCTAAAAATCGGCATTAGTCTTGAAATTTCAGCCCTACGCGAGCCCGGCATAAAGGCGATCTTGCCTTGCTTTTCGTAGCTTTTCTTTTGAAGTTTTATCTCATCAAGCAGCGGATGTCCCACGAAAGAGTACTTTGCGGTTTTGGCGCTTTGACCGCTTTGGCGCGCGGCATCCTCTTTCGGCGCATCGTCTTTATCTTTTGTTTCTTGTAGCGCAGAGTCTTTGCTCTCCGCTTCTTGCGGCGCAGCGCCTTTATCTCCCTCGCAATCCGCGCCGAAAAATTTCGCCTCAAAAGGCCAGATGGAGAGCAGATTATCGCAGAATTTTTTCAGCTTCTCCGCTCTGTGCGGCTTCCACGCCCAAACCTGCGGCAGGATATAATATGAAATTTCCGCGCGCGCGCCGCTTTCTTTGATCGCGCGAGCAAGCGGCAGATTAAACGCGGGCGAGTCGATTAAAAGCACGCGATCGCATTCCGCCGCAAGCCGCGTCATTTGCGCTATCGCACGCTTGGCTTTTAAAATTAGCGGCAAAATTTCTATAAAGCCCATCGCCGAAAACTCGCTGCTTTTGTATATCGGCGAGCCAAGCTTTTCGTCGAAAATTCCGCAAATCTCGCAAGCGGGATCGAGCCTTTTAAGATGCGCTAGAACCTCTTTAAAATGCAGGTTCGCCGAAGGCTCTAGGCAAGAGATTAAATATTTCAAATGTAGCCTTTTAAATTTTTGTTAATTATAGCAAAATGTGCTAAAATTAAGCCGACAAAGGATTTAAGATGAGAGATTTTAAAATTTTAGCGCTATGCGGCGCGTTCGCGATGTTGCTGGGCGGTTGCGGCGGCTCGCCGGGGTATCAAAAGAGGCAGATCTCCGAAGATCCCGCAGTAACGGCGCGTTTTGAGGCGCTTAGTAAGCTAGGCTCGCCCGCACTCGTCGCTAAAGCCGCAGCTAGCGAGATCGCAGCAGACGTAGGCGGCGCCAAGCCCCACGTTAAGGTCGCGCAATTTGCGATCCTAGAAGAAATCAGCGCGCAAGGAGGCTATCTGATCTATGCTTACTCGCTAAGCCCCGGTTGGGCGAGCCTCAAAAGCTCCGATCGGCAAAAATATCTCAAATTGCTAACCAAGGATATTACCGAAAATGACTGCAATGCACCTAGTACGCGAGCTTTATTGCGAAGCGGAGTGCGTGAAGTGCACCGATTTTTCTACGATTATCCAAGCTCGCATCTACTTGATTCGCAGGTAAGCGAGGAGATATGCCGCAAAGCAGGGTTATAGATAAGTCTAGCGTAATTTTATGCCGCGGATTTGCATCGGCGCGAAAGCGAAATTTTTCTATGAATTTTGCGATCTAAGTTTCGTGATGGAATTTTTGCGAAAAAATTTGGCACGATGAAATTTTATGCCACGCAAGCTAAATAGCAATTTTTGCATAGTAAAGAATTAAGCGCTAAAATTTTACAGACAGAATTCCGCTCTGATAGGTCTGTCATGAAATTTTAGCTAAAGAGAGAATATGAAAGAAATTTTAATCACCAACGACGATGGATTCGAAGCGCGCGGGCTTTTGGAGCTCGCAAGCGCGCTAAGAGGGGTCGCAAACGTCACTATCGTAGCGCCGAGCTCGGAAAAATCGGCATGCTCGCACTCACTCACTCTTACGCGTCCGCTTAGATTTATCAAGCTTGACGACGGATTTTTCAAACTAGATGACGCTACGCCCGCAGACTGCGTGTATTTGGCACTCCGCGCGCTGTATAATCGCAAGCCCGATCTTGTGATAAGCGGCATAAATCACGGCGCCAACGTCGCGGAGGACGTAACCTATTCGGGCACTTGCGGAGGCGCGATGGAGGGGGTTTTGCAAGGCATTCCCGCGCTTGCGGTGAGCCAGTTTTACGTCGCGGATTCGCTGCAGCGATACGGATTTGATCTCGCGTGCGAGCTCGCGGTGGAATTGGTCGAGAAAATCTTTAATAAAGGCTTTCCTCTGCCGCCGAAGCAGTTTTTAAATTTAAACGTTCCTGCCGTTTCAAAGCAGGATTTTAAGGGACTAACGGTTGCGCCCTGCGGCGAGAAGCTCTACGATACCGACGCGCAGCTAAACCGCAATCCGCGCGGAATAGAGTATTATTGGCTCGGCAAATCTACGCTCAGTTTTGATGCGAGTAAAAACGAAAACAGCGACATTTCGGCACTTTTTGAGGGGCGGGCGACGCTAAGTCCGATCAAGCTAAATTTAACCGCGCACGAGCAGATGAGCGCGCTAGAAAGGTGGATGAAAAACGATGAGTGAGGTCGTAGTAGACCGCTTTTCGCGCTCGCGCCTACTTTTCGGCGAGGATTTTGCAAGGCTGCAAAGCGCTAAAATTTTAATCTGCGGCTGCGGTGGCGTGGGCGGAGCGGCGATAGAGGCGCTGTACCGCAGCGGCGCGGTAGGTTTAAGCGTGATCGATTGCGATCGCTTCGAGATAACCAACCAAAATCGCCAGTTTGGAAGCGAGCATGTAGGCGAGCTAAAATGCGAGGTTTTCGCACGCAAATTTAAGGGCATAACGCCGATCGCCGCTAGGATTGATGAGGAATTTTTATCGGAATTTGATCTGGCAAAATTTGATTTCGTAATCGATGCGATCGATGACGTGGGCGCTAAGATCGCGCTTGCGCTGCGCTGCAGCGAGGCGGGCGTAGACTTCGTAAGCTCGATGGGCGGCGCAAAGAGACTCGATCCCGCTAGAATCGAAATCCGCTCAATCTGGCAGACGCAGGGCGATCCGCTCGCGCGCAAGATCAGATACGAGCTGCGAAAGCACGGCTTTGCGGGGGATTTTGACGTCGTCTGCTCGAGCGAGCCGCCGCGCGTCAAATCGATGGGCAGCTTCATGGGAGTGACCGCGAGCTTCGGGCTTTTCATCGCAAGCTACGTCGTGCGCAGGCTGATAGGCGAGCAGGTTTAACGCTTAAATTTCATAGCGTTTCGGCGTGCGGCTCCGCCTAGTCGTGTTTGGCGGTTAAATTTTAGATATTTTGAGCTTTTGATCTGAGCGCGCTTTACATGCGGTACGGCGCGGCAAGTGCTTCGCGGCGCACGTGCGGTTGAAATTTAAAAGCGGCTAAAGCGAAATTTTACCCGGCGACGAAGATAAAATTTACTCGGCACGAAGGTGAAATTTAATTTTCAACGAAGGATAAAATTTTATCCGCAAAGATCGGCGCAGGCTTGCGTGCGAGATGAAATTTAAGGACCGCACGGGCTACGCGCGCATGCCGATGTATACGGCGCGCGTTTTTAACAAGCGCCAGATGGCAGTATAGGATTAAAAATTTAAATGGGCGGGGCGAGCTTGCTTGTGAGCGAAATTTTGATTGAATTAAGTTCGCGCAGCTATCCTATGCGGCGTGTTTCATAGTGATGAGGCTTGAAATTCTATCGCAACTTTACGCTTTCCGATGCAAAAAGAGGCGCATCCGGGCAAATAAACCAAATCTGCGCGCATCGGCCGCCGCGTAGCGCCTAAATAGCGCAAAGCGTAAGCAAGGCTCAAGCAAACGCAGCGGCAAGCTTACTTCTAAATTCCATTTTTACCGCTCGCAAAAAGCGGAATTTAGAAATTTAATTTAAAGGAGCAGCGATGAATGAAATTTTTACACGCACGAGCGTGCGGAATTTTACCGAAAAAATGCCGAGCGACGATCAGATCGAGCTCGTGCTAAAAGCCGCGATGCAAGCCCCTAGCGCGGGCAACCAGCGCTCATGGGAGTTTTACGTAGTGCGCGACCGCACCACGCTTACGCTACTTAGCAGCGTCGGCACCTACGGCGGCTGCACGAAAGATGCGCCGCTTGCGATCGTGGTCTGCACGCGCAAAAGCGGCTTAAAATTCCAGCCCTACGCTCGATACGACTGCGCTTGTGCGGCAGAAAATCTCTGGCTAGCGGCGCACCATTTAGGGCTTGGCACCACGTGGCTGGGCGTAGCGCCCGATATTTACGCGATGGAGCGTGTAAGAGAAATTTTGGATCTGCCTGGGCATTTGGAGGCGTTTTGCATTATGCCTTTGGGCTTTCCGTCTCGCGTCACAAAGGCGCACTCGCGCTTTGAGCCCGCTAAAATTCACTTCGTAGGCTAGATATGTTTATTTCGCAGAGTAAAATCGACGATCTTATCGCAAGCGACGGCGCGTTTTTGGACCTTACGACCGAGCTTTTGCAGGACTTTGTGGATCTAAACGCGCCCGCGCGGCTTTCGATCGTAACGAGGCAGGATCTGATCTTTAGCGGCGGGCAGATTGCGCGCGAGGTAGCGGCGCGCTTTGGTTGCGAGACGCAGCATCTAGCGCGTGAGGGAAGCGCATTTTGCGCGGGGGATGAAATTTTTAGCGCGCAAGGAAGCTTCGAGAGCTTGCATAAAGCTTGGAAGATCGTTCAGATCGTGTTTGAGTACTCCTGCAAAATTTCAACCTACGCACACGAGATGGTTGCTCTGATGCGAGAAGTTAGTCCGCGCTGCGTGCTGGGCGCGACGCGCAAGAGCTTTCCTTTTGCGAAGGAGCTTTGCGTAAATGCGCTGATCGCGGGCGGCGGGACGATGCACCGCCTGGGGCTGCACGACAGCGTCCTATTTTTTTCAAACCACATCCGCGCGTTTGCGAGCTTTGGCGAGTTTTGCGCGCAGATCGCTAAATTTAAAGAGCGCGCGCCCGAGCGAAAGATCATGATCGAAGTAGCGAGCGAGCGCGAATTTAGCGAGCTCTTAAAATACGCGCCTGATGCGATAATGTGCGATAAGATGAGCCCTGGCGAGCTTAGAGGCTGCGTTTTGAGGCGAGATGAAACGGCGCCGCAGATTAAAATTTGCGCCGCAGGAGGCATAAATAAAAATAACTGCGCCGAGTTTGCAGCTACCGGCGCGAACGTGCTCGTAAGCTCGGCGGTTTGGAATCAGGGCGTGTGCGATCTAGGCGGAAAGATAGAATTTATCTAAATATTAAATTTTAAATTTTAAGGCACAAAAGTCTAAAAAAGGGCATAAAAACGCGATTTATTAATAAATAAGAGTATATTTTGTAAAATTCTTAAAATTTCAAAAAAAGGATTTTCATGAAAAAAATTGCATTTATTTTGGCGCTTGCGGCAAGCGTTTCATTCTGCACGGATCAGCTGATAATCGCAGCCGGCGGCGGATATAAAAAGCCGGTCTCGGCCGTGATCGAAAATTTGAAAAAAGAGGGCATGGACGTGGCTGGATCGTTTGCCAACCTCGGCCAGCTCGTCATTCAATCGCGCGAGAATAAAATTTCATTCATCGTGGGCGACGAGGCGTTTTTGAAAAAAAGCGATCTAAATATCACTAAATTTGAGCGTATCGGGCGCGGCACGCTTGTTTTAGTAACGCCGAAAAATATCAAAATAAACGATGTCTCCGAGATCGAAAAGTTCGATAAAATCGCGATGCCAGATCCTAAAAAGGCGATTTACGGTATCAGAACGAACGAGTTTTTACAAAACGCCAAGATGGATGCGGTAAAAGATAAAATTTTAGCCGTCGCGGGCGTGCCGCAGGTGGTCGCATACGTCATCAACGGCGAGGTGCAGGCGGGCTTTATCAACAGCACCGAAGCGGTCGCCAAAAAAGATGAGTTCGGCTCGATCATCTACATCGACGAGAGCCTCTACAGCCCCGCATTTATCGGCATCGCAAGGCTTAGCGCGTGCGGCGATGAAGCGCTTTGCGAAAAGGTGATGAAGGAATTTCAATCGGACCGCTCAAAAGAGATTTTTTCAAAATTCGGTCTTAAATGAGCGACATAGCTTGGATCGCGCATCCTCTGATACTAAGCGCCAAGGCCCTATTTTGCAGTTTTTTGCTGCTGATTTCAATAGGGCTGGCAATTGCGTATTTTTTAGCTTTCAGCAAAGCCAAATTTAAAAAGATCGTCGAAATTTTAGTGATTTTTCCGCTCATTTTCCCGCCGATCGCGACGGGATTTCTACTTCTTTACATCTTTGGAAAGAGCGGATTTATCGGCTCTGCGTTAAATTTAGACATCGTTTTTAACTTTTCTTCATTGGTAATCGCCGCATTTTTGGTGAGTCTGCCGCTGTTTGTAAAGCCCGTATGTGCGAGCTTTGAGCTCTTTCCGAAGAGCCTAATCGAAGCCGCGCAAATTTTAGGCAAAAACAGAGCTCAAATTTTCCTCTTCGTCATCCTTCCAAGCTCTCTTAAAACGCTCGGCTCCGCGCTCATTTTAGCGCTCTCGCGCGGGCTCGGCGAAGTGGGTATTACGCTGATGCTGGGCGGAAATATCGTGGGTAAAACCGACACGCTAAGCCTTGCGATCTACAACGCCGTGTATGACGGAGAAAATGCGCGGGCGCTGATTTTAAGCCTTTTGCTCGTGATTTTCAGCTTGATTTTATTCTTCGCGATAAGCCTTTTAGATAAAAAGCAAAATTTATCTAAATAAGAAAAATTATTTTTTAAGTATTTTTGGATAAAATTGCACTCGCATTTTATTTTAAAGGATTTATCATGAAGAAATTTCTAATTTCATCAATTTTAGTTGCAAGCGCCTTGATCGCTCACGAGCACGGCGATATGCAAAATTTCGACCCTAAGACCGGCAAGCACCTCGTCATCGCAATGGAGCAGCTAGGCGAGAAGGGTAACGTGAGCGTCGGCGAGGTCGTAGCAGTCGAGACGAACTACGGCGTGGCGTTTTTCCCGAATTTAAAAGGTCTTACTAGCGGCGTGCACGGCTTTCACGTGCATCAAAATGCCGACTGCGGCGCAAATGAGAAGGGCTTAGGCATGAAAGCGGGCGGTCACTGGGATCCGAGCGATACCAAAAAGCACTCGTTTGCTTGGGACGATAGCGGCCACAAGGGCGATCTACCTGCACTTTTCGTCGATGCTGAGGGCAATGCGGTCTATCCGGTGTTAGCTCCTAAGATCAAGAGCTTAGATGAGCTAAAGGGCCACTCGCTGATGGTTCACGTAGGCGGCGATAACCACAGCGATCATCCGAAACCGCTCGGCGGCGGCGGCGCTAGAATGGTCTGCGGCGTTATAAAATAGGCTTCGTTGCGGATGAAATTTAATTATCCGCAATCTCTAAGTATGTCCGCTCTGCGGTTAAATTTACGCGACGAAATTTCGCCGTCCGCAGCGCCGAGATACGCCCGCTTTGCCGTTAAATTTACGCGCGGCGGGCTTTTAATGCAATCTATGCGGCGCGAATTTATGTTAAATTTACGCGCCGCGCGCTCCTTGTCTCCCGCTTAAATTTTAAAATTTAGCCCAGTTTACGCGCATTACGCTCTGTTTTTGCCGCAGCGGCGTAAATTTTCCAAATTTAAATCAAGAATCTAAATTTACGGCTCCGAGCTATTTTGGCGGCGTGAGCTTCATTTAACTTTTTCTTCACGACTTTTTATTACAATCACGCCAACTTTCACAAAGGAGAGAAAATGAAAAAGATTGTTTTAGCAAGCGTTTTAGTCGCGGGCGTGCTGTTCGCCGCAGATTTTAGCTCAAGCAGCCCCGAGCAGATTAATGCCTCGATCGCCGGCGCGGACGCCAAGAGCTTAAGCGAAGCGGCGTTTGAGATCGACAAGCGCGCGGGCGAGCTAAGAGCGCAGGCAAGGGATCTCAAGCGCGGATTTAAAACGGAGCTTAAAAAGAAACTGGACGCTATGAGCGTCGAGGATCGCGAGAAATTCCTAGACGAGTTTAGAAAAAACTATAACGCCCAGGCGGGCAAGCTAAGCGTCGAGCAGGCGGATAGGCTGGATATCGAGCTTAAAGACCGCGGCAATTTCGGCAAATTTAAAAGGCCCGCTCACGGGTTTGGTTCGCACAGATCGCAGGCGGCTCCAGGCGAATGCGGCCATATGCCGCATAAAGGGATGGGCGACGGCGCGGGTCCGGCAATGCCGCCAAGAGGCGAGATGCCGTGCAATCAAGATGCGGGCGCCGCTCCGTGTCCTATGACGCAGCAATAGCTGCCCGCGTAAGCTATTTAGTTCCGCGCAGCATTTGCGCGGAATTTTATTTTATCGAAATACGGCGCAGAATTTTAAAATTTTAGAATTTCGTAGCGGCGGAATTTTAAAGCCCAATGTTTTACCTGTAAATTTTAAAATTCCGCGGCGCGAAAATTTTATATCGTAAAATTTTCGCGCCGCGCCGCGCGAATTAATTACTAGGCGAGCAATCTAAATTTACGAAGCGTGCTCTTGAGCCAAGACGCGCCGTTTTCGCCACGATAAAATTTGCCCTGAAATTTTGCAATTAAATTTTACGTGGAATTTCACAGGGTATAATTTCAAAAATTCTACGCGAGGAGGCGGGCTATGGCAAGAGTTTTGATCGTCGAGGACGAGGGGATGCTGCTAGATATGATGTGCACCTATATGCGCAGCGCAGGGCACGAGGTAAGCGGCAGTAAAAGCTACGACGAGGCGCTATCTTTAGCGTACGAAAAGAGCTTTGATCTGTGGATCTTCGACGTCAAAATCATCGGCGGCAGCGGCTTTGCGCTGCTTCGCGAGCTGCGCGAGGCGGGGCGCGGAGCACCGTGCATTTTCACGACGTCGCTAAATACTCTGCAAGATGTCGAAAGCGGCTTTGGAAGCGGCTGCGACGACTACCTCAAAAAGCCTTTCGAGCTAAAAGAGCTAGCTCTGCGCGCGGATAATCTGCTAAAGCGCACCTTCGTCCACAACGCCGCCAGACGCGAAAATATCGGCGGAGGTTTTAGCTTCGATATGGCTCAGCACGCGCTTTATCGCGACGGAAGAGCCGTGCCGATGCCGCAGAAGCAGGCGCGGCTTCTTGCTCTGTTTCTGAAAAACCGCGATAAATTCCTTAGTAAGGATGAAATTTTCGCCGCACTGTGGGACTACGACGAGAGTCCGAGCGAGCTTAGCCTGCGCGTTTATATCGCGGAGCTGCGAAAAATTTTAGGCAAGGATCGCATCATAAACGCTTCCAAGCTCGGCTACAAATATCTTTAGGAGCGCGCTGTGTCCAAAATGCGTCAAATTTTACCGATTTTTTTGCTCTACACGCTTACTAGTATCTTGTTTTTGGCGCTGGTAAGCAGCATATTTTACGAGCGGGAGAAGTTTTTTATCGCGGATCGCGATGCCTTTGCGATCAGAGATTTCAAGCACGGCTTAGAGGCCAAGCTCGCGCGCGGCGGGCGCCTAAACGAGGGCGATTTCGACGCCATGCAGGCATACGCGGCGGATCTGAATAGCAGCGATGAGATCGCGCGGGATTTCGAGCCGAAGGATGACGCACCGCGCGTGTATATGGAGGGGGCCAGCAGGATCGAACAGTTTAATCTCACCGGCAAGGACGGCACGGAGTATTACGTGGCGATCAAAACTGAGGCGCTTGAGGGCAAGCTAGCGGCGCTGAAGCTTAAAATTTTAGCCGCGAGCGCACTTGTTTTGGCGCTTATTTTGCTGATCGCATATTTTATCATCCGCCTTTCGCTGCGCCCGCTTTACGAAAAGATCGAGTTTTTAAACGGCTTCATCCGAGACACGACGCACGAGATAAAAACCCCGCTTAGCGTGATTTTGATGAGTATCGAGCTTTTTGAAACCGAGCCGAAAAAATATCTAGGCAATATCAAGGCGGGCGCAAATACGATAAACGCACTCTTTGAGGATCTAACCGCGCTAAGCTTAAACAAAAGCGGCAGCGGACGAGAGGTAAATTTAGGCGAGCTGCTGCAAAGCCGCATCAAATATTTCGGCGTCGCTGCGGAGCAAAAGCGCATAAGCTTAAGCGCCGATCTGCGTCCGGTAGCCTTTTGCGCGGATGAGTTTAAGCTACGAAAGATCATCGATAATCTGCTTGGCAACGCGATAAAATATTGTGATGAGCTCGGCTGCGTCGAGGTGAGTCTACGCGAGCGTTCGCTTCGCATCAAAAACAGCGGCGTGGGCATCGCGCAGCAAAATCTGCCGCATATTTTTGAGCTTTACACCCGTTTTGACGAGCGTAACGGCGGCTTTGGCATCGGGCTTTTTATCGCCAAAAAATACTGCGACGAGCTCGGGCTTAAAATTTCGTGCGATAGCAACGAGGACTGGACAGAATTTGAGGTGAAATTTTAACTTTATCCAAATGAAATTCTGCGCGAACGAAATTTTAGCAGGCGGGCTTGCTAGGCTTAACCGCGCGGGTTTAAATTTAGCTAGCGATTCGTTCGTAAAAATTTGCGCTAGGTTATAATTTGATGGCGGAATTTACGCATGCAATCCGGTCGCGCTCGCAAAATTTCGTCCGCCGGTTTGCAAAATACATAGCGTAAAATTCTAAGGAATTTCGTGAAATTTTATTTGGACGCGAGCAGAATTACGGCGGCTACGGAAAAAATTTGCAGCATCTTAGATAAAATCGCACGCGACAATCGGCAAAATTCCGCAAATTTCGCCAAGCGCGTTAAGTTCGCCCCTACCCTACTATCTCATACACGCCGTATTCATAGACCGCGCAAAAGGCGGCGCCGTTTGGGGTTTTGATACTTGAACGAAAGCTATCCCGTTTCCCATTGTTGCCGCTCGGCACGTTGGCATGGACTACGCGCGGATAAATTTTAAAATTTAGATAAGCTCTGCCCTGCTGAAGCGAAGTTTTATTAAAACGGGCGGAGCAGCTATTTTAAGTGCGCAGATGTTCTTTAAAACGCACCGATCTTTTAAGGCGTGCGACAAATTTTAAAATTTGCGCGTAGGCAAAAGGGCAAAATTTGAGCGGTGAAGCTAGGTTTTATCGCTTTTAAATTCAACTTCGCCTTTCAATAAAATCAAATTCTGGGATTTTTGAATAAGCTATTAAATTTAACCAAATTTGACCCCGCCCGAGTCAAAATAGGCGGGATCAAATTTGATCTTTTCTCGCAGAGCGCTTCTTTGCTTTCTGCACTATCTGCTAAAATTCGATCATTTCTCGCCGAGCGGCCAGTAAACGATCGGTTTAGCTCCGAGCCTTGCTTCGCCGATACATGCCGAGCTTATCTTTCGTCCACGCAAAGCCTGTATGTGCGTGCTTATCGATAGAGATGATGCCGCCCGCCGAGCTTTGCCTATCCCGTATTATGCGGGTGCTTTTGCAAGATGTTGCAGTAGGCTACGCTTAAATCAATGCTGTGGCTGTCCGTGTTTAGCCCGGATCACGAATATCTTGCCGCGATTTGCCTTTGCCCTAAAATTTGCACGATCTCGTCTAGGCTTAAAATTTTGCCGTGCGAGTCAAAGCCTACGTTTAGTATGCGCCCCTCTAGGCTGGAAGCGCGGTCGTGCAAGTGTCCGTGAAGCATAAAAGAGCCTTTCTGGGCGCGGTTGTGCTCCTCTATGGGATAGTGAAACATACAGATGCTCATACCGGTTTTGCCGTCCTTCATCGCGCCTGCGCTGCCGTCAAAATTTAGCTCCTTGTAGTGCAGGATATCGCTAAAAATAGGATTTCCGTCCTCTTTTAGCTCGCGTAGCAGCGCTTCTTTGTTTTGGCTAATGAGCGTATCGTGGTTGCCTAAAATCAGCACATGCGAGCCGTTTAGCCTACGCGCGACGCTTTTTAGATCCTTTAATTTATTACAAAATGCAAAATCACCCAGATCATAAACCGTATCCTCGGGCCTCACTACGGCGTTCCAGAGCTCTATTAGCTTTTCATTCATCTCGTTTACGTCGTTAAAAGCCCTAAATTTAGGGCAGTATTTCATAATATTGCCGTGATAAAAATGCAAATCGGAGGTAAAAAATATCATCATTTTCCTTTAAGCTTTAATCGCCGCATCGAATTTACGCTTTACGTTCAAATTTACGCGGCGTCAAATATTCGCGCTAATCGCTAAACTTTTTCTAAAAATTCTTTTATAAAGCCTAGCTTGCCCTGCTCGTCAAGGGATCTAAATTCACGCTCGTTTGCTTTGATGTGATCGACCAATGGGTGAAATTCCTCATCGAGCTTGGTTTTATCCAGTTTGCCGGAAAGCGCCTCGTTTTTACTGCGAGCGAAAAATTTATTCACGAGATAATAAGGCGTTTTCATCTTAAAGCAAAAGTCATTCTGGCTCGGGATATACACCATAAAGCCCTCGAATTTCGCCTCTTTGACTATATTTTTAAGCTCCGCAAAGCTCGTTTTTAGATACTGCTCGTCCTTTTTATAAAAAGGTCTTTTTAGCGCTCCAGCGGTGCTTGCAGCGATCTTATCCAGCTCAAATTCGCTCTCTTGCGCGCCGGTTTTAACGTCGATAAGTCCGATAAAAGTCTCGCCAAGCTCCTCTTCTACGATGTGCGGGTCGCTCTCGTCGGTGATCTCAAATAAAAAAGTTTTATTTGGATAGAGTTTGAAAATTTCTTCAAATTTGCAGCAGTGCTCGCGCGTCATCTGTGCAAATCTACTATCGGTCGATCCCGTCGTGGAGTAGATGACGCGGCGGTTAAAGCTCGCGCCGCTTTCGCCGACATCTACGTAGGTGCAACACCCCAAAAAGCCGTTTACCTTTCGCACGGCAAGCACGGGCGTATCGTCTGTGATGTCGATAGGATAAAGACTTTTGCGCGAGGTAAATTCCGAGTAGTTATAGACCTTTTTGAATGGACGCACGATGATATTTAGATCATCGTCCATTATGAGCCCGCGCATCTCAAGCAACGCCTTATCCCAATCGGCTTTGAAAAAGACGCGTTTTGAGTATTTGTAGGTGCGAAGCTCTGGGTAAAGCTCGCTTTGACGCGCACTCCAGAGCCTTTTATCCTGCGTAGCGGCGATATATTTTTTCGTTACGTAGGTGTTTTGCGCCGCATCAAAGGGTAGATCGCGCCTGTTTAGAGCCGCCGCATCTTTGATCTTTTGCGCTACGCTTTCGCTCATAGGATTAACGGGCGGGATCAAAATTTCGCCCTCTATTTTATTGTTTGAGACCTTGATAAACATCGCTATCACCGTATTTTCATCGACGCCGTGCTCGGAGGCGAAGAAATTTTGCATTCTAAAGCATTCGAAAATAAATCCATTCTGGGCGGCTTGCTCTTTTAGGCTTAACAGCTCTTTGGTGCGCGCACTCACGTTGCTAAGCACGATAAGAACGTCTTTAGCTTTGTTTTCCAGGGCAAATTTATACGCCTGCTTTATTTCGCGGGCGACCTTGCGCTTCGCATCCTCCAAAAGCTTCGGCGACCAAGTATAAACCCCCGCCTCATCGGTTAGAAACATATCGTTTTCCAGATGATAAATTTGCGCCTGCGGATATTCGTTTTTAAATTCTTTAATTTTCTCTTTTGCGAAAGTCGTTTTACCCGAGCCCGCGTGTCCGCGAACGACTATAAATTTTCTCATTTTACCGCCTTGATTTTATGTGGCGATATTCTACCTGAAATTCGTATATTTTTCTATCATGTGCAAAATTTTAGGCAAAAGTTAAATACGAATGAAAGTAAATTAAAACAACCGAAGTTTTATTGCCTGCGTTGAATTTAACTCATATTGCAAAAATTAAATTTACGTTATTTTTTGGCAAAATAGGTCTATTGGGTTTTAATGTGACATAAAGGCGAGAATTTAGCGACCGAATGTAGCTTGTTGGTTCAAAAGAAACAAAGCGCTCGCCAAAACCGTCGCAAATTTACCTCAATCTTCTATCTCAAAGTAGTAAGAAATAGGCAGAATTCGGCCCTTTTTGTCGATAAAAACGCTTTTGTAGTCTACACTAGCGGCCGTCGCGTTGCCCTCAAAAACAAATATGCTATCGAATTTTGGTTCTATGGCGACCTTGCCGTCTATGTCTAGGCAACCGCTTTTTCTATTTACCCTGAAATTTAACATTCCGCCGTAAAACTCGTCAAATATATAGTCGAATTTTTGTGGCTCAAGGATAAATTTACCGCTTTTATCTATGATACCCCACAGCTCGCCGACCCTCACTACGGCACGTTCTTCTTTAAATTTATTTACTTCGTCAAAACGCGGTTCTATCGCGAAATTTCCGCTTTTGTCTATAAAACCCCATTTGCCGCCCGATTTTACGGCCGCTAGCCCTTCGCTAAAGAGCGACGCTAATTCAAATTTAGGCTCTATAACGACGCTTGCGTCCTTGTCCACAAAGCCGTAGAGTCCGTTAAATTTTACGGATGCTAAGCCTTCTGTAAACTTTAATGGGTAGTTGAAATTTAGCTTTGAAACGGTAGCGCCGCTTTTGTCTATCACGCTCCATTTATCGCCGATGCGCACCGAGGCTAGTCCATCGGAAAATGACCTTGCCTCGTCGTAGCGCGGAGGAATGATTGTTTTGCCGTTTTTATCCACGTAACCGTATTTCATCCTGCCGTATTTCATCTCACCCACGACTATCGCGCCATCTTTAAAGGCTATACCCATATCGTCAAATTTGGGTTCTACTACGACCCTGCCTGTTTTATCTATGAGGCCGAATTTACCGTTTTTGGCGATGCCCGCTAGCCCCTCGGTAAAGCTAGTTTTAAAGTCCGTACCGGGCGCCAAACGTAAGGCAAGTCTGCCGTTTTCGTCCATAAAAAAGGTCTGTTCGCCTATAAAAACCACGCAAAGACCGTCAGAAAAGGTTCCCGTGACCATAAAATTTTTACCTACGGCTTTTATGTTGCCGTCTTTATCCACGGCATTGCCGTCCGCAAAAACCAGCCCGTAGTCCGCTAGCTCACCCTGCCCGATTATCTTAGCTTCAAGACCGAGCAAGCCTAAGAGAAGTACCGCTAAAATTTTTTTCATTTTTGCCCTTTTTGTAAATTTGAGGCTAATTTATCCCGCCTAACAGCTCTTGCGTCTGCTCGAAGCTAAATCCCTCTTCGGCGCCTTGCTTGAGGAAGTTATCTATAAATTCTTTTTTCGAGATAGCAAGGTCTAGCTCCTTGTCGCTGTCTCTTTGATACGAGCCGATGCGGTCGGTCATTTTGTTGGTCGTGCCGCCGGTGCTGGTCGCTGCAGCTAGGTTGCTGTTTTTATCCATCGCGACTGCGCCCGCTTTTTTGGTCGAGCCGTCCATGATCGAGGCGTCTAGCTTGTTAAACCCGTCAGCGGTAAAGACCGCGCCCTTGCCCGCGTTGAAATTCGGATCATCCTCAAGCACCATTATCGCCGCCGTTACGGCATCCATCGCGCTGCCGCCCCGTTCAAGCACGGCTTGACCCGCCAAAAGCGCTTTTTTCATCGGCTCCTCGCGGATTTTAAATTCCTCCTTGGTTAGATCAAGCCCGCTGGTGCCGCCGTGAATGACGATGACGGGGGAAAATTTCTCCTGCGCATTCGCAGCCGTTAGCCCGAGCAGGGCCAGACTCGCCGCCATAAAAACGGCCTTTGAGAGTGAAAAGTACTTCATACTCGCCCTTTCGAAAAAATTGCAGAATTTTAGGAAATGATATAACTTTGCGCTTTTCGTTTCGCTTAATAAAATGCGAATTTGGCTGGATCTAAAAATCTAATGCTTTGAGCTTAAAATTAAGCTTCCGTTGCCAAATTTAACGCGACTCAATTTGTGGCACAATCTGATGGATCGATTTAAATTTTATAAATTTGGGTTTGAGCGTTGGCAAAATTTAATTACTGCAGCTTGATAAATTTCAACCGCGCGTCATAAAATTTTAGCGCGCGGCCGTATTTTAAACGGCACTACGCAAGCAAGCTCAAGCACGCACCCGCCGGCAAAGCAGGCTTTAAATTAAAACGCCTCAAACTCGCCGTGCGCGATCATTTAGTGTTGCGTCGGAACCGACGCCAATATGTTTTGACGGCTCAATCGCAGCTTTTTTCTCCGCGGCAAAGGCGCGCCAGGTCGTATTTTAGCAGCACCAAGCCAAGGCCTAGCAAGAAAAGGTCTTTAAAGATAAAGCCGTCGATCTTACCTAGCTGCGGCAGTAGGCTGAGCGTAGTAAACGCCATGACGATCACGATGAGATCGCCCACGATGCCCGCCTTCGGCTTGAAAAAGCCCGCGATGAGCGAGAGATAGCCCACGGTCTCCACCACGCCCAAAAAGTAGCTCGCGCCGGCATCCCCAAGCGCTGAGGGCAAAAACGAAAGCCACGTCTGCGAAAAGAGCGGCTTTAAAGCCTCCACCTCGAATTCAAACCACTTGTAGTTGCCCATCACGGCAAGCACGATGATAACGGAAAGTCTGGCGAATATAATATCCGCGTCGCCTGTGACAAATTTTTTTACGATCTCCCTCATACGGCTCCTTTGTAAATTTTGTAGCGGTATGATAGCGAGCTTGCGTGTAGGTTACGTGAAGGGGCGAAATTTCAAATTCCGCGGCTTCATAAAATTCTACGCCTCCACAAAATTTCGTGGCTCCGCGAAATTTCAAATTCCATGCCACGCGCCGTAAAATTTAAAGCGGTCGCGGCAAATTTCAAGGCACGAAGTGGTGCGAGCTGCCGCGAAATTCCATAGAGCTTTGCGGCGTGCGCGGGCAAACCTCGGCGATAATATTGATCGAAACGCCCGCCTTAGCGGCAATCGCGTAGATTTTAGGCAAAAACTTCGGCGCGAAGCTAAACAAAATCTCATACTCCTCGCCGCTTTGTAACGCAGCCTCGCTAGGACGGGCGATCCAGCGCGCACCCACGCCGCTAGCCTCCAGCAGGCGGGGCAGATCCTGCGCGAGCCCGTCGCTAATGTCCATCGCCGCGCTGATGAGCTTCGCCGCCTTGTAAAAAAACTTGTCGCGCAAAACGGGCCTGACGAAGCGCGAATTTTTTGAAATTTTTGCGCGTAGATCCTCGCGCAAGCGATATGAGCCACTACCCGGCACAGGATTTTCGCCTGCAGAGCTTTGCGACGTAGAATTTTCGCATGCGAGGCTTTGCGCCGTATAATTCGCTGCGGATTTTTGCGCCATAAAATTTCCGATAGAATTTCCTACGCTCAAATTTTGCGTCGTAAAATTTTGCTCAAAAAACTCCGCGTCCCGATTTTGCGTCGCGGAGCCCTGCAAGTCGTCATACGAAGCGTGAGTATCTAAATTTTGTGTTATAGAGCCCTGCGACACGCTGCACGCGGTGTAAGCATTCAAATCTTGCGTAGAATTTCCGTTATCAGGGCTCGGCGCAGAAATTTTGCCATCAAAGCTCTGCGTAGAAATTTCGTTGTCGAACTGCGTAGAAATTTTACCAGCAGAGTCGTCATAGCCGCCGCTTTGCAGCCCGCTATCTTGCGCCGTAGAGTTCTTGCGATCGTCTCCGCTCTGCGACACGGAATTTTCTACCGAAATTCCAGCGTCCAGGCTCTGCGGCTCGGCGCGCGCAGGTGAAATTTTATCGCCCGAGCTTCGCACCTCATCGCTTGGGCCTTGCAGCGACGAAATTTTATCGTTTCTGTTTTGCGTCTGCGAGCTAGCGGGAGAAATTTCATCTCTTAAAAGCACCGCCAGATCGCGCCCGACGCCGCCCAACTCGCCCGTATACGCGATGAGATCGCCTACGCGCGCGCCGCTGCGAAACACTGGGCGCTTGCACTTGCCGATCAGGCTCACGCTAAGCGCGATGCGATCCGAGCCGATCGTGTCGCCGCCGATGATCCGTATGCCCCACTCGCGCGCCGTTTCACTCACGCCCGCGCATAGCTCGTCGATCTCGCGCGTGCCGATCTCGCGCGGCAGCGCAAGCCCCAGCAGGGCGTATTTGGCGCGCGCGTTCGTCGCGATCATGTCCGAGATATTTACGAGCATCGCCTTTGCGCCGATCTCGCGCAGGCTCAGCCAGCCGCGACGGAAGTGCACGCCCTCGACGAAAAGATCCTTGCAATACGCTCGCTCGCCGATTACGGCGCAATCATCGCCATTAAGCTTCGATCTAAATTTCTCAAAAATATACCGCTCTTTATCCATGCGCCCTCCGTTAAATTTAGCGTTACGCCGCAGCCGCGCGAAAGCTAAGAAGCCCGAATTTGCGGGCCTTTATTTAAATTTCGTCGCGCACGCGCAGCAGGAGTTCTACGCTCCGCTTTGCAAGATTATAGCGTAAATTTCGATTTTCGCCGCGCGAGTTTGGCTGCGGTTCGGTGCGGCTCGATAGCGAAATTAGCAATCGCGTGAGTTTTGGGGCTTTAACGCGGCTCGGTACGGACGAGGTCTGCGATAAAACGGAACTTGACTGACGCACCACAAGCAGCCCCCAAAGCCAGCTTTAGCTCGCGCGCGACACCGAACCGCGTTCATAGCGCACTCAAAAGCGCCCGCGAAGCTTCATATACTGGCGAAATTGCGGCTTTTAGTGGCCGCGATACAAAGACAATGCGCTGCAAAGGTAAACGGCCGCACAGACACGGACGCTGCTTCAAATCTACGGCGCGGGTATAAATTTCGATTTCAAAATGGGGCTTCAAAAGCGCAAACCCCGCTTATGCGGTCTTAATCCGCCGCAAGCCTGTGCCGCCCTCAAACGACATAAAATTCTGCCGCGCCCTAGGCGCTAAAACCGCGCAACGCCCCGAGCCAAATTTCATCGCAGCGCAGCGGCGAAATTTCACGAAACGCCGCCGCCCGGTAACCCGCTAGCCTTTCTTTAGCTTCTTAAGCTCGCGCAGAACCGCCGCCTTGTTCTTGCTATCTTTTAGCGTATCGTAGCACTGCGCGAGCAGCTCTAGCGCGTGGGTCAGAGCCTGCTTGTGAGCCGGCAGCCGCTGATATGCAAAAAGCGCCGCCGCATCGTCTCTCATCGCCGTAAAATGCCCAAGCGCCGCAGACGGATCGCCGCGTATCATCGCGATCTCGCCTAAAACCTCGTGCCCGTCGTAGCCTGCGTACTCGTAAGCGGCGTCGCGCATGCCCTCGTAGAGCTTTACCGATCTGTCTGCGTAATCCTGCGCCGCGGCTAAATTTTTCTGCGCATAGCTCGCAGAAATTTTACTCGCGCCCGCCTCTTTGTAAATCGCCAAAAATTGTCGCGCGATCTGTAGATAAAGCTCGCCCGTATCGGGATCCGTCGCATCCGAAAGCTCCGCTGCGCTAAGCAGATACTCTAGTGCGGCGGCACGCTCGCCCAGCCCCGCATGTAGCTGCGCGTAATCCCGCGCGAGCGAAGCCCTACGCGCGCTCGTCCGATCCGTCCTCTATAAACGGGCGCAGATGCAAGCAGTGCGCCTCCCATTCGGCCAAATCTCGCAGTGCGCGACGCTTAGGCTCGGGTGCGGGCTCATTCAAAGCGGAGCTAACCTTGGCGCGCAGATACTCGCACGCGCCGCTAGCTCTGCCTTCAGCCTCGTAAGGATTGGACACGAGCGCTTGCAATCGGGCAAAAATCTCCTCCGCACGCACAGGATCGCTCTGTAAAAACATAGTCCAAATAAACAGCGCTCGCTGATATTCGCGCGCAGCGCCCTTACGATCGCCGCGAGCCTCGTAGATGCGCCCGAATGTATAAGCGCTCTCGTAATTTACGGCATCGGCATATATCTCCGCCACCCCGCTTCGCATGGAGTTTGTGTCCGTCGCCAGCGAGACGGCGGCGTCGGTATCGCCGCGCTGCAGGGCGATCCGCGCGCGGACAAATCTGCTAAAAATCCGCCCTACTTCGATACGCTTTAGCTCGCTAAGCTCCTGTGCCCGCACGGCAAGCTCTTCGGCGCGAGAGATCTCTTTAGCAAGCAGCGCTCGATCGGCATTTTCTAGCAACCTCCAAATTTCGCGCATAGAAGACGCGGTGGAATTTTTAGCGGCAGCATTCGCGGAGGCTCTGTTTTTTGGCGCGGAAATCTCGGACGGGGCGGAATTTTTAGCGGCATTACCTGTACCGGTAGAATTGTCGGCATCCTTTACGACGGCGCCGCTTGCGGCACGGGTGTTTTCGGCGGGCGGCGGGACCTGCGTGCAAGCGACGAAAAACAAGCCGAGCGCGACGTAAGGTAAAATTTTCATAGATGGCCTCCGAAATTTTAGTCCGATTATAGCAAAACAAAGTTTAAATTCCGCGGCGGAACTTGCGTCTGCGCAGAACGACGTCGAGCCCGAATGAAATTTTAAAATTCTACCGAGCGACATTCGTAAGCCGCGCGAGTTTGGGTGCGGGCTTCGGTGCGGCTCGATAACAAAATCGGCAATCGCATGAGTTTTGAGGCTTAGCGCGGCTCGGTATGACTTGATGCGGACGAAGGCTCGCGATAAAACAGCGCCTGAGGCTGTTTCTTGCATGCGCCCGCCTACGCTCACTCGCACAGATGACAGCTCTTTAAACGGCGAGTTTGAAATTTTAAAATTTAGCCGTAGCCGCTGGCAAGATTAAATTTAAACGCTGCGTAAGCGCAGTAAGTCAAGTAAGGTCTTTTATCAAGCCGCCCGCGACAAAAGTCATATCGGACATTTGAACGCACGCGGCTGTAAAATTGCAAAGAAATTTGAAAAAATTCCGAAGAATTAGAAAAAATTGAAACTACTTAATGCTCGCCATTAAGAATTCTGTTCTCTTTCTCTCTTTAAATTCCGCTTCAGGGAAAACATTATTAGCGCATTTGCGCTACTACTTTCAGAAATTTGATCATTTTAGTTTTTACTTTGCTCAAAGCCCAAAGAAGCGTTTCTGCAATCTTTGTCAACCTTTTCGCTTCTGCGTTCCATTTTTTTGCATTCAGCAATACGTTCTTTAGCTATTTGCGGATTTTCTTTGAAATAAGAAATTGTTCTTGGCTCTTTTTCATCCTCTCCGCATCCGGCAAGACCCAAACCTACGATAGCCATAAGGCTCAACAAAAAAATTCGTCTCATTTTTTCTCCTTTTAAATGGTGCCTAATTGTATATTTATTAAACTTAATTTTCGTTTTTTATATTGTCTTTTAAAGCAGAATAAAATTTCGGGCGGCGCAAACCGCCCGAAATGTAGCCCAAGATACCGCGCTAAGCCCTACTGCTCGTAAAAGCCGCTCGGTTTAGAGATCGTGTCGATGTAGATGTTTTTGGTCTGGGTGTAGTGATCCAGGATCATCTTGTGCGTCTCGCGACCGATACCCGATTCTTTGTAGCCGCCAAACGGCGCGCCGGCGTGGATCTGGTTGTAGGTATTGACCCACACGCGACCCGTCTCAAGCAGACGTGCGACCGTGAGCGCCTTTGCGATATCGCGCGTAAATACGGCGCCGCCTAGTCCATAGAGGCTGTCGTTCGCCATGCGGACGAGCTCGTCTTGATCTTTAAATTTAATCACGACGCCCACAGGACCGAAGATCTCCTCCTGCGCCACGCGCATGTCGTTGCGCACGTCCACGAGTAGCGTAGGCTCAACGAAAGCCTCTCCCGCGCTATGTCGCTTGCCGCCCACGGCGATCTTAGCGCCCTCCTCTACGCCGATTTTTACGTACTCTAAAATTTTATCGGCTTGCTTTTTGTTGATCTGGCATCCCATCTGGGTGTTCGGATCGAGTGGATCACCCACTTTGATGCGCTTAAATTTCTCCACGAGCGCCGGTACGAATTTATCGTAGATGCCCTCCTGCACGAAGATCCTACTTCCCGCGCAGCAGACTTGACCTTGGTTGAAAAGGACACCCAGCTGCACGCCGTCGATCGCAACGTCGAAGTCGCAATCGTCAAAGATGATGTTTGCGCTCTTGCCGCCAAGCTCAAGCGTAGCAGGGATGATCTTTTGTGCCGCAGCTAGCGCGATGCCTCTGCCGACCTCGGTAGAGCCGGTGAATGCGAGCTTATCGAGCCCTTTGTGAGTGCGGACGAACTCGCCTGCCTTGCTTCCCTTGCCGGTTACGACGTTGATGACGCCCTTTGGAAGTAGCGGCGCGATTAGGCGGATGAACTCCAAAATGCTAAGGCTGGTTTCGGAGCTTGGCTTAAATACGCATGTATCGCCCGCGGCAAGTAACGGAGCGAGCTTCCACGCGCCCATCAAAAACGGGAAATTCCACGGCACGATCTGTCCTACTACGCCGATCGGCTCGCGCAAAACGACGGATAGATAGCGCTCTTTTAGCATATTGGCGCTGCCCTCTTCGCCTAAGATTACGCCCGCAAAATAGCGGAAATGCTCGATCGACCACGCTACGTCGACCGCACGCGTCTCACGGATCGGCTTGCCGTTGTCGATAGTCTCTACGGTGGCGATGAACTCGGCGTTTTGCTCTAGGACGTCGGCGATCTTGTTTAGCAGCGCGCTGCGCTCATAAACGCTGGTGCGGCGAAAGCTCTCAAACGCCTTGCGGGCCGCGGCGACCGCTCTATCGACGTCCGCCTTGCTAGCATCTGCGATCTTTGAAATTTTCTCGCCGGTAGCGGGATTAAAAACGTCTAGGCTCGCGCCGCCTTCGGCACCCACAAACTCGCCGTCGATGAAAAGCTTATAGCTTGGTTGGATTGTAGCCATGCTTACTCCTTACGTGAAATATGACATTCGCTATTATATATCCGCGGCGGTTAATGCGGCATAAATTTTGGAGCGAAAATCGGTTAAAATTTCGTAGTGTGTAAATTTGAGAAGCAATGCGGCGCCCGCGAAATTTTAAAATTTAATCTGCGCGCGCGACAGCGGAAGTTTTGAGCGGCTTTGAAGCGGCGTGAAATTTAAGCCCTCGCGAGCGGCGAAATTTCAAAAGGTAACGTTTATGAAACGAGAGCGGAAATTCGGCTGCGATAAAATTTCAGAATTCGGCTTTGCTAAATTTTAAAATTCGGTTGCTTTGAAATTTTAAAATTTGGCTCCGCCGGAATTTTGAACTCGGCTTCGTTAAAATTTTAGAAACATTTTCCGAAATAAATTTCTAAAACTATCTTTAGCGGAGCGGACGGTTTAAATTTACGGCGCACGGCGGGCGGATCTGCGAATGCGCTTCAAACTATAGCCTGCGGATAAAATTTTAAAATTTTGCGGGGTAAAATTTCATAATTCGGCTTCATCGGAGTTTTGAATCGGGCTTCGTTAAAATTTTAAAATTTAGTCTGGTTGAGAATTTTAAAATTTTGTGAAGTAAAATTTCAAAAATACTTTTCGGAATAAAATTTCTACAACTATCTTTCGCGCGAGCTTTGCAAGCCCATAACGCTTACTCGTAAGGCTCCGCTTGGTACGGGCGGCTTTTGAGCAAGACGAGAAGGCGGCGCCGAAAACAGCCGTGGCTGTTTTGTAAAAACAGATACAGCAACGCACAACCTACTATATCTCGTAGCTTCTCGGGCGCAGAGGGAGCAACTACTCGCGCGCACGGCTTTTTAGACGCAGGGGGATAGCTGTTCGCCGCGGCTCGTGCACAACTCATATCCGGGAGCGCAATCGCCCGCACCGCAATTTAGACACAGTGATCCAACTGCTCACGCTGCGACTCACAGCTCGTTCGAGCACAAGGGAAGATAACTGCTCTGCGTGCGTCAGGCTCATTCAAGCCAAAAAAATCGAACTAGGCGCACGAAACTCATGTTATCGCAAGCACTGCGCGCTTTGAATTCGTTTGAGCAAGGGAGTGCAAACCGCTTAAAATTTTAAAATTTAGGCTCGAAAAAGGTATCTTCGTGGATGTTGGCAAAGGCGGCTTGCAGGCTGATAAAAAACTTCGGATGGGCCTTTTCGTACTGCGCCAAAAGCTCCTTCGTAGCGGCACGCGCGGTGGGTTCCTTGCCGCCGTATTGCCTCGCGGGGCAAACCTCTTCCTCGCGCATGATCGGAAGCTCGTTATCTTTGGCACAGGCTGCGATTTGACGCTCGCGCGTGAGAATGAACGGGCGGATGATCACAAGCCCGTTTTCGGCGACATAGCGCGGAGCGAGGGTGCGCAGCGCGCCGTTGAAGGTGAAATTCATAAAAAAGCTCTCCGCGGCGTCATCGAGGTGGTGGGCGATGGCGATCTTATTAAAGCCGTGCTCAAGCGCGTAGGAGTAGATGTATCCGCGCCTCATACGCGAGCAAAAGCTGCAAAATGTGGTGTTTGCGCGGATTTTTTCCTTGCCGAATTCAAAAATTTTAGTATCGATTATCTCGTAGGGGATCTCGTGCTCTTTAAAATGGGCACTTATCTCGCGCAGGTCCTCGCCGATACCGTAGGTGACGGTAACGGCTCGAAACTCCCAATCTAGCGGGCTTACGTTTTGGAAATGCTTCAGCACGTGCGCCAAGCTCATGCTATCCTTGCCGCCGCTAAGAGCTAGTAAAATTTTATCGCCGCGCTCAAACATCTTGTATTTGGCGTTGGTTTGTCCGACGCGGCGAAGTAGCTTTTTGGAGAGGTTTATCATAACCTTTCGATCATTTTTAGGACAAAATTTGCGCTCGTTTGCGCGCTTTTTACCATAAATTCATCAAAATCGAATTCGGCTTTGTGTCCCGCCTCGTCGCTTATCGCGCGCAGTACGCAAAACGGCACGCCCAGCGCGTCGCACACCTGCGCTACGCTCGCTCCTTCCATCTCGACCGCGCTCGCGTCAAACGTCCGCTCAATCCAGCTCTTGCGCTCCTCATCGCCCACGAACTGATCGCCGCTAGCGATGATGCCCGATTTTAGCGTGATGCCAAGCTGCTCGGCGACGCTTTGCGCGATAGAATTTAGCTTCGCATCGGTTTGGATTGAAATTTTACTTCCCGGCACGAATCCGTGCGGATGCCCAAAAGCCGTGATATCCAGATCGTGCTGCACGAGCGCGGTGGCGTATAAAATTTCGCCGATCTTAATGCCGTGCTTCAAAGCCCCCGCGACGCCCGTAAAAATGAGCGCGCGCGCGCCGAATTTCTCGATCATAACCGTAGCGGTCAGGGCAGAATTTACCTTACCGATCTTCGAATATGCGATCACTAGATCGTGGCCAAAAAGGTGCGCGAAATAAAATTTATTGTTCGCATACTCCGTGCTCTCTACGCTCACGCCTCTTTCGCACAGTGCGGATAGCAGCGGCTCGATCTCTTCGGGCATGGCGCCTAAAATCGCAACTTTCATCTATTCTCCTTTGCAAATTTCAAAAACTCATCTAAGCTCGCAAGATCCGTGATGCTGAAGGTCGGCTTCTGCGTGATCTTTTTGTTTATCCCTTTTAAAACTGCCGCGCCGAACTCGACGAAGCAGTCCGCCTCGCCCTCGTAATTTTTGATGCTTTGCTTGTAAAGCACGGGGCTGATAAGCTGGGCTTTAAGCAGCTCCAACGCTTCGGATTTCACCCTGTATGCGCGCGCCGTGGCGTTAGCGACGACGGGAGCGAAGCTCTCTTTTAGCGCGGGGCGTAAAAATTCCAAAAGCTCGTCGCTAGCACTCCCTAGCATCGGGCAGTGGCTTGCGACACTCATATTCAGCAGCATCGCGCGCTTTGCACCCGCGGCTTTAAACTCGCCCTCGAGTGCTGCGAGATTATCTTTTTTGCCCGCAACTACGATCTGCCCGTCACAGTTATAATTCGCCGCCCATACCTGCCTACCGGCGCTTCTCGCATCCGCGCAAATTTTTTCAACCGCCTCGTCGGCAAGAGCTAAGATCACCATCATTCCGGCGCATTTGCCCTCGCAGGCGCTCTGCATGAGCCTGCCGCGAATATTTACGAGCTTTAACATCTGCTTCGGCTCTATGGCTCCCGCAGCGCTTAGCCCGCTAAACTCGCCCAGCGAGTGTCCGAGTAAAAACTGTGGAGCGATGTTAAGCTTTTCTTGATCCAGCCTTTCTTGCAGCGCCGCAAGCGCCATCATAGAATTTAATGCAATCGCAGGCTGCGTAAATTCCGAAACGTCGAGCTTGTCGTTAGGCTCAAACAGTAAATTTTTAAAATCGATGCCCGTAAAGTCTGAAGCCTCATCCAAAAGCGCGCGCGCAGATGCGGAGTTTTCGTAAAACTCTCTGCCCATGCCTACGCTTTGGCTGCCCTGTCCGGGGAAGATAAAAGCAAATTTCATAAAAAAGCCTAATGCTCGTGGTGGTGCCCGCCGCAGCACTCGTGATCTTTTCCGTGATCGTGACCTCCGCAGCATTCATGACCGTCTGCATGCCCATGACCTCCGCAACACTCGTGATCCTCCGCGTGATCGTGTCCGTGTCCGCCGCAACACTCGTGTCCCTCGTGATGATGGTTATGTCCGCAACCGCAGCTGTGCACACCCTCCGGCTGCCCGGTAAGAATTTCGTCCGCCGTCGCTTCTCGGTTCTCGACGATTTTTACGTTAAATTCCAGCTCCTTGCCCGCGAATGGATGGTTAAAGTCGATGGTGACATCCTGCTCGCCGATAGCTTTAACGCTCACGCGGGTAGTCGCGCCGTCCTCCGCCTGACCGAAAAGCTCCATACCGACGACCAGATCGATGCCCGCAAACTGCTCTTTAGGCAGGATTTGCACGGCGTCTTTTCTATACTCGCCGACCCCGTCACTAGGGCTTATTAGAACCGTTTTGCTCTCGCCCGCTTGTAGATTTAAAATTTCATCTTCCAGCTTTTGGATGATTTGATCTTTGCCGCTAAGAAAGGTGATCGGATCGGAGTTTAAATTTGATTCTAAAATTTCACCGGTTTTGCCGTCTTTTAGCTCGTAATGCATCTTTATAACTCGGTTGTTAGCCATAGTTTTCTCCTGTTTAGAATTTTATTTTGAGTTTGTATTTAAATTTAGATTATCTAGTGGGCGCGGCTTTGGCTTCTTTGGAGTCCGGATATGAAGCCTTTAGCGCTTTGTAGAATTTATCTGCGCTGTCTTTATCGCCGATCTTATCGAAGCTGATCGCGGTGTGATAAAGAAGTTTTGGGGTGTAGTCTTGGCTCTCGTTGTGCGAGATGCTCTTTTTGTAATAGTTTATCGCTTCTGCGTATGAGCCGGAAAAATATGAAATTTCGCCCAGCATGTAGTTTGCCTTTGCTGGCTTATAATTTTTGGATACTAGATAGGTGTAGCGCTCTTTTGCGCCTGAATAGTCTTTTTTAGCATATAAGGCATCGGCCTCTTTCAACACCGAAGCCTGATCTTTTGATTTAAAATCGGAATCTGATTTTGCACTAGCAGGGACTGAAGCAGTGCCTGCGTCTAATTCAGCGTTTTTTTTTACGCTACCGCCGCTGCCTAATTTTTTATTGATTTCAGCAATTTGGGCTTTTATAGTAGCGATGTCTCGTTTCATCTGATCTAGCTCGCTGTTACCTTGGCTCTTGCCCGTAGCGCGAATTTCTAGATCCGCTACCCTGTTTTCCAGGTTCGAAATTTTAGAATTTGTTCCTTCAAGGACGCTTCGCAAACCTTCGACGCTCTCGCGTGTATTATCTACACTAGTTTGCATCTCGCTTATACGCTTGCGGTTATCGCGCAATACCTGCTCGTTTTCAGTTAGTCCGTAAGAGCTGCCTGAATCAATATTGCCAGCATCAAATGCAGAAGTTTCTGCATTTAAAAAAGTGGCAGCTCCCAAAAGAGCCGCCACCGTGAAATTTTTAAATTTCAAATTAGAATCCAACTTTGAATTCGTCGCGTCTGTTTTGAGCGTCGCACTCTTTAGAATGCTCTGTGCAAGCCATATTGCTCTCACCGTAGCTTACTACGGAAATTCTGCTCTCATTTACGCCTTGAGCAACCAATGCGTCTTTAGCTGCAGTAGCTCTCTTTAGACCAAGAGCATAGTTGTACTCATCAGAACCCCACTCATCGCAGTTACCCTCAACTTTAACAGTTAGAGACTCTGCGCCTGCTTGATTGAATAGAGCTGCGTTATTATTGATTGTGCCTTGCTGATCGGCTCTAATATTAAATTTATCAAAGTCGAAATAAACAGTGCCAACTTCACTTTGGATCTGAGATGCCAAAGCAGCTAGTCTATCTGCATCACTTGTGCTTGTAGTATCGGCCTCTGGGGTCTTTTTAGAACAACCGCTCAATAATAGAGCAGCAACTGCTATCGAAGATAAAACTAAATGTTTCATTTTCTATCCTTTCAAAAAAAATTGAAGTCATTATATCACGAGATTTTTTAATATTTTACCAATCAACCGATTGAATTTTACCCACTCTTAACGGAAATTGGAAACTTTTATTCTCGTTAACTCTGATAATACCTACCGAGCTTCCGCCGCCGTCTTGTTTGATAAACATAATGCTACCGCCATCGCTAGAAAATCTAGGAAACATATTTTTGCCGCTAGCCGTTAACTGGCGAATCATATCGGTTTGAGTAGAGATTAAATATATATTAAATCCGCCCCCGCCGTCGCGACTAGAGTAAGTAACGTAATTACCATTTGTGCTAATGGAGTTGTTATTTTTGCCGTGATAGACGAGCTGCTGAACATTACCGCCGTTTATGCTAGTGGCAAATACGTTCGGATAGCCCAGACGATCGCTCACAAAAGCCACGCGCGAATCGCCGTCGATAAAATTTCCATTTACATCAATGCCTGCATAATCAGTAATTTGCTTAGCGCTGCCCGAGGCTATATCATATAAATAAATATCGGGTTGATCCTTAGGCGCATTGGTGATTAGAAGCTTTCTGCCGTCGGCGCTTACATCTGAAGCTATCGTCATGCCATGACCGGTAAAAATTTTACTCTTGCTACCGTTGGATAGATTAAATTTATAGATAGCGGGCGTATTTTTATTGACGTAATAGGTGTAATAAAATTCGTTCTGCGCCGCGCTTGCCCATTTAGGGAAGATATTTAATCCGCCGCGAAGCACCACCTGCTGGTAGGTAAGCGTATAGTCAGCCACCATGATCTCGCTCTCACGCGTCGAAGTGTAGCGAGAGAGCAAAATCATCTCCTTCATCCAATCGACGTTTGAGTACCCTAGCTGCTTGACGATCTCAGATACCGCCATATGGGCTAAAAACGGATATTTCTCGGCATTTGATAGCGTAAAGCTCTTCTCGTACATCACCCTGCCGCTGTTTGCCTCAAGCACTTTGGCTTTTAGGCTCATCGGCGAGCTTTTATCACTTACCGCGTAACGCACGATAAGAGCGGCACCGCTAGAGCCTAGATTATCGGAAGCGCCCGCATCATAGCTGCTTTGTAGATACTCGTCGCTGACTTCAAAAGTCGCGCCAACCTTTAGATCGCCCACCATAAGTTTAAAGAATTTGTTGCCAAATTCTGAATTTGCAAGATTCGATGCATCTTGAACGACGATTTTAGGTAGATTTACCCCTTCGTTTGTAATGGTCGTCGTCGCGTCTACCGCGAAAAGACTCGTACAAAATACAAAAACTAAAAATAGTCTTCTCATTTTCTCTCCTTCAGTGATTAAAAGTTGGAATTTTAATAGAAATTTGTAAATTTTAAAATTTAAAATCCGCTGCGAACGACATCATTTAAATTTACTTCATAGATAAACGGCTTGCCGTCGGGCGATTTAGGAAAAGGCTGATTTTGTAGATTGCTTAAAAAATCTCTTAATTTTTGGTTAAATTCCGTATTAAGACCTAGCTTTTGTATCTCATAACCGCTAACTCTTCCGTCTGCGCCGAATGTTATCAAAACGGTAGAATCATCGTTTATGGTAGTGTTATAGCGACTCCATAGCTTTTGTAGAATTTTATTTATCTTTCCTCTATAGGCGTCAAATTCTCCGGTTAGCTTGGTCCGGCCGGTAACTACGTTGGATTTCACTAGGGCATTTTTAGAGGCAGCTTGCTCTTTGGTGCTCGTTCTGGCGGTCTCTTTATCCGATTTTTTACTACTTTGGATAGCATTATCTTTTTTAGTGCTATCTTCTAAAATTTTATTATCCGACGTAGTATCCGAAAAAAGATCATTCAAACTAGGTTTATCTTCTTTTTTAGGCTTATCTTTTTGCGTATCTTCCTTTTTTGGCTCAGGTTCTATCTTTTTTTCGGCAGGGACGTCGTTTATTTTTAGCTCGGGCTTTTCTTTGGGTTCTTCTTCCTTTTTAGGTTCGAGTTTAGACTCCTCTTTCGGCTTTTCGGGCTCTTTTGGCTTCGTCTGCGTCGGAGGCGACGGAATGGCTTGCGCCGTAGTTTTTATTTTCTCTTCCTCAACGGGTTTCTCTTTTTTCTCCTGCGAATCGCCCTCTTTATCTTCTTTGGCTATATTCGGCGCGGTAGGTATAGGCGTATCGTCTATATCAATGGAAATGGTATCGAAAAGAGCGTCTTTGTCGTCGGTAAATTTTTTAGGCTTATTTTTTAAATCCATTATTTGGTATAAAATAACGAAGACGACTAGGGCATATATAAAAACGGCGATCAGAAACGATTTAAAATTATCGTATTTAACCCCCGTAAAATTTGAATAATTAGCCATTTGTTTGAAGTGCGACTTTAGTAAAACCCGCTTGTTTTAAGCTTTTTAAGACAAACATTACATCGTCGTAAACGAGTCTTTTATCGGCTTGGATATAGACAGGTTTTTCCAAGCTATACTTGCCGGTGCCTTTAAGCAGCACGAGATTATCTGGGAATTCTGCCAGACTCATCGAGCTTTTATCGATATAAACCTTGCGATCTTCGCCGATACGCACAAGCAAGAATTCCGCGGTATTTTCCGAAACCTGTGCTTTTGAGCCGCTAGGCAGCTCGATCTTTTCATCGTAGATAATCGCCGTTTGCGCGACCATTAAAATCGCTAGCAAAACAAGCATAATATCGACGAGCGGAGTGATATTTAACTCTGGATTTTCGTCGAAATTATACATTAAATAGCTTTTCCAGTGTTTGCTTTAAATAGCAAAATATCTGCCGTACGATTTATGATACTCATAACTTCGTATGCTTTGCGTTTTATAAGCAAGCTAAAGGTGTATGCGGGGATCGCTACAAAAATTCCACATCCTGTGGCAACCAGTGCCTCGCTGATCGCAGGAGCGATGGTATCAATGCCGGAATTTCCGCCGCCAAGCTTGGAAAATGTGTGAAGTATGCTAACAACCGTACCAAATAGCCCGATAAATGGCGAAGTGGATGCGACGATAGATAGCCAGGTAAGTCCGCTAGTGGAGTCACGCTCGGCTTTGCCTTTATAAATTTCCAAGGCCTCTTTTGAAATTTTATCGGTATTTACTTTTTGAAAAATAGAGCCCGAAAGCGAAATTCTACCACCCATCAGCAAGGATTCGAGTGCCTTTGCTTCGCGGTGTTGCCACGCACTAAGCCCTACAAATCTGGAGATCAAAATCGTAAAAGTAACGACAAAATAGATGGATAGCCAAGAAAGAACGAATATCGTAATAAACGTGCTTCTCGTAAAATAACTTAAAATTAGATCTAGCATATTTAACTTTGCCTTGCGAATTCGTCGACTCTAGCCATAATCGCTGCGGAATTTGCCGCATCGGAGCTAATGGATGCAAGTATATCTTTAGCGCGCTGCAAAGACTTCGCTACGGCGCTTTCGCTATCGCCTCCGATAGCTACGGCTTGAGTGGCTAGGATAGTAGTTTTTTCTTCGGTAACTTCCAAAAATCCGTCGTTTACCAAAACAAGCTGCTTTTTGCCGTCTTTATCTACGATCTCAACGACTCCGCCTTCGCTTTTGTCTTTAAGTCCCGTTAGCAAGCTCGCATGCCCTGGCAAAATACCCATTTCGCCAGTGATGCCAGGGAGTTGGACGGATTTGACTTCGCCCGAAAAGACCATCCCTTCGGGTGTAACGATATCTAAAAGCAAAAATTCTTTCATCTTAAAATTCCTATGCTTTCATCTTTTCAGCTTTTGCTACTACCTCGTCGATATTTCCTACCATGTAAAAGGCATTTTCCGGCAGATCGTCGTATTTGCCCTCTAAAATTCCCTTAAAGCCAGCGATAGTTTCCTCTAGCGAGATATATTTGCCCGGACTTCCGGTAAATACCTCGGCTACGAAAAATGGCTGAGATAGGTAGCGTTCGATCTTTCTAGCGCGCTCGACTACGAGCTTATCCTCTTCGCTAAGTTCGTCCATACCCAAAATCGCGATAATGTCTTGCAAATCTTTGTATTTTTGAAGTACCGCTTGGACGCCGCGAGCGACCTTGTAATGCTCCTCGCCGATGATTTGCGGATCGAGCATTCTTGAGGTCGAATCAAGCGGATCGACGGCAGGATAAATTCCCTTTTCGGCAATCGCTCTGTTTAAAACGGTCGTCGCATCAAGGTGCGCAAAAACGGTCGCAGGAGCCGGGTCGGTAAGGTCGTCCGCAGGCACGTAAACGGCCTGAACGGAGGTGATGGAGCCCTTTTTAGTAGAAGTAATGCGCTCCTGTAATTTACCCATTTCGCTAGCAAGCGTAGGCTGATAGCCGACCGCGGATGGAATTCGTCCTAAAAGCGCGGACATCTCCGAACCCGACTGCGAGAAACGGAAGATATTATCGATAAACATCAAAACGTCAAGCCCTAGCTCGTCACGGAAAAACTCAGCCATCGTAAGGCCGGTTAGCGCGATACGATTTCTTGCTCCCGGCGGCTCATTCATCTGACCATAGGTCAAGGCGACTTTATCCAAAACGCCCGATTCTTTCATCTCGTTATAAAGGTCGTTTCCCTCTCTCGTTCGCTCACCGACACCCGCAAATACGGAGTAACCGCTGTGTTTGAAAGCGACGTTGTGGATTAGCTCCATAATAATGACTGTCTTGCCGACGCCCGCACCGCCGAATAATCCTACCTTACCGCCCTTTGCATAAGGGGCAAGCAGATCGACTACCTTAATGCCGGTTTCAAAAATTTCACTCTTCGTGCTTTGATTTTCAAAGCTAGGCGGATCTCTGTGGATCGACCAGCGGGTTTCAAATTTCTCATCTTCGCCTTCGTCGATCAGATCGCCTGTAACATTAAAAATTCTACCCAAAACCTTCTCGCCCACAGGCACTGTAATAGGCGTGCCAAGAGCCGTAGCCTCAAGCCCTCGCCTAAGCCCATCGCTCATATCCATAGCGATCGTGCGGACGCGATTGTCTCCAAGGTGCGCAGCTACCTCTAGGATCAGCCTGCGATGAGCGCCTTCGACGTCAAATTTAACTTCGATAGCTTCATTAATCTTTGGTAAGTAGTCCTTGAAATCGACATCGACCACGGGACCCATTACCTGAGAAATTATTCCTTTCATCCGTTTTCCTTTCATTTCATTGATTCGACGCCGCTTATGATCTCGATAAGCTCAGTCGTGATAGAGCCTTGTCTGGCTTTGTTGTATGCTAAATTTAACTGCGATACGCGCTCCTTGGCGTTGTTTGTCGCATTCTCCATCGCATTCATTCTCGAGCAATGCTCCGCCGCCAAAGAGTCAATAAGCGCGTAATACATGCTGTAGCTAAGATAGCTCTGAATTAAATTTAACATCAATGTTTCTTCATCCTCAGGGCTTTCAACTTCTACTTCCAATGTAGATGTTTTTAAAGCATCCTCGCTAATCGCAGGCTCACCGATCGGCACCAGCGTATTTACCCGCATCTCTTGGGTAATCATATTCAAATAGCCGTTGTGGATAAGTATGACTTCGTCAGTTTTACCTTCGTTAAAATCCTTAACTGCGGCTTGGACGATCTCGTTAGCTTTCTCGGACGATGGAGATGAGCTCACGCCGATATATCGCTCCAAAAGCTCAATGCCTTGAAAATCAAAATACTCTATCCCCTTTTTGCCGACGGCGCGAAGGCGAACCTTGATCTTTTTCGCTTTAAGCTCCTCGATCAAAGCTTTGATCTTTTTGATGGTGTTGATATTAAAACCGCCGCAAAGCCCTTTATCTGCGGTGATAAACAGCAAATCAACCACCTTTACCTCTCGAGTAGTATCAAAAATTCTAAGTTTTTCGTCGTTGCCCGAATTATTGCCTACGTAATTTTTAACGCGCGCAGAAATTTCACCCAAGACCTCGTTAATCTTCACCGCATAAGCTCGCGAGCGCATCGCCGCTTCTTTAGTGTTTTTAAGCTTGACGTTGGAGACCAGCTTCATAGCTTTGGTAGTCTTCTCCGTATTTCTGACGCTTTTGATTTGAAGTTTTATATCCTTTAAATTTGCCATAATTTAGCCTTTTTAAGCGGCAAAGGTCGCTTTAAAGTCATTTAGAGCCTTGATTAAATTTTCTTCCAAATCCTTCTCGATGGTCTTTTTGCTTCTGATCTCTTCAAAAATTTCAGGATATTTTGCCTCAATATACGGATAGAGCTCGGCTTCAAATTTGCCAATTGAGCTCGTAGGCACGTCGTCCAAAAATCCGCGGCTTCCCGCAAAGATGATGACCACTTGATTTTCGACAGGAAGCGGCGAGTAAGGAGGTTGTTTTAAAATTTCGACCATTCTTTGTCCGCGATCCAGCTGCTTACGGCTACTCTCGTCCAGATCGCTCGCAAACTGCGCAAACGCCTGAAGTTCGCGGTATTGAGCAAGATCCAGACGCAAGGTTCCCGAGACCTTTTTGATCGCCTTAATCTGCGCAGAACCGCCGACGCGGCTAACCGAAAGACCTACGTTGATCGCAGGACGAATTCCAGAGTTAAACAGACCCGACTCCAAGAAAATTTGACCGTCAGTGATGGAGATGACGTTTGTAGGGATATATGCCGAAACGTCGCCTGCCTGCGTCTCGATAATAGGAAGCGCCGTTAGGCTACCTGCACCGAGTGCATCGCTTAGTTTGCTAGCGCGCTCAAGCAGGCGGGAGTGTAGATAAAATACGTCGCCAGGATACGCCTCGCGTCCCGGCGGGCGGCGCAAGATAAGCGACATCTCGCGATATGCGACCGCATGCTTGCTTAAATCATCATAGATGATAAGCGCGTGGCGGGAGTTATCTCTGAAATACTCACCCATCGTGCAGCCCGAGTATGGCGCCAAGTATTGAAGCGCAGCCGCCTCGCTAGCACCCGCCGCAACTACGATCGTATAATCCATCGCACCGTACTCTTCAAGCTTTTTAACGACTTGTGCGACGGTGGATTGTTTCTGACCGATTGCTACATATATGCAGATGACGTCTTGGCCCTTTTGATTGATGATGGTATCAACAGCAACGGTGGTTTTTCCTGTTTGGCGGTCGCCGATGATGAGCTCGCGCTGTCCGCGGCCGATCGGCACTAGCGCGTCGATCGCCTTAAGGCCGGTTTGAAGTGGCTCGTGAACGGATTTACGAGCCATAATGCCTTTAGCCTTTTCTTCGACAAATCTAGTATCGCTGGTCTCTATCGCGCCTTTGCCGTCGATTGGCTCGCCTAGAGCGTTTACCACGCGACCGATTAATGCATCACCTACCGGAACGCGCAAAAGCTTACTCAGTCTTTTAACGTTACTACCTTCGTTAATACCGCTAGTATCGCCTAAAATAACGATACCGACACTGCTCTCCTCTAAATTTAACGCGATACCACGAGCTCCGTTTTCGAATTCGACCATCTCGTTAGCCATTACGTTTTTTAAGCCGTAAACATTAGCAACACCGTCTGCGACCGAAACGACCTTACCGGTTTCTTCGATATCAACGCTAAGATCGAAATTTTCGATTCGCTCTTTGATTATGCTGCTGATTTCGTCTGCCTTAATTTTCGCACCCACGCTTTACTCCTTTAAATTGCTTTTAAAATATATTCGCTCATTTTTTGTTTCAATCTATCAACTGAAAAACTAATCTCAAATCCAAGATCCTCGACTTCGATCTTAATACCCTCAAGCTCGCTTTTAACAGGTTGCAGAGTAATATCTGCATTAAATTTCTTTGAAATTTTAGTCTCTAGCTCTTTTATTTTCGCGGCGTCTATTTCGGTAGCGGAATAAATTTTGCCCAAATATTTATTATCCAGCGCCGCAATATTCTTGCGCAGCTCCTCGACTATCTGTGGAATTAGCGCAATACGCCTATTCTTAGCTAAAAGTTTAATAAAATTTACGATTTTTTCGCTTGGATTTTTTATAAACGACGCAATAAGTTCCACTTTGGATTCCTCTTTTAGCGTCGGAGATTTTACAATATCTTGGAATTTTGGAATTCTAAACGCACTCGCGACGCTCTCGAGCGTCTGCAAAACAGAGCCTAATTCATCTTTTTTATAGCTCAGTATCAGGGCGTTTACATATCTTTTTGAGGTGTTATTTATCATCATCCGACCTTTTTCTCTACGATTTTAACCAGCTTATCTTGGCCGAATTTAATGTCGTCCGATGCAAAAACATCATCCAGTATCTCGCTTACGACCTCTTTTTTGATCTTGCGCGCCTCAAAGCTCTTCTGCTCATCGAAAGATTTTTGCAAATTCGCAATCTCTTGCTCGGTCGCATTTTTTATCTTTTCGGCAGCGAACACGATCTCTTTTTTAGCGGTTTCGATTAAAGCTGCGCCTTGAACCTTGGCATCTTGCAGATCTTTTTTAGTTTGCTCCTTGCGAGCTGCAGACTCTTTTAAAATTTTCTGATTAGCCTCAAGTCTAGATGCGATGCCGTCGATTCTACCTTGATATGCTGCTTTTGCAGGACCTTTTAAAAGATAAAACAAAATTCCGAAAAATAAAATGAAATTTATGCTTCGCCACAGCACGTCGTAGTCTTTGGCTCCATCGTGCTCGCCACTTGCTAAAACAAGCGCCGGAATGATAAATAAAAATAGATATTTTTTCATACTGAAATCCTCATACTTTAGCCACAGCGCTGCTTAGAGCATTTTTAAATTCCGGAATTTTGGCTTGCAAATCATTTTTTAGGTTGCGCTTTTGCTCATCCAAACCGCCTAAGAATTGATCAAAATCCTCCTCCATCGCGGCTTTTTTCTCGGCTATTTCTCTAGCGGCAGCCTGCTTCGCACTATCCATCGCCTCTTGCTTTATTTTAACAGCTTGCAACTTCGCAGCATCCATGATCCTTACGATCTCTGCTTTATCGGCATCTGCATCCTGTGCGTTTTTCATCGCATTTGCCTCATCTTCTTTAATAATAGCCTCTCGCTTTTCCATATGCAAAAGTAGTGGTCTATAAAGCTTGATATTTAAGAAGTAAATCAAAGCTAAAAATACGACGATGGTCGTTATCATGGCGGTCAAACTTACGTCTAGCATCGCACCTCCTCTAGGTTAGTTTTAAACAAAATGCGTATTTTACAATATGAAAAATTAAAATACACTATAAAAAATCATCCGATTTTCTTTAAAAACTCGGAAATTTGTAAAATTTCGCTAAATTCGATCGAAATTTTACGCTCTTTGATACTTATTTTACCAAATTGATCAAGCTTGGCCTTTAGCTTTAAAAGTTCAGGCTTGAAGCTTTGAAATTCCGCACCAGGCTTTTTCTCTTTCGGAACGGTTTTATCTTTGAGCTTTTTTACTAAATTTTCGGTATCTCTTACGCTTAGACGCTGTCCTAAAATGGTATTTAGCGCTAAAATTTGATCCTCTTTTTCGAGTCCAACCATTATCTTGGCGTGCCCTTGCGAAATTTTATCTGCGCTTATGGCGTCTTGCACTTCGGAGCATAAATTTAAAAGCCTTAGCGTATTGGTAATCTGCGTGCGGGACTTTTTGATGATGTCGGCTAACTCCTCTTGCGTGATCCTATATTCGCCGATGAGCTCTTTATAGGACTTAGCAAGCTCGATAGGATTTAGATCCTCGCGCTGGATATTTTCGATGAGGGCAAGCTCTCTTAAATTTTGAGATTTTATGTCCGCGACTACGGCTTTGATTTTACTCTCGCCCAAAAGCTTCGTCGCTCTTAGACGTCGCTCGCCGGCGATAAGGACGTAAGAATCATCTTTTTGAATAACAATGATGGGCTGAATAAGCCCGTGGCGAGAGATGCTTTCGCTCAGCTGCCTAAGTGCCTCCTCATCGAAGCTTTGACGCGGTTGATATGGATTTGGCTCGATTTTATCGACATCGATTTCGATAACTAAGCTATCGGCATTTCCACTTTCTAGCTCCCTGTTATAGGAGCTTTCTACGTCGTCTAAAATCGCACCGAGCCCACGCCCGAGCGCTCTTTTTACCTTGCCCATTTTTGCTCCATTATGGATTTAGCGAGGTCTTGATAGGCGATGGAGCCAGCAGATTTTATATCGTATAATACCACCGGCTTACCGAAGCTTGGGCTCTCGGCTAGCTTGATATTGCGCGGGATAATAACTAGATCATCACTCTTGCCGATACGAAAGAGCTTATCATCAAAATACTCGCGTAAATTCGCGACCGTCTCTTTGGCTAGATTGTTTTGCAAACTATACATCGTAGGTAAAAATCCGCGAATTTTTAAATTTTTATTGAGCGTTTGCTTGACAACTTTTACGGTATTTAGGATCAGCGCGACGCCTTCAAGTGCATAGAATTCGCACTGAATCGGGATGATGACGCTATCGCTTGCGACCAAGGCATTTACCGTAATGCTACCGAGCGTCGGCGGCGAATCTATGATGATAAAATCGTATCTGTCCTTAACCTCGGAAATTTTATTTTTTAGCATTAGTTTGAAGTCTTTCTCTTCACTTACTTCGCGCTCGATGCCTACAAGTCCGATATTTGACGGCACTAAATCCATAAACTCAAGTTCGGTCTTTTGGATCACTTCAGACATGCCCTTACGCCCCGTTAGGACGTGATAAATGTTAAATTCAAAGTCGCTGCGGTTAAAGCCAAGTCCGGTCGTAGCGTTCGCCTGAGGGTCTACGTCGATCAGTAGAACCCGCTTTTTCTTTATCGCTAGCGACGCGGCGAGATTGACCGCTGTGGTCGTCTTGCCGACGCCGCCTTTTTGATTTGCTATCGTAATTACTTCACTCATCTTAAAGCATAAACCCTTTCTTCGTTTATTATGATCGATCCGTCCTCGCAAAGTTTAGCCTGCGCAAGCGAAATTTTTTCGCCGCCCAAATGAACGCTAAATTTTTGCGATTTTTGGAATTGTAACGAAAAATTTCTAAAAATTTGCTTCCACGAGATTTTATTTTCATATAGCGCAAAAAAGCCCTCTATAGCGTTTTTTGCGCTGATTTTTATATCTAAAATTCCCGCATATTCGGGTGCGCCGAGCAGGTTTATGCCGATGCCGCAGACGAGGGTATTTTTGATCTTATTCGTCATCGCCCCGCCGATTTTACGCTCGCCCAGATAAAAATCGTTGGGCCATTTCAGCCAAAGCTGCGAACCGAGCGATGCTAGAAGCTCCTGCATAATCATCGCAAAATATATGCTCGCTGACTGAGGCGGCACATCTGCGGGCAGATCGCTCTGCGCAACACAGAACGAAAATGCGAGATTGCCGCTTACGCCCTCCCAATCATTGCCGCGCGAGCCGATACCGGCGCTTTGGCGATTTGCGGCGATCGCAAAAGGCGGCGTTATCCTGCCTTCGCGCACGGCGTCTACTAAAAACTCCTGCGTGGAGGGCATTTGCTCTACAAATTCTACTTGCAAAACCCGCTCCTTGCGTAAGACGAAGGGCTGGCCTTGAAATATTGCAAGCGTTTAAATTCCGCGTAGCGATAGAATTTTGCAACAAGATGAAATTTAGCACGATTAAATTTTACGACATAGTGAAATTTTGTGCGATGAAATTTTGCGATCTTGCTAAACTCTTCGGCAACGTGGATTTTCCTAGCGGCACTGCGATAAAATTTTAAAGCTCTGTCTCGCAAAAATTCTGCGGCACGATCATAGAATTTTAAATGGTACGTGTTCGGTGTAGCGCCGCAAGATTCGCAACCGCCAAAGCGAAATTTAAAGTTCCTGCGAGCGTAAAATTTTAGAGCATAGAAGCGAGGTTTTAAAATTTTATAAAGCCTTGATTTTGGAGCTTCACTTCGAAATTCCGCGCGGCAAAATTTTACTTCACGATCGCGGCGATACCTAGAACAGAATTCTGTCGTGACGCCAAAAATGCGGTGCAAATAAAATCCCCACATAGCATCATAAGCGCGACACAAAACGCGAAAATTTAAAATCCCGCTTAGCATAGCAGATTACCGATCTTTAGCCGCTTACCGTTTAGATATGCGCTAGCGTCCACGGGCTTTTTGCCTGGCTCTTGCACCTTTATGATCTTAACCGCGCCTTCGCCGCATGCGACGCAAAAACTAGGCTTATCAATGTGTAGAATTTCGCCCGCGCGCTGAAATTTGCGCCCGCAAGATTCACGCAAAAACTCTAGTTCTAAAATTTTTAACCCGCTAGCTAAGTAGATCCCGGGCCATGGCGTTAGCGCGCGAAATTTATTATAAATTTGCTCCGCGCTCTGCTCAAAGTCAAAAAGCCCGTCTGATTTTGCGATTTTTTTACAGTGCGTAGCCTGCGCGTCATCTTGCTTTAACGGCGTCAAATTCGCAAAATTTCGTAGCACTCGTACTATCAGCTCGCCCGCTAGATCACCCAGTTCGTCAAACAGCTGCGCCGCCGTTTTATCCTCGCAAGGCGTGTAGACAAAATCAAGCATATCGCCCGTATCAAGCCCCGCATCCATAAGCATCGCCGTCACGCCCGTCTGCTTTTCGCCCGCCAAAATCGCGCTTTGAATAGGGCTTGCGCCGCGGTATTTAGGCAGGATCGAGGCGTGCAGGTTTATGCAAGGAGCGACATCAAGAACGGCTTGCGGCAAAATTTTACCGTATGCGGCAACCACGATGAAATCGGGCTTTAGCTCTTTTATCTGTGCCGAGACCGCCTCGTCTTTTAAACTCGCAGGCTGAAAGATCGGCACGGTGGGAAGGTGCTGCTGCGCGTAAACTTTAACCTCGCTCGGAGTTAAAATTTGCTTCCTGCCGACGGGCTTATCGGGCTGCGTAAAAACGGCCGCGATCTTGAATTTCGCCTCAGCAAGCGCGCGTAAAATTTTAGCCGCATACTCGGGCGTTCCCATAAAAATTATATTCATTCTTTTCCTTTAAATTTAACCACATCACAGCGCAAGCGATCATGTAGACGCTAGTTGTGCTCGCAATAAATTTTACGCAACCGTGAGGTAAACCCGGGTTCACGCTCGTGCGCCTTATTTGACGGCAGATTGATTTTTATCCTCGGATCCGTCCGGCCAAGGCCAAAAAGCGCACGGATCTTCGGACCAATAAATCTTTGCAGAGGGTTTCGCTCCGAGCTCGTCGATGCTAATCTTGCCGTCACGATTAGCGTCCAACCTCTTAAATTCCGAGCCTGAGCGCAGATTTAGCTCTACTCTCAGCCCGGACGGTACCTCGCTAGCCGCCCACTCATCCAGGCTTAGCGCGCCGTCGTGATCCTTGTCGTTAAAGTCCATAAAATAAGGCACCGGATCGGCGGGATCGCAACCGTATGCGCCGAAGCATAAAAATACTAGAATAAAAATTTTATTCATTTCGCCTTCTTAAATTTTATCTTTTTGCGACGTTTGCGAGCGATAAAAATAAAATTTAACCGCGTATGCGGGCGCGCTTAAGACCTATGTTCGTCAAAAGCCCTCTATGGCGCGGCTTTAGCGCGACTGCGCTGCCGATGATGAGGGGCACGCCGAGGCATTTCACAAGCTAGCCGCGTTGCCGCAAAAACACTCACGAAAAACGCCCTCGCGGTCCTGCTCAGACTGCGAAAACGCGCCAAACAGTATCTCGTGCTACACGAGCAAAACAAAACCCGCCGATCGCTATAAGAGATCGGCGACCTTTATGCCCCTTGCTACGCCATTTCTAGGCGGGCGGATCAGCCTATCTCCATAAAGTCCGCCGCGACGAGATATCCGCGCTATTTTAAAGCTCCTTTTTTAATAACTCAAGCAGGGCAAATTTTAGCTCGTTTATATTTTGCCCCGTCGCCGAGGAGATCGGCGTTATAAAAAACGGCTTGGCGGCGTCAAATTCATAAATATCTTGCTTAAATTTCATCTCGCCCGCCGTGCCCGAAAGCCCCAAATGCGCCAAAAACGCGTCAAATTTTTCCTGCAAATTTTCTGCCGCGTCCGCGCGAGTTAGAGCGATCGCGTAGTCTCTTTTTGCAAGCCCCTCTGAAAATTTCGCCGTCTCGGCTCTCAGCGCGTCAAACTGCTCCTCGAGGCTGCGGTAGTTCGCAAGGTCAAGCATAAAAAGCAAAATTTTCGTGCGCTCGACGTGTTTTAAAAACTGCACGCCAAGCCCGCGCCCTTCGCTTGCGCCCTCGATAATGCCCGGGATATCGGCCATGACAAAGCCGCTGTATTCATCGACCTCGACTAGACCGAGCTTTGGCGTAAGGGTGGTAAACTCATAGTTTGCGATCTGAGGTTTGGCGTTTGAAACGGTCGAGATTAGCGTGCTTTTGCCCACGTTTGGAAAGCCCACGAGCCCCACGTCGGCGATAAGTTTTAGCTCCAATCTCACCTTGCGCGTTTCGCCTTCAAGGCCTTTTTGCGCATATTCGGGGGCTTGATTGATCGAGCTTTTAAAGTGCACGTTGCCAAGCCCGCCTTTACCGCCCCGCAAAAACAGCTTCGTCTCGCCGTCGTTTAGCATATCAAGCACCAGCTCGCCGCTATCTTCGTCGTAAACGCTAGTGCCGGGAGGGACGATGAGATAGAGATCCTCGCCGCTTTTGCCCGTCTTTTTGCGACCCTCGCCGGGCGCGCCGTTTTGCGCCTTAAACTCCCGCTTGCCCTTGTAGGATGAGAGGGTGTGGGAGTTTTTATCGACCCTAAAATACACGTCGCCGCCGTCGCCGCCGTCGCCGCCGTCGGGACCGCCTGAGATGACGAATTTTTCGCGGCGGAAGCTGACGCAGCCCGCGCCGCCGTCGCCTGATTTGACGCTAAATTTTACGCTGTCTATGAACATTTTTTACCTTAGTTTTTAAGGGCGATTATATCCAAAATTACTAAAACTACAGCAAGACCGCTTTTAAAGCCGTAGTTTAATCTTAAAAATTTAAGTATTTCTTTCATAAAAATCTTTTCAAGACGAAAGGGCCGTAATCAACAGGACTTACCTTACGTCCATTCCTTTGTAAAAATTTACTATTTTAGCGTTGCTAGTATAGCTGTCGTTGCCGCACTTTTATTTAAATGCTTGAATGATATCTACAAGATTACAAATTTTATCTGCTTAACGATCTAACAAAACAAAATTTAGATATGCGTCTTTTACCGATCGCTTGGTCTTTTTGGCCCCAAAACCCAAATTTATTTTAACAAAATTTTCAAAATTTGCCACACGCGGCCAAAAAACACATTCCCCGTATTGGCACCCCCCCCCCACCCCCCCCCCCCCCCCCCCGAAGGAGGAGAATATTTATTTTTTTGGCGGATTATTTCCGCGACCTTTACCGCTAGGTTTACCGGTAGTGCTTGGACCATTCGGCGGTCTAACTTCTGATTTTGCCATCTTTTCTCCTTTATAAGCCAAATCTGGCTTTTGATGCAAATTTGGCGACCTAAAAAATTTAACCGGTCGCAACTGTAAAATCACTCATTCTCGTCGTCGACACCCAAATAATCGTCGTTATTTGGGTTATGTGCATCTGCCCAATCGTCCATATCGGCATCATTGTTTGGATTATTTATATCCGACCACAAATCAAGCTCATCTTGGCTCATATCTGACGTATTCACTTTAATCACCTCCTTTCTGCAAAATTTGATATAATTAGTGTAATTTTACAATAAGGTTTGGCGACAAATGGCGACAGAAAATTATGAGAGAGAATGTAAAGAGCTTACGGAAAATATTCAAAACGGCGCAAGCCAAATAAGGGTTGGACTTATAGATTTCTTAATAGAGTTTGTAGAATTCGACGAAAATTCAGATGACGAAAGCTATTTAAAAAGACGAGCGAAATCATACGAAAAGCTCATGCAAAGAGTTAAAAACAAAAATTTAAGTTCCCAAAAAATGGCGGATAAGTTAAAAGCGATTTACAAATTCTTGCTTGATCATGATGAATATAAAGAGCTTAAACACTATAAGAGGCTTATAGACGATAGCTTCGAGAGAAAAATTTTAGGCGATGAAATTTGCGAAAATATACAAGAGGGCTCAAAAATAGTTTTTGGTGATACAAACGAGCCAAGCGATACATAGTCTATTGAATATGGCGTGATGGGAAATAGGTTACCGCTTCTAGCGACCCAACAGTCCGCGAGAACATTCGCCAATCTTTTTATCGTCCTTTAAACACTTTTTTAATTGCCTAACACAATAGTCTTTTTTATACTTATCGCCCTGTTCACCTACGCACTCAGAGATAAAAGCGTATTCTTGATCTATCGAATAACGCTCCAAAAACATATCGTATCCACCGTAAGCTATCGCCCCTGTTATGATAACACCGAACCAAAATCCGCCACCCGATTTAGCCGATACTTGATCCTTTTTTACTGCTTCGCTTATCAAGGTTTTAAATTTATCGCTGTTTTGTATATCTTTCACGATTTTTTCTGCATCGCTCGGACTTATTTTATTGCCATCCGTCTCGATTTTTAATGACTTAATACTTTCGTCGATAAGGGCGTTTATGCCTCTTAATAGGTCTTTATCTATTATGTTATTTATGAGATATTTTAGAATTTCGCTTTTGTCTATTTTTATCATAGCCACCCCCATTAAAATTTAAACAATTCCCCATGCACCGTTATTTACGCAAATAATATTTAGTAAAATTTCAAAATTAGGGCTAAACTTTAAAATCTGACGAACGGCGCGCCTATCGTTTCTAACTCGTGATTTTTTGATAAATTTTAGATCTCGTCGTAGCGAGTTTTTATAACGAAATTTTTTCACGTAAGAAAATACTTTGGATTTCACAGCAATTTTTCGAATTTTATTAAAAGAGGGGCTTGCGCCCCCGAAGATTTTAGCGATGTTTACGCGGCTGGATAAACCGATACTTTTTTACGATTTTTATCTTTTCGCTCAAATTTTACGACGCCGTCGATCAACGCGAAAATCGTGTGATCGCTACCCATGCCTACGTTGCTGCCCGGGTGCGTCGCAGTGCCGCGCTGGCGGATGATGATGTTGCCTGCGCGAACGAACTCGCCGCCGAATTTTTTGACGCCCAAGCGGCGTCCGATACTATCTCTATTATTTTGGGTTGAGCCCTGACCTTTTTTGTGTGCCATTTCCTATCCTTTATGCGTTGATCGAAACGACTTTGACGCGGGTGTATTGGCGTCTGAAGCCGCGTTTTACTTTTGAATCTTTGCGTCTGCGTTTTTTGAAGATAACGACTTTTTTATCCTTGCCTTCGCAAACAACCTCCAAAACCACCTTGGCACCCTTTACAAACGGTGCTCCTACCTTTAACTCGCCGTCGTTTAGCGCTAAAACTTCGCTAAGTTCGAGCTTTGCTTTCGGCTCAGCATTAAAATGGTCTAAATTTAGGTAGTTACCCTCTTCGACCTTATACTGCTTGCCGCCGTGTTTGATGATAGCATACATCAAAAATCCTTTAAAATTTGGTAGCCAAAAAGGCATTTGCCGTGCAAAATTTAAAAGCCCGTTTGGTATGAAAGGTTGCAATATTATCTCAAATTTTATAAATTCCTACTGAAACGCCTCGCAAAATTCCTGCGAAATTTCAAATTTCAAGGGCTCGGATTTATTTTAAACTAAAGATAAATGTGCTACTATCGCAACGAAATTTTTGAAGGAGAATTTTATGAGAAATTTAATAGCTGCGCTCGTAGCAGCGGTATTTTTTATCGGTTGTTCCAACTGGAATATATCCAACGAACCAAGCGGAGTACGCAATCAAACAAAATCCCAAAGCAGCAAAACAAATATCGGCGGCGTAAATGATAAAGTCCAAGAGGTCTCCACCGCAGGCACCACTGATATGGTCGAAACGACCTTGCCCGATAGCACAGGCATGACTAATGCGCCGAAAGATCGCAGCGATGCATTTCATATCAATCAAGTAATTTCTGCATGGAATAAACAGCCAGACTCCATCAAAACAACCGAAGACAACGGCAACATCTATACCTGGAAAAACTATAAGCCAGGCTGCGACGTATCACTTACCAGCGACTCGGAAGGCTACGTATCAAAATCCGCTATCAAATCAGCACTCTCTCAGTGCCTATAACCAATTTATCCGCTTTATCCGCGACGCCGAAATTTTAAAATTTCGTAAAATTTCGGCTTACGAGCGGGTCTGCTTCGTCAAATCTAATCTTAAAATCCTACGGTTCGCTCTTAAAAATTTACTATTCGTATTGTATAATCGAGGACTTTTAATCTAATCGCTGGAGTAAAATATGAAGAAAATTTTATTTGTAGGTGCGCTTTTAGCGGCATTAAATAGCTATGCGGCGGCGGGCGAACACATCAAGGTCTATCACGGTGAGAGCTGCGGCTGTTGCCACAACTGGGCAAAATATATGGAGCAAAATGGCTTTGAAGTCGAGATGATTTCGCTGGCTGACGAGCCGCTTATCCAGAAGAAGAATAAGCTCAAACTTCCGCTGGAGCTCGCTAGCTGCCACACCGCGATCGTAGACGGATATGTAGTCGAAGGACATATGCCAGTAGGCGAAATCCGCATGCTACTAAAAAATAAGCCTAAAGACGTTATCGGCATAGCAGTACCTGGCATGCCGCTAGAAGCGCCAGGTATGGAGCAAGGCTCACAGCCCGAGGTCTATGACGTGGTAGCGTTTAAAAAGGATGGCTCGTATCAAAGCATTGCCACTTACAAAGGCAAAGAAAAAATCAAATAATCCGCCGCTTTAAAGCGGCAACTTACTTATTAGCTCGCTAAAATTTGCTTATTTTATGGCTCGACGCAATTTGCTTTAGCCCGGCGAATGCTGCCACGATCTGCAAAAATGACGCGCAAATTAATTTCAAACGTTGGCTATGATAAAGGGGATTAAAAATTTAAGTGGATGGGCTAATAGGGGTCGAACCTATATTCACAAATCCAGAGTTTGTTGTCCTGCCATTAGACGATAGCCCATTGCGGAAGCGGTATTTTATAGAATTTTGCTTTAAAAAAGCATAAGAGCGGGCGGAATTTTAAAATTTTGCAAAATTTTAATTAAATTTAAAGCCCTGCTGCGCCTAAACGATAAAACTAAAACGCAAAAGCTAACGCTGCTTTCATCGGCTCCGATAAAAGAATATGGCTACTCGCCGCGGAGCTAAATTTTAAAATTTGGCTAGTTTATCCTATATTCGCGCCTTTTGCGAGCTTATTTATTCCGGGATGAAATTTTGACAAATAAGCCTACCACAAAACATATACTATTTAATACTTGCCAAGTGAACGAAGCTTTAAAATAAGTGTCAAATAGACTTGCGGCAAGATCGCACAAAAAGCCTGTCAAATAATTGCCTCAAGCGGAACGTAGAATTTATCGCTACTAAATGGGGTCTAAACTAAAATCAGAATTAAAATTTAGGTGCGAGACGCTTGCATTAAATTTCTTGCAAAATCCGTTCGCAAACTCAAAAGATATTGCAAAATTGCGTAAAATTTGACTGCGGTAAAATTTTCTCATACATTGTGTTAATACAAACCGAAAGTGAATAGAACACAATTACTCGAGGTAGCAAAATTTTCCCATACGCTGCTAATACCGAACATTAAACGAATCAGATCAAGTACTATGGACAAAGTGAAATATTCCCGTACATTGTTAGTTCGGCACAGGCTATTCTAGACCAGAGCAAAATATGCGGAATTCATCTCCGCGCATCGTTTGAACACTTAGAAAGCGCCTTGCTCTCCAGCTAAATAGCGCGGACATTTATATCGCGTGCTGTTTAAAAAGCGAATTAATTGGAATTTTAAATCTCGAGCGCGAATTCGCTTAAATATTTGTAAAAATAGCGCATCGAAGCTAGAAAAATTTCGCTTTATTGCACCTAAGATTTCGATGAAATTTCGCGTATCAGCTCAACCGCCTCTTTTGCGTCCGCGCATACGAACTCAAAATGCGCCCGTAGCTCCGAGGCACTGCCGTAACCGCAGCTTACGCCCACGCTTCGCACCGCTGCCGACTTTGCCGAGATGGCATCAAGCGACGTATCACCGATCATAAAGATATTTTGACTAACAGAAAGCAGGATTTCGTCACTGCAAATTTTGTCATAACAAGGAGTGGAATTTAGCTCATGCGCATCATAAATTTTACCGCCGCGCGCTCCGCCTTTATCGCTCTCGCCCTCAATGTCGACACCGCTCTTTTGGCTATTATCGCCAGCCTCGTGTCTATCACTCTTTGCTTTGCTTAAATTTCTAAACGAAATTGTATCGGAATTTTGACTCGCGATGCTACTTAAATTTTGCTCGAAAACTTTGCTAGAATCAGGATCAAGCGCAGGAAGGCTCTTTAAATCAGACGCTGAAATTTCACTCAAAATCGCGCTCCTGCTAGTAGCGCTTGTATTTTCATCGGCAGTAGCATAGCAAGCTTTACTGCTAATTGTATTTGAACTTTTGCTAGCGGTCGCGCCGCAAATTCCTAAATTTTCGAGCGCCTTTAAGATCGGTTCGGCGCTTGGTTTGGGATCTTGCACGTCCTCTCGCCCGACGATGGTGCCGAAAAATTTCGCGATGCCAAGATGATGTAATAAAATTTTAGAAAATTTCGACGTTTTAGTGGTTACGACGCCTAAATTTGCAAACTCGCTCGCCGCGCGAACTGCCTCGAACGTGCCGCTTAGCAGAACGGTCTGATCCAAAAAAGTCTGCGCGTATCGTTGCTTATAAGCGAGCACGAAATTCTGCACATCGCGCATCACACCTAGACGTTCAAACATCACTTCTAACGGATGCCCGATAAGCCTTTTAATCGCTTCGTCGCTAGGCTCTGCAGCGCCCAAATGCGCAAACGCGTAGTGAAAGCCGTCCAGTATCGCGGGCGTGGAGTCTATGAGCGTGCCGTCCAGATCGAAAAGCAGTGTAATTTGGAATTTTGGCATTTTAAAATTTAGTTTGGATATAAAAAAGCGGAGCCGAAGCTCCGCTTATGTGGATCTAGAAAAGATTATTTTCTAAATTTAGCATCAACGCGTCTATTTTGAGCGCGGCCTGCTTTAGTAGCGTTTGTAGCGATAGGCTTAGTCTCGCCGTATCCTACAGTTGTGATTCTGCTGGCATCTACGCCGAAGCTCTTAAGCGCACCTCCAACTGCAGCAGCTCTGCGCTCGGAAAGCTTTTGATTATATGCATTCGAACCGGTGCTATCGGTGTGACCCTCTAGAATTACTTTGTAATCAGGGTGAGCCACTAGCACGTCGCTTACGTTTTTGATCTGGTTCATAAACTCAGGGGAAATTTTGGAGCTATCTGTAGCGAAATTTACGCCCAAATTTAATCTAATAACTTTCTCGCAACCATATTCATCTACAACTACACCAGCAGGTGTGCCTGGGCATCTATCGACATTATCGCATACGCCGTCGTTATCTGCGTCTTTGCAACCTGTAGGAGCCGGAGCGGCAGCTGGAGCTGCGTCAGCATATCTCTTGCCAAAATCAACGGCAAAGCCTAGAGTATAGAATAATACGTGGTTGCCGTCGTCAAATCTGATAGCATCGCGTGCTTCAAGTTTTGTAGCGAAGTTGTCGGTAATATAGTATTTTAGACCCAAGCCGTATTGGCCGAAGCCGCTATCTTGATCGCCATCGTTGTAAACGTCTTTAGTGTAATCCATATAGCCAAGACCTAGTAAGCCGTATAATTTGAAATTATCGGTAAAATTTACCAAGTCTTTTACAGCATTGATGTGATAATATTTAGCGTCAGGCTTATCGTTGCCTACTCTGTGAGCTAAATCTTCTACGCCGATATTGCGAGAGTAATCAAAACCAACCTCTACTTGATCGATAAACGAATCTTGTAGATTTTTGGCAAGACGTAGACCGAACATAAAATTCGAATCCAAATCCATATTGCCCTCATGAGTCATTCCGCCAATAGTAGGGGTGATCTCCCAGTGATAATCAGCATCGCTAGCGAACAATGCGCCGGATGCACACAAGCTTAATGCAAGTAGAACTTTCTTCATTAAACATCCTTTCAAATAAAGTTATAATTCGATATTACCATAAAATTTTTAAAAAATTTACAAATTTGCGACAATTTTGCCACAAATTTGTAAAAAACATTATCTCTTAGAGAACTGCGGACTTCTACGCGCTTTGCGGCGACCGAATTTCTTTCGCTCGACCACGCGACTATCGCGAGTTAGCAGACCTTTTGGCTTAAGAGCCGCTCTAAAATCTTTATCCATCGCGGCAAGCGCTTTTGAAATTCCGTGCTTTAGCGCATCCGCTTGAGCCGAATATCCGCCGCCTAAAGTCTGCGCGGTGATATCCATCGAGGTCTCTTGTTTAGTCGCCAAAAGCGGCTGAACGACCCTTAGCTTGATCGCTTCGTGACCGCCTAGCCAGGTGTTTAGATCCATACCGTTTACTACGATCTTGCCGCTTCCCGGTTTTACCCAAACCTTAGCTACGGCAGTTTTTCTCTTTCCGGTTGCATAAATTGTCGCCATGATTATTTTCCTTTTTTAGTTGTTTGCGCAGTATGAGGGTGCTCGCCGCCTTCATATACGAATAGCTTTTTGATCATCGCCTTACCGAGCTTCGTCTTAGGAAGCATACCGCGAACCGCAAGTCTATAGAGCTTTGCGGGATTGTTTTTAAGCAGGTCTTGAAATTTCACGCTCTTTACGCTTCCGAAATAGCCCGAGTAGCTGTGATAAAGTTTGTCGTCGCCTTTGTTGTTGCCGGTAAATACGGCTTTTGAAGCGTTAATGATAACGACGTAGTCTCCGCAATCCACGTTTGGAGTGTAGCTTGGTTTGTGTTTGCCGCGTAGCAATACCGCAACTTCGGTAAGCATTCTACCGAATCTTTTGTCCGTCGCGTCGATAACGACCCAGTCGCGCTTAACTTCGCTAGGCTTTGTAATTTCTGTCATGGTTTCCGCCTTATTAAAATTTGAGCTGTGATTATATAGAAATATCCTTATGTATAGCTTAATTTAAGCTATCTTTAATCTATCTGCGCTCAAATTTTATTTAAATTTTAAAATTTTATCCCTCCTCATTTACTTCGATCAACCTAGCGCCCGCAGCTTCGAGAGCCAGCACGAAGGCGCGCACTCGCGCATGCGGATAAAACTCGCGGATTACGCTTTTATACCGCGCCACTTGAGCTTTGTTTTGCGCGAGGTATTTTTCGGAGCTTTTATAATCAAAAAGCAAAATTTCATCCCGCCCAAAGCACGCCAGATCTACGCGCAAAAGCTCACCCTCCGCGCTTTTTATCGGCATCTCTTTATAAGCTTGAGCGCCTCTTATCAGAGCTAAAAATTCCTCGTTTTTGCTTAGTCCTAGCGCCCGCGCCGCGATATTTTCAAAATCCGCATCATTTAAAAATTTAGCGTAGCGACCTCTCGCCAGGCTTACTCCTCGCAAAATTTCATCTGGCCCAAAGCCTTCGCTCATCTCCAGAGCATAGTGCAGCGCCTCGCCGAAATATATCGCGCTTAGCGCCTCCGCTTCGCCGCCGCCTGCTTTTTCTTGCGCGCCTTGAGGCTCGCCCGCTACTAGCGCGATCTTTTTTTGCGGCGGTTTCTCTTCTGATTTTACGGAGCTTGGGATTACGTAGCCGTATTGAAAATCCGGGATATCCAGCCACTCCACGACGCCCGCGCCCTTGGTCTTTTTGGCGTAAGGCGAAAAAAAGCTATAATTGTATTGATCTATTTTTGCCTCGGAGCGTTTTACGATGATGAGCGAGCGTTCAGCGCGTGTAAATGCTACGTAGAGCTTGTTTATGTCCTCTTCATGCGCAGAGCGATCGTTTTCATCCATTAATGCTGCAAATTCCGCATCCAGGCTCTTTCTACTCGCAAATTTATAAAAAATTCTCCACTTATGCGTGGTAAAATCATAGTCCGTCGCGAGCTTTGAGCTCTCGCCCCGGTCTTTTCCTCCGATGCGGTCGCAGACGATTACGTGCGGGAACTGAAGCCCCTTGGACTTATGCACGGTCATAATTTTAATGCCACTTTGTTCCTTGGCAAATACCTCCGTTTCGTCGTTTGCAAACAGATACTCGCTAAAACTATTAAATTTTGCCAGCGTCTCGAAAAACAGCAGAAGATCTGGATCGACAAAATTTAATTTCAGCGAGCTAGCTATAAATTCTGCCGTTTTTTGCGCATTTTTATGCAGATCGACCGCTATCTTTTTAAGCCGCCTACCCAAAATCGCTTCGGCGTTTCGCAGATAAATTTCATCGCCACCAACGCAGAATTTTGCATATTGAATTACAGCATTTACCTGCTCGCTGCAACGCAGAGCCTTATTTGAGCCGCTGCAAACCTCGCAAAATTCCGATAGCATCTCTTTTAGCGCGCTTACGTGCTCGTTTTTCCAGCATAAAATCGCAATATCATCAGCTCTCACGCCGCACTCCTCAACAAGCCTGCGCGCTTGCTCCGCAGCCCCCTTTAGCACGTCGTCGTATGAAAACGCTGCTACATAGCCGTAATCGTCGCTTTGCACCTCAAATAGTGGCATTCGCGGATGAGAAAGCGGATAGTCCTTGATTTTTTGCAGCACCGAAGCAGGCAGATCGTCATCTAGCTTATTTGCCGCGATTTGATCTTCATAAGACGCAAATTTATCGCGCAATATCTCATTTACAAATTTTACGATAAGTTTTAAGCTACGATAATTGCGCGGTAGGCTCTGCGTTTTGATTTGACTAAACTGCTCGCGCAATATATCAAAAATTTTTCTCTCTGCGCCGCGAAATTTATAGATGCTCTGTTTTTTATCGCCTACGTAAAAAAAGCTACCGCAGCGCTCTTCCGCTCCTTTGCCAGCAAGCGCCTCAGAGATTAGCGGCAGCATGATTTCATACTGGCAAATGTCGGTATCTTGGAATTCGTCAATTAAAATATGCGTGATTTTAGAATCGAGCCTGAAATACAAAAGCTCGCGATTGCCCTGCAACGCCTCTGCGCTCGGATTTAGCAGCGAGTGCACTGCTGCGGTGACATCGCCGAATGTAAGCTTGCCGCTTTTGCGCTGCACCGATTTAAGCGCTTCGGCATAAATTCTAATTAGTCCTGCCAGCTTAGCCGCATATATCGCATCCATCCACGCTATTTCGCGAGCTATGGCGTCTTTTAGCCTTGCTAGCTCACCGTCAAGATACGAAATTTTTTTAAGCTGTGAGCGCGGATAATCGAAACTGCCGTTGGCAAGAGCCGAAAGAATGAAACCAGAGGATAATTTTGACAGATCACTAACAGGGCTTAGCCCATTTACGGCTCCAGCGCTTACGCCCGCATCTCTCGCCGCTTTTTGCAAGTGAGATAAAATTTCATTTATCTCTGCTAGCGCGGAGCTTGCGGGAAGCGTGGGCGGATTTATGCTTATATCGCCTCTCCAAATGCTTTGTAAGCTATTTAAGAACTCGCCCTTTGTCATTCCTGAGTCGCTTACATAATCCACGACCTCTCTTAGTAGCGCTTCGTTTTTACAAATCGCGCCTAAAAACGCCGCCTGCTGCACGCCTAAAATCCCTTCATCGTTTTCAAAGCTCGGATCAATGCCGCTGTTTAGCGCAAAGGAGCGCAGAGCCTTTGCAAAAAACGCATCAAAGGTAAAGACATTTAGGCTCTCGTTTAAAAATTTAGGCAGTAGGCTCTGCTGCGCTGCCAAAACCTCATCCGTGCTTAGCCCTAAATCAGCACAAATCTGCTCCAGCTCGGGGCTCGGCACAAGGGCGCCGTCGCGCACGATAAGCAAATTTTGAAATTTCTCCACGATACGCATTTTCATCTCAGCAGCGGCTTTTTTGGTAAAAGTAAGAGCTAAAATTTCATTGATCGGCTCGCCTTTTAGCACCAGCTCGATGAACCTCACTGCGAGATTGAAGGTCTTGCCGCTGCCTGCGCTTGCTTCAAGCGCCAGATAATTTTCAAATTTTGCCATCGATCTGTCCCTTGCAAATGATTTTATATTCGCAGTATTCGCAGCTTTGCACCACTTCCGTGCGCGTAAAAGCAACCTCGCTTGCGAATTCCTTGCCGATAGAGCTTAGCGTCTCGCGTAGATTTTCTAAGCTAGGCGTTTTGTCGCCAGGAGCCGCAAACGCGCAATCTTTTAGCGACAGATAGGCGCATTCGCACTCCTGAGCCAAAAGCGCGCGATAAAACGTAAGCTGGAATTTTTCCATATGTTTTTTAGCTGAACCACGTTTGTAATCGATGATAAACTTCCGCCCTGCCTTATCTTCGTCGATGCGGTCGATCCGCCCGCTCAGCCGCACTCCGTCAAGCTCGCCTTTTAGCGATACTTCACTACCGCTAAAGCTCCAAATTTGCTCATGCTCTTCTAAAAGCCTAGCTATCTTTTCTACCGATTTTAGCTCAAGCTCCGCATCAAAGCGCGCAATCCCTGCTTCTCGCGCAAGCTGCGAATAAATAGGGCGAAATTTTTCCATGCTAAATTTCATCCCCGCTCGCTCGTATAAACGCTGAAAACTCGTATGTAAAATTTTGCCCAAAAGCGCATTGTCCTCACCGAATTTTAGCCCCTCTTTTAGCCCGAAAACGTAGCGGTAATAATACTTCCTCTTGCATTCTAAAAACGTATCCAGCCGCGAAAACGACAGCTCCTCGGCAAAAAAATCATGGCGAGCCACGGGATCTTCTTGTCCGCATAAGGCGGGCTTAAATTCCTCTCTCCCAAAAAGCCGCAAATAATCTTCCTGCGAAAATTCCGCGTCTTGTTGCACTTCAAAGCTTTTTAAAAACCGTGAAGGCAACTTCTCGACGCTTTGCAGATAGCAAATCGCGCTTTTTTTAGCGCCTCTTAGCAAGCCGTCGTAGTAAAATCTTTGTAAATTTTCGCGGTCCGCGTGGCTGATGAGCCCTGCTCTAGCGCGCAAAGCGGAGTTTAAAAACATCTCTCCGCTACTGCGCTTAGGCACCAGATCATCGTTAAAATCGGGGATTATCACGCCGTCAAATTGCAGTCCGCGGCTCTCTAAAAGCCCCATTACCGTGACCTTTCCGCCACGAACATCATCAAGCTTAATGCGCGAAATTTCTAACAAAAAAAGATCGATCAGATTGCCCAAGCTTAGGTTTTCGTCCTTAAATTTTCGAAGCAAAATTTTAATTAGATATAGCGGCTCTTTTAGCTTTTCTTGCAGCAGCGCGTCGCTAATTTTAGGTAAACAGGCGAGCTTGATAATTAGTGCCGCAAAATGCTCGAAGCTTACTTGCTTTGCAAAATCGCGCGCGAACTCGCCAAAAAGCGCCTCATCCACTCCCACACTCGCAAAAAACAGATCAAGCTCCTGCGGGTTTGGGCGCTGCGGATATTCATCTGCGCCCTCGCGCATTTTAGAACACCTAAAGCGATCGCGCTGTTTAGGGCTTTTTGAATACCTATCTTCTTCCTCAAGCTCTATATGCTCCAGTTGCATAGAGTATCGTAGGCTCTCTTGCTGTTTTGCACGAGCTGAATAATCGCGCTGCTGCGCGCACTCCAAGGGCTCTTGAAACTCTGCAGGATCTAGCGAAAAGCTTTGCTCTTCCACGCTATTCGCGCGTTCCGCCGAAATTTCGTGCAGAATTTCAAAATTTTCCATATTTTCAAACTCTCGCGCAGACATAAAATTTAAATCCGCTTTAGAATTTGAAAAAATTTCGAAATCAAACGCGGAATTTTGCTGTGCGAAATTTTGCGAAATAGAATTCTCCGAAGCGAAATTACCTAGCGCTAAATTTTGCTGTACCGCGGAATCCTCCGCATTCAAAAATCCTCCATCCGGACTTTTGAATGCGTGGTAATCTACGCCAAATTTCGGCATGCGCGCTTCTTTTAAGCACTGCGAAATTTTCTCTAGCGTTACGTAAAATAAGCTATCTTTAAGCTTCTCTCCCATCGCAAAATTTAGCATGCGGTGTGAGCTGCGAGCCCTTGCGATGCGCTCGTCGTAAAGCCGCAGTGTGCCGGCAAAGCTCTCGTCGGGCAAAATTACCGCGATGCGCTCCGGCGCGATGCCCGCGCGCACGAAGGATGAAATTTTTTCAAAAACATAGCTCGCCTGCAAGCTTCGCAACTCAAAGCCTCTACACACAACCGCTCCGCCCACGCTTAGCAGCTCTCGGCTTAGAATTTCACCCGTACTAAGATTTACGCGGTAGGCAAAACCTGCGTCTAGACTTATGCCGCAAAGCTCCTCCACCGCGCGCACGGGCTTGGAATTTAAAGTCGTGGCTCTAAAGCTCAGTACGACCTCGCTCAGCTCCGCAGCGCGCTTAAAAACCTCGAACTCAAATGCGCTAGGATTGCCGTCGATGTTGATTTCTATCCGCTCAAATCCGCGCAGATAGGATTCGTTTAGTTCATAAAGCGCGGGCAGCGTGATCTCGTCGTAAAATCCATGCTCACGCAAAATCCTTGCATACGCCCCCGCTAGCTCTCGCAGAATTTCAAAATGCTCGGCATACCACGCATAGGTATCGCTAAGATCGAGCGCATCGATACTTACGCGCTCCGTCGCAAGCTCCTTGAAAAAGCCGAAAAGATACTCGCGGTTGCGCATAAACTCGTAAAGCTCGTTAGGGAATTTAAGCCTTTCGCCTGCGCGCTTGCTCTCGCTCACTGCCTGCTTCATAAAAAGCGCGCGGTCTATCTCGCCGCAAGCGACAAGATCCGGCACAAAAAGCGCCTTTTCGTAGAATTCCGCCAACGTAATCCTAGGCGCCAGCACGCCGCCGCTCTCGTTTTGCAGCGCCGCGCGTAGCGCACGCGAGCTAGTGTAGACAAAGAGATTTTTAGAGGGCAAATTTTTCAAAACAAATCCTTTAGAGCGATTCGCAGAACGCGGAATTTTGCGATATTTTAGCAAGAAATTTTTAGTTTGGGCTTTTAAGCAAAGAAGTTTTTGAAAAGCTTGAGAGGTTAAATTTTATCAAGTCAAATTTAGCAAGTTGGATGAGCGTAAAATTTTAATCTGTGGCGCTTTGAGCGCAAAATTCCAACTCGCTCCGCATTAATCGCGGCATATTTCGACGCAAAATTTTACGAATAAAATTCCTTAAATTACAAAGCGGCAAAAACGCGATCAAATTTAAGCAGGCTCAGGCTCGATCTTGTATCCCAGGCTCGGGACGTTTTTTATGATTTCGCCTCCCACTTTATCGCGGATACGCTTGACGAAGGTGCGAAGCGCCGTATCACTCACGGCTCCTTCGGTCCAAACATAACGCTTGATCTCCTCGTAAAGTACCAGCTCGCCCACGCGACTGGCTAGCAGCGAAACAAAAGAAAGCTCCTTTTTAGTAAGCACGATCTGCTCGCCATCCTTCAGTAAAATACGACGAAGCCCGTCAAATACGTAGCCCGCACCCATATTTACGACTCGTACAGAGTCCAGCTTAGACTTCATCAGCGCACTTATCTCTAGCACAAACGCGGTGATATCTACCGGCTTAAAGTAATACCGCTCGACGCCAATCTCCATAACGCCTTTTAGTTGCTCCTCCCTACTGAAGCCGCTAAGCACCACGATAGGGGCATGCGGAAAGATCTGCTTGATCTGACGTATCATCTCAAGCCCATCCTCGATCGGCATTAAAATATCGGTAATGACGAGATTAGGGCTAAATTTTTTGAATTTTTTCACACCTTCAAGCCCGTTTTGAGCACTGTAAACGTTGTTAAAAATACCCTCAAACGCCTTATGCAGCGAGGCTAGTAATTTAGTATCATCCTCGACTAGCAAGACGTCCAGCTCTTTTAAAGCGCAGCTCATAGCAGACCCCTCAAGGCGAAATTTCAAACGAAATTCTTTCAAATTTTCTCTTTTATTGAGCTTAAAATAATGTTAAGTTAAAAATTTAATTTCATAAAGTAACACAACTCTTATTTTAGGTGCAAATATGGGCGGGATTAAAAAACAAGCGTGAGTAAAAACCGCAGCATAGAGATGGGCAAAATTTAAAGTGACGCGAGCTAAATCTTATCGGTGCAAAAAAGATTTAAGAGCGGCTGAAAGTAAAATTTCAAAGCAAACGCAGGTAAAATTTCACCACGCGGCGGGGCAGAATTTTATTTTGGACAGGCGGTTAGCGAGCAATAAAAACGGCGCTGATAAGGTTTTAGTAGGTAAACGGCGTTAGATAAAATTTTACTAACGGCAAGGCAGCTTGCTAGCGAAACTTTTGACGGCAACAAAATGGTTCGTCAAATTTAAAGGGCTTGAAGTTATGAGAAATGTGCCGCAGGATCTGCTTTGAAAGGACTAAGCGCGCCAAGCCCAATTTTTAAATTTAAAACGCATGAAATTTAGCCGCGCGCACGCTTATAAGCTAAGCGGACGCAAAAATTACACGAATGAAAAGCATACGGCGCGCAGCCGGTTTAAATTTAAAACCGCGACTAGCGCAGATCGCTTCATCCAAAAAGCTGCTTAATCCAAAATCACCGCGGTAATCCTCAGCCCGCAAAAGTGCGCTTTGCGTACCGCTCCAGCCTGCAATTATCCAGGCTGCGACGAGTCTTAAATTCACGACGCAAAGACTGCGTTAAAATTTAAAACTCGCCGCAAATTTAAAATTTTACCGCGCGACTGCGGTAAAATTTAGTGCAGGCAAAATTTCAAAAATCATAAAATTTCAAGAAATTCTTTGAAGATATATTTGCTCTCCGTAGGCCCCGCGCTGGCTTCCGGGTGGTGCTGCACCGAAAACACGGGATACTCCCTGTAGCGCACCCCCTCGATCGTGCCGTCGAAAAGATTTCGGTGCGTGATCTCGCAGATCTGCGCGATCGTCTCGGGGACGTTGTAGTTGTGATTTTGCGCGGTGATCTCGATCGATTTGGTGCGCAGATTTTGCACGGGGTGGTTTGCGCCGTGCTGGCCGAATTTCAGCTTGTAGGTCTCATATCCCATCGCGTTGCTTAGCAGCTGATGACCCAAGCAAATTCCAAAAATCGGCACGCGCGCTTCGACCATCTTTTTGATCTGCGCGATCTCCTCTTTAAGCATGCGCGGCTCGCCCGGGCCGTTTGATAAAAACACGCCGTCGATCTGCCCATCTTTAAATTTGGCGATCAGCACTTCCGCCTTAACGTCGTGCGGGAAAACCTCGACGCCGAGCCCCAGATCGCAAAGCTCGTTTAGGATGTTTCGCTTGACTCCGTAATCGATCACGGCTATCTTTTTGCCGCAGCTTGCGGGCTGAGCGTAGCTTCCTCGCTCGGCGTCCCAGCGACCCGATGTGTGCTTGTACGGCGCCTTCGTGCTTACGATGCTTACGTAGTTGATCTCCTCTATGCGCGCAGACTCGCTAAGCGCCTTTTTAAGAGCCGCCTTATCGCTGATCTCGGTAGAGACGAAAGCGCGCAGGCTGCCCTCGTCGCGCAGCATCTTGGTTAAAAATCTAGTGTCGATGTCGTAAACGCCGAATTTCCCGTTTTGAAGAAAATAATCCTCCAAGCTCATCTGCGAGCGGAAATTTGAAGGCTCGTTGTTAAAATTTCTTACGAAAATTCCGCTGGCATGGACCTTGGAGCTTTCCTTGTCGTTTTCGTTGATGCCTACGATGCCGATTTCGGGCATCGTAAAGATAATAAACTGCCCCGCGTAGCTGGGATCCGAGATGATCTCCTCGTAGCCCGTGGCGGAGGTGTTAAACACGAGCTCGCCGAATGCGCTGCCGCCCTTGCCGAACGCCTTGGCTTGCAGATAGATGCCGTTTTCTATGTAGATATACGCGTTCATTACAGCATGCCCCGTTTTCTTAGCTCCTCTTCGTAGAGCTTTTCAAACACGAGCTCGTATTCTTCGGTCCCAGGGATCAATTTTTGCTTGTAGCCCTCGATCTTTTCATATACCGCATCCTCAATCTTTTGATAATTTTTAAGATATTCGTCGATCGCGTTATAAATTATCGTCTTTAGCCTGTTTTCCGAGACTTTATAATCGATCAAATTTTTCTTCCAAACGGTTTCTAAAATTTTATGCGATATGGTGCCGTAGCGATCCTCAAAATTTAGCTCGAAATTCTCGTCGTTTGCGATGTGGCGTTTGATGAGCCAAAACATATCTTTTTTATTCACGCTCATCTCATCTAGCTCGCTTATGCGCTCATCTATCAGCTCGTTTGCGCGCTCGTCTATCGTTCTTTCTTTTTGCAGATCGGCCCTTATGATTTCGTCCGCTTCCTTGGCGACTGGCTCTATGCCCGCACCGAGCGTAACGCAGCCGGAGTTTAGCAGATCCAGCGCTATTTTATGCGCGATATATGGCACGTGTGGTAGTCGTATTCGCATGATCGTTCCTTTAAATTCAGTTCTATGAGCGGTCTCGCCGCCCGCAACGGGTGAAATTTTAAAATTTTACCGGGTTTATAAAATTATCGTGTCGCTTCTTTCGGGACTGGTGGAGATGAAGCCCACCTTCGCGCCGCTTAGCTCCTCTATTTTGCGGATATAATTTTGCGCGTTTTGCGGCAGATCCTCAAATTTTGAAATTCCTTTGACGCTACCCCAGCCCGGCATCTGCTCATAAACCGGCTCGGCAGCTTCCAAATCGATCGGGAAATAATCGATCTCCTCCCCCTTGTATCGATATGCGCGGCAAATTTTAATGCTCTCAAAGCCGTCTAAAACGTCAAGCTTCATAAGCGCGAGCTTGTCGATGCCGCTAAGGCGCACGGCGTATTTCGTAGCCACTCCGTCGAACCAACCGCAGCGGCGCGCCCTGCCCGTCGTGGTGCCGTACTCTTTGCCGATCTCGCGCATCGCCTCGCCTTGCGGGCCTTTATCCTCGGTAGGAAACGCACCGTTGCCCACGCGGGTGGTGTAGGCTTTTAAAATTCCCATCACCGTGCCGATATCTTTCGGCGCGAGCCCGAGCCCGCTGCAAGCCCCGCCCGCGATAGTCGTCGAGCTCGTGACGTAAGGATAGGTGCCGTGATCGATATCAAGCAGGCTTCCTTGCGCCCCCTCTACGAGTACGCGCTTGTCGTAATCAAGCGCCTTCCACAGCATATGCGTGGTATCGGCGATGTATGGCTCGAGCGCGCTTTTATATCGCTTTAGCTCGTCATAAATTTCAAGCTTGCTAGGAATTTTAACCCCCGCTTTTTCAAAAACGCTCTCATGCGAAGCAAAATCGCGCGATAGCGCCTCGGCGAGCCTTTCAGGCTCCAAAAGCTCCACTACGCGGTGTCCCGTGCGCGCGATCTTATCGGCATACGCAGGCCCTATACCCTTGCCGGTAGTGCCGATCGCAAGCTCGCCCTTGCTCTTTTCGCGCGCCTGATCGATCAGCGAGTGGTGCTGTAAATTTAAAAACGCCTTCTCGCTTATGAAAAATCTGCCCTTTAAATTTTCAAACTGCGCCATCTCGGTAATCAGCACGTCGGGGTTGATAACGACGCCGTTTCCGATGATGTTGATGATATTTTTGTGAAGCACGCCGCTAGGAACTAGATGCAGCGCAAATTTCTCGCCGTTTATGACGATGGTGTGGCCCGCGTTGTGCCCGCCGCTGCTGCGACATACGAAATCGTAATTCGCGCTTATCATATCTACGATCTTGCCCTTGCCCTCATCGCCCCACTGGGCGCCGATGACTACGTCAACTTTACTCATTTCTCATCCTTTTGCATAATTTTTTCTATCAAAGCATCCACTAGCAGCGCAAAGCCGCTGGATTTTAGCCCGTCTATTTCGTAATTCCCGCCGTTGCAATACACCGCGCCCGCGTCTAAAAATCTAAAAAATAGCGCGTCGTAATAGCGCATTTTAGAGTAATACAGCAGCGAAACGCAGATACGCTCGTAATCCACGCCCAGGCTTAAAATTTCATCTAGGCAAGGCACGAGCTCTTCAGGCACCTGCGCGCGCAGAGCCTGCACGTCCTTTAGCGACGTGGCACGAGCCGTAGCATCCAACCAAGGCAAATTTTGCTCAAGCAGCGTCTCAATCTTGCCCTTTTCAAAAATTTCAAGCGGCAGGTTTAAAATTTCGCAAATTTTTTTCGGAATTTCGATATTACTTAGCTGAAGCGCGGGCGTAAGATCAAATTCTTTAAAAAATTCCTGCGCGATTTTAATCGCAAGCGGCAAATTTTTCTCCCCGATCAGCTCTGCGCCGATCTGATAAAACTCGTCGCTTGGGTATTTGAAAGTAGGTTGCACATAAAATAGCCTCCTTAGCTTATCGTCTTTCAGCCGCTTGCGCACGATACGCACGACGTCCACGGTGCTGTCTGCGCGAAGCGCGAGCTCGTGATTCGTGGGATCGGAGAGCTTAAGAAGCTTTTGCGGCGCGACGCTTAGGTGCTGATGATATGAAAAATATGGCGTTAAAATTTCGCTAAAGCCGTTTTTAACGAGGATTTCGCTCGCTTTATTTTCCAGCTCGCGCTTGAGCTGCGCACTCTTTCCGAAATACAGCCTCGAGCCGTTGGGTATCTCGTGATCGAAATCGGCGCTAACGCTATCTATCATGCTGCCTCCAAATCGCTTATGAACTGATCCAGCCGCGCTTTAAAGCTCTGAATGAAGCTTGCCAAAACGCGGTAATCAAGCGAAAGAATATCTAAAATTTGCTTACGTATTTCTGTAGTTAACGCAAATTTTTCGCTGCCCGCGCTTTGAGTTTTGTTTAAAATTTCGCCGAATTTTGCTCTGAAACTTTCAAACTCTCCCGGACTAAGCTCGCCTGTTTGACCGCGCGCGATGAAGTTTAGCGCCAAATCCTTATAATCAAGCGCGTTTAAAAAGCCGATAAACTCATCTTTGTCGATGGCTGCAAGCTTCGGCGTATCTTTAAATCGCGCGATGAAAGCGTCTATCTCCCTGCGATCAAGCGCTTTTGCGATAAAATTTCCCTGCAGATAGTTAAATTTCAAATTATTTAAAAGCCGCAGAGATAGCGCATTTTCGACGCCTTGGGCACCTACTGCGAATCCAAACTCCCGCTTTAGTTTGCCCGTGATCTCCACCATCGTTCGGATAGCATTTTTTTTCTTGCCTATGTCAAGGCAGAGCTCGCGGTCGATTTTAACGATATCGAAAGGCTGGGCATTCAGGAATGGGATATTATTTTTATTTGCGCTATTAAGAGCAAATTTAACCCCAAGATCTGCATAATGCCCACGCGCAGGGGCAAATTCCTTAAAATTTTGCTCGCTAAAATCGGTTATCTCAAACATCAACTCGCCTTTTGCATTAGCCCTGTCTCGCAAGCTGTGAGCTACGAAATCGTAAAATTCGTCGTTTGTAAGCACGGCTAGACTTACGTTTATCGAGCAGTTTGCGCCCGTTTGAGCGTTAAATTCCATCATCTTTGAAAACGCAAATTTTGAGATTGGCAACTCAAATCGCGGCTCGCTTAATATCTGCGCAAAATCCTGCGGGGCAAGAATTCCGCGCTTTCCGCGATCCCAGCGTAAAAGCAGCTCATATCCATAAATCTGCGCGCCGCTGATGATCGGCTGATAGAGCACGAAAAACTCCCCCTCTTCGATCGCTGCAGCAATCCCTTCTTCGCTAGGTTCGTCTGCTTCGGCGCGCTCAAAGATGCAGTAACGGTTTTTGCCGCTCGTTTTAGCGCGATACATCGCTCTATCGGCGCGCGATAAAAGTCCTGGAAAATCGATCTTTTCGCTGCCGTCGTAAAACGCTGCGCCAACGCTGATGCTTGCGCTGATCTCATTGCCTTTAAGATTAAATTTCATCTTTGAAATTCCAAGCAGACGGTCTAATAGCACATGCGCCGCGTCCTTGCTTTGCAGATCGCCGATGATAGCGCCAAACTCATCGCCGCCTAGGCGCGCCAAGATATCGCCTTTACGCAGTAGCCCACTCATCGCCTTTGAGATCGCTTGTAAAAACATATCGCCGACCTCGTGCCCATAGGTGTCATTGATCGCTTTAAAGCCGTCAAAATCGATGAAAAGCACCGCCATAAGCTTGGAATTTTCGCCCGAGTTTGCCGTAAATCTCTGCGCAGCCTTCATAAAATACACTCTATTTGGAAGCCCGGTAAGCGCGTCGTGATGGGCGATCTTGGCTAGCTCGCTCTCTTTTTGCTTGATCTGCGAAATTTCGGTAAACATCAGAATGAAATTTGAAGTAAGCGAAAAATCATCCTTTATCGCAATTGCCGTAAATAACGCAGGAAAGGTGCCGCCGCCTCTTTTTAGTCCATAAATTTCATCTTTGTAAGAGGTCTGTTTGCCAACGAGATTTTTTCTAATCCTCTCCATCACGTCTGCCCCGCCCTCCGTAGGAGCGAAGAAATTTGGAATTTTGCCGATAGTTTGGCTTTCGCTATAGCCGGTAATTTCGTAAAAAGCGTTATTAGCGCGCAGCACGCGACCGCTCTCATCTGTGATTAAGATCGCCTCTAGCGAGCGCGAAAATACGTTGGCGTTTAAATTTAACTCCAGCTCCGTCTGCTTGCGCGAGCTGATATCTTCGAGCGTAGTTTTTACAAGGCGCGAGCGAGAGCCGTGCTTTTCGGTGACGTAGCCTTGCATACTGATCCAAGTATAGGCATTAGCGGCATTTCGCAGACGGAATTCACAGCTAAAATCGCTCCTAAGCCCGGCGGTGCATTCGCGGATCATTTTATTGAAATTCTCTAAATCCGCGAAGTAAATTTCATAACTAAACTCCCCAAAGCTCATCGCAGTGTTTAGCCTTTTGCCGCGATATTTTAAAATTTTAAAGTAATTTTTATCAAACGACAGCGTCTGCGCATCAAGATCGATTAAGCAGGTGCAAAAATTCCTAGTCTCGATTACGGTGCGATAAAAGTCCAAATCCTCCTGCAAGCCGCGGATCGCCTTAACATCGTCATCGATATTTTGAAAATAAAACGCAGCCCTGGCGGCGGACTTTTTGACATAGATGCTCACTTCGTAGCTATAGCGGATATTGTCGTTGTGGCGAATTTTATAGCTTTGAGAAAAGCTTAACTCTTCTGAAGGCATATCGGCTAAGCGGTTTAAAATTTCGTTTTTAGCCTCATTCGCGTCCTTTTCATCCAGCAAATCCCATAGCCTTATCTCGCCGCTTAAAAACTGCGCCGCTTCGTAACCCCAAAGCTCTTTTATATTTTTGCTAGCATCTACAATCTTGCCCGAAGTGTAGTCAAACACGAGCGTAACGATAGGCGCGTGATTTAAATACTCATATTTTTGCTTGGTTTCATCGTAAAATCTGCGATATTTTGACGCATCCAGCACCACAAAAAGAGTTGAAATTTTACTTCCGTCGCGGATATAAGATTTTTTAATATAAAGGTCTTTGACGCCATTTTTGGTCTCTTGGCGGGTTACGACATAGTTTTCTTTGACATAGTTTGCGCGCTGGGTTTGATAGGCGTAATCGTAAAACGAGCCTGCTTGCAGCGCAAAGATATTCCGCCCCACGACATCATCGCCATAAAGCTCGCGCGCGCCGTTGCTAGCACTTTCGATCGTGCCTGCTACATTATCGATGCTAAGTACCGAAAGGGAGCTATATTTTAGCGCATCTTTAAAGCTGAGGCTAAAATCGCCGTGGCGCAGATTAGACTTCAAAACCTCATCTATGGATTTAGAAATTTCTAAGACGGAGCTTAGCGGATTTAGCGCTTCTATATCGCGAATTTTGGAGTGATAATCCCCTTGGCGCAGCGCGTTTTGAACTGCCGCAAGCGGGATAAAAACGCGCTTTTTAAAAAACGTAAAATTTGAAATTAGAAGGATTAAATAAGCTAAAATCGCCGCTGCTAGCGCTACGACGATAAAATCGTCCGCGCCTAAAAAATAGCCGGCTCGTTCGCGAGCCATTACGAAATTATCCCCAAATTTCGCAAGATATGCAAAGCTTAGCCCAGATTCGTCTTCAAAGCTTACCACTTCGCCTAGGCGCGAAAAATCAAAATCCTGCCCCAATATATCGGTTACGCTGCCAGGAGCGTTAAAGAATTTGCCTTCGGCATTAAAGACCAAAATATCTCCCAGCGAAGAGAGCCTGGCAATCGGCCTAGTAGTGTTGGCAAAACCTAGCAGATATGAATCAGCGTTTACGCGCTTGATTAAAAAATACCGCCACGCCCCATCCATCATCATATAGCGCGATACCCATTCATCCTTTTTTAGCTCGCTTGCGATATCCGCAAGCCGTATCTCGCCAAGATCCGAAATACGCGCATCCGATGAAAAATGCGCCAAGCTCTCCTGCTCCGCGCCGCGGGCGCGCAGATAAAAAATAGCGTCAAATCTATGAGAAGATTTTACGACATTACGGATCAAATCCGCATAAAGCTTGCTTTGCATAGCTTCGTGCCTTGCGTCCAAAGAAAGGATATTTTCTTTTAGAATTTCAAGCTCGCTAAAAAGCGACTCGTCGGTATTTTTAAGTAAAGTAATCGCCGTGCGCGTCCGCAAATCAAGCTGCGTAGCGATCCTAGTACGCAAAAAGCTAATCTCGCAAACTACTACAAGCGTAAGTAGTGCAGCGCCTAGAATCAAGGCGGCGTTAAATCTTTCGGTAACGAAGTCTTTTTTGTTTTTCATGCCAAATTCCAAATTTTGCGGGATTTTAGCAAATTTCGTTTTAAAGCCTATTTAAGCTTTGATTTTCGCTCCGCGCGCACCCAAAAAATGCATCATTAAAAGTACCGCGAAGCTAAAAATAAGCATCAGCGCCGAATACGCGTGAGCCTGCGCGAAATCGAGCGTCTCAGTCGCTTCGTAAATCGCAATGGAAGCGACCTTGGTCTGCTCGCTCACGCTGCCGCCGATCATTAGCACGACGCCAAACTCACCCATCGTGTGCGCGAAACAGATCACCAAGGCGCTAAGCATAGAGTGGCGAATTGCGGGCAACGCGACGCGAAAAAGCTTGGAAAAATAGCCCTTGCCGAGCGAATCGCACGCCCAAAAAAGCGAGCGCGGAAGCGAGCGAAAGCCCGAAACCAGCGGCGAAAACATAAACGGCAGCGAGTAGATACAGCTCGCGATCACGAGCCCGCTGAAATTAAATACGAGCCGAAGTCCAAAGTACTTGTCGAAAAACTCCCCTAGCACCGAATACGGCGATAGAAAAACGAGCAGGTAAAATCCTAGCACTGAAGGCGGCAGCACGAGCGGAAGCGAGATAATCGATTCGATCACGCTTTTGCCGCGGAAATTTTTTCTCGCCATAAAAAACGCGAGCGGCACGCAGATGATAAACAACGCGAGCGTCGTCAAGCTGGCAAGCTTTAATGAAACGAGAAACGGCGTGTAATCGAGCCCCTTTAGAATTTCAAACATTTATCCTCCGAGCCGAGCCGCTGGGCCCAAACTATAAAATTTTAAAAGCCTAGCTCTGCTTTAAAATTTAGAGGCAAAGCTGGATAGAATTTGCGAAAACCACATAGCCATAAGGCTTTGCAAAATGAAATTTTAAAAAATTCTGCGCAGACCTAGCTGCGCAAGAGCTTTAACGAAATGAAATTTTAAAAATTTCGCGCAAGCTAAAGCGAGCGGAATTTTATAAAATTGCTTGGCTAATAAATTTCTTCAAGCGTGCAAATCCTGCTGAACCTTTAAGCTCTCTACCAAGCTGGCAAATTTTTAAGACCACGAATTTTGCCTAGCCAAATTTCAAAAAGCTTCAATAGGCTTGAAAACTTGAGCGGGCAGGATTTATCTGAGCGCAAATTTCACGCAAGATAGGCTAAACGACGCCCTCCGAACGACCTAGCGAAATTTCATTGAGACCGACAAAACGAAATTTTAAAATTTCGTATAAACCTACAAGAGCCGGGTTAATGAAATCTTGTCATAGCTTATTAAGCTAGTTTAGCACGCAAGCTTCGAGCCGTTAGAACTTTTAAAATTTCAAAGCCACAAAATCCAGGCAAAATTCCAAATCTAAAAATTTAAGTTTTTGCGAAGCTTCACATTAAATTTTTTACCAAGATCGTATGATAGAATTCACGCAACTCCTACCGAAAAGCAAATCAAAAGTCGTTAAATTTATAAATCGACCCACCGCGCCAATCAATAAATTCAAAGAAGGAATTTAACGACGCCTGCCTGCGCAAAATCTAAAATTTAAAGCTTAATTTCCACACGTCATCTAGTCTCACATTGCAATTTTGCTCTAGCCTGCGTTTAAATTTTGTGTTTCATGAAACTCTAAGCGCGATGCAAATGAAATTTTAAAATCTCACCGTATTTTGCGGGCAAATCTAGCTAAAATTTCTCAAAATTCCATAAGGATTTACGTCTAAATCTCTAATCTAGTTGAAGTTTCCCACTTATGCGCGCCCAAGCTTGCCTGTAAGTTTAAATTTTACGCAAAGTGATATTAAAGGCTTTGGCGCCTGTTTTGACCTCGTCGCCTACTTGCAAGCCATCGGCTTCTGCATTGCTTAGCACCACTTCGCATAGCTGGCTTCCGATCGCTACGACAGCCACTTTGACCCCGTCGCGTGCTTGCAAATCGACAACCTTGCTCACGAACGAAAACTTCTGTGAGCCGCTAGTTTTAAGAAAAATTTCCTCCGGCGTACCGGTGCGGACGATCCTGCCATCCTTCATCTCATAAACCCGCTTGCAAAGCCTATAAATCTCGCTTACGTCGTGGCTTACCAAAATCACGGTCTGATGAAACTGCTCGTGGATTTTTAGCAGATACTCTTGGATTTTTTCGCGCATCGTAAAATCAAGCGCCGAAAGCGGCTCGTCAAGTAGCAAAATTTCAGGCTCTTGCATCAGTGCGCGAGCAAGTGCTACGCGCTGCTTCTGTCCGCCGCTAAGACCCTCGACGCCGGATTTCGCAAACTCGCTAAGCTCTAAAATTTCAAGCAGCATCGCAGCTTTTTGCGGATCGTTTCTAGCAAAAAGTAGATTGCCCGTCACGCTCATATTCTCAAAAAGTGCGTAGTCTTGAAACAAAAAGCCGATCCTGCGCTTACCCGCACTTAAGAATTCATTGCCTTCTTGTAGCACGAGATCGCCGTCTTTTATGCTACCACTATCTGCGCGCAAAAATCCAGCCAAAATGCGCAGCAGTGTAGTCTTACCGCTGCCGCTGCGCCCATATAGGCACACAAACGAGCCTTTGTTAATCTCTAAGCGAGCATCAATCGAGAAATCATCACTGATTTTTTTCTTACAATCAATCGTTATCATATTTTTCTATATATATCGCAGTGGCGCTAACGTATGCGAAAACCTCGTCGCCCTCGCGTAAAGCAAGCTCCTGCGCAGAATGCGCGCTAATGAGCACATCAAAGCTTATCTTGCCTTCAAACCTGAGCGTGCATAGAATTTCACCTAAGCTTAGGCTCATAATCTTGCCGTGAATTTCATTTTCGCTAGATACACCACTTAGGGCTTCGCGAGATAAAAGCACATCGGTGCTTTTAAAGCCCACGTAAACTTCGCTGCCCACCTTAAGCTCGCTACTTAGCTGCAGAAATACGCCACGTAGCTTAATGCCGCCTGCGATAAATCCTACCGAATGGATGCCGTCTTTTTGTAAAATTTCGTTGATTCTCGCTCTAATCATTAAAACTCGTATCCGTATTTAGCAAAGATCGCCCTGCCCTTATCGCTTAGGATAAAATCATAAAACGCCTTGGCTTCTGCATTGTCTTTGGCGCGGTTTAGCACGACCATACCTTGGGCTATCGGCTCGTAGAGGCTGGCGTCGACCAAGACAAAATTTTCGCCCTCTTTGCAAGGCCTGCCGTTGCAGCCGTCCTTTGCCATCTTAGGCGCGTACATCGCACTAGCCGCGATAAATCCGACGTCGGAAGCTTTAAGCGCTTGCGAAAGAGCCTCGCCGATCGATTTTGCTTCTACGATTTTACCTTTAATCTCATCGTAAACTCCCGCTTTTTGGAAGGCCTGTACGCTTGCGGTGCCGTAAGGAGCGGTCTTTGGATTTGCTATCGTGATAGTTTTGACGCTAGGGTCTTTTAAAGCTTCAAGCCCCTTGCTAAGATCTACGCCGCGCACGCTAAACATCGCGACCTTGCCCTTTGCGTAGGTCTTGGCAGGCGCCGTCGCAAAGCCCTCTTTATGCAGATTGTCTGCAAATTTCATATCCGCCGCCATAAAAATATCAAACGGCGCGCCGTTTTTGATCTGCGTGCTAAGCGCACCGCTGGCGCCTAAGCTCACGTTTAGCGTAGTTTGCGGATGTAGCTTGGCAAATTCCGCTTTGATCTCGTCAAACGCATATGTCGTGTTCGCAGCGGCTGCGATGCTGACCTCTCCCGCGCTAAGCGCGCTTGCCGTTAAAATTCCTAAAAGCACTGCTTTTAACTTCATTTTATGCCTTTCGTTTCGGCTCTCACCGAGAATTGAATTGTATCTAAAATTTTAAATTTACGCCTTAAATTTTAAAATTTTGAGCACCCAATTTCACCCTATTACGCGCCAATAATGATCTCGCTAGGCTCGATGATCGCCGTTACTTCATCTCCTACTCCTAGACCCATCGCGATGGCAGATTCTCGCGTGATGATCGCGGTGATGTTTTGATGCGAGCTTGTGCCTAGACAGATCTCTGCGTTTACCGCGCCGATTTTGACCTCGTTAATTGTGCCTTTGATTTGATTCGCCGTACTAAGTTTTAGCTTCTCCGAGCTTCCTTTGGCAATGATGACACTTGGAGCCTTAAATAAAAACAGCACATCCTTGCCCGCCTTTAGCCCTAAATTCTTTTCGCTCTCTACGGTTACCGTCGCGCATAAAATTTCGCCACCTGCGAGCTTAGCCGTGATCTGCGAGTTTACAGCGCCTGTTTGAACATCCGTAATTTCAACGCTTAGCTGATTTCGCGCAGAAAGCTTCATACCGATCTTCTCTAAGCTTAAAAGGCTCTCTTCTGTAATCTCGTCAAGCTTTAAAATTTCACTCAAAAACGTCTCGCCCGCGTGGCTGATAGCATCATAAGCGCGAATCAGCTTGTGAGCGTAAGGGGTAAGCTCGGAGCCGCTATTTTTCTTTGTGCCTTGAGTGCGGACGATGAGGGGTTTTTTGCTCGCGTTGTTGATTAAATTTAGCGCGTCCCAGCCGTTTTTATACGACACTCCTACGATCTCTGCGGCCTTTGTAATACTTTTAGTCTCATCTACGGCCTTAAGCAGCTTAATGTGCTTGGCTAAAAGCGATGCTTTGTTGCCAAGCAGGAATTCCAAAGCAAATTTTGCGTCCATTTTCATCCTTTCTTATTTACTTTCACGTGATTTTATAATATATCCTCTGATATATTTCTTAAAGAGCTGCAGGCTTTATTCTGCGATATAAAGAGGGAAATTCTATACGAAATTTTACCTTTATTGACAAAATTTCTTTAAACTTGTAAAATCGCCACTTTGATTTATAAAGAAGGGTCACAATTTGAAATTTATAAAAATTATATTCTTAGCCGCGGCATTGGCACTCTGCGGTTGCTCGCAAAAGCAAGACGTAGCGCCTAGCGATACGGATGGTTTTGACGAGGAGTTCGCCAAGCGCGAGGTTTTCGATCCGCTTAGCGGCTATAACCGCGTTATGACGAGCTTTAACGACGTATTTTACTCATACATATTAACCCCCGTAGCCAGCGGTTACGACTATGTAATGCCCGATCCGATCCAGGGCGCGTTTTCAAATTTTTTCTATAATATTTTATATCCGATGAGGCTCGTAAACAACCTATTGCAGGGTAAATTTGAAAATTCTTGGGACGAGACGAAGCGATTTTTGATCAACTCGACCGTCGGCTTCGGCGGGCTTAACGATATGGCAGGCAAATACTACGGGATTCCGCGCCACGACGAGGATTTCGGGCAGACACTAGGATACTGGGGCGTGCCGGCGGGTCCGCACATCGTCTGGCCGATCTTAGGACAAAGCAATCTACGCGATACAGCGGGGCTTGTAGGAGATTATTTTTCAAACCCGATAAATTATATTAAAGACGGCACTGTTCGAAACTCCGTCAATGGATTTAGAATATTTAACGACTACTCGCGCGATCCGAAATTTTATGAAAAAATGACCAAAGATGCGGTGGATCTGTATCCATTTTTACGCGATGCTTACGAGCAAAATCGCGAGAAATTAATAAAGGAATGAAAATGAAAATTTTAAAAGTTCTAGCGCTTTGCGGAGCGCTTTTGATTTCGGCGCACGCTATTAACGATGCGGATATCGAGCCGGTGATGAGCCAAAAGGTCGCCGAAGCCGTAAACATTATGCGAAGCAGCATCCCGAAAGACGCAAAGCCTGCGAAAATTTTTACGCTTTTTGACGGCTATTTTGATTATAAGATGATGGCAAAGCTCTCCCTTGCGAAGCATTACGCGAGCCTTAGCCCTGCGCAGATCGCAGAATTTGATAAAGCTTTCGAGGCGCATCTAAAGCGCTCGTTTATCGAAAAACTTTCGCTTTATACCGATCAGGATATGAAGGTGCTAAGCAAACAAAGCCCGAGCGATAAGCGCCGCGTGCTAAAAACGCAGGTCATCGGCGAGCAGAAAAATTACGACATAGATTTTAAATTTTATCCTAACGGCGCCGATTGGCGTATCTACGACGTCGATATCGTGGGCGTCAGCCTAATCCAGACCTACCGCTCGCAGCTTGGCGACGTAACGCAAAGCTTGGGCTTTGACGAGCTTATAAAGCGGCTAAATTCCACCGTCATCAATAGCGGCGAATAGCGACGCACTCAAAAGAGCGGTATTTGAAAAAAATCTTTCGCCTAATCGTCGCGTTTCCGAAAATCACGCTCGCGCTGTTTACGGCGCTGGCGCTGTTTTTCGGATATTACTCCACAAAGCTAGAGATAGACGCTTCGAGCCAGACGCTTCTACTTGATAACGACGAGGACCTTCAAATTTGGCGCGAAGTGTCCAAGCGCTACGAAACGCCGAATTTCTTAGTCGTCGCCTATACTCCCGCGGGCGATCTTTTAGCGCCCGAAACTGTCCGCAAAATAGCGCAGATGGACGCAGCTTTTTCCAAGCTGGATTTCGTCGCTAGCGTCACGGACATCACGAACGTACCGCTTTTGCTAAACAAAGGTGGCGGCATGAGCGAGCTGCTTAAACACATACCCACCCTTACCGATGCAGACGTAAATTTAACCGCGGCTAGGCGCGAGTTTGCCACAAGCCCCTTTTACGCGTCAAATTTAGTAAGCGCTGATCTTCGCACTACCGCAATTTTAATAAATTTAAGGCCGCAGACCCGCTACGAGGAGCTTTTGCGCGTAAGAGACGGGGCTAAAAGCGCTCTAGAGCAAGCAGAGCATGAGGCCAACCACTCGGGGGCTCAAATTTCACAGCTCAAAGACGCGCTTAAAGTTGCGGAGCAAAATTTTAAATCCTACCGCGACGAGCTGCGCGAAAAGGATCACCGAGATATTATGGCTTTGCGGGCGCTGATCGCGGGCTTTGAGAAGGAATTTACGGGCGACCGATTGTTTCTGGGCGGACTGAATATGATCGCAGACGATATGGTGGGCTACGTCCGCTCGGATCTGGCGACCTACGGACTCGGCGCGCTAGTGCTGCTGCTAGCGTGCTTTTGGCTCTTTTTTAGACAGGCGAAATTTATCCTGCTGCCGCTTATCATCTGCGCGTATTCGGTCGTGCTCGCAGCGGGATTATTCGGCTTTTTGAGCTTTGAGGTCACGGTGATTAGCTCAAATTTCATAGCGCTTCAGCTCATCATCACGGTTTCGGTCTGTATCCACCTAATCGTCGCATACCGCGAGTTTAGCGCGCGCTTTCACGCCTTTTCGCAGCGTCAGCTCGTTTATGCGGTGCTACGCGAGCGCGCAATGCCCTGCTTTTTCGCAATCTTTACGACCGTTATCGGCTTTATGTCGCTAATTTTTTGCGATATAAAACCCGTAATTTCTCTGGGAATTATGATGAGTGTAGGCATCAGTATCTCGCTAGTTACGGCGTTTGGAGTATTCGGCGCGGTTATGTCGCTTCTGCCGCGCACGCACAATAATCGCAGCTTCGAGCAGCACTTTAAATTTACGCTTTGGTGCGCTGAAACGGCGCTACGCAGCAGAGGCGCGGTCTACGGAGTGTGCGCTGCGGCGGTGATCTTTGGGCTGTACGGTATCTCGCAGCTGCGCGTCGAAAACAGCTTCATCGGCTACTTCAAAAAAAGCACCGACATCCGCGCGGGCATGGAGGTCATCGATACCAATCTGGGCGGAACTATCCCGCTTGATATCGTCGTTAAATTTAAAAGTGCGAGCGGCGTAGATTCTGCTAGCGGGAGTGAAAATTCCGCAAGCGGCAGCGCAAATTCTAAGAACGGCGAAAATTCCAATCCCGCAGGGCAAAATTCTATCGCGCATAATTCCGCTACTCAGAATTCTACCGCCACAGCGCAAAATTCTATTGCAGGAAATTCCATACCTCAAAGTTCCGTTGCCGCGGCGCAAAATTTAAATGATCAAAATTTTTCCGAACAAGGCTCCGCTGCGGCAACACAACCAAGCGACGCCGCAAATTTAGAGCAAAATTCCACCGCAAGCGACGATTTTGGCGATTTCGAAGCCGAATACGCCGCCAACGAAAACAAGCCGCAGTATTGGTTCACCTCCGAAAAGATGCGCATCATCAGCAAAATAGATGATTTTTTGAAAGACAAAAACGTCACGGGGCACGAGTTTATCGGCAACGTAAGCTCGCTCGCATCGCTTTTAAAGCTCGGCAAGCAGATTAATCAAGGGCGCAATCTGGATGATCTAAGCCTTGCTTTGATCTACTCTGAAATGCCGGCAAACTACCGCGAGATGGTGCTTTCACCTTTTGTAAATATCAAGGCGAACGAAGCGCACTTTAGCGTCCGCACGATAGACAGCGATCCGCGCTTACGCAGAGCGAAATTCCTAAAAGATCTGCAAAGCGGGCTAAATTCTTTGCTCGCGGGCGAGCAGGCGAGCGCACAAATCAGCGGTATAATGGTGCTTTATAACAATATGCTTCAAAGCCTGATGAGCTCGCAGATAGACACCCTGGGTATCACCGTGCTCGTGCTTTTCGTGCTTTTCGTGATCATCTTTCGCTCGTTTTCATACGCGCTTATCGCGATCGTCGTAAATTTAATTCCGCTTTGCGCCTGCTTCGGCATCATGGGCGTTGCGGGCATTCCGCTGGATATCATGAGTATCACGATAGCGGCGATTAGCATCGGTATCGGCGTGGACGATGTCATCCACTATATCTATCGCTACAAGCGGGAGTTTGCGCGCAGCGGCGACGAGGCTACGGCAATCCGCGCGAGCCACGCAAGTATCGGATACGCGATGTATTATACGTCGTTTGCGATCATTTTAGGTTTTAGCGTGATGATGATGAGCAATTTCTGGCCTACGATCTACTTTGGGATGTTAATATGTCTGGTGATGAGCCTGCTTCTTTTGGGTGCGCTCATAATCCTGCCGTCGCTAATAATGAGCCGAAAGAGCTTAAAATTTAGCCTCTTTAAAGCTAAATAAATTTTATCTCGCTATAATTCCCGCATTTGGAGAGGATGGCGACCTGGTGGCGTCTGCGGACTTCAAATCCGATAGGAGGGCGGTTGACCGTTTTCCGGGGGGTTCGATTCCCTCCCTCTCTCGCCGAATTCTTTTAAAAATTCCACTTTTAAATTTTATCTTTCACGCTTTTAGCCACGTACTTCGCGAATTTATCTCAAATTTCGGCTCTAAATTTATCCGTTATTAAACAGAGATGGATAGCATTGCTCGTTAACTTTTCTTCAAGGAGCGAGTATGAAATACGCATTAGGCGCTGCACTTGCGGCATTTATTTTTGCAGGATGCGGCGCGGATGAGATACAGCTCGTGAAAGACTACACCCTGCCCGATTTTGAATCTATGAGTATCGGTACGGCGATCGAGGGCTCTAAAATCTGCAAAAATATTACCTGGAGCAAAGAGGAAAACGGCGGATTAAAGACGGTCAAGATGGTCTGCGACGTGGATGTAGAGCAGAGGCTTAAATCATATAAACAAGAGATGTTAGACTCATCTTTAAAAAGGGTTATGACTTTTTATGAGGGCAAGGCTTACGACGCGCAGGGTTTGTTTAAGCTGGCAAAAGAATACTGCAAATTAAACGAAGCTAAATTTCAAGAAACACTTAAAAATCAAAGGCAAAATAGAATTTTTGAGGAGGAATGGAAGTCGGTCGATTGCGACGACAAATTAAGAGGGGAGATACTAAAAGAAAGCAATACCGAAATCTACATAGACTTTATTATGGAGTGCTTAAAAGCAGCCGTTTATTACTCGCAAATAACGGCAGAGCAGTTGGACGCGAGCTTCGGACATAAAGAAGGCGGATCATCAAAGCTTGCTATCGAGCTAAATTTTATCGTAAATGAGGATAAAAGCGTAAGTCTGTCTGATAAATTTAAACTTATCACGAATGGCAAAGAAGATCCCGTAAATAAAATGAAGCCAAAAGATGTTATAGCGGGCTTCTACGAAAGATAGTAAGCGCCTCATCTCGCGGCTAAATTTGATGAAATTTTAAAATTTAGCCGCCTTTTTTGTATCAAAATTTCATTCAAAATTTCAGGCGTGATTTTAAATTTAAAGCGCGGCAGAAGCAGTTTCGCCCGCCGCGCCGTGAAATTTTACGCCGAATATAGGCCTATTTATCGTGTCCTTGTAGATATGCGATCGCACTAAGTGCGGCAACCGCGCCGTCGCCTGCCGCGCAAACGACCTGCTTAGGCGCATCCTGCCTCATATCGCCCGCCGCAAATAGCCCGTGCACGCTTGTTTGCATCTTTAAATTTACCGCGACCTGCCCGCCCGGCGTGACGTCGCAGATGAACTTGCCATCATCGCCCTTTAGTACCTCGTTTCGCACGTCAAGCCCCACGAATACGAAGATCCCAGGTAGCTGCAGCTCGCGCGCGGCGCCGCTGGTTTTATCTTTGACGACGACGCCCGTTACGCCGCTTGCATCGCCCTTGATCTGCTCTACGAGCGCGTTTGTGATGAGCTCGATATTTTCACTTTCGCGTACCTTTTGCACGGTCGAAGGCGCGGCGCGAAACTCATCTCGGCGATGGATCAGATAGACTTTAGAGCAAATTTTAGCTAGATACAGTGCCTCCTCTAGCGCCGTATCGCCGCCGCCGAGGACGGCAACCTCTTTGCCCTTGTAAAAAAACCCGTCGCAGGTCGCGCAGGTACTGACGCCGCGACCGAAGAACTCGTCCTCGCCCTCGATCCCCGCGCGGCGCGGAGTAGAGCCCGTAGCGACGATAACGGCACGTGCGCGACGCGTTTGATCGCCCTCGAGATAGATAGTAAAATTTCCGTCGCCGTCTTTTGCGACGCGCAGCACGCGCACCATCTCATGCTTTAAGCCAAAGCGGAAGCACTGCTCCTGCCAAGGCGCCATAAAGCTCATCCCGTCGGTTACCGCGGCGACGCCGGGATAGTTTTCCATCTCAGAGCTTGAGGTGATCTGCCCGCCGGGCATCCCCATCTCAAACATCACGACGTCTTTTAAACCGCCTCTTGTAGCATAAAGCCCCGCCGCTAGCCCCGCAGGACCGCCGCCGATAATTGCTAAATCTAACATTTTTTCTCCTTAATTATTTTATTAAGTAAAGTCGCGGGCGCTAAATTTACGAATTTAATTAATATAACGATGAGTGGGAGAAAAAAAGGGCGAAAGCCGCCCTTTTAAAATTTACAGAAGCGAGTTTAGCTTGTCGGCTATGATCTGCTTGGATTGTGCGCCGATGAGTTGGGCTTTTAGCTCGCCGTCTTTGAAAAATAGTATCGTTGGGATCGAGCGAACGCCGAACTGCACCGCAAGATCCTGCGCTTCGTCGGTATTAACCTTGCAAATTTTAGCCTTGCCCTCGTAATCGTTCGCAAGCTCCTCGATGATCGGGGCGATCATACGGCACGGCCCGCACCAAGGTGCCCAAAAATCGACTAATGCGACACCCTCTTTAATAACGTCGAAATTCTCCGAAGTAAGCTCTATATACTTTCCCATAATGTTCTCCTTGTGTTAAAATTCTGCGAATTATAGTTTATTATCTTAAATAAATAATAAAAATTCTAATTTAAAAAGATATGTTGGCGATAAATTTTATCTGCTTTGGATAAACTTCCACGACGTCGATCTGCCACGGCTCCTCCGTATCGCAGCTCATCAGATAAAATTCCGCCGTCTTTAAAATTTTAGCCATCTTGGCGCCCGTCACGCGCTCTGCAGCGTCGTAATCGCCGCTCGTAGCCTTCACCTCTACAAAGTGCAAAATTCCGCCCTTACGCGCGACGATGTCGATCTCGCCGAAGCGGCAGCGGAAATTTCGCTTTAAAATTTCAAACCCTTCGCCGCGTAAAAATTCCGCCGCACGGTCCTCGCAGGCAAAGCCGAAAAGATATTCTTTTAAGCCCAACTTAGCTTTCGATCCTGATCATAAAAGGCTTTTGCGTGATGAAATTTTCGCCGCCGATCACGCTTATTGCGCGCTTTATATCCTTCTCGCAGCACGTATGCGTCGTGAAAAACAGCGTCACCTCCTCATCCGTTTTGAGCTTAGGCTTTTGCAAAAAGCTGTCGATCGAAAGATCGTTTAAACTCATAATGTTCGTAAGCTTCGCGAGCACGCCCTTCTCATCGCGCACGCGCAGCCTGAAATAATACTTCGTGCGGATCTGCTCGCTCGGCAGAATTTGCATAAAATTTTCGCTCGGCAAAATTTTATAGCCGAGCATCGGGTTTTTGTTATCGCGCGCAATGTCGATGAGATCGCTTATAACAGCACTTGCCGTAGCGCTTCCGCCCGCGCCCGGTCCGTAATACATACTCTCGCCGACGCAGTCTCCGTAGATGCTCACGCCGTTCATTACGCCGTCTACTTTTGAGAGCATTTGATCCTTTGAAATGAGCGCAGGATGGACGCGCAGCTCGACTTTGTTGTCGCTCGCGCGCTTAGCCACCGCAAGTAGCTTGATTATGAAATCAAATTCGCGCGCAAAATATATATCCTCCTGCGTAATCTCCTCGATCCCCTCGATTAGGATATCTTCGGGATCGCCGTGCACGCCGTATGCGATGCTAGCCAAGATCAAAAGCTTATGCGCCGCGTCGAACCCGCCGATGTCAAAGCTTGGATCGGCTTCGGCGTATCCGAGCTCTTGAGCTCGCTTTAGCGCGTCCTCAAATTTCTCGTTTTTTTGCATCATATTCGTAAGGATGAAGTTGCTCGTGCCGTTTACGATGCCGATTATCTTTTCGATACGATTGGCGCTTAGCCCTTCGCGCAGGGTTTTTATGATCGGAATTCCGCCCGCCACGCTCGCTTCAAAGCCAAAAGGCGTATCGCCCGCCAAAGCCTGAAGTTTATAGCGATGATAAGCCAAAAGCGCCTTATTTGCAGTAACGACCGCCTTTTTACGCTTTAAAATTTCACTTACGATCTCATAGGGCTTTTCTACCCCGCCCATAAGCTCTACAAAAACGTCGATGTCGTCGCGCTCGATAATGCTTTTTGCGTCGCTGCTAAGCGGAATTTGCACATCCCTTTTTTTACTCGTATCGCGCACGAGCCCGATTACGGGCTCTATACTAACGCCCGCGCGAGCAAGGATGATATCTTTGTTTTTGATCAAAATATTTGCAACTTCGCTACCTACGGTGCCGACGCCTAAAATCGCTACCTTCATCAAATCTCTTTCAAATATTTTTTTATATTTCTAGCGGCCTGGCGGGTCCTGTTTTCGTTTTCGATAAAAGCGATCCGCACATAATCGTCTCCCGCCGCGCCAAAGCCCACGCCGGGACTTACGGCGACGCGCGCCTTGGTAAGAAGCTGTTTGGAAAACTCCATGCTCTTTAGATGAGCCGCCGCGGGCGGTAATTTCGCCCATGCAAACATCGACGCGCTAGGTTTAGCGATCTGCCAGCCCGCATCCGCAAAAGCATCGATCAAAAAATTCCTACGCTTCTCATAGCTCGCGCGGATCTCCTCTACGCACTCTTGCGGCCCGTCCAGCGCGATCGTGGCGGCTACTTGTATCGGCGTAAACATACCGTAATCAAACCAAGATTTGATCTTTTTAAGCGCGGCGACGAGCTTTTTGTTACCGCTAACAAAACCCACGCGCCAGCCCGCCATATTGTAGCTTTTAGAGAGCGTGTACGCCTCGACTGCGACGTCCTTCGCACCCTGAACCTCAAAAATGGACGGCGTTTTGTAATCATCAAAAGCGATCTCTGCGTAAGCGATATCGCTGATGATATAAAACCGCTCCTGTCGCGCCATCGCCACGAGCCGCTCGTAGAAGCTCTTTTGTACGACGACGGTGGTAGGGTTATGAGGGAAATTTACGACGACGTATTTTGGGCGCGGAATGCTCTCGTCGAAGGTTTTTTGCAGATCGATGAAAAATTTATTCTCATTAAAATTTAAATTTTCATCATAGGCAAGCGGGATTTTAACGACATTACCGCCCGCGATGATGAAGGCTTGGGTATGTATCGGATACGCGGGATCGGGCACCACTGCGACATCGCCCGGATTTACGATCGCGCTAGTTAGATGCACGAAGCCCTCTTTAGAGCCCATCACGGCGACGATCTCGCTTTCAGGATCCAAGATCACGCCGTATTTGCGCTTGTACCAATTCGCGCAGGCAAGTCGCAGCTTGTAGATGCCCTGGCTTACGGAGTAGCCGTGCGTCTTGTCCTTTTGCGCGCTTTCGCAAAGCTTATCGATTATATGCTGCGGCGTCCTGCCGTCGGGATTGCCCATCGAAAAATCGATTATATCCTCGCCGGCTCTGCGCGCCGCCATTTTTATAGCATTGACCTCAGCAAAAACGTAATTGGGCAAACGCTCGATTTTTGAAAAACGAATTTCGTCAAACATCTCGAACCTCTTATCTTCAAGTAATTTTCAAGCTTTATTTAAAATTTAGCGCCTTAAACGCAGCGATCTGCTCGTGCCGCGCGAAAGCTAAAATTTCAAGCCTTTATAGCGGCGCGGCGGCGCTTTTATATCTATATCGCTAAGGCGATTTTAAAATTTTACCACGCTAAAATTTTAAAACCGCCGAGGCATTGATCGTTTAAATTTATCGCGTCGACACTTTGCGGCGACATTTAAATTTACGTCAGCTCAAAACGATAACGATTAAAGCTGCCGTTTTTACGCCGCGTCCTCGAACGATGCCCTTTAAATTTACCACGCTACAGCAAGCGCCCGCAACGCTTGAATTTTATCCGCACCGTTAATTTTACCTACGCCGTTTAAAATTCTATCTAAGGCGGCGCGGTTCAAAACCCTCTAAATTTACGCTCGTGGGTTTGTTTTAAGTCACACTCACCGCAGCGGGCCAAAATTCTATCCTCGGCGGCGGCGAAGTCCTACGAGCGAAGAGCCGCACACGAGAACGAGGATTTTACCACTTCTTGCCCTTGTTTAAGCGCAGAAACTCATCAGCTGAAATTTTAGTGATATTGCCATCTTTGACGTGGAATTTTTGAGTGTTTCTTTCGCTAAAAGTTACGTTGCCATCGGCTTTGCCGAGCTCAAACATCCCATGACCGGTAGAGATTAGCAGCTCCTCATCTCCTTGCGAAGCGACTACGTAAGGGGCATTGATGACCATCTCGCGCTTCTTGCCACTTTTTAGATCGATGATACCGATCCACATTTTGCCGCGCGGATTAAGCACGATATCTTTGCTGGGTGCAGGTACGCTTTGCGTGACGTTTTCGTCGGTGGAATTTTCCTCCGTTTTGGCACTCGCGCGCTCGATCCTGATAGAGCGGTCCAGCGCGTTTAGCGAGCTTAAATTTTCATCCACAGCAGCGGCTGCATTGGCATCTGACTTTAGTGCGAATTTTTCATCTGTAGCGTTGTGTGAAACGACGTCGATACCGATGTTTTCAAGCTTTTTTTGAGTGTTATTTACGATTGGAGCGTCCGAGTAGGTGGTTTTGTTTTGTTCCCATAAAAGCGAGCCCAAAAATTCGCCGAAGCTTTTATAAAGTCCAAAATAAAAGATCGCGCCTATGATTAATACCATCGCAAGCAGCCATAAAAGCCAACCGCTGCCGCTTTTATTAGGGCTGACCCTTTGACCATAAACCTGCTCGACTTTGGCCTTTTTAACGGGCGCGAAGCTCGCTTTGGCGCTCTCAAACTCGCTAAGCCAGTCCGATAGATCCAGCCCGAATTCGCGCTCTAAAATTTTAATGTAACCCCTAACGTTAAAATTTGCAAGTTTTTCGAAGTCTTTGTTTATGATGTATTCTAAATTTTGCGCGTCGATGCGCGTCGTGTGCGCTATCTCGATCAGATCCATAGATTTTAATTTATCTAGATCGCTATTTTTTGGTTGCTGCGTTTGCTCCGGCTTCTCGGTTTGTTCCGCCTGCTCGTCCGTATTATTTAACTTCTCTTTTATTTCTTCCATTTAAAATTCCATCGCATAATATCGCAAATGCCGCGCTTACGTTAAGCGAATCCCAGCCTTCGCGCATCTTTATCGATACCGCGCGGTCGCATTTTTTAAGCGCCCTAGCGGGTATCCCCTCTTCTTCGTTTCCCATTACGAGTGCGTTTTTCGCGCCGAGCTCTAACTCCTTAAAGCTCGTCCCGCCTGCACTCGCGGCGTAAATTTCAAAGCCGCTTTGTTTAAGCTCATTTAGCATGCTAAGTCCGTCTGCGACCTTAACGACGTTTAGCTCATATGCCGCGCCCGAGCTTGCGCGCACTACACCTGCCATATTTAGATTATCTGCGACGACGATCACGCTATTTGCACCCAAAGCATAGGCGCTACGCATTATCGCGCCGATGTTTCCTACATCGGTAAGCCCGTAAAGGATCGGCACGAATTTATCGTCTTTGACGCTAGCAAGATCGCCGAAGCTAAACTCCTCCACCTCGGCCAAGAAGCTTTGATGGTTGCCGCCGCGAGCGAGGGCTTGAGCTTTTTTTGCATCGGCGCGCTCGATCTTTACGCCGGTCGCGGCAATCTTTTTAAAAATTTCTTTCTCGCACTCCTTAGCAAGGATGATGCGGATAAATTTCTGCGGATGCCGGTTTAAAAGGTGCAAAAACAGCTGCTTGCCGTAAATAATCATTTTGGGATTTTAGCGAAAAACGGTTAAAATATGACTTAGCGTATCAAATTTTTATATATTTCTTTGGCGGGTTCGCCGCTGATTTTTGAGAGTAGTTTTGCTTTTATTTTCGGCGCGATCTCAAGCGAAAGAATATCTTCTTGCGTGATTTTTTCAAAGCTTTTCTCGCCTGCGCCGTCAATCACGACGCACCATTCGCCGTTTAAATTTGCGCCGTTTAGGCTGGATAAGACCTCTGCGGCGCTACCGAAAAATTTAGTTTCAAATTTTTTCGTAGCTTCCTTAATCGCAAAAATTTTGCGCTGCGCGTCGATCCCCGCGATCTGCTCTATTAGCTTTATTACGCGCTTTGGAGATTCATAGAGCACGCATGGATAGGGGCTTTGCATTAAATTTAGGATCTGAGCTTTGCGCTGCGCGCCGTCATTATTCAAAAAGCCTAAAAAGCTAAATTCTTTCTCCACCAGCCCGCTTGCGGCGGCTGCGAGCAGCAGAGCGTTTGCGCCGCTAAGCACCTCGTAAGCTACGCCGCTTCGTTGCGCAAATTTTACGAGCGCAATTCCCGGATCGCTGATGCAGGGCATGCCGGCGTCGCTTACGTATGCGCAAGCTTTTTCACGCAGAAGCGCTGGATCAAAGCTTGCGAAAAATTCCGCTTCGTTATGCGTGTGCAGCGAGTAAAACTGTGAAATTTTAAATGAAATTTGAAATTTATCGGATAATAAGTTTAGAAGTTTTTTTGAAACCCTCGTATCCTCGCAGATTAGGATTTCGCAACTTTGCAATACCTCAAGCGCGCGGCTCGAGATATCGCTTAGATTTCCTATCGGCGTAGGAATGAGATATAGCAACTATTTCATTCCGTATTTTTGCTTAAATTTCTCGACGCGGCCCGCGCTATCTACGATCTTCTCGCTGCCGGTGAAAAACGGATGGCAGTTGGAGCAGATATCGACGCGGATCTCAGACTTGTTCGAGCGCGTTTTAAAAGTGTTGCCGCAAGCGCAGGTAACGGTCGTTTCGACAAAGTTCGGATGGATATCTTTTTTCATTTTTGATCCTTTTTGATGATTTTAAAAGGTTGCGATTATACAACTTTTTTATCTAAAAAGCAAATTTAAAGGGTTTTAAAAAAACTCTCGGCAAAGCGGCAATTTTTTCTCGATCATGCTTTTTAAGCGCGAAGAATTTTAAAATTTAGCCCAATTTGCGAGTAAAATTTTGATTTACTGCGGCGTGCAAAGATACGCCGCAGTAATACGCGCCGCGCGTTAAGCCGCAGATAAACATAACAGGTCGCGCAGGCAAAATTTTAAATTCCAAAATTTTAAGCGCGCGGCTTTTAAATTTTAAAATTTGCCAAGCGCTTAAAACATCAGCTTCGCGCAAGTTGCGATCAGCGCGGTGTTTGAGCGCAAAATATAAGGGCTATTAAGCGCATAGGCGTTTTTAAATTTCTCCCTTTCGCGCGGCGAAAACCCACCCTCCGGGCCGATGAAAGCGATCTCCTCGCCGCCGAAAATGTCGATGTTCTTGCCGCCAAAATCGATCAGGCTTACGTTTTCATACCTTTGTGCAAGCTCGTCCGAGCCGCTCAAAACCTCGATCTGCATGATGGAATTTCGCCCGCATTGCTGCGACGAGTTGATCAAAATCCGCTCCATCCTCTGTAGATCGAGCCGCACGTTTTTCTGCGACAGATCGGCATAGACCAAAACAAGCCGCCCGACGCCCATCTCGTTTAGCGCAGGCAGGCTCTTTTCGATCACGGCGCTCTCGACGACCGCCCAAGCGACGCAAAAATCGTGGCTCGGCGTAAAAACCGAGCTTTTAAAAACTAAATTCAGAGCCGCGCCCTTGCGCGAAATTTCGGCGATCTCATATAGATAACTCGCCCCGTCCTCAAGATTGCGCACGTCTATGCGCTCGCCCGCTCTTGCGCGCCTGGCCTTTAGGTGCAAAAACTGATCATTCTGCAAAATCAGGCTCTGTTCGCCTGCAAGCTTATCGTAAAAATATACCATCAAATAACACTCGCTATCAAAATTATCGCTAAGCTTAGCCCCAAAATCACCCGCATTTTGCGCTGATACGGCACAAAATTTTGGCTCAGATACGCGATTTTTAGCCGCTTGTAAGACGCCGCGCCAAGTATGATCATCGCTAGCGCGGCGACCACCATGAAGTAAATTCTAAAGCTCAGATCAAAGCGCAGCACCGCTAGCATCACGCTTCCGCTGATTATCAGCGCCGCGATGCACGAATAATAGATCGGCAAAAACAGCCTGATGCGCCTAAGAAATCTAAGCCCCGATCTACTCTTTTGCTTTAAATTTTCAGCTTGCGGCGCGGAAGCGGCGGGATTTAAAGCCTTGCCGCGAGGACGAAATTCCGCCGCCGCGTCTATTTTAAGCTGGGTAAAAATCAGATAAATTATCGTTAAAATCGCCGTAGCTAGCGCGAAAAACTTATGAAAACCTAAGGCGCTTTGATACAGATAATCCATCACTTCCGCCGGAGGGTTAAATTTGCAGGATAAAATTTTGCGCGGCTAGAGCCGAAACGACCGAATTTCAACGCAAATTTTTCCGGCGCGAGATCAAACAGACCTGCTCCGCGCCTTTGAAATTTTAAAAACTCTTCAAAGCGGCTGCGGCTATTTATTGCGTTAAAATTTATCGCGCGCTCTCTCAACCCCGGTTTCGCGCAGTATATCTCGCGCCAAGAATGAAATTTTGCAGATAAAGCTTTATAAAATTTAAAATTTCTCTGCGCAGATCGCACGGGTAAGAAGAACGCTAAAATCGCGCCTACGCGCCGCATACAAACAACGCAAATTTTAAAAATTTTCAAATTTAGCCGCCGATTTTTCAATGCTCCGTCCTATTCGGTCACCGGAAGCGGCGGCATATCGGCGTTTATATCGACTTTAGGCTCGCTAGGCGCGATGGGTACATCCTTCGGCACCTCGCTATCTACCGGCGGCTTTTGCAAGGTGTCCTTTTTCTCGTCATCGCAGCCGCCCAAAGCAAGCGCGCAGACAAAGATCGCGCACGCGGCAAAAACGCGCACAAACCCCGCGTCAAATTTAAAGAAATTTTTCATCAGCAGTCCTTTGGATAGATGATTTTTTCGCCGCGCAGCAGCTTTCGCCAAAGCTCCGGCTGCCTCCATTCCTCGCGCACGGCCGGCGAGAATTCTATCTCTTCCAGCGAGATCTCGCCCATCTGCGCGTTGTAGGCGTCCTCGCGGAAGCACTGCGCGTAGCCGGTCGCGGTTTCGTGCACGATGACGCTGTGAAGCTTTACTTCGCGCTCGCCATTTTGCATCTGAGTTAGGCTCAAAAGTCGGTCGATTAGAACGAAAAAAATTCTACAAAACTGCTCCGCGCTCGGATTTAGCGGTATCTGCACCCAGCGCGCGCTGTGTTTTTTCAGATCCGCGATATAGCTCGCATCGTCGCGCGCGTAGATCGTCACGGCGTGGTCGAAACTATCGATAAGCTCGCGGATGCCGAGTTTCATGTAGCCGAAGTCATACACCATCCCCGCTTCATCTAAAAAATTTGAGCTAAGCAAAATTTCGCATCTGTAGGAGTGGCCGTGGATGCTCGTGCGACACCGCTTCGAACCGCACAGCCGCACGATGTGAGCGTTTTCGAATTCGTATAATTTCCTGATTATCATACCCCGTCCTTCTCGCCCCAAATTCTAATATGCAGGCGATCGGAGTAATTATAGCCGTTTTTTAGGCAAAAATCCACGCAAAATTGCGCGGCGCTTTCCAGCTTGCGACGATCTGCGCCGCACGGCATGCAATAAACCTCGCCGCCGCACGCCGCTAAAATTTCGGCGATCTCGGGCTGTGCGTCAAATTCTGGCGAGATCACGAACTTATAAAAGCTATCCTTTGCGTTTTGTTTTAAATTTCGTAGCGCAGCAAAATTTAGCCTGCGTTCACGCGGCTCGGCGGAGTTTGAGAGCTTAGGCGAGATCGCAAAAACGCAGCTTTTGTAAGCGGGGAATTTTTCAAAATCCACTAAAATCGTGCCGTTGGTCTCAAAATGCACTTCGTATCCGCGCGCTAGCAGCTCGCAGACGAACTCGTAAAATAGCGCCTCTTTATAGTGTAACATCGGCTCGCCGCCGGTGATAACGATAATAGGCTTTTGATAAAGCTTAGCGCTCTGCGGCGAGACGGAGCTTTGCGGATTTAAATTTGAAGAATTTTGCGAAATTGGGCTTTTAGGGCATACGGACCCGATAGAATTTTGCGCAAGCGAAGCGGCGGAATTCGCGGCGGAGCTTAGGCGCGGCGCGAAATTTTGCTCCGCAGAGGCTTGCTTCGCGGAATTTTTAAAATTTTGCGCGAGCGAAGCGGTAGAGCTCACGCCTAGCGAAGTGGCCGAACTAATATCGTAGTTTTGCGCGACGAAATTTTGCGAGGCGAAATTAGTAAAATTTTGTGCAGCCAAATTCCGTGCGGCGAAATTTTTAGAATTCTGCGAGGCAGGATTTCGGCAATAAGTAGAATTTTGCTCGCTAACGCTTTGCTCTGCGAAATTCTGAATTTTATCCAAAAGCTGCGCTAAATTTAAAATTTCTTCGTGCTCGAAGTGATTTGTAAAAACCGCGCGGATCGTATCGCAGCCGTGCAAGATCTCGCCGGTCTTTGGCGAAATACGCTCGCCGCCGAAGCCCTCGCAGCGCAGATTGCAGCCCGCAAAGCGAAAGAAAAACGCGAGCCTGCCCGCATATTTGCCCTCGCCTTGGATACTTAAAAAGCTCTCAACAAGCCTCATCCGCCCGTCTCGTAAAATGCGCGGCTTGAAATTTCATTCGAAGCGTCCGCTTGCCAGCGATTTTTTTCGGGCTTATTCGCTAAAATTTTAGCCAAAATTTCGGCGGCTGCGGCGATGTCGCCCTCTTTGACCGCTTTTTTGATACTTAGCGCGTCCTCGAAGTAAAGACACGGGATCAAAAGCCCCTCGGCGCTTAGCCTGATGCGGTTGCAGCTCTCGCAAAAATCATGCTTGTGCGGATCGATGATGCCGAAGGTGTAGCCATCCCCGAGCGCGTAAAGCGACGCGGGCGAGCTTTGCGATTTAGGCAGAGCGGTAAAGATAAATTTACGCCTTAAAATATCTAAAATTTCGTTTGATTTTAAGCCTGCAAGATCGCTGGCATGGGTGTTTTCCATAAATTCTATGAAGCGGATCTGACAATCCTTTTCGCGGGCAAATTCCAGCAAATAGATCAGCTCGTCGTCGTTGATGCCTTTTAGCGCGACGGTGTTTAGCTTGACCTTTAGTCCCGCTTCAAGCGCGGCGTCAAGGCCCTCCAAGACGTTATAAAGCACTCCGCGCTGAGCTATAAATTTAGCCCGCTCCGGACGCAGCGAGTCAAGCGACATATTGATGCGTTTTAACCCCGCGTTTTTCAAGGCGCGCGCGTAGTTTTTGAGGTAATATCCGTTGGTAGTAAGCGCAAGATCGATGTCCGGGGCGTAATCCGCGATCATCTTTATAAAATCTTCGATCCCCTTTCGTACCAGCGGTTCGCCGCCGGTTATGCGGATCTTTTTCACGCCGCCGTCGATCGCAACCTTGACGAATAAAAACATCTCCTCAAAGCTTAAAATATTCTCACGCGGCACCCAGTTAAACGGCGTAGCAGGCATGCAATATCTGCATCTGAAATTACACCGCTGCGTAACCGAAATGCGCAAATAATCGATCGTTCGTCCAAATTTATCAATTAGCATATTTTGCCTTAATATCAATTTGCGGCGATTATATAAAAAACAAAGCAATTTTGCAAAATTTTATTTTTATATTGCTCCGGCTATTTTCTTACCGAGCCGATGAGCTCTTTAAGCTGATCCAGAAGCGGTCTGATCTGCTTTTCTACCCGCTCGTCGATCATCGTAGGCACTACGTCTAGTCTTTGTTCTATTGTCTCGTCGATCACGTCGGCGATCGCGTTTATATCGATATTTGGAGCGACTTTGCCGCCCGAATCGATCATCTCTTTTAGCTCCTCGACCTTCTTTTTAAGCAGATAGTTTTCCTGCATAGCGTCGGTCAGCACCTGATCGAAGCGCTCGAATTTTTTATCCGCTTGCTTATCCTTAAAATATATGACGAACAACATCAAAAATATAACGACGCAAAGTCCTAAAATGATGATAGTGTTAAGATCCATAGGGGTTCCTTAAAATAAATTTACAAAAATAAAAGCGAAAAACGCAATGCCCAAGTAGCCATTCAGCGTAAAAAACGCGCGATCGATCTTACTAAAATCACTACGTACGATCCTATGCTCGAAGTACAGGATCACCGCACACATAGCCACGCCAAGATAGGCAAAAAAGCCTAAATTTGCCGCCGCACAAAACAGCAGCCAAAAAAGTACCGCCACGGCATGAAAAATTTTAGAGATAAACATCGACGCTTCCTTGCCGTAAAGCGCAGGGATGCTGTAAAGCCCGTTGCTGCGGTCAAATTCCATATCTTGAAGCGAATACAGCACGTCAAAGCCGCCTACCCAAAATACTACTCCGAGGCACAGCAGCACCGACCACAGCGGAATTCCGCCGCTAACGGCGATCGCTCCGGCAATCGGCGCAAGCCCCAGGCAAAAGCCGAGCATCAAATGCGCGGTTTCGCTAAAGCGCTTAAAATACGAATACCCGCCCAATGCCGCTAAAATCGGCACCGAAAGCTTAAGTGCCAAAGGATTTATAAACGCCGAAACCGCTATGAAAACCACCGCGTTCGCGATTATGAAAAGCAGCAAATTCCCGCGCCCGATCCGTCCGTCCACGCTAGGACGCGAAGCGCAGCGCGGATTGGCGCGGTCGATGTCTTCGTCCAAGTAGCGATTTAGCGCCATCGCGAAGCTTCTTGCGCTCACTGCGCATAAAATCCCTAAAAAAAGCAACTTCCAGCCGAACCACACCGAGCCGCTTTGCAGCTTGCTCGCGGTAATCATCGCCGTAAAGATAAACGGTAGCGCGAAAACCGAGTGTTTAAAAACTATTAATTCGTTGATATCGGATAAAATTTCTTTAAATTTAGCCATTTTGCCCCTTATTTTGGGCACCATTGTATCAAAAAAAAGTAAGAATAGCTCTAAATTTGATATAATTTGAACGAAAAATTTACGAAAGGAAACGCCTTGAGCCAAAATCAAAACTCGCATACAAGCCCGCAGATCGCGATCATCGGCACCACAGCAAGCGGCAAAAGCGATCTTGCGCTAAGCATCGCGCGCGAAATGGACGCCGTGATTTTGAGTCTGGATTCGCTCTGCATTTACCGGCAGATCGACATCGCAAGCGCTAAACCAAGCGAGGAGCAGCTGCGCGAGATCAAGCACTTCGGCGTAAATTTAATCTACCCAAACGAGTACTTCAGCGTCGGCGAGTTTATCAAAGAATACGCAGCCGCGCGGGCTTTTGCAAGGCGTAGCGGCGCGCCTTTGATAATCACTGGGGGCAGCGGATTTTATCTCAAAGCGATGCTAAGCGGGCTGGCGCCGAAGGTTCCCGATTTTAAAAGCGAAATTTCAAACGATGAAATTTACGCTCTAGCGCAGCGGATCGATCCGGAATTTGCCGCAAAGCTTAGCGTGGCAGACAGCTTTCGTTTAAAAAAATGGCTGAGTATCTATAAATTTTGCGGCGAGGCGCCGAGTAAATTTCTGCGCGAAAGCACCGCCCCGCCCGTCATTTCGGATATTAAAATTTTTGAGATCGACGCGCCTAAGCAGTGGCTTGCGCAGCGTATCGAGGCACGCACGAAGGCGATGTTTGAGCGCGGGCTTTTAGAGGAGGCGGAGTTTTTATTCGCCCGCTACGACGCGGAGTGCAGGGCGTTAGGCTGCATCGGACTAAAGGAGTGCGGGCAGCTTTTGCGCGGGCAGATCTCGCGGGCGCAGTGCGAACAGCTCGTAAGCCTGCACACGGTACAGCTTGCAAAGCGCCAACGCACCTTCAACCGCTCGCAGTTCGCGGATAAAATTTTAGCGCCGCCGCAAGAGCTGGAGTGTGAAATTTTAAAGCTTCTCCACCGCGAGATTTAAAATCGAAATTTATCAAAATTTGCGCGTTTGCTAAAAAACAACGGAGCAAGGGAGTAAAATTTAGATTTAATTTACCGCGCTGAATCGCGTCTTTAAAATTTTGCGGGTCGCGCCAAGGTCTCGTGCGGCGCGGAATTTCGATTAAATTTAATCGCCTTCGCAAATATCAAAGCTAAATTTATCGTTGTCAAGCCTACTGAAATTTTGATTTTCCGCGCTTGCGTTGCGCTTGAAAATAAAGGCGTAGCCGTATTTCTCGAAGTGCTGCGAGCTGTTTTTTAGCCCAACGACGCAAAGCTCGTAAGTGCCGCTTTGCAAGCCAAGTTTGAGCGTGGAATTAAATTTTCGCATCTTGCCCGCAGCGCCGCTTTGGCACTCATAGCCTAGCTCGAGTTCGTCGCTTTTTAGCTCATCGAAACGATACTGCAAAGCATCGAAGCTCGCTAGGATCGCGGAGTCGCTTTGCGGGGCGAAATACAGCCTATCGCGCTTGAAAGCTACTTCGTAGCCCGCAGACGGCGCAAACTCCTCGTCAATGCAAACGAAGATCTCATAGCTGCGCACCGCAAGCGAAGAAAAGGGCAAAATTTTAGCGCCCTTTACGGCGTCATAAAACAGCTGCTTGTGCGCGTCCCAGTAGCTTAGAAGCTTTTTTGCTCTGCATTTTCGCTCCTTTAAAAACTCACTCAAATCGCGCACATCAAGCAGTGCAAAACCGTAGCCGTCAGCACTTAGCTCGCCCAAAAACATATCTCTCCTTGTTGGCAAAGCGCGATGGGTTCAATTCGCGCTTAAAATTTTATCTCAATACCCGCTTAAAAAGACGAAATTGTTTACCGCGCCGGTTAGGAATTTGACTAAAAACGGCGCCAGCACGCATGCCACGCTAGCTAGTACGACGGCAAATTTTATCTGCACCGAGACCGTGCTCAGCGAGCCGTCAAGCTCCGCGTCCTTTCGCGGCTCGTGCAAAAACATACGCACGATGAGGCGCAGGTAGTAATACAGCGCGAGCGCGCTATTTACCGCCATGATAACGGCGAGAGCAAAGTAGCCCGAATTGACCGCGGCGCTTAGCAGATACATCTTGCCCCAAAACACGCTAAACGGCGGAATGCCTGCAAGCGAGAGCATGAAGATCGCCGCGCATAGCGCAAAAAGCGGATGGGTGCGGATCAGCCCGTCAAATTTCTCAAACGGATGCTCGAAGCGAGCCGCGAAATTGGAGCTTTGCTCGCAAATTTTAGCGCCGAGCTCGCAAGTTTCAGTGCCGAAAAGGGCCGCTTCCGCGCAGGGCTCGATCGCTTTAAAATTTTGCTCGTTTTCTTTGGAATTCTGCTCGCCTACTTTAAAATTCTGCTCGCTTGCTTTAAAGCTCCGCTCGTCGCAAGCTGAATTTTGCCCGTTCGCGCTCAAATTTAACTCGCCGGTAGAACCTAGCTTGTGATTTTGCGAAAAAGAGAGCTTTGCGTTTGAGATAAAATTCCCCTCCTCGCCGTTTGCATTTAAATTTAAAGCGGGGCTTTGGGTTTTAAATTTTAAATTTAACGAGCGAGCGCGCCTTTGCCGCACGCACCAGATGAACGCAAACGCACCGAGATTTGCTACGGCGTATAGGATCCAGTAGGTGAAAAGCGCCGCATTTGCCTGCGTAGAGCCGATCACGATCGCGCAGAGCACGAAGCCCGCGTGCGAAACGGAGCTGAAAGCAAGCATCCGCTTGACATCGCGTTGCACGAGCGCCATGAGGTTCGCTAAGCTCATCGTAAGCACCGCTACGGCATAGAGCACGATGTTTAGCCACTGCACGCCGATGCTTTGCAGCGCCTCAAACAGCCTGATCGCCACGACAAAGCCCGCGATTTTGGGTACTACGGACATAAAGCCCGCCATTGCCGAGCTCGCGCCCTCGTAAACGTCGGGCGTCCAGGTGTGAAACGGGATCAGCGAGAGCTTAAATCCTATAGAGACGATCATAAATGAGCAGGCGGCGAAAAGCAGGACGTTGGTTTGTAAATTTGAACTCTTAGCGATCTGCGCGATGTTTGAAATTTCCATAGAGCCTGTCGATAGAAAAAACATCGCCGCGCCGAATGCAAAAAACCCGGATCCCAGCGCGCCCATTATGAAGTATTTTAGCGCCGCTTCGATTGATCTGGCGCGGTTATGAAGAGCGATTAGCGTATAAAGCGCCAGCGAACCCGTCTCAAGCCCCACGAGGATCATCATTAAGCTTTCGCTCGCGACCATAAACTCATACCCCACAAGCACGAATAAAAACAGCACGAAAAACTCCGCGGTGTGGTACTCGTGCGCGCTTCTCGCGCCCAAAGACAGAAAGATGAAAAATATCGAACCTGCGAGCATGATAAGCATCGATAGCGTCGCGATTCCGTCCACCAGCATTACGTCGAAAAGCCCGTGTATGCCGCTGTTGTATCCAAAAACGAGCCCGAAGCCCAGAGCTAGCGCCAGTATCGTGATGACGGCGTAAAATTTATACGATAGCGTGCGCGCAAAAAGCGAAACCGCGAGCATCAGTAGGGCAAATCCTCCGAGTATCGCCATAGGCGCGATCGAGGCTAAATTTAAAAGATTATTTTGCATCGCTTCTTACCTTAAAATTTGCTTTTTCCATATAGGCGCGAGTCGCAGTCTGAGAGGCTTTATTAAACATCAGCTCAAGGCTTTGCGTCACGCTGGGCTCGATGCTCTTTAACATCAGATTCGGCGCGACGCCAAGCGCTACCACCAGCACGCAGATCGGGATAATAGAGCAAAGCTCGGTTCTGTTTAGATCGCTTAGCTTTTTATTTTCCTCATGCACAAGAGCGCCGAAGAAGGTCTTTTTATAAAGATTCATCGAATAGATCGCGCCCATTATTATGCCGAGTCCGCCCAAAAGCGCGTAGCTAAAGCTAATCTTAAAAATTCCTACAAGGCTTAGGAATTCTCCCACGAAGCCGATCGTAAGCGGAAGACCTATCGAGCCTAGTAACACGACGCAAAAGCAAAACGCATAAAGCGGCATCACCCGCGCAAGCCCACCGAATTCACTGAAAAGCTTCGTGTGTCTGCGGTCGTATAAAAAGCCAACGAGCATAAAAAGCCCGCCGCTTACTATGCCGTGGCTGATCATCAAAAATACCGCGCCGCTCATTCCTTCGCGACTCATTGAAAAAATTCCAAGCATTATGACGCCCATATGAGCGATCGAGCTATACGCGATAACCTGCTTGATATCCTTCTGTGCAAAGGCGATGAAGCTCGCGTAGATGATCATAACGATCGCCACGGCGCACATCATCCCGCTAAAATAGACGCTCGCGTCGGGAAATAGCGGCAGCGAAAATCGCACAAAGCCGTATGTGCCCATCTTAAGAAGCACCGCGGCAAGCAGAACCGAGCCTATCGTAGGGGCCTGTCCATGCGCATACGGCAGCCAGGTATGAAAAGGAAAGCAAGGCGTCTTGATCGCAAAGGCGACCGAAAATGCCAAAAACAGAGGAATTTGCGTGCTAAGCGGCAGCGACAGGCTCTGCCAATCTAGGATATTAAAGCTATACTCGCCCGTAGCCTCGTGGTAGAAATAGCTCATCGCTACGAGTCCAACGAGTAGAAACATCGAGCCTAGGAAGGTGTAGATGAAAAATTTCACCGCAGCGTAAATTCTCTTGCCGCTGCCCCACGCGCCGATGATATAGAGCATCGGAATGAGCGAAAGCTCCCAAAAGATGTAAAACAAAATCGCATCCAGCGCCACAAAAACGCCCACCATCGTCATCTCTAAAAACAAAATGCAGATGATTAAATTTTTGGCGCGCTCTTTAATGCTTAGACTAAGCAGCGCCAAAAATGTAACCAGCGTGCTTAGGATCACCAAAAACAGCGAAATTCCGTCCACGCCGATGAAGTAGTTGATGCCGTATTCGCTTATGAAAGGGTGCAGCACGCTAAATGCGATGCCGTCCACCGGCTCGTAGAGTATCCACAAAACGAGCGAAAGCACGAACTCTATAAAGCTCATCGTAACAGCATAGGTCTTAATGCTCGCTTCGTCGATCAAAAAGCCTAAAACCGCAGCTACCGCCGGAAAAAATATAACCAAACTTAAAAAGTATTCCATGCCCACCTCACAGCGCAAACGCCAAAATCAGCAAAATGAAAGATCCCAAAACCATCCACCTTAAATTTGCGCTCAAATCTCCGCTATTGCTTGCGCGATCCGATCCTTCGCCGCCTTTTACCGCGATGCGAGCGATCAGATCGACGCTGGCGTCTATGATCGCGCCGTCGCATTTAGCGCAGATCTTGCTAAGCTTAGCGTATCCGCGCACGATCACGCGCTCGTAAATTTGCGGGATAAAATACTGAGCGATCAAAATTTTATAAAATTTGCAGTTCTTTAAATTTTGGCTAAATTTACCCTTGCCGTATGTCCAAATCGTGCCGATCGCCACCGCGCTTATCATCGCTAGCGTTAGGGCGATCAAAATTACCTCTACGCCGTGCGGGATCGAAGCTTTAAAGCCCGGCAGTATGCTAAGCACGAACTCCGCAAAATCGTGCTCGAAAAAGCCCGCTATCACCGCAGGCACGGCCAGCACGCCCATTGCGATGAGAGCGAAGCCTTTCGCCTCGTGCGGATGGTGCGAGTATTTTGCCTTACCGAAAAACACGAGCATTATTAGACGCACACTGTAAAATGTCGTCATCGCAGCGCCCGCAAACAGCAGCGCCCAGATAAAATATGCGTCCGCGCTCCACGCCGCTTCTAAAATTTTATCCTTCGAAAAAAAGCCCGCGAACGGATAAAATCCGCAAAGCGCGAGTGAGCCTACGCACATTAAAATCGCTGTAGGTCGCATAAACTTATATAATCCACCCATATTTTGGATATTTAGATCGTCTTTCATCGCGTGCATTACGTTGCCCGCGCCCAAAAATAGAAGTGCCTTGAAAAACGCATGCGTCGCCAGATGAAATAGCGCGATCCAATACGCCCCGAGCCCCGCGGCTACGAACATATAGCCAAGCTGCGAAAGCGTGGAGTAGGCGATGATCTTTTTAAGATCATTATGAACCAGCGCCATCGACGCCGCAAAGACCGCCACGAAAGCGCCTAAGCAGACGATAAAGCCGCTTACTTCCGGCGCGAGCGCGAAAATAGAGTTTGCGCGGATTACCAGATAAACGCCCGCCGTAACCATCGTCGCTGCGTGAATGAGCGCGGATACGGGCGTCGGACCCGCCATCGCGTCTGCCAGCCAGGTATGGAATGGAAACTGCGCACTTTTACCCATCGCGCCGATAAATAAAAGCGCTGCGATCAGGGTTAAAATTTCAGGCTCCAAGCCCGCCGCATTTGCAAACACCACCTCGTACCGCAGCGAACCGAAATTTAAATAGATTAAAAAAATTCCAAGCAGCATCCCAAGATCTGCGATGCGGTTCATTATGAAAGCTTCGTTGGCGCACCAGCTGTAATTGCTCCTATCATACCAAAAGCCTATTAGCAGCCACGAGCAGAGTCCGACCCCCTCCCAACCGATGAAAAGCCCTAAAAAATTATCGCTCGTTACCAAAACCAGCATCGAAAATACGAAAAGCCCCAGGAAGCTGAAAAATTTAGCGAAGTTTTCATCATCCCACATATAGTAGATCGAATACACGTGCACGACGCTGGATACGATGCCTACGACCACCATCATCACCGCACTTACGCTATCTATGAGAAAGCTAAATTTTGCGTCCAGAAATCCGGTGCTTATGAAATCGGCTAAGCTTACGCTGATTAGGCGGTTGTCAGAGACGAGCTCCATCAAAGCAAGCGACGCGATAGTGCTTAAAATCACCAGCGCCGAGCAGATTACGCCAATAAACATCTTATCTTTGGCGCGAATGAAAACGCCTGCGAAGATCGCCGAGGCAAGCGGTGCGAAAAGAGCGATTAAGAGCCATACAAAAACAGTATCAAGCATCCGGCCCGTCCTTGGAAGGATTTTTAAAATTTACGAAACTGTCAAGTTCGATGCTGCCCGTTTTCTTATACCACAAGATGAGCAGCCCAAGCCCCACGGCCATCTCGCTCGCGGCAATCGCGACGATGAAAAGCGCAAAAATTTCGCCGTTTATGTTGTCGTAAAATTTCGCCACGGCGACGAGGGCTAAATTTGCAGCGTTTAGTAAAATTTCGCTCGAAAAAAAGAGCATTATCAAATTTCTTCGCTTCATCATACCCGCAAGCCCGAGCCCAAACATCATCGCAGCGACGATCAGATAGTGATTTAGACCCATTTTACCCCTCGCTCTCTTCGTAGCTCAGGTTCGCGTCCATCTGCTTATGCGCAAGCACGATAGCGCAGATCATCGCCACGAGTAGCATCACGGCTGCAAGCTCGAAAATCGCCAGATATTTCGTAAAGATAATCATCCCAAGCGCCTCGGTATCGTCGGTGTTTAAAATTTTAAGCGTTTCTACGTTGTTCGCAACCACCGCGCCAAGCACGATAATCACGAGCAAAAATGCGATCACGCCGCTAAGTGCGAAAAATAGCCTTGCGCCCTTTTTCGGCTCGCTTACGTTTTTATCTGCGCCCAAAAACATCAGTGCGAAGCCGTAAAGCACGATCACGGCGCCCGTGTAAACTATGATCTGCACTACGCCTAAAAACTCCGCATCCAGCAAGAAGAAAAATCCGCTCATAAAAACCATGCCGCCGGCCAGCGTGCTAAGGGCGTAAAGAACGTTTTTACTAAAAACGCTGATACCGAAAAGCGCCAGGCAAACCGCGCTGAAAAAATAAAATGCAAGCGTTTGTATCATTGCTCCTCCCCTTGTACGGCGGAATCTTCGGCGCATTGCGAGGCGGAATTTCCTTTGGAATTCCGCGCCGAATCAAGCGTGGAATTTCGAGCGTCCGTAGCGGAATTTTCTTTAGAATTTTCGGCGTCCGTGGCGGATCTTTCCTTTAAGCTTGCCCGCCCCACGTCTTGCCGCTCGGCTGAAATTTCGCCGCTTAAGCCCGCGCCGCCTGAAAATAGAATTTTATCGCTAGCGACACCCTCTTTTTTAGAGCTTTCCGCGGCGCTTTTTAAATTTGAATCCGCGCTCTTTAAGCTTGGCTCGTCGCTTGCCGCGTCGCTTTTTATATAGGCATTCGGCGTCACCTTGATCCGCGCGCCTGCGTTTTCATCCAGGCTGCCATAGCCTGCAAACTCCTGCGCCGCGCCGTTTAAACATAAATTTTCGCCGCGAATCAAAAGATCCTCTTTAAAGCCGTAATACGCGCGCTGCTCGCTCGCAAGCTCATATTCGCAGCCGTGCACGATAGCGATCTCGGGGCAGACGTCCGCGCAAAGCCCGCAATAGACGCAGCGCCCTAAATTTATCGAGTAGTTATCTACTTTTTTGCGACCGTCGCTGCCGAGGCTGGTCTCCATCGCGATACAGTTTGCCACGCAGATCTTCTCGCACAAGCCGCATCCGATGCAGCGCTCGCTGCCGCTTTCAAGCAGGCGCATAAGCTTGTGCACGCCGCGATATCTAGGCGGCATGACAAATTTTTCCATAGGATACCGAAGCGTATGCGAGCCGCCGCGCTTAAACATATTTTTTAGTACCACCCACAGCCCCACGAAAAGCTCGCCGTTAAAGGTGCGGGCTAGGAATCTGCGAAGCTTATCGCCGCCGGATTTAATAGGGGCTCGTTTATCGATCTGGACGTATCTTGCCATCGTGCCCTCCTTAAACGATCGCTAGCGCGGTAATTAGCACGCAAGCAAGAGCTAACGGCATGCAGACTTTCCAGCAAAGCCCCATCAGCTGATCGGGGCGCAGATGCGGCCACGCCGCGCGCGCCCATAGGAAGCAGAAAAACACGAGGCTTGATTTTAACACCATCATAATGCCGCCAGGGATAAACCAAAACGCGTTAAATCCGCCCAAAAACAGCAGCGTCGTAGCGACTGAGTAAGTTATGATATTGGCGTATTCGCCGATAAAAAACATACCCCAGCGCATACCAGAATACGCCGTACCCGCACCCGCTACGATCTCGGTTTCGTTTTCGGTAAGACACAGCGGCGTGCGGTTGCACTCTACAAAGGCTGCGATGAGAAAGAGCGCGAAGCAAACGGGCTCTTTCCAGATAAACCACTTATCTATGCCGCCGCTTTGCGCGCTTACGATGTCGATAAGCGAGAGCGAGCCCGTGATCATCACGATAGGGATTAGGCTAAGCCCATTTATCACCTCAAAGCAGGTGATCTGCAAAAACGCGCGAAACGCGCCTATAGTGCCCCATTTATTGTAGCTCGCAAGCCCTCCGATTAGCAGTCCGTAAACGCAGGTGCCGCTAGCTCCGAGCAGGAATAAAATTCCCACATTTATATCGCTTAAAATCGGCTGGATGGTTCGCCCGCCGATCGTAAACTCCGGTAGCAGCGGCACTACCGAAAGCGCGACGAAAGCTCCCGTAGCCGAGATTATCGGCGCGATTTTAAAAAGAAGCTTATTCGCCCGCGCAGGGATCGCGTCCTCTTTAGTAAAAAGCTTTATCATGTCCGCGCCAACCTGCAAAAGCCCCGCAGGCCCGACCATAGAGGGCCCGATCCTGCGCTGCATAAAGGCAAGCACCTTGCGCTCGGCATAGGTTGCAAGCCCCGAGAGCAGCGCGATGACGGCTAAAATCACGAGCGCCTTTAAGACAGTGGCTACGAAATAAAATGCACTATCGCTCATCTGCCCTCTCCTTTGAAATTTTCTCTATTTTTACGCTTGCATAGCGTGAGGTTTTGAAAAATATCTCGCCGCGCAGCTTCTCGTCAAAATACGGCAGATACGCCCCGCTAAAGCCTGAATCGATCTTTACGCTAGCGACGATTTCGCATTTTAAATTTATGAGCTCAGTCGCGCCGTTTTCGCTATTTTCATCACCGGCGCCACCGGCTTTATGTGCGTCGCTTGCACGATCCGTTTTTTTCGCACGACCGGCGCCGCTTTTATCATTAGCGCCGCTAGTTTTTTCATCATTGCTCGCGCCGTCTGCTTTGTAAATTTTAACGACGTCACCTGCGCTTAAGCCCAGAGCTTCGGCGATGCCGGGACTTAGATACAGAGCGCCCGCTTCGCCCAGAGCGCTGCTTGCGCCGCTAAATTTATTGAATTGATGCAGCGGATTTGCCTCATAGATTAAAATTTCGCCCTCGCCTGCTTTAAGCGGCGCGGAAGGCGAAATTTCAAACTCCTCCTCGCTAGCGGCGAGCTCCTCGTTTCGCAGCTCATATCCGCGGTGGTTTGCGCCGCCGTTGTCGTAAAAATTTTCTAAATCGTCAAATTTAATCGGCTCAAAATCCGCGCCCAAGCTTGACGTATAGCCAATCGCGTGTTCCGCACAAACTCCCAGCGCACAGGCGATGTCGTTTAACTCGTATCCGCCGTAATCAAGCGCCGCATTGGTAGGCACTACGCGCTTGTCGTAGTTCGTAAACGTGCCCTCCTGCTGCACCAAGCTAGGCGCATCCAGATCCGCTTCCAATACGCCGAAGCTAATATCGCCCGCTTCATTGTAGCCTAGCGTCTCGCCCGCGCTCATTTGCGCGCCAAGCTCACAGATGAGCGCGACGCCCAGGCTGTTCGTGCGCGGCGGTACCAATAGCACCTTAAATGGCGTGTAGCGCTGCACTAAACCCGCCAGGTGCGCGAGCATAGCGCTATTTGGCGTGCGAATAAAATCCTCGCCGATGATGAGCGAAAAACTCTCCTTTTTAGCCAAAAGCTCATCCACTTTCTGCTCGTCCAGCCCGAGCGTGCGGGCAAAATTTGAAATTTTACTTTCCGCGGGATTCTCGGAATTCTGCGCGGAATTTTTTGCGGGATTTTCAGCGCCGTCCGCGCTTGCGGAATTTTCAGCACCGCTCTCACTCGCGACGTTCCCAGCGCCATTTGCCTCCGTAGAATCCTCAGGATTTTGCGAACCCGCGGATTTCTCGTCTAAATTTTGCTTCGCCGCGGCGCGCGAAATTTTAAATTCCGCCGCGAGTTTCGCATCCAGCCACCCAGGCAGATCGCGCCCGAACTTTTGCAAGATCCAAAGCAGTATCTGCGCCTCCAAGCCCGCGGCGTGCGGCTGATGGATGAAATTTTTACTAAAGCCCTTAATGCCCTCGTCGCAAAAAGGATGAAAATAGATCCCGCTTGCCTTATTTAGCTTGCAGGCGCTGTTTACCGCATAGCCTAGATTTGGAGCGTCGCTGCGCAAAAACGTGCCGCAAACGACGATGAAATCGCTATTTTTAATCGCATGCGAATCCGCATTATAAAATTTCGTGCCGCTAAGCTTTGAAAATTCGTGCAGGAATTTTTGATAGGCAAGCGCTTCGTCGTTGATCAGAGCGAGTTTAAATTTTTGCCGCAAAAGCTCTAAAATCCGAGCTTCTTCATTGGTGATGAAGCTATTAAATTTAATATTTTTGATCTCGCCGTCCTCGATGCCGAGCACGATGCGGTCAAAAACCGCTTCGTTTTTGCTCGCCCGCTCGTTTGAAAAATCCCAGCCGAAGCGCGCTCCTGCATGCAGGACGCTAAAATTTATGTCGCTGCTAACGCGATAAATTTTTTCACGCGGCTCGCCTATGCCGCGGCGCTTGATCTCGTAATAAAGTAGCTCGCAATCGCTGCTGTGCGGGTTGGAAGCGGGGATTTGACGCAGCTCCCAGGCGTTTGAAACGTATTTAAACGCGCTCTCTACCAGAGCCCCCGTCGGGCAGACCGCTGCGCTCTCGCCGTAGTTTGCGCAATCATCCTCATCGTTAACCCGCGCGATTAGGCTTTTTTGCAGCTTGTTCCACACGGCGTAGGCGTCTTTTGGCATCGCGTCCTTTTGCTCCTTACTCGGCGCGTCTCCGCCGCGCGGAACGAGCTTAAACGCATCTACGCCCAGGCGGTCTTTCGCGGCGGTGATACAGCGCTCGCAAACGATGCAAAGGCTAGGATCGTAGCTTAAATATCCCCAATCCTGCACCTCGCGCGCCGTATCGCGGATAGCGTAGCTTTGGGCATTTGTGCGCATCAGATGGGCTAAATTTTGAAGTTCGCACTCACCGCTTTGATCGCAAACCCCGCACGCCATCGGATGGTTGATACAATAAACCTGCGTGATCGCCTCGCGCTCGGCGTCGATCTCGGGACTGCGGCTGTAAACGACCATGCCGTCCTTGGCCTTGGCGTTGCAGCTATAGACGCGCTTGCCGTCCGCTTCGACCATACAAAGCCTGCATGCGAGCGTCGGCGTACCGCCGCTTAGATAACAAAGCGCAGGGATAAAAACGCCGCAGCGACGCGCGACCTGCAAGATGTACTCGCCCTCATCGCACTCGCAAGCTTTACCGTCGATCGTGATCTTTGCCATTTTAAACCTTAGAAATTTCTGCGAGTTCGAAATTATAACCGCCAAAGCCCTGCCCACCCGAGCCTAAAAGCGCAATCGTGCCCTTTAGCTCCTCATCCAAAATAAATTCTTTTTCTAAATTTAGGTGCGGTGTTTTGATGCGGACGCGATCGCCGTCCTTGATCTTTGCGACCATGCTAAAATACCTTCCGCCGATGAGCCGCTCGTCCGTATCGTGTTTGAAAACCACGGCGCCGTCGAAATTCTCAGGCTCTTTAAGGGGACTTAAATTTACCCGCTCTTGTGCGCCCAAATCCGCTCGCTCGCCGCGTAAGCTTAAAATTTTAACCCCGAACTTCGCCGCTATGAGAGATAGAAAGGCTTTGATATTTTCAGCGTCGGGATGAGTTTTAATGAGCGCATCGTCGATCAATAGCGCGTCGCAGCCTCCCTGTAAAAACTCCGCGATCTGCTCGATCTCCTCCTCGCCCACGCTACTTTCGCCGCTTAGATACTCCAGATCCAGCTCCGCAAAATATTGCTCGTCGCAAAAGCTCGCGCAGATTAGCGCCAGCACGAAGCTTTGCGCGCCGATCTCGCATTTTATCAGCTCGCCGGGTAGATGCGGATCTTGCAGCGGCGATACGCTTAAAATTTCAGCGCTCTTAAAACCTTCTGCAAGCGCGGGATTTTGCAAGCTAAGCAGCGACGCGAAATTTAAAATTTTCATCCTCTCCCCTTTTTGGCGACGACCATCCAATCGACTTGGTTATAACGAATCGAGCTTAAAAGCGTGGAATTTAGCCCCTCTACCAGATCGGCGCTTTTTTGAACCGCGCTGAAATCGCCCATCTCAAACATAAAGATCATCGTCTCGCCGCGAGCGGAATTTTTCAAAATTTCGCCCATGCGGTTTAAAAATTTATCGCCCAGATGCCTCAAATCGTAGCGCTTCATCGATCCACCTCGCCTAAAATGATATTCGTGCTGCCGATGATCGCCGCTGCATCGGCAAGATACTGCCCGGGCAAAATTTCTTCATAGACCGCGCAGTGCCAAAAGCTCGGCGTGCGAATCTTAAGGCGGTACGGGCGGCTTTCGCCCATCGAGCGGATATAAAATCCAAGCTCGCCTTTAGGACTCTCGCTCGCGGCGTAAATTTCGCCCACGGGCGGGCGCAAACCCTGCGTAACCAGCACGAAATGCTGCATCAGCGAGTAGTTCTGCGTCATGATCTGCTCTTTGCTCGGATTTACGTAAGCGGGATCGATCGCTAAAATTTGCGGATCGCTTAGCGGATAGTGTTTCGCGCACTGGCGCAAAATTTTAAGGCTCTCGCGCATCTCCGCCATATAGCACTTATAGCGCGCGTAGCAGTCGCCCTCGCTCGCATACGGCACGTCAAAATCAAGCTCGTCGTAGATGAGATAGGGCTCCTCTTTGCGGATATCCCAAGCATGCCCGCTAGCACGCAAGCTCACGCCGCTACAGCCGCAGCTAAGGGCATCTTCGTGCGAGATCACGCCCACACCTTCGGTTCGCATCAGCCAAATTCTATTGGTATCGAGCATATCTTCAAGCTCTTTAATGTCGCTCGGGAATTCGTCGCAAAATTTCAACATCTCTTCTATCCAGCCGTTAGGCAGATCCAAAAACACGCCGCCGATTTTGATATTATTGTGCGTAAGGCGCGCGCCGCAGTATTTTTCTATCAGATCAAGTATGTATTCGCGCGAGCGAAAGCAGTAGAGAAATACCGTCATCGCGCCGATGTCAAGCGCGTGAGTACCCAAAAACAGAAGGTGCGAGCTGATGCGATTAAGCTCCAGCAAGATCGTGCGGATGATCTGCGCGCGGCGCGGTACTTCGATACCGCAGAGCTTCTCGACCGCGGCGCAAAAGCCGTAGTTGTTCGAGCCCGATGCGACATAATCGACGCGGTCTGTTACGGGAACGAATTCCGCGTAGATCATATTTTCTGCCATCTTTTCGATGCCTCGGTGCATATAGCCCACGCCGGGGCGGGCGCGCACGATGCGCTCGCCGTCAAGCTCCAGCACGAGCTTTAGTTGGCCGTGCGCGCTTGGATGCTGCGGACCGAAATTTAAGATCATATTCGCGCCCTCGCGCTCGTACTCGATGTTTTCGAAAAACGGTCTTAGCTTGCTTGGATTTTGCATTATTTTCTCTTTGTGATGATCTTGTAAATTCCGCGTTTAACGCGTTTTACGAAACGCACGCCGCCCTCTTCCTGATATTCTTGTAAAATTTTCTCTTGCGGCCGCGGCTCTCCGTAACCGCCCTCGTGATAGAGCCGCGCGAAGTTAAAGGTATCTTTTTCATCCACGAATGCGGAATTTCGGTTTTCTTCGCCGATCCGCTCGCGCGCGCCGACCCCAAAAATTTTATCCACCTCGTACCACTTCGCAAACTCATCTCCTTGCAGCGGATAGGACTTTAAAAGCGGGTGTCCGAACCAATCATCGGGCATTATTAGGCGCGCTAAGTTCGGATGATTTTCAATCCAAACACCCATCATATCGTATAGCTCGCGCTCCGCCCAGTTCGCGCTTTTATAGATGCCCGCAGCGCTTTGCAAAAAGCTCTCATTCGGCACGAAGCACTTTAGCCGCGCGCGGCGCGCTCTTTTGATATCCAAAAGCTGATAGAAAACCTCGATGCCGCCGCGAGCCTCGGTAAAATCCACGCCGCTTAGCTCGCATAAAATTTCATATCCCGCGCCCTTAAGCGCACGCAGCGCCGCTAAATTTTGCGCAGGCTCCACGTAGAGCACGAGAGTGTTAAATTCCACGTATGAGTTTAAAATTTGGACGCCTTCAAGCGCGTCCAGATCGTCTTTGAAATCGCTCTCGTTTGCGCTGGATTTCGGCGTTTCCTCCGGGATGAAAAATCTGTCTTTGTAGTAATTTTTTTTACTCTGATCGCCTTTGGGATTAAATTTTCTCATCAGATCAGCCTTTTTGCTTTCTGCGCGCGGCGCGGAGTTTGGGTGCGGATCTTTTTTTGCAGCACCATCATCGCAAACTGCAGCGTCTCGGGGCGCGGCGCGCATCCGGGCAGATAGATATCTACGGGCACTATGCGGTCGCAGCCCTGCACCGTAGCGTAGGTATTAAACATCCCTCCGGTATTGGCGCAGCTACCCATACTGATAACCCATTTAGGCTCTGGCATCGCGTCGTATAGGCGGCGCGTAAACTCGGCGTGCTTTTTGCTAAGCGTGCCTGCGATTATCATCACATCCGATTGCTTGGCGCTTGCGCGAAATATCGTGCCGAAGCGGTCAAAGTCAAATCTGCCCGCGCCCGCCGCCATCATCTCGATCGCGCAGCACGCAAGCCCGTACGTCATCGCCCACAAAGAGTTGCTCCTGCCCCACGCGATCAGTTTATCGACGGTGGTAAGAACTACGGGAAGCCCGTTTTCGCGCGCGTAGTTTATCTTATGCTCTGCCAATTTAGCGCTCCTTTTTTCCAGGCGTAGATGAAACCGATACCTAATAATACGATGAAAAACGCCATCTCTATAAGCCCGAACACGCCTAAAATTTTAAAATTTACCGCCCACGGAAACATAAAGATAATCTCGACGTCAAAAAGTATGAAAAGCACGGCTATCAAAAAAAAGTGGGAGTTCATTCGATTGGGCTGTTTGACGGCCTCGGGGCCGCTTTCGTAAATTTCGCCCTTTAGTCGCTCGTCACGCCTATCTGCTAAACGCGAGCCCACCAAAGAGGATAGTTTAACGATGAGCGAAAAGACGCAAAAAGCCAGGATTAGCATTACGAATATTCCGAAATACGGGCTTTGCAGCGGAATTCTAGACATTTTTCGCCTCGGTTTTAAAATTTAATGCGGATTGTAACGAAGTATTGATTTAATAAAGCTTAGCGCGCGCCACTAAATTCGCTTTTAAAATTAAAATTTATATACCTCGCCCATGCGATTTAGTGGGGATTAAGGCGCGTGTGGTAAAATTTCGCGGATTTTAAGGGAGAGCTATGAAATCTAGCAAGATAAGTCTCATTTTCTACGGCATATTCTGCGGCGTAACAATCTATTTTCTTATCTGGGGATTCGGTTTTATAGGAAGCGGCGATAAAACGCTATTTTTGGTTTCGGTATTTTTAGGCATTTTTATGGCCTTTAATATCGGCGGAAATGACGTGGCAAATTCCTTCGGCACCAGCGTCGGAAGCGGCACTCTTAGCATAGCGCAAGCCCTTTGCATCGCGGCGGTATTTGAAGCAAGCGGCGCAGTAATCGCAGGCGGCGAAGTAACCTCGACGATCCGCAGCGGCATAATCGATCTTAGCAAAATGGACGTGCATCCGAGAGACTTTATCTACGTAATGATGAGCGCGCTTTTTGCGGCGGGGGCATGGCTGCTTTTTGCTAGCAGAAAGGGCTTGCCAGTATCTACTACTCATGCGATCATCGGCGGTATCGTGGGCTCGGGGCTTACGCTAGGCGCCCTGCTTAATACCGCAGAGACTTCCGCATTGTGGCTAGTGCAGTGGGATAAGATCGGCAAAATAGCGATCTCTTGGGTGCTCTCGCCAATTTTGGGCGGAGTGATCTCTTTTGGAATTTTCTGGCTTATCAAACATTATATTTTGGATTACAACCGCTACGCTCAAATAAAGATCGACCGCATAAAGCGCGAAAAAAAATCCCTCCGCAAATTGCATAAAAAGACCTTCGAGACCCTGGACGACATTCAAAAGATCGCCTATGCAGAGGCGCTAAATCACGATATTTACGCGATGCGCGATCCCGATTTCGACCCAAGCGAGCTGGATAGCGAGTATTATAAAAAGGTGATCGAGCTTGACGCGAAAAAAGAGAAGCTCAAATCCCACAAGGCCCTAGAGTACGGGATCCCCGCCGTAGCCGGTATCGGAGCTTTCGTGATCTCGGCGATGCTGATATTTAAGGGGCTGCATAATCTAAATTTCGGGCTTACGAATTTTTACAACTACCTCATCATCGGTATGTCGACGCTGATTACCTGGCTTTTGATGTTTATTTTCGCTAAAACCCTGCGCCGCTCAAATTTAAACAAATCCGCGTTTTTGATGTTTAGCTGGCTGCAGGTGCTCACCGCTAGCGGCTTTGCGTTTTCGCACGGCAGCAACGACATCGCAAACGCCGTGGGCCCGTTTGCCGCCATCATCGATACGATGGCTACGAATAGTATCAATCCCTCCACTCCCGTGCCGCAGCAGATTATGATAATGTTCGCAGTAGCCCTCATAGCGGGGCTTTGGTTCATCGGCAAAGAGGTGATCGCCACCGTAGGCACCAATCTTACGAAAATCCACCCAGCCTCGGGCTTTAGCGCCGAGCTCGCAAGCGCCGTCGTCGTCATGGCGGCATCGGTACTGGGGCTTCCGATCTCCTCGACCCACGTGCTAATCGGCGCGATTTTAGGCATCGGCTTGGTAAATCACAGCACGAACTGGTCCCTGATGAAGCCGATCGGGCTAGCGTGGATCATCACCCTGCCCGTCTCGGCGCTGCTTTCGGCGTTTGCATTCGTGCTTTTGCGCCACGTATTTTAGGCTAAATTTAAAGATCCGCTCCCTTAAATTTTAAAATTTCGCAAAATTCTACGCAGGCTAAATTTTAAAATTTTACGGCGCCGAAGCGAGTAAATTTTACAGCTCCTATTGCGACCGCACACCGCATAAAACTCGCTAGTGGCGGCACAGATTTCGCCCACATGCCCTGTAAAATTTAATAAAATTTTAGCTACAATCGCGCTTTTAAATTTAGGAAAGCTATGAGTAAAGCAGAAATTTTCAGATCCACCCTCGCCGTGATGATGGGCTACGTGCCGCTGGGGCTGGCGTTTGGCATCTACGGCATCAGCCAGGGCCTGCCCGTATGGGCGCTGGCGCTAACCTCACTGCTAATCTACGCAGGCAGCGTGGAGTTTGTGCTGATCGCCTTCATCGTAACCCACGCCTCGCTCGTAGATACCTTCGTCGTGGCATTTTTGCTAAATTTTCGCCATTTTTTCTACACGATGTCGCTGCTGGACGAGCTGCGCTTCGTGCGTCATAAAATTTACGCCGTATATGCTCTTACCGACGAAACCTTTGCGCTGCTAAAAGCGCGCGCGTTTTTGCGCCCCGAGGAGCTTAGTGGCGAACAGCCCGTAACGCAGCAAAGATTAAAAGAACTTGATCTGCTCTATAATCTAACCGCGGTTTTAAATCATTCCTACTGGGTCGCGGGCGTCGTCGTAGGGGCTGTTTTGGGAGCAAGCTTGAAGCTTGATTTTAGCGGAGTCGAGTTTAGCCTGACGGCGCTTTTTGCAATGCTAACCTATGAGGTTTTTAAAGCAAATCCGCAATACAAAGTGCTATTGCTGGGCTTTGCCTGCGCATTTGCGGGGCTTTTTATCTTTCCTACAAAATACTTTTTATTCGGCACTCTGATTTTTGGCACTGCGGTTTTACTGCTCTTTCGTAAATACTTCGAGCGACCTTCGCGCATGGGACGCAGGCTGCGAAAATTTCTAAAAAGGAGCAGGTAGTGGAAATTTTGCCCTATATCTTTCTGGCCTCGCTCGCTACGATTTTGACGCGATTTTTGCCGCTGCTGCTTTTTAAGAAAAAGACCGCGAGTCCAAGCTTATCGTATCTGCAGAAAAACTCGGGCCTTTTGATAATGGTCGTTTTGACGATCTATGCGCTTAAGACGATGCTGCCTAGCTTTTCTGGCGAGCGGGCTTTTAGCGCGGATGTGCTGCAAACGGCGATGCTGCTATTTTGCCTGATTATGGCGTTTGCCGTGCACGCTAAATTTCGAAATTCGCTCGTTACCATAGCGCTTCCTACGCTAATATATATGGCGGCGCTACGCTTTTTATTGAATTATTGATAAATTTATAAGTTAGTTTTCGATAAACTTCAAAAATTAATTTTTAAGTTTAAAAAAGGTTAAAGTTTTATGAATTTTATCAGTCAAATGGTGCATAGCTTCGCTAAAAAATACGCCGCCGAAACTATGCAAAAATCCCTCTATAACTCCCTTAGAATCGACATCACGCAGGAAAATATCGCTAAAATTCCAAACCCCGATAAAAAATATATGCTCTACATGCACGTGCCCTTTTGCCACACGTTTTGCCCGTACTGCTCCTTTCACAAATACGCCTACGAGCGCGGCGCGTGCAAGGCGTATTTCGGCGCGCTACGCACCGAGATGCAGCGCACGAAGGACGCAGGCTACGACTTTGAGACGCTTTATGTAGGCGGCGGCACGACGCTAATCGACGAGGATGAGCTAGCGCGCACGCTGGAGCTTGCCAAGTCGCTTTTTAGCATCAAAGAGGTTTCGTGCGAGAGCGATCCCAACCACATCGAGCCTGAGAGCTTGCTGCGATTTCGCGGGCTCATAGACCGCCTAAGCGTGGGGGTGCAGAGCTTTGATGATGATATTTTACGTAAAGCTTCGCGCTATGACAAATTCGGCTCGGGCGAAATTTTGCAAGAAAAGCTATCTCGAGCGGTCGGAATTTTGCCGATTTTAAGCCTGGATTTGATTTTTAATTTTCCGTTTCAAACTCGCGAAATTTTACTTCGCGACATCGAAGCGGCAAAAGCGGTAAAACCGGAGCAGATTACGCTGTATCCGCTGATGAAATCGCCTTTGATGCGCGATCAAATAGCGCGAAGCCTCGGCGTTAGCAATGTAGATCACGAGGAGGAGTTTTACTCCATCATCTGCAAGGAATTTGCAAGCTGGCACCGCAGCAACGCATGGGCCTTCGCTCGCGAAAAATCAAATATGAGCGACGAGTATGTAGGCACGAATCACGAATACGTAGGCATCGGAAGCGGCGCGTTTAGTTTCCTAGGCGGCAGGCTGCTCGTAAATGCGTTCAACCTCGAAGAGTACGCAAGCAGGGTGCGCAAAAACGAAAGCACCGTCATCGCCACCTGCGATTTTAGCAGATCCGAGCGCGCGAAATACCTCTTTTTGACCGAGCTTTTCAACGGCGAGATCGATATCGCTAAATTTAACTCCGCAAACGATCTAAATTTGCGCCGCGAACTGGGCAGAGAGCTTAGCCTGCTAAGGCTTGCAGGCGTCGTGCGGATCGAGGGCGAGATCATCCGCACGACGGAATTCGGCGCGTATTTGTGCCTTGTTTTGATGAAGGAATTTTACACCGGCATGGACAAGGTGCGCGCGGCGTTTCGCGACGATGCCAAGATCAAGCGCGCAAAACAGCTCATCATCATGGACGAAAGCGAGTCTGCCGCAGCTGGCGCGGCAAAAAGCGAGATAGCGTCGTAAATTTTGCGCCCGGCCACCACTACTAGCGCTTGGACGCACCCGCGACTTAAGCGCGAATACCGTCTGGCATTTAAAACACAAACGAATTTTTGATTTCAAAATTTAGGAAACGCCGCAATGAAACGTAGAGGAATTAAACTATTCATTTTATTTCTATTTTTTGTCCTTGTATTTGAGCTCGTCGGCAATCTTTTTAACTTCGACCGCTTCCCGTTTCATAAAAGCTGCGAGGCGTTTATGATGATAAACCGCCATATAACCGGTGATTCAAACGATAGGTGCATAATGCAACTTATGGAGCAGGGCAATAAAAGAGATCTTTCGCTATATTACTATAAAACTAAATTTAATCACAAGGAGCCATTGTCAGAGCTGGACGAAAAAGCTATAAAATTTTTAAATATTCCGAACTCGAAGATAGTCACCGTAAATAAAGACGGCGTGGAAAAGAAATTTTTAATAAGCGATTAAATTTAAATAGCAAAGAAGTCCTGCTTCAATTGCAATATCAAAGCCTAACAAATCGAGAATTTTAAAATTTATAAAATTAAAGGAGTAGCAATGAATAATCTAAAACTCATACAAAACTGGTACGCTTCCAAATGCGACGGAGAATGGGAGCATGAATATGGCCTTACGCTAGAAACGGTCGATAATCCCGGTTGGTTGATTAAAATCGATGGCGAAAGCGGGAAAAAGCCGATCAAAATAAATATCGATAGAGATGACGAGGATTGGTTTTTCATCAATGCCACGGAAAACGAACTCAAAGGAAGTTGCGGAGCCGAAAATTTAGAGGAATTATTGGAATACGTGGTAAAATGGCTAACGGATTAAAATTTAGCGAAAGCATTATGAAAGAGCTATATAAAATTTATCTGAAAGATAGTAAAAAGAGCTTCGTAGCTACCGGAAATACTACTCATTACGACGGCAATAAAATTTTGCCGCAGCCGTTTGCTTTAAGCATCGTTCAATACGACGGCGACAGCGGATTTTATCTGTTCTATCTCGACAAATCGGGGAAAGAGCAAACCGATACATATCATGAAAGCATAGAGGGTGCGTTTAAACAAGCTGAATTTGAATTCGGCGTAAAGAAAGAGTATTGGATAAAGCTTTAGATTATGCAAATAAAATATCGCCAACCGATTAAATTTAGAAAGGAGATACTATGAAATTTAAAATTTTAGAACCAAGCGAACGATACGGCTGGGTTTTTAGCCAAGATGAAGGACTTTTCAAAGCTTTCGGATTTAACGAAAATGGGCCATTTCTTAAGATATTGCCCAAAACCCCAAATGTCGAGAAAAAAGATATTTTAGATTACTTTGCGTATAGGATTTTTTGTCTATGCGAATGGTTTGAATTAGATTCAATGATTGCGGATGATTACGACTATATGCTACCACCATATGAAGATAAGCCAGAAATTTCAGCCTATCCTACATATGCGGGAGAATATTTCGGAGTAATGGGGCAGCTATTTTTAGGGGGTATGATAGATTTCGGCATAGAGGGCGAAAATTTAAGAAAGAAATGGGCTGACTTCGATACGAATTTATCCAAGATCGATCTAGGTATGTCGCTTTATGAGAAGTGGATCTATTTTAGAGATAATTTCTTTTTTGGATATAAATTTTTAGAGGAGGATAACATAACCCCCCAAGCAGAGATAACTTGGAAGAATCCCGATACCTGGAGCAGATTTAGCCATTGGATATGTATGACCAAGGCCGGCAAAGAGTATTGTGATAAAATTTTAAAGCCGAAGCTTTATGAAAAGTATAAAGATGTGGTTATAGAGGTGTAATTTAGCGATTACAAATAACGAAAATTTATTATAAATATGTTTAATCTAGCAAGCAAAAAGAGGACTTTGAATGACTATCTTACCAATATCAACCTTCGACAATGATTTACAAAGAGGCGATATTATAAAATTTAACGACGATGAGCTTATGGTCTGCGACGAGCGATGTTTCTGGACAGAAAATCCTTGCCTTTTAAATTTAAAAGATACCAGATATTTTGAGCTTTCGGATGAGATGCTATCAAGTAAAGCGGGGTTTGTCGCGGACAAGGAGCAATTGATTCGTAATTTAGCAAATTTCGGTATCAATGCGAGCCCCCAGGAGGTATTTATATGCTCCGATAATTACCTTAGTAGCGATGAACTGAAAGATTACAAAGAAGATTGCGACGAAACAATCCCTGGTTTCAGACTGATAAAACCTAGGGATAAATTCGGACGCAATAGACGCATAAAGAGGGACCTAATGAAAAAATTTAGTATTCCTCTCTTGAAATTTCGCGGAAAGATCGAGGTTGGAGATATTATCGAATGTAGAAAATCCTGCTATCCATACGAGAAAAATGTAAATTTTATCGTGATAAAAGCAAAAGACGATGATGGAGCAAATTTTATAAAATTGATCGTAATTAGCGGCTACAAGGCAGGCTTATGGGTTCTGCCGTCTTTGTTTAAAACAGATAAAAATATGATAGAGGCAGACTGGCTAATTAAAAATTGGAAATATATTTTTTATAGATGCTGCGATATAAGGCACACTTATGTAAATTTACAAAACCGAAAAGAGGTTTTAAATTTTACCGATAAACAGCTGGAAAATTTCATAAAAATAAAGCGAAAGAGATTTAAATTTAAAAATAAGAAGTGATATAATGCCTCGCCAATCGACATTATCAATATATACGGGTAAGAATACACACAAGGAGAAAATATGGTTAAAGTATTAAAATTTATAATTTGCGCCGTAGTGATTTTATTATTATTTATAATTTATGAAAGTACTTTGTGTGCAAAGTGCGATTATACGTTTTTTGTAGAGGAAAGGCTTATGGGTAGATTATTGATAGCAATCGATACAAATGATATAAATTTAGTAAGATATATTGCTGCTGAAGGTAGAGTTTGCAAGCAAGCCAATGTCCATAATAGAGCGCTTAAAGAATTAAGAAAAATGGAATCGGAAAATAATAGAACTAATGAGTAAACCGATTTTTGCGGAACATAAAGAGAGATATGAAAGAAGCGAAATTTACAAGATACCTTTCTTGCTTTATCCTTACGCTCTTATCTAATATCGCTCTATTTCTCGATACTCCGCCGCTTTGTAAAATTTCAGATATAGGCGCTAATTTATGCGCGCATCTAAACACCGCATGAAATTCTAAAATTTCAAATCCCTGAAGCTCTGCGAAATTTTAAATTTCGCAGACTAACTTCGCAGCAAGGTTATCATATAAAGCCAACATGCCCCGAGCGCGCCACAAACGAACCTCTAAATTCCGTCGCGCGCCAGCTTTGGCGCAAACAATCGCTTAGAGTGGGCACTTTTACGCACAGCTTTAGGCTACCCAAGCTTACGGAGCAAAGCAATTATGAGCAGCTATACGGCGAAATTTACGCAGCCTTCGCCGCGAGCTTTATTGAAGCACCTTACCCAAAATCCCTGCACCTTTGCCGACGGCGCTGCCGCGAAGCGCGCTTTCTTTTTCTCTCATCACCGCAAATAGCCCGTCCAGCGTTTTTTGCGTGATGTAATCGTTCAAATCCTCGCCCTGCTTAGGCAGATACTCGCTCGCGCCCAGCCCGCGCGTGATATTTTGCACCGCTTCATTGCCTGCGATCTTGTTTTGCGCGAAGGAATTTAGCCCGTTATACGCCGTCGCAAAGCTGTTTTTGCTCATCATGTCGCTTACGATCGGTCTAAAAACCGCCCGCAGCTTCGCACCCGATTTGCTCTGCAAATACTCGCTAAGCGCCGTGTCGCCGCCGCTGATGAGCTTTTTAACGTCGGCATCGCTCATCGATTTCAGATCTTGCAAAAATATCTTGCTCGCGCCGCTTACCGCCTTGGTAGCGGCATCGTTCATACTCACGACGAGCTGCTGCTCCCATTTATCGCCGCCCACCTTTCTCGCAAGCTTCGCAGCCGCCTTCAGCGAAAGAGGAAGTTCGATTTTAGCGGTCTTGCTGTGGATATAGCCCTTGGCGAGCTCGCTTGCGGCGCGGTTCGCAGCGGAAGCGAGCAGATCCTTGTAGTTTCCGCTCCTAGTCGCACCGAGCGCGTCCGCGCCCTGCTTTAGAATATCCGTCACATCCGCATGCGCAAGCGACAGCGCCGCAGCGGCTAGTAAAACCATAAATTTTTTCATATTGCAACCTTTGGATAAAATTTGCGCCATTATGCCAAAATGCGGTAAACGCTCAGCCCGTGTTCGGTTTAAATTTACGCGCTGCGCGGGCGAGCTGAGATAAAATTTAGGCTAAATTTAAAGCGGCTTCGAGTTAAATTTTAAACGTCAAATTTCAAAGCTAAATTTAACTGGCAAAATTTACCCGCCAAATTTAAAGATAAAATTTGGCAGCGGGAGCTTTGCACGCTTGCGGTTAAATTTAAAAGCGACGCTATGACGAGCTAAAATTTTAAAACCGCATTGCGCCTGAGTGCCATTTAAAATTTACACAGCGCGCACGATACCAACGCAAGCCGCGCAGAGCGAATTATAGCGATGAGAGGCTTATCCTCGGCAAAAGATTGAAATTTTATCAAGCTCGCCGCAGCCAAAAAGCTCGCCGCAAATTTAAAGAGCTAAATTTAAAAGCGAGCTGCCACTTTTGACAAAATAAAGCGAGTTGAGCTTAAACTAGACCTTGATCCAGCATCGCATCGGCTACGCGGCGAAATCCCGCGATATTCGAGCCCAACACAAGATTGCCCTCCGCGCCGAATTCCTTCGAGGTCTCGTAGCTGGTGTGAAATATGTGGCGCATGATCTCGTGCAGCTTGCCATCGACCTCCTCGAAGCTCCACGACGCCATCTGCGCGTTTTGCGCCATCTCAAGCCCGCTCGTAGCCACACCGCCCGCATTCGCCGCCTTCGCAGGGCCGAAAAGAAGGTCCTTTTGCGCGAGCATAAAATCGATCGCCTCAAGCGTGCTTGGCATATTCGCGCCCTCGCAAACCATGCGACATCCGTTGACATAGAGAGTCTTTACGTCTTGCAGATTAAGCTCGTTTTGCGTAGCGCTCGGAAACGCGGCGTCGCACGGCACGCTCCACACGCCATTGCGGCCTGCGGGATAGGCGCTAACTGGGATAAATTTTGCGTTAGGACGCTCCTTGATATATTCGCAAAGCCCTACGCGCAGCTGCTCTTTTAGCTTTTTAAGAAGCGTCACGTCGATTCCCTCGGCGTCATAGATAAAGCCCGTAGAATCGCTTACTGTAACGGGCTTAGCCTGCATCTGATAGAGCTTTTCGGCTGTGTAGATCGCGACATTGCCGGCGCCAGAGATCGTGCAAATTTTGCCGTGCAGCGAATCGCCCCTGGTAGCGAGCATCTCGTTTGCAAAATATACCGATCCGTAGCCCGTAGCCTCGGTGCGCGCGAGGCTGCCGCCCCAGCTTAGCCCCTTGCCCGTAAGCGCGCCGTCGAATCTGCGAGTGAGCTTTTTATACGCGCCGTACATATAACCGATCTCGCGGCCGCCCACGCCGATGTCACCCGCGGGCACATCGGTATTAGAGCTGATTAGGTGGTGAAGTTCAAGCATAAAAGCTTGGCAAAATCTCATAATCTCGCCGTCGCTCTTGCCCTTGGGATCGAAATTTGCGCCGCCCTTTGCGCCGCCGATATTAAGACCCGTGAGGGAATTTTTAAAAATTTGCTCAAACCCTAAAAATTTTAAAATGCCCAAATTTACGCTCGGATGAAAGCGCAGACCGCCTTTGTAAGGACCCAGAGCGGAGTTGAACTCTATGCGATATCCCGTATGCACGCAGGGCTCGCCGCCGTCGCTCATATAGACGACGCGAAACATCATCGTGCGCTCGGGCGCCAAAATGCGCTCTAAAATTTTATTTTTCACGTATCGCTCATCGCGCTTTAGAAGCGGTATGAGCGAGTATAAAATTTCGGTCGATGCCTGGATAAAGACCTCCTGACCGGGATTGGCGCGCTTTAAATTTAGCAGCAAGCCGTCGATGTAAGATTTCATAGTTCCTCCTTTTGAACCGGATTAAATTTTAATTTTTTGGCTTTGGCGATAAATTTTTTCAGAGCCAGCTCCTCGCGGACGCCGATTTTGTAGCTTATAAATTTCAGATAATTTAAAATTTCACGCTCTTTTATGCCGCGCGAAAAGGCGTAGCTTTGCAGGATATATCTTGGAATTTTAATGCGCGAACGCAAAAATTTCGTCGCCAGGCGCGAGTAGACTTTTTCGTTTTTCACGCAGCATAGCCGCCCGAAAACGAAGGGTAAGCCCGTACGCTGCTGCCAAATTTTGCCAAGATCGTAAAATTTATCTCTGCCCTGCAAAAGCAGAGCCTTTAGAGCATTATCGCCGATTAGCACCTCGCCGCTAAGATCCAGCACGCGAGCTAGCATATTTGAGCTCATCGACGCGGGATCGAGCCTAGGCGCCGAGTTTTTGCGCACGAGTACGCTTAGCACTTCCCGCTTTGCGACGATTCCTAGAGGCAGTTTGCGGTATTTTGCGCGGCGACTTTCGATGCTGGAGATTACCGCAGCGTCTATGCGCCTATAATAAAGATCGGCGCAGAGTTTGCTCGGCACCCCTTTTTTAAATTCTATCGATTTTTTAACATAGGACGGCAGCGGAAGTGATTTTAAAAATACGTGAAATGGGAGCAAATTTAGATAATCGATTTTGCCTAATAACATAACTTTCTCCGAATTTAGCGCAGAAAAGAGGTTAAATTCCGGCGCTAAATCTGAATTTAACCAAAAAATTTCAGGATTTATTTGACCTCGGTGATCGGGATGGATTTGTATTTGCTAAACTCCACTATGCCCTCACCTTTTTTGAAGTGGATGCTCACTCCGTCCTTGTTCTCCATATAGATGCCGTCGGCGGCGCGGTCGCGCTTAAGATCGTAGCTTTTGCCGCTATCGTCCTTTAACACGGCGGTATTGAAATCGTCGTTTGAGCTAAGCGAAAGTTTTTTGCCCTTGTCATCGACGAAATAGAAGGTCTTTGCGTTCTCTTGAGTTATGGTTTTTTCGCTCTGTGCTTGCTTATTCATAGCGCTATCCGGGGATTGGCGGAGCTGGTTTGAGCCGCATCCTAGCAAAACTAACGCCAAAGCGGCGCACGATAGAACTTTAAACATATTTCTCCTTTAAATTTAGGTTACACTCGTTGATGAGCGATTTTCGGATATCCCAAAGCTTTTGAGAGAGATCCACTTTGTAGCTTTGCGGATGGACGTTGCGAAGGTGCTCGAGCCAAAATTTACTCTTTTGCTCCTTGCTAAAACGCGCGATCTCGCTTACCGTGCGGCGAACGCCTACGAATTTGCCCTCCTTGAAAACGGGACGTAAGAGCTTATGCGCGCTGAAATTCGTTAAAATTTTACGCTTGTAGGTGTAAAGAGGGTGAAAAATTTCAAGCAGCGCGCTCTCGTCTATGCTCTCTCCATCAAGCGTGATCAGATCGGCAAGCGCCATACCGTTATCTTTGTCGTAGAGTCTAAAGACCTGCTTGTAGCCGGGGTTATTGATCTTGCGCGGATCGTTTGAAATTTTGATCTTAGCTATGATCTCGCCATCTTTTTCAATACCGCTTAGCTTATACACGCCGCCTAGACTTGAACTATCTCCGCCCGTAATAAGCCTCGTGCCGATCCCCCAGCTATCGATTTTGGCATCAAAAAGCTTGAGCTGATCGATCGCGTATTCGTCTAGATCGTTAGATGCGGTGATCTTTGCGTTCTCAAAGCCCGCCGCATCGAGCATCTTACGCGCCTGTTTGGTTAGGTACTCCAGATCGCCCGAATCTATGCGAATTCCAAGCGGCTCATGACCGCTCGCGCGCAGCTCCTTAAAAACCGTAATCGCATTCGGCACGCCGCTTGCGAGAGTATCGTAGGTATCGACGAGCAAAAGCGTGCTGTTCGGATAAATTTTAGCGTAGGCGCGAAACGCCTCCAGCTCGTTATCAAAGCTCTGAATCCATGAGTGTGAGTGGGTACCGATCGCGGGCACGCTGAATTTCTTTGCGGCGAGCACGTTTGACGTGGCGCTGCAGCCGCCTATAATCGCAGCCTTTGCGCCGTAGATGCCCGCACTTCGCCCCTGAGCGCGGCGCAAGCCAAACTCCATCACCGAATCGCCCTGAGCGCTAAAGTTTATACGCGAGCTTTTCGTAGCGATGAGAGTTTGAAAATTTATAGTATTTAGGATTGCGGTCTCGATGAGCTGCGCCTCCATAATGTTTGCCTTGACGCGGATAAGCGGCTCGTGCGGAAATACGATCTGCCCCTCATCCATGGCGTAAACTTCGCCGCTAAATTTAAAGCCTCTTAGAAATTCCAAAAATTCCGGCTTAAAGAAATTTAAACTTTTTAGATACGCGATGTCGTCCTCGCTAAATTTTAAGTTTTCGATATAATCCACGACCTCGCTTAGTCCGCAAAATATCGTATAACCGCCGCCGCTTGGATTTTTGCGATAAAAAACGTCAAAAACCGCCGTCTGATCGGGCTTTGTAAAAAAATAGCCCTGCATCATGCTAAGCTGATAAAAATCGGTAAGCAAAGCCAAATCTTTCATTTTCGCCTCTTAAATTTAATCTAGCCTCGTGTTAGAGCAAAAAATCATAGCTTTTTAGCTTCCAGGCTCTTTTTATAAGCTGCAACGCCGAAGTCTTTGACGCGAGCGACGCCGTCATCTACCGCAGCTTTTGCAACCGCCGTCGAGATCACGGCAAATACGCGCGGATCGAAAGGATTTGGGATCACGTAGTCTTTGCCGAATTTTAAGTTATCCTTGCCCAGCATCTTGCGAATTTCCGCAGGAACCTCTTCGCGAGCAAGATCCGCCATCGCGCGAGCGGCCGCAATCTTCATATTTTCGGTGATCTTTTTGGCTCTTACGTCAAGTGCGCCGCGGAAGATATACGGAAAGCCCAAAACGTTATTGATCTGATTTGCAAAGTCGCTTCTGCCCGTGCCTACGATCGCATCGCTTCTTACTTCCTCGACCTCGCTTGGATAAATTTCCGGCACCGGATTTGCAAGCGCAAAAATGATTGGATGCGGCGCCATAGTCTTTACCATCTCTTTGGTTAAAACGCCCGGCTTACTAAGACCCAAAAACATATCGGCTCCGTTAATCGCATCAGCTAGCGTGCGATCTGCGGTGTCTAGGGCAAATTCTTTCTTTTGCTCGGTAAGATCGGTGCGGCCCTTGTGGATCACTCCTTTGGAATCGAGCATTATGATATGTTTGGCGCCTAAATTTTGATACATCTTTGCACACGCTATGCCAGCGGCGCCCGAGCCGCTGACTACGATCTTCATATCCTCGATCTTTTTGCCGCTGATAAGGGCTGCATTGATTAGCCCTGCGCCCGTAATCATCGCGGTGCCGTGTTGATCGTCGTGCATGACGGGGATATCGACGGCTTTTTGTAGCTCGCACTCGATCTCGAAGCACTCGGGAGCTTTGATATCCTCTAAATTTATACCGCCGAACGTAGGCGCAAGCGCTTTGCAAATTTCAATTATCTTTTTAGGATCTTTTTCGTCGATCTCTATATCGAAGGCATCGACGCCACCGAATTTTTTGAACAAAACCGCCTTACCCTCCATTACGGGCTTTCCGGCGATTGCGCCGATATCTCCGAGGCCTAAAACCGCCGTGCCGTTAGTGATAACGGCTACGAGATTGGCTTTATTCGTGTATTTAAACGCGGCTTCGTGATCACCTTCGATCACCTTGCAAGGCTCCGCGACGCCTGGTGTATATGCAAGCGCCAAATCCTCCGCCGTAGCGCAGGGCGTTTTTACATTCGTTCCGATTTTACCGCCTATGTGGTACTTCAAAGCCGCTTCAACATTTACTTTAGCCATTTTATAATCCTTTTTTGATTAAATTTGAAATTCTCGTTTTAACTTCGTCGCTTCCTAAAATTTCACAAATTTCAAAAATCGACGGACTTACGCTTCCTCCCGTGATCGCAACGCGTAGCGGCTGGGCAAGATCCTTTAGCTTGGCGCCATTTGCGTCCAAAAACCCCATCGTCCTTTCCTCGCACTCCTTTGCATTTAAATTTGCGCTTAGAGTATCCGCAAATTTTGCGAGTAAGCTTAGCGAACTTTCGGTTACAAATTTCTTATACGCCTTCTCGTCATAGCAACTTGGGCGGTTTAGAAGAATTTTAATGCCCTCGGCCATCTCCACTAACGTCTTTGCGCGCTGTTTGTACTGCTGGGCGATGAGATGTTTTTTCGCGTGCGAGCGGATATCGACGCCGAATTCCACAAGCTGCGCGGCAAGCTCATCATCGCTCGAATTTTTAATATAATGCGCATTTAGCCACTCAAGTTTGGTTTGATTGAAGGTGCTAGCGCTCTTGCTGATATGGTTAGGATCAAAGTATCGCTTCATCTCCTCCATGCTAAAAATTTCATCATCCCCGTGGCTCCAGCCCAGACGTACTAAGAAATTTAGCAGAGCTTGCGGCAGATAGCCCATGCGCTTATACTCCATCACGTCGGTAGCGCCGTGGCGTTTGCTCAGCTTGCTGCCGTCGGTGCCGTTGATCATCGCGACATGATAAAATTTCGGGATTTTAAAGCCTAGCGCATTATACAGCACGATCTGCTTCGGGGTGTTGCTTAGATGATCGTCGCCGCGGATCACGTCCGTGACGCCCATCAGCGCGTCGTCGATCACGACCGTGAAGTTATACGTAGGCGTGCCGTCGGAGCGCGCGATGATGAAATCGTCCAGAATATCAGCGGCGTTAAATTTTATCTCGCCCTTGATGCCGTCACTAAATTCTATCGTGCCGCCAAGCGGGGATTTGATGCGGATTACAGGCTCGATCCCAGCAGGCGGCGTGCCGGTAAAGTCGCGATAGCGGTTATCGTAGCGCGGGCGCTCTTTGCGAGCTTCTTGCTGCGCGCGCAGCTCATCCAGCTCATCCTTACTCATATAGCATCTATACGCCTTGCCCTCATCTAACAGCTTTTGGACGTATTGTTTGTAAAGATCGAAGCGTGAGCTTTGATACACGATCTGCCCATCATAGTCCAGATCACACCACCTAAAGGCTTCCTCGATAGCCTTAGCAGCCTCCTGCGAATTGCGCTTCAGATCAGTGTCCTCGATACGCAGCAGGAATTTGCCGCCGTTTGCTCTAGCGTAGAGGTAGCTAAAAAGCGCCGTTCTAAGTCCGCCGATATGTAAATATCCCGTAGGACTCGGCGCAAAACGAGTTACTATCATAAAATTCCTTTGCAAAAATTACCATTTAATGTTATAATCGCGATCTTGTAATTATAAAGCAAAAAGACTAAATAAAGGTTAAAAATGATAAAGAAACTGCTTTTTTCCGCAATGATCTGTGCTGTTTGTGCAAATGCCGAAGTAGTAAACGGCGTCATCGCCGTGGTAGATAATGAGCCCATCACCGGCTACGAACTAGCCAAAGTTCAAAAACTAACGGGCGCTTCGCCGCAAGCTGCTATGGAAATTTTAATTGGGCAAAAGCTACAACAATCCGAGATTAAACGCCGCGGCATCGCGGTAAATGACGCGGAGATCGACGCGAGGCTCAAAGCGATCGCCGATCAAAATAAGCTTAGCTTAGACCAGCTCAAAACTGCTGTGCAAAAGCAAGGTATAAACTACGATGACTTTAAAGCAAATGTCCACCGCACACTGCTTGAAGAAAAGCTCTACGGCTCAATATTCGCAGACGTACAGCACCGCACGACCCCCGAAAATGTCAAAAAATTCTACAGCCAAAATAGCTCATTATTCACAACCTTCGATAGCATCACGCTCACCCGCTATATCGCGAAATCTCAGGCTCCGCTAGATAAGATCCGCGCAAATCCAAAGCTCCGCCCAAGCGACGTGTATGTGATGAAAGGAACCCTCAAGGCCAATCAAATGGACGAGGGGCTCAAATATATCGTCACCAATGTCGAGCAGGGTAAATTTTCGCCGATCATCCCTACGCGCAACGGATATGAGATGTTTTATGTAAATGACAAAAAAGGGCTTCGTACGCTTGATTTTGATAGCGTGCAAGACAAGGCGATCGAAGGCTACGTGACCTCCGAGCGCAAAAAGGCGATCGCCGAGTTCAACGACAGACTCCGCTCAAACGCTAATATCCGCATTATCGAGCATCCGCAAGCCCAGTCTCAAAGCGGCAAAAACAAGGGCAAAGCGAAGGTTCAAAAGAGAAACTAAATTTTAAAATTTATCCGCCGTAGCGCGCTAAATTTTGATTAAATTTACAGCCGTTTCATGATAGTAATCAGCGATTTTACTGAACTTAAGAACGATAGTAGGCAATGACGAGCAAATGCACGCGATACTAGGGCAAAAAACATTTGTCGAGAGTTTAAATTTATCTATACTAAATCGACAGTCATATTATTTATTAATATATTATTTATTAAAAAAATATAATTTAATAAAAGCAATAAACTTATACTTAGGGGTAATAAAATGGAGTTAATATATCTTTGGATAGAAAAGCACAAAAATATTGAAAAACAAGGCTTCAACTTAGGTTCGAAATTTAAATGCAAATACGATTGCGAGAAAAATGAACTAATTATAGACGAAAATCTAAACCACATCGATATTTTCCCCGATAATATAAAAGTAAATGCCCTAATAGGATCCAACGGAAGCGGTAAAAGCAGCATAGTAGAATTTATTTTATTATCTATACTCGCATACAAAGGAGGCTCTGGAACAGAAATCCCTTCGAGTGGATGGCTGTTAATATACGATAAGAAGAAGGAAAAATTTTTTATATACCTTAGCGATGATGTGAATCCGAGATTGGAAAAGCCTAAAATTAATCCAAATTATAGCAAAAATTGCTCTGAGGATTTAGGAAAAGAAAAATTTTTCAATATTCTTTATAATCCATCAATAGAGATGCCTAGTACTTTTATAACAAGATATGAAGATCTCACTCATTTGCTATATAGCGAAGATCAAAAGCCGACAAATACTGCAAATGTACTTCTATTTCCCGATAAGACAAATGGCATATTAGATATAAGACAAGCTTATAATAAATATTTGCTCAATATGTTTAAAGTAAAAAATAATAAAGGACTTGGCATAAAAAAAGTACTAGGTTATGTATTTAAAGATAAAGAGAATCTTAAATTTATACCTCATAATATAAAAATATCCTTAAACCAGAGTGTATTGGAAAGTAGAATTTCAAATGCAACAGTTCGTAATATAGTACTTCAATTAAAGTTATCTTTATCTATAGAATCGCTAAAAAAATACTTATTTGCATTTATTGTATCTATGAATAATCAAGATAACGAATCTGGTAAAATAGAAACTTACTTTTTTAAAGACGAAAGATCGGATTTAGAATTAGAGTTACAAGAACTATATCACAAGCCTAGAGTTTTAAATAAAGACGAAAATAAATTTGAAGGGTTTGTTCGAGAGTTATTATCTAGTAGTTGGATAGAAGAACATTTGCGGAATAAAAAGAGCATAGCCTCATTATTTAGAGAAAATACTCTGCACAAAGATGTATACGAGCTAGCTAAATTAATCGATGCTATGGAAAAATATCGCAAACTAGATTTGATGAAATTTAAATCCGGAAGCGATGATGAATTAAATGATATCTTATCTAGCCTACCTTCATTCATCGATTTAGATGTCATAGATGAAACAGGAAGACACTTTTCGGATTTCAGCTTTGGAGAAAAAACTCTATTAAGCCTTATTTATTCATTGATTTTTTATATAGATTTTTATCATAAAGATGGCAAAGAAATTTTTAACATCATCTTGGATGAAGCAGAAAACGGATTACACCCATTATGGCAAAAAGAGCTATTTAGTTCAATTATAAAATTATTAGAAAATTTTAAAGATTTTAAATTTTTACTGACGCTAACCTCGCATTCGCCTTTTATTATATCTGATATCCCAAATGAAAATATCATATTTTTAAAAGATGGCAAACAAGTCTATCCGGACATAAATACCTTTGGAGCCAATATCCATACTTTATTGGCAAACGCATTTTTTATGAATAATGGACTGATGGGGAATTTCGCAAAAGAAAAAATAGATAGCGTTATAAAAATACTAGATAAACCACGTCTCGATGACGAAGAAATAAAGAGTTGTGAAAATATTATATCGCTCATCGGTGAGCCAATTTTAAAAACCAAGCTTAGACAGATGCTAAATGATGCGCGTATTCGTAAAATGGACGAAATTGATGCTATAAAAGATGATATAGAAAAACTAAAAAACGAATACAGGAACTAGAAGAAAATGATTAAAATAGATATGACAGATAAGGCTAAAAGCGAATTTAAAGGAAATATTCTAGGAAAACTTAAAGCACTTAAAAAGAATTCGGAATTGAAATCATACATAAACAGATTAGAAAAACAGTTGAAAGAAATAAAACTTTCAGAATTTGACAATGTTATCACCTTAGAAAGCTTGATAACTATGGACTTTAATAAATTAAAGATCATAAAAAAATATATAGATGAAAAAAATATAACATTTGACAAAGATATAGATCTCTATGAAGAATTTATAAATCGTAGAATTAGAATAGAGCATATAAAGAATCTGAATATATCGGTATGCCCATACTGCAATAGAAACTACATAGTAAATTTTGAGGTGCAGGGCAATCAAATAATTTCAACTGCAGAATTAGATCACTTCTTTCCAAAAAGCGAATACCCCTGTTTTGCTATATCCATTTATAATCTAGTTCCATGTTGCCACACTTGCAATCATATAAAATCAAACAAGAACATAAATATTTGCTCCCCTCTTGATACATCGATTAGTGATAAAATCCTATTTAAATATACTCCTAAAAATTCAGATTATCTCCATAGCGAAGAGGATTTTAAACTAGAATGTGACACTTTTGAACAGTCAGACGAAAATGAAATCAAAAATACTCTTGAGCTATTTCACATTATTAGTATATATCAAAAACATAAAGACCTTATATTAGAACTCATACAAAAATCTCAAATTTATACGGAAAGCTATATTGACGAGCTTTTGCAAAATTACCAAGGGAAGGTCTTTAATAACCGAGAAGATTTACTAAGACTTATAATTGGAGTTTATGTAGATGAAAAAGATATCAATAAAAGACCACTAAGCAAGCTTTTAATAGATATAAGTAAGAGCTTGGGCTTATTGTATTAGTAGCGAGAAATCCCGCTGCTAAACTTCAACTTACTACTCCCCGCGCAGATACTCCTGTAGCGTTTTAACTTCAAGCGCGGATTCGTCCTTTATCGAACAGATCGAGCGCGTAGCCGCGATCGCCGCCTTCATCGTCGTAAAATACGGCAGTCTAAAGCGCAGCACGCTCTGGCGGATCTTCGCGGCGTCGGTAGAGTTTGATTTACTATCGCTAGTGTTGATGACGAGCGAAATTTCGCCGTTTTTGAGCTTATCCTCGATATTTGGGCGACCCTCGCTGATTTTATAGACAAACTCGCACTCTACGCCGTTTTCGCCTAGCAGCTTGTGAGTGCCGCTCGTAGCGGAGATACTAAAGCCCGCATCCGTAAACGCGCGTGCAAGCTCTACGGCTCGCAGCTTGTCGTGATCAGCTAGCGACAAAAATACCTTGCCGCCGCTTGGAAGCGCATTGCTCGCGCCGATTTGCGATTTGGCAAAGCTCTTGGCAAAGCTCTCGCCGATACCCATCACCTCGCCGGTGCTTTTCATCTCAGGTCCCAGGATAAGATCCGCGCCTGCAAGCTTGTTGAAAGGAAAGACGCTCTCTTTTACGCAAATATGGTTTTTAATACGCGGCTTTAAAATTCCCTTCTCTTCGACCAGCACGCCGAACTCGTCGTAAAATTTCAAAGCCTCGCGTAGACCGCCTTGCCACATTACGCGGGTAGCGACCTTTGCCATCGGAATTCCGGTCGCCTTGCTGACAAACGGCACGGTGCGGCTCGCGCGCGGATTTACCTCGATGATGTAAAGCTCGTTTTCAAAAATAGCGAATTGAATATTCATAAGCCCTACGACGCCGAGATTTAGCGCGATCTCTTTGGTTTGGCGACTTACCAGATCGATCATCTCCGCGCTTAGACTAAGCGGCGGTAAGATGCTCGCGCTATCACCGCTGTGAATGCCCGCCTCTTCGATATGCTCCATTATCGCGCCGATATACACGTCGCGCCCGTCGCAGATCGCATCGACATCAAGCTCGGTCGCGTCAAGTAAAAATTTATCTATAAGCACCGGCGAGTGATCACTCACGCGCACCGCCTCGCTCATATACTGCTTAAGCTCGGCTTCGTTATGTACGCGCCGCATCGCGCGACCGCCGAGTACGTAGCTAGGGCGCACGAGTACGGGATAGCCGATTGCCGCAGCCTTTTCGATCGCTTCTGCTTCGCTTACGGCGGTATCGTTTTTAGGCTGCTTAACGCCGATACTTGCGATAAACTCGCTAAATTTTTTGCGATCCTCCGCTACGTCTATCGTGCGCGCGCTCGTGCCGATGATCTTGGCTCCCACGGTACTTAGGCGCTTGGCGAGCTTTAGCGGCGTTTGGCCTCCGAAATGCACGATCACGCCGTCCGGGCTCTCGGCCTCGATGACCGCTCTAACGTGCTCGAAATCGATCGGCTCGAAGTATAAAATATCGCTCGTGTCATAGTCGGTACTGACGGTTTCGGGGTTGCAGTTATACATTATCGTGGTGATCCCCATATCGCGCAAAGCGTAGCTGGCGTGCACGCAGCAGTAGTCAAACTCGATGCCCTGCCCGATACGGTTCGGACCGCCGCCGATGATGAGGACCTTTTTATTATCTTTTGAAATTTTACGGCTTGCAATGGCGGGAGTTATGTTGGTGCTGGAGTATAGATAGGGCGTAAGCGCAGCAAACTCGCCTGCACAGGTATCTACTTCGTTGTATTCAAGACCGATGCCCTGTCTGGCGCAGGCAAAATGGATGTCGTTTTGCGTAAGGCCCAGATTGTCCTTTTTGTTGATCAAATTTGCGATCATCTTATCGCTAAAGCCCCAGCTCTTGGCCTGTCTCAAAAGCGCCGCGTCGTTGATGATCTCCATATCGATGCGCTCTTCAAATTTTACGATCTGCTCGATCTGGCTCAAAAACCAGCGATCGATCTTACTAAGCTCGTAAATTTGATCCACGCTCATACCCGCTCTAAAGCCCTGAGCGATATATAAAATTCTATCTTGTTGCGCATTGCGAAGCCCGAAGATGAGATCCTTTTCACTTAAATTTAGCTCCACGAAGCCGAAGTAGCCCTTCTCCAGAGAGCACAGCGCCTTTTGAATGCTCTCTTTAAAGCTGCGCCCGATCGCCATCACCTCGCCTATACTTTTCATCGCAGTGCCGAGATACGGGTTTGCGCCTGGGAATTTTTCAAACGCAAAGCGAGGAATTTTAGTAACGATATAATCGATCACCGGCTCGAAGCTTGCGGGCGTGCCGGTGATGTCGTTTTTGATCTCGTCCAGGCTAAAGCCTACCGCCAGCATCGTAGCGACCTTGGCGATCGGATAGCCCGTGGCTTTGGATGCAAGCGCCGAACTGCGGCTTACGCGCGGGTTCATCTCGATGACGATCATCCGCCCCGTTTGCGGATTTACCGCAAACTGCACATTTGAGCCGCCCGTATCCACGCCGATCTCGCGTAAAATTTTAAAACTCGCGTCGCGCATCGCCTGGTATTCTTTATCGGTAAGCGTCAGAGCGGGCGCAACCGTGATAGAATCGCCCGTATGCACCCCCATCGGATCGAAATTTTCGATCGAGCAGACGATGATGCAGTTGTCCTTATGATCGCGGATCACCTCCATTTCGAACTCTTTCCATCCAAGCAGGCTTTCTTCGATCAAAATTTCATTTATAGGGCTCACGTCTAGCCCATTTTGCGCGACCTCTTTAAACTCGTCGATATTATACGCTACGCCGCTGCCTGCGCCGCCCAAAGTATAGCTAGCGCGGATAATGAGCGGAAAGCCGATCTCATTTGCAGCAGCCATCGCCTCTTCGATATTGTAGGCGTATTTGGATTTGGGCAGATCCATTCCGATCTTAATCATTGCCTCTTTAAATTTCACTCTATCCTCGCCCTTTTTGATCGCTTCAGGCTTGGCGCCTAGAAATTTCACCCCCCCTAGCTCGCCGCTTTCGTAAGCCTCCATCGCGACGTTTAGCGCGACCTGTCCGCCCATCGTAGGCAGGATCGCATCGACGCCCTCGCGCTTTATGATACGTAAAATGCTCTCTTTGGTGATCGGCTCGATATAGGTAGCGTCAGCAAAATCGGGATCGGTCATAATGGTAGCGGGGTTAGAGTTTATTAGCACTACGCGGTATCCGAGGCTCTTTAGCGTCTTGGCAGCCTGCGTGCCGCTGTAATCAAACTCGCACGCCTGACCGATTACGATCGGACCGCTGCCGATCAGTAAAATCGTCTTAATATCATCTCTTTTGGGCATCAATTTTCCTTTGTAACGACATACAAAAACGCCGGCATCTCGGAGCCCACATAGGGCTCTACGACGGCGCTTTTGTATAGCTTCCCGTTTTTAATTTCTTTAACCTTTCCTACCGGTACGCCGGCAAAGAAAATTTCATCTTTCCCGCTCGTAAAGACCTCATCGCCTACCTTGGGATCGAGCCATTGTGGGATGTATCTGACTACGAGCTCGTTATTTTCACCGCCTGCGACACCAGGAATTTGGGTATCTCCTATGAAAACGGAGAAGTTGCTCTTTTCGTCGCGCTGTAAGATCGCAAGCGGGCGCCCGTCTTTATTTACTAAAATCCCTGCGGTCTTGCCCTCGCTGATGAGGCCGTAAATTTTGTTTGGGTTAAAATTTTCAAAATTTACGAAGAATTTGTTGTAGTCATTTAGATTCGCGTAACTCAACGCCTTTACTAGCTGGACTTTGGGCTCATAAATGGAGCTATTTTTATCGATCAAAATTTTATTTAGCTCTCCTGCGAACGTGCTAAGCAGCATCGCCGATTTTTTTAGCTCGGCGTTTTCTTCTCGTAGAGCTTTGATCGTCTCTACCTGGTTAAAATGCTCGTTCACAGCGCTTTTTACCCGATCGCTTACGCCGTAATAAACCTCTAAAATTCCTCCTGCAAATCCGATAAATTTGCCGTGGATATACGAGCCGAACGTTAACGAAACGGCTACCAGCAAAACCGCGACGAGGAGGAGTTTGAGATTAGTCATTTGCCGCTTGTTTTAGCGATTTGATCTCTTCTAGGGCTTTTCCCGTGCCGTTTGCGACGCACAGCAGCGGCTCATCCGCGACAAAAACCGGAAGCTTTACGGTGTCGCTTAGATATTTATCTAATCCGCGAATGAGCGCACCGCCGCCCGTTAGCACGACGCCGTTTTCGACGATGTCAGCGGCGACTTCCGGCTGAATGCTTTCAAGGACAAATTTTAACGCATCTGCAATCTCTCTGATTGAGTCTTTGATCGCCTCTCTAACGTCCTCGCTCGTAAGATCGACCGAGCTTAAAAGCCCGCTGATCTGGTCTTTTCCTTTGACCGTGTATGTAAGATCTTTTTGCTGCTGCACCGCCGTGCCGATCTTAATCTTAATCTCCTCAGCCGCACGCTCCGAAATAAGCAGGCTATATTTTTCTTTAACGTAATTAACGATGCTCGCGTCGATCTTATCGCCCGCGACGCGAACGGATTTGGCGCTGATGATGCCGCCTAGCGAGATGACGCCGATCTCGGTGGTACCGCCGCCAATATCCACGACCAGCGAGCCGCGCGCTTCATTTACGGGAAGGCCCGCTCCGATCGCCGCAGCCATCGGCTCTTCGATTAGATAAACCTCGCGCGCACCCGCTATCATTGCACTTTCACGCACGGCTTTACGCTCGACCTGAGTTAGCCCGTAAGGAACCGAGATGATGATGCGCGGACTTACGAAAAAGCGGCGCTTGTGGGTCTTTTCGATAAAATATCTAATCATCTTCTCCGTCATATCAAAATCCGCGATAACGCCGTCCTTCATCGGGCGCACCGCTTCGATATCGCCCGGAGTGCGTCCGAGCATCTCTTTGGCTTCAGCGCCCACGGCGATGATCCTTTGCTTGCCGTAGCGTTCGTTTTGTACCGCGACGACGCTCGGTTCGTTGATGATGATGCCTTTATCTTTTAGTAGCACAAGCGTGTTTGCCGTGCCTAGATCAATACCCATATCCCTAGAAAATAATCCTAGAATCGAATCAAGTAACATTTATCCCCTTTATGCAGTTAAATTTTGTTTTACAAGTATCGGCTTAGAGACGCCGTCTACGACCTCTTTCGAGATGATGACATCATAGCCCTTAAGCTCAGGCAGATCAAACATAATATCGATCATGATCTCCTCGATTATGCTTCGAAGCCCGCGCGCACCGGTTTTGCGCTTGATCGCAAGGCTCGCAACCTCCCTTAGCGCGTCGTCGTCAAATTTTAAATTTGCGCCGTCTATCGCAAAGAGCTTTTGATATTGCTTTAAGATCGCGTTTTTCGGCTCGGTTAAAATTCTAACCATCGCCTTTTCGTCGATCTCATTTAGCGTAGCCACTACGTGCAATCGCCCGATGAGCTCGGGGATTATGCCGTAATGTACCAAATCGTCGGCCTCAACCAAGTTTAGTAAATTTAAACTCTCTTTCTTACTGCGCTTGGTTTGGTTAAACCCGAGCACGTTCTGCCCGATGCGGCGGTTGATGATCTCGTTTAGCCCGTCGAACGCGCCGCCGCAGACGAACAAAATATTTGTCGTATCGATCTGGATGAAGTCCTGATTCGGATGCTTGCGGCCGCCCTTTGGAGGGATATTTACGACGCTTCCTTCGATGATCTTAAGCAGCGCTTGCTGCACACCTTCGCCGCTTACGTCGCGCGTGATGCTGCGGTTTTCGCTCATTCGCGCGATCTTATCGATCTCGTCTACGAATACGATACCGCGCTGCGCCTTCTCTACGTCGCCGTCCGCGGCCTGCAAAAGGCGGGTGAGGATGTTTTCTACGTCCTCGCCGACGTAGCCCGCTTCCGTTAGGCTCGTAGCGTCGCTAATGGCGATCGGAACGTCCAAAAATCGCGCTAAAGTCTGCGCCATAAGCGTCTTGCCGCTGCCGGTAGGGCCGATAAGCAAGATATTTGATTTTGAAATTTCAGTGTCATCGCCCTTCGCGTCGGTCTGCCTGAAAATTCTTTTATAGTGGTTGTAAACGCCGACGCTAAAAATTTTCTTAGCGCGCTCCTGGCCGATGACGTAGCGGTTTAGAACCTCCATCAACGCCTTTGGCCTGATAGCCTCGAAATCGATCTCTTTATTTTGATTTTGTATTGCCTCATTTTGACCTTCGCTGCCGTGGATAGCGGCGTATGCCATATCGATACAATAGCTGCAGATAGCCGCCGTACCGTCGTCGTTAGGATAGATACGACGTCCGTCCGCGCCCGTCTCACCGCAAAAACTGCACTTATTTGCCATTAAATTTTACCCTTATCTAGCGGAATTCCGCGTTTTGTGTTGATTATAAACTCGCACATCTTGCGCACGTTTTGATCGCTCGTTTCGTTTAATAAAATTTGCGCCTGCTCCTTTAAGCCCGTGCCTTGGTTGAATAAAAATTTATACGCCCGATTTATCGTCTCGACCGTCTCTTTATCGAAGCGGCGGCGGATACCCGTTAAATTTAGCCCGCGGATATAGGCGCGATTTCCCTCGGCTAGGCAAAACGGCACCACGTCCTGACTAAGCGCGCTAGCCCCTGCGATCATGCAGCTCTCGCCGATTTTGACGAACTGATGCACGGGGGTAAGCCCGCCGATAACGGCATAATCGTCCATTACAACGTGGCCTGCGAGCGTGGCGTTGTTGGCTAGGATTATGTTGCTGCCCAGCACGCAATCGTGCGCGATGTGGCAATACGCCATCATAAATAGATTATCGCCGATGCGCGTAAATCCGTCGCCCTTATGCGAGCCCGAGCTAATCGTGCAAAACTCGTGAATCGTAGCGTTTTTGCCGATGACTAACCCCGTGCGCTCGCCCTCTTCAAAGCTCATATCCTGCGGGATTTCGCCCACGATCGCGTATGAAAAAATTTTAGAGTTCTCGCCGATTTGCGTATCGCCGATGATGCGCGCGCCCTGCTTGATCGTGCAGCCATCGCCGATTTTAGACTGCGCGCTTATGAAAGCATACGGCTCGATCGTTACTTCGGCTCCGATCTGCGCGCCATCCTCGATGATCGCCGTATGGTGGATTTTAGCCATCATTTATCCATTATCATCGCTTGAAGTTCAGCCTGTGCGGCCAGCGTGGCGCCGTCGTTGATGTAGGCTTCGCCCTTTAGCACCCAGATACGTCCGCGGTGTTTGATTACGCTGATGCGATACTCAAGCTTGTCGCCGGGGCGAACCGGGTTTCTAAATTTAGCGTTGTCGATGCTCATAAAATACACGACCTTGTCGCTTAGATCGACGCCGTCTTTCTCCATGCTCTTAAACGCCAGCACGCCGCCTGCCTGCGCTAAGCCCTCGATAATCATTACGCCCGGATAGATCGGATGGCCTGGGAAGTGGCCCTGAAAGATCTGCTCGTTGTAGGTTACGTTTTTATAGGCCTTGATACTTTCGCCTATGCTGAGCTCTTCGACGCGATCTATCAGCAAAAACGGAAAACGATGAGGTAGGATGGAGAGAATTTCGTTTATGTCTATCATTTATCTGCCTTTTTTAGAAATTTTAGAATCTTATCAAATTCTTACTAAAATTTCCCTAACGTCTAAAAATATGCGCGAGAGCCCGTAAATTTGAACTTTGGCGGCTCTTATCTCGTCCGTGACGATGATCGGCGAGAGCGAGCCCGCAGCGCACAGGGCGGCGCGAGTTTTATTTTGACGCGCGAGACTCGGCGGGTTTTTTATCATTTCGGATACGCTTTTGAAATTTGATCTTGAAATTTCGTTAATTTTCGCCAGGCTTAAAATTTTAATCTCGCCCTTGTCGCTGCAAAAAATTTCGCACTCCCGCTCTATGCTAAACTTCACGTTTTCGCGCGTAAAATGCGAGCCAAATAGCACAAACGAGGGCACTACACGCCCGTCAAATTTAATCCATGCGCGCAGCAGGCGGTAGTTTAAAAACCGATCGCGCAGAACGCTAAATTTCACCCCATTTTTTTCGAGCGAGCAAAGCTTTTTATAAAATTTCAATTTCTCCTCTACCGAAGCGGGCAAGATTTGCCTATCGATCGGCGACATTAGCTCGTAAATTTCGGCATCGCAGGCTAAATTTTGCCTCAAATCCGTCGCCAAGCTTCCGCCGAAATCCCGCTCAGTCTTTCGCTGATCATTCCGCTGCGCCGCAAGCGCATAGATGCAGCCGCAGTAGTTTTGATGATAGAGCGCGTCTTTTTTCGCAAGCGCAAACTGCTCGTTCGTGCCGCCGTTTTTGCGAAAATCCGGCGCGATAAACTCCAGTCCGTGGCGCTTGCAAATGCGCTGCAGCGAGGCGCAAAGCTGGGAGTGCGATTTTTTGGGGCTCATTAGAAGCGTCGTGGTAATTTTGCGCTCGCCTAGCCTTAGCGCGAGCTCGGCCGTTTTTTGCATGCGAAAATCAAAGCAAAACTCGCAGCGCGCGCCCTTTTCGGGCTCACTTTCAAGCCCGCGCGCACCCTGCAGCCAACCCTGAAAATCGTACTCGCCCGGGATAAATCTAATCCCCAAATTCTCGCAAACCCGCTTTGAGTCGTGCATTCTAAGAACGTATTCGCCGTAGGGATGGATATTTGGATCGTAAAAATAGCCTATTAGCGGCTCTTGCGCAAGCTCTTTTAAGCGGCGTAAAAAATAATCACAATCGACCGAGCAGCAGATGTGGACCAGCAAATTTTAACCCTTTGCACGAAATTTTTGGATATAATTTTACGCTATCAAAATTAATGAGCGGAAAAATGAAAAATTTTTTTATAAAACACCGACGTAAGTTTGCTTTCGGCGTAGGTGGATTTGCGCTGTTTTACGTGCTTGCGGGCTTTTTCGGCGTGCCGCTTTTTATCGAAAAGGCGCTGCCTAAAATTTTAGAGGGCAGAGCAAACTTTAGCGTGCAGGACGCTAAATTTAACCCCTTTACCTACGAGCTAAATATTACGCGCCCCGAGCTTAGCACCTTTAAGCCGCTGTTTAGCGCCGATGAGATAAATCTAAAAATCGGTTTTTCAAAGCTTTTTAAAAAGACTCTCGCGGTAGAAATTTTGCATCTCAAATCGCCTAAATTTCACGTCGAGCGCGAGCAAAACGGTACCTTCAATTTCGAGCCGCTACTTTCGGAGCAAAAGAGCGAAAGCAAGGATGAAAACTCCAGCTTCAACGTCACGATGAATAATTTTAAGATCGAGCGCGGCTCTCTGGGCTACGTCGATAACTCCCTGAAAAAGCCGTTTTCGCTCATCTCGACCGAGCTAAATTATGAGATCAACGGGCTAAGCTTAAAGGACGAAACGATCGGCGAGCACGATTTAAGCGCCGTTTCGCGTACATACGACGCGCTGAGCTTCGATGGAGCCATCGACCTGGCGCCTCTTCGTCTGCACGGCAAGGTAGGTATCTCGCGGCTGAAAATCGATCCGTTTTGGCTATCATACCTCGATCCTAGCGGCGTGCGGTTTAAGAACGGCTTACTTTCCGCTACTCTAAATTACCGATTGAGCCTCGATGAAAATATAAAATTTGTGCTTGAAAACTCAAAGCTCGAGCTGCAAAGCCTAGAAATTTTGCAAGATCAAAATTTAATTTCGCTAGACTCACTAAAAATCCCGAGCTTTGAGCTGAATACGGACGTTTCGAATGAAATTTCAGGCAAAGTGATGATTCCGCAAGTGCTAGTTTCGGGCGCAAAATACGATATGAACGAAACCAAAATTTCCACGGGCTTTGATGGCGCGCGGGTCGCGGATTTTGCGCTGGATTTTAATAAAACGGGGGCAAACTTGCGGCTAAACTCCGCCGTAAAAAGCGTAGATCTAAACCGCTCAAGCTTTGCAAACCCGCAAATTTCGGTCGTCTCAAACGATACTAAAATCACGGGAAATTTTTTAAAATTTAACGCCGAAGGTAACGATACGGCCCTTCATACGGGCTTTGGCGCCTTTAGTATCGCGGATACGCAGATTACGCTAGCGCGCAGCGATAAAATTTCGGTAGCCGCAACCGAGCTGGGCGCATTTAGCTACGACAAAGAGGGCGCGCAAAACGGCGTAAGCCTGGAGTTTGCTAAAATTTCAAACTCCAAAATCGCAAACAAAAACGGAATTTTTAGCGGATTTGAAAGCTTCGGCGTGCAAGGGGTGAAATTTAATGTCGCGGATCTCGATCTGGGCGTGGATAAAATTTTACTAAACGAGCCGTTTTTCAACTCGGAAGTGGGCGTTAACGGCGCCAAAAGCATAAACGATCTGGCGATTTTAAGCGCGATTTCTAAAAATTCTGCGAGCTCCAAAAAAACGGCGAGCTCTAGCGCCGTAAGCCAAGCGGACGCAAATTCTACGGCAAGCGGCGCAAATTCGGATTCTAAAAAGCCCGCCAAAAGCCCCGCTTTAAAATTTAAGATCGGCGAGGCCTCCCTAACCGGCGCAAAGGCTAAGATCGGCGAGAGCTTTATCGTTAAAAACAACGTGCACGAGATCAAGGATTTCAGCGCCACGCTAAGCGGACTAAGCTCGAATTTCGCCGAGCCTTTCGGTATCAAAGCAAGCCTTATCACGGGCGAGATCACCGCTAACGCGGACGGCAAGGCTAGTATCGCGCCGCTTAACGTGGGCGCGAACTTTAGCTTAAAGGCGCCGAACTTGAGCGTTTTTAACAAATATATGGCAGAATTTATCGCAGGCTCCATCGCGGGCGAGCTCGCTACGCAAGGGCAGCTGAAGCTTTCAAACACATTCTCGCTCGAAGCAAAGCTATCGGGCAAGGGCTTGGCGTTAAGCTCGAGCAGGGATAAAATTTTCTCCCTTGCATCGCTGAATGTCGCGCAAATCGCGCTAAGCCCAAACTCTCTCACGCTAAATAAGATCGCTCTTGGCTCGCCCGCGGTAAATATCTCGCTAAATAAAGACAAGCGTTTAAATTTGCTCTCGTTGATAAAGCCCGCCGCGCAGGCAAAACAGGCCGCAAAGCCCACCGAAGCTGCGCCTAGCAGACCCGCAAAAAGCGCGTCAAACTTTGCCTGGAGCGCAAAAAATATCTCGCTTAGCGGCGGAAGTTTAAGCTTTACCGACGAGAGCCTAGCGACGCCCTTTAAACTGCGCATCAGCGATATGAAAGCAAGCATCAGCGAGATCAGCCCGAAGCGAGCGGCGGATATCAAGCTTAGCTCACTCGTAAGCGGAAGCGGGCTAGCGAACATCACGGCGCGCGCCTATCCGCTGGATTTTAAACGCAAAAGCGATATAAACGTCGTTTTAAAGGAGATTCCGCTTGTGCCCGCATCACCCTATACCGCCAAATATATCGGCAATGAAATCGCGGGCGGCAAGTTAAATTTAAAACTTGCCTACAAAATCGACGATGGCAAGCTAAACGCAAGCAATGATCTAAATTTAGACCGCTTCGAGCTCGGCAAAGAGGTAGCGAGCAAGGACGCGCTGAGCCTTCCGATCGGTCTAGTCGTATCGATCCTAAAGGACAGCGACGATCAGATCGATATTAGCCTGCCTCTAAGCGGTGCGCTGAGCGATCCGAAATTTAGCTACGGCGCGCTCGTTTGGGGCGCGATCAAAAAGCTGCTCTCCGACATCGTGTTAAGCCCGTTTAGATTTATGGGAAAGATCGCGGGCGTAGATACGAAAAAGCTCGAAAGTATCGATTTTGAGGCGGCGAGCAGCGAAATTTTAATCAGCGAAAACTCTAAAATAGATGATTTGGCCAAGGTCGCAAAAGCCAAGCCTGAACTCAAGATCATCCTAAACTCTGCATATAACGAAAAGCTCGATACTCACGAGTTTCAAAGGCGCTCGCTTCAAAACACGCTCACGCTGATGTCCAATAAACAAGGTCTCTCCACGGATGAAGCCATAGTAGCGCTTAAGATCAAATACGGCATCAAATCCAGCGGCGATGAGGCGATGGAGGAGCTGGTAGGGGCGCAGAAATTTACCCGTTCGCGTCTTGATGAGTTAGCCCTTGCCAGGGCGACTGCCGTGCAAGCGGCACTCGTGCAGCGCGGCGTAAGCGCCTCTCGCATAGAGATCAAAAAGCCGAGCGAAGCCGAGCTCAAACAAAACAGCTTTATCCCGCTAAGCCTCGGCGTAGAGAGGTAGTGTAAGCAAAATTTAGCTATACTAAGCGGACTAAATTTAAAGGATGAGCGATGATAAATATAGGAATTCACGGCGGAAGCGGCAGAATGGGCACGATGATCTACGAATGCCTGAAAAATTTCGATCAGGCGCAAGCAAGCGCGATCTACACGATTGCTCCGCTTGATTATACGCCGAGCTGCGCCGCAAGCCGCAGCTACGACGAGCTTTTTAGCAGCTGCGATGTCGTGATAGACTTTACGATCCGAGACGGCGCGATAAACTTAATGAAATTTGCGCTTTCGTACCCAAAGCCGCTTTGCATCGGCACGACGGCCCTGGGCGAAGAGGGCGAGCGGCTACTGCGCGAGTGCGGCGCGAAGATGCCCGTGCTGCACGCTACGAATATGAGCCTGGGCGTCGCGGTGCTAAACAAGCTCGTGGCTCTTGCTAGCAAGAGCCTGCGCGACTTTGACTGCGAAATTTTAGAGATGCACCACCGCCACAAAAAAGACGCTCCAAGCGGCACGGCGATGAGCCTTGCGGAAAGCGCCGCAAGCGCACGCGGGCTAGATTTAAAAGATGTGCGCGTAAGCGGTCGCGACGGACTCATCGGCGAGCGCGGCAAGGACGAGATCGCCGTGATGTCGCTGCGCGGAGGTGATATAGTCGGACGCCACACCGTGGGATTTTACGGCGATGGCGAGTTCGTAGAGCTAAATCATACGGCAACTTCGCGCGCGACCTTTGCCAGAGGCGCGATAAAGGCCGCAGTTTGGCTAGCGTCCCAAAATAGCGGGCTTTACGGTATCGACGACTGCTTAGGAATCTAGGCCTTTGCGGCTAAATTTAAGAGGATAAAATGCCAACCAAAGATGAAATTTTAAATTTTTTGCGCGAGCTAAAGCCTGAGCTTGAAAGCTTTGGAATTTACAAAGTCGGGCTATTCGGCAGCTACGCCAAAGATGGAGCGAATATCGCCGAGACGTTTAAAATTTCAGCCGATCTATTTGATGAGGCGCTGACAAAATGCTGGATGGCGAGCCGTCAATGATAAAACAAAATATAGACAAATTTCTAAAAAATAAAATTTAAGAGGTTAGAAAATGTGCGCAATCGTGGGAGTCATAAATTCCGAAGGTGCGGCTAAGACCGCGTATTACGGGCTTTTTGCCATGCAGCACCGCGGCCAGGAGGCAAGCGGTATCAGCTCGAGCTTTAATCATCATATCAAAACGATCAAAGCCACGGGGCTCGTGACGGAGGTTTTTAGCCCCGCGAGTTTTGAGCTTTTAAAGGGCAACATCGCGATCGGCCACAACCGCTACGGCACCGCGGGCGCAGATAGCCTAAAGGACGCGCAGCCCGTTGCGGGCAACTATGCTCTTGGGGAGATCTCGATCGTTCATAACGGAAATTTGATCAATAAAGACGAAATCCGCCGCAAGCTCGTAAGCGAGGGGGCGATCTTTCAGTCCGGCATGGACACCGAAAACATCCTGCACCTCATCTCGCGCTGTAAGCAGGAGCATCTAAAAGACCGTATCATCGAGGCGCTGCAACAATGCGTAGGCGCGTATTCGCTTCTGATCCTGAGCCGCTCGAAGATGTTTGCCGTGCGCGATCGCTACGGCGTGCGTCCGCTCAGCATCGGCAGACTCAAAGACGGCGGCTACATCGTCGCGAGCGAGACCTGCGCGTTCGATCTCGTAGGGGCCGAGTTCGTCCGCGACGTAAAGCCCGGCGAGATGGTGATCTTTGAAGAGGGCAAGGATGAGTTCAGCTCGGTTCAAATTTTAAAAGCTGCGGAGGCTAGAATTTGCGCGTTTGAATACATCTACTTCGCGCGCCCCGACAGCGTCGTAGAGGGCAAAAACGTATATGAGGTCAGAAAAAAACTGGGCGCGGCGCTCGCGCGAAAATGTAAAGAGCTAAAAGCCGATTTCGTCGTGCCCGTGCCCGATAGCGGCGTGCCGGCGGCGCTTGGTTTCGCGCAAGAGAGCAAGCTGCCCTTCGAGATGGCGATCGTGCGCAACCACTACATCGGCCGCACCTTCATCGAGCCGACGCAAGAGGTGCGAAATTTAAAGGTCAAACTCAAGCTAAACCCGATCGGCGCGGCACTGCACGGCAAGAGCGTCGTCGTCGTGGACGATAGCATCGTACGCGGCACTACGAGCAAAAAGATCGTCGAGCTTCTGCGCCATGCGGGCGCGGCGCGCGTACATATGTGCATCGCAAGCCCGGAGCTAAAGTATCCCGAACGCTACGGGATCGACACGCCGAGCGTGCGCGAGCTGATCGCCGCAAATATGAGCACGGATGAAATTTGCAAATTTATAGGCGCCGACAGCCTCACGTTCCTTAGCGTGCCTGAGCTCGTAGAAGCGCTTGGGAGCGAGCGCAAATACTCGCTCGTAAGCTTCGACGGCGATTATTTTATCAAGGATTAGCAAATTTAAAGGAGCAAACTATGACAAAATTTAAAATTAAGCGCGTCTATGAGAGCGCGGAGGAAGAGGATGGTTTTCGCGTGCTTTGCGATAGGCTATGGCCGCGTGGCATAAAAAAAGACACGCTGGAGCTTGATATGTGGGCAAAGGACATAACGCCTAGCACCGAAATACGCAAGCTTTTCGCGCATAAGCCTGAGAATTTCGCCCATTTTAAGGAGCTTTACCTAGCCGAACTTGAGCAAAATCCCGCCGTAGCTGAATTTTTGAAAAAGGTTAAAAACGAGCCGGTCGTCACGCTGCTATACGCCGCAAAGGACGAGCACTGCAACCACGCGATGATTCTGCGCGATTTTCTGCAAAGCAAGGTGCACTAAAATTTTGCGCTCAAAGCGCATTGCTCGCCATATTTTAAAGCAAATGTAAAACCGCCTCGATCGCCAAAATCCACTCGTAAAACCAATGCGCGAGGCGTAAAATTCAGCGAACAGGTGTGAGCGGAGCGCTCTTAAAGCCTTGCCAGATACGATTTGAGATAAATTTTCTATCCGGATGTACACTTCGCAGATGCGCAAAACAAACGCTAAATTTTGCGTCAGAGCTCTAAAAAACGCAGAATTTTATAAAAAGCAAATAAAATTTCAAGGAAAATAACTCGATTTAATATATGCAAATTTAGAATTTCATCTATTTTTTAACGCTACTTTTAATAATGCAAGCTAGGAATTTAAAAAGTGGGCTTAATATAAATTCGCAACAAATCAAATTAATTTCTTACACGCAGTATTTTTAAATTTCATTTAAGAATTTGCCGCTAATATTGCTCGTAATTTTTTACAAGGAGAAACTATGGCAATAAGTGCTAGAAATCAGCTTCACGTCGTAATCAGCGACGTAAAAACAGGTGCGGTAAATTCGCTAATCACAGCTAAAACCAGAGGCGGCGACGTGCTAAAAGCGACCGTCACGACCGATTCTGAAAAAGGTCTAGATCTAAAAGCGGGCAAAGAGGCGGTATTTTTATTCAAAGCCCCAAATGTCATCATTTCAAAGGGAGAAAATGATCTTCGCCTAAGTGCTGCAAATCAACTAAAAGGTAAAATCACCGCCGTTAAAGAGGGCGCGATCAATGCTGAAATCGATGTCAAAACCGCAGGCGGTGAGAATCTAAGCGCGATCGTCACAAACAGCTCCGTTAAAAATTTGGCGCTAGCAGTCGGCGACGAAGTAACTGCGATCATCAAAGCTACTCAAATCATCGTCGGTGTAAAATAATCCTGCATTGTGCGGAACGATGTGCACGCTTTAAACATCGCAAAATAAAGGAGCGAAATTTTATAAATTTCGCTCCTTTTTCAAAAATCTCTTTTGATAAATCAAATTTCGTAGCAGCTCAAATAGCGCCGCAAGCGGTCTTTTCTCTCATACGCGCAGATACACCCCACGCGACATCCAGCCCCAATCACACCAAGAGCTGTCTTGCCCTATTTTGCCGCAGTGCGCGTTTCGCGCAAGCTTTGCATCCATGCAGCACGCAAGCCCCACTAGCACGAGATATCTATGAAACGCGGGCTCCTCTTCACTCTGCCCGCTCGCTTATAGCAATGCGCTTTCATATTTTGCGCGCTCGCTACGGCGCTACTTTGCTCGGTAGTGACCGATCACCACACTTTTACAGCGGCAGGCTCGGCATATCTTTTCGCGGTGGTGGTGCGATGTTTTGCAAAATACTACGCGATGCAGTAAATTTTAAAATTTAAACTCTCCAAGCACGACAGAGACTGCTTCACAAAACCCAGACCCGATCCAAAGATCCACGACACGCACTTCACCCGCTTGCTGCGAAATTTAACCACTCTTGCGCAAATAAGACACGATGAGTTTTGCGCCGATGACTTCGAGCCGAACGCCATTCGTGCCTCCATAGATGACAACATTAGCTAGCCAATGTGCACCTTTTAAATACGCTTGTACCTTGCAAGCAATCAACGCTAGCTACGACGAGTGCACGCGCGTCTTAGTCGTAGCCATCCATAGCGTGTTTCGATCTACTTTGAGCTTTTACCGATCGGCTCGTTAAAAGGCGTAGATTCTGCGAATAAAATCACTCTTGTAAAATTTCAGCTTTTAACCGCAGATAGCGGGCATTTGCTTTGCTAAATTTGATACTCGTCGAGGCCTAGTTCGCCTCGCAAAAGCTTACCAAAGCGTGCAGCTGCGGCATCTACGGCATCGTCGCCAAACTCTCCGGGCTCAAACCCGCCGCTGATAAACGGCAAGGCAAAGTCCATCCCGCAGTAGTTTGCCGCAATCTTAAGCGGCGTTAAAATTTCATCCAGACTAAAGCCGATAGCACCCTGCTTAGAGTACTCGCTAAGCGGCGTACTAGCGCTTAGCGCAAGCTGCAAGACCTTGCCCTTAAGCGCGCCGGAGCCCACCAGCTCGTGCGAAAAAACGATGTCGATATAGGCTTTTAGCATAGGCGGCACGTTTAGCCAGTACATCGGGTACAGAAATACGATGCGCTCAGCGCCCAATAACGCGTCTTGCTCTGTGCGAGCGTCGATGCGCGCAGTATCGGTGCCGTAAAGCCCCTCCAAATGGCGTACCTCCATGCCGGCAGCGGCCTTTGCGACCTGCGATAGAGCTTTGTTCACGCGCGAAGCGGCGAAATTGGGATGCGATAAGATCACGAGCGTTTTCATGTTATTTCCTTTGTTAAAATTTGCAGAATCATATCGTTAAAAAGCTAAAAGTAGATTAAGAGGGCTTGTAAAAATGAAGAGTTGTTTTTTCTTGTGAGTAACCGGAGTTTGCATGGCACAATAGATACGAGGCGCTCTCGTACCATACTACCTCAAGGCATGTGCAACAAAATGTTTTTACGCGTGCCGTAAAGCAAGCCCCTAGCTCGCCCTCGTTTAAAACGATCTTACTTACGATTCGTCCAATGCGTGCGCAGCTGCGGCCCGGAGCAAAATTTCATCCGAGCAAGGATAAATTTATGAAAAAAGATTAAAATTTAGCCGCGATTTGGGCTATGAGCCCGAAAATTTTAAAAAAAGGACACGATATGCAGAGAAAAACACAGATCGAAGACGAGTTTAGCGCAGAGGATCGCGAGCGCAAAATCACGCTGCAAGCAGGAGACGTAGCGCCTGCTTTTACGCTGCAAAATGCCGACGGAGCGAGTGTCGCGCTAAAGGACTTCGCAGGCAAGAGGGTCGCGCTGTATTTTTACCCCAAGGATAACACTCCCGGCTGCACGACCGAAGCGTGCGAATTTAGCGCCGCGTACGATGACTTTATCGCTGCAGACTGCGTGATCGTAGGCATCAGCCCCGACAGCGCCAAATCCCACGCAGGCTTCATCGCCAAGCAGAGCCTAAAGCACATCCTGCTGAGCGATCCGCAGCACGAGGTAGCCAAGCTATACGGCGCGTGGCAGGTGCGCAAAAACTACGGGCGCGAGTATCTGGGCATCGTGCGCTCGACCTTTCTAATCGGTGCGGACGGCAAAATTTTAAAGGTCTATAAAAGCGTCAAGGCGAAAGATCACGCCGCAAAGGTGCTTGCAGATCTGCTAGCTGCGGGGAAATAAAGCGCCAAGCCATCGTTTTGAAATAGGACCCCGGCGCATTTGGGCGCTAAGCTTTAATTATGAAATTTATGCACTGAAATTTGCTACGGAATTTCGGCGTCAAATTTAAGCGTCGAAGCTTCGGCATTAAAATTTGGTCTTGAAATTTTGCCTTAGAATTCCGCCGCTCATTTGAAAATAAAATTTCAAAGCGAAGCTCTATCTGCGATTTTAGCGGCAAATTTTATCGCCCCAAACCAAAATTTTAAAGGAAAAATATGAAAAGCTTAATCATTCTAGCTCACCCCGACATCGAAAATTCGCTCATAAACAAGCGGTTTTTGAAAGAGGCCGCCGCGCAAAGCTTCGTCGTGCGCGACCTAGCGCGCGAGTATCCTAGCGGCGAAATAGACGGCGAGCGCGAGCGCGCGATAATCAAAGCTCACGACGCGCTGGTGCTGCAATTTCCGCTGCACAATTTCTCCTCGCCCGCGATTTTAAAAAGCTGGATCGATGCGACGATGACGTATGGATTTGCCTACGGGCGCACGAGCGAGGGTATGCGCGGGCGCGCCGTGGCGCTGGCGGAGTACGCGGAATTTTTAAAAAATTTAGGCGCAAAGAGCGGCGCGGGTAAAGAATTTTAAGTTAAAACCAAGCTAGGTTTTGGGGCTAAATTTTAAATTTAAGCCTCTTTTCGGGCTTGAATTGCGCCCTTGGAACAAGAGGGCTGCGATGAAATTTTAAACGAAGCGTTAAATTTAGCCCGCGCGGTTTATAGATAATTCAGCATGCAGGCCGACTGCTTCCGTAAATTTTAATTTAAAGAAATTCCGTGCCGTTTTAAGCGCTCTTACGACGCTGTGTCGCCCCTAAAAATAGATCTCACTTGCGCTAAAAACGTCCGCTCTGCCTGCCGCGAGAATAAAATTCTACCGGTCGATACGGCGTGTCTGCTAGCCATCTAAATCGTCGAAATATAAAATTTGCCGCAGCTTGTCGTGCAGGCTGCAAAAATGCGCAGTCGCACCGTCTGCGAATAGCATAAAGACGCGACAATAAGCGGGCTGTAAAGCACAGGATGCGGCAAAATTTTACAACGCGCCTTTTGAGCTCGCTAAACCGCGCGTTCGGTAGACCAAAGTAAAATTTCATAGCCGCGTGAAATTCCGCTTAGTAAAGCCAAAATTCCGCTTTACTAAACAAAATCCCATCCGCTAAATAAAATTTCGCCGAACAGGGTAAAATTTCGCGGTGGAATGAACGAGCTAAATTAAAATCAAATCTACGCGCGGAGCAGAAAGCGCCCTAGCTAAGCTCGCGCCGCCGCCAGCGTTATGATCCGCTTAACCACTTCGCTCGCCGCTTTTAAAGAGCCTACGGGCAGATACTCGTAGATCGAGTGGAAATTGTGCCCGCCGGTAAAGAGGTTCGGGCACGGCAGCCCCTTTGCGGAGATGACGGCGCCATCGTAGCCGCCTCGCATAGGCTTGATCTTAGGCTCGATATTTAGGCTTTTAAAAGCCTGCTTTGCAAATTTTATCGCAGGTGCATCGTCATTTTTCAAAAAGTTATAGACGTTTTTGTAGCGGTCGTTTAGCGAAATTTCGATCCGATCGCCCCAGATCGCGCGAAGCCCGTCCACCGTCTTTTGCAAAAATTCCATACGCTGCTCGTATCTTTTCTCGTCAAATTCCCTCACGTCGATCTTTAGGACGGTTTTTGCGCTGTTGCCGCTAAGCTCCTTGACCCAAAAATAGCCCTCCTTGCCCTCTGTGTATTCGGGCGCCTCGCCCGCAGGCAGCAGCGAGATAAACTTATGCGCCAAAAGCAAGGAATTTACGAGCTTGCCCTTGGCGTTCATCGGATGAGCGGACTGGCCTTTGAAGGTAACGACGCAATCGCCCGCGTTCCAATTCTCGTAGATAAACTCGCCGATACCGCAGCAATCAAGGCAATACCCAAAGTCTGCGCCTATCTCGCTTACGTCCAGCGCCTTTGCCCCTAGCAAGCCCTGCTCCTCGTCCGGCACGAAGCAAGCGATTATCTCGCCGTGCTTAATCTGCGGATTTTGGACGAAAAATTCCAGCGCATTCACGATCGCGGCGATCGCCGCCTTATCGTCGGCACCTAGCAAGCTGGTGCCGTCCGTTACGATGATCTCATCTCCTTTATAATCTTGCAGCTCCTCATTTTCGCTCGCTTTGAGATAAATTTCTAGCTCTTTATTCAAGCAGATATCGCCGCCTTCATATCTTACGATCTGCGCTTTGGTGTCGCCGCTCTGCTCGGCGCTGGTATCAAGGTGAGCGAAAAACGCTACTCTCGCAGCGGGCGCGTCTAAATTTGAGGGAATTTTAGCGATTAAAATCGACTTCTCGCTGAGGCTGATATTTTTTATGCCTAGAGCTTCTAGCTCGCCTTTTATGAAGCCTGCTAGCTCGAGCTCCTTGGGGTTTGAGGGCATTATGCCTGCAGCACCCGCGGCTCTATTCGTGGTAGTGTTGATCTTGGTGTAGTTTAAAAACCTCTGCACGATATCCACAAATAAGCCTTTTTACAAAATGAAAAATGCGATGACGCAGACGGATAGAAACATCCCTAGAGCCGTTCTTTTAGCGATCTGAATAGGACTTACCATCGCAAGTCCCGCGCAAACGATACAAGCGCCCGCAATCGGCGATGCGCTCCTGCCTAGCGCGCCGCTTATCGCAACCGCCATACCGAGCTTATCTTGCTCAAAACCCAGCGCGTCGGCGTGCACGGTCACGGCGGTATTAAACGCCATCGACGCCGCATCTCCAGAGCCCGTTACGACGCCCATAAAAAACGGCACAAAGGTTCCGCCGAATTTTACGTAGCCCTGCTCGTTCTTAAGCCACTCGATTACGAAATCGATCGCTCCGCACGCGCTAAGGCCCGCGACGAAGACGCCTGCTGCGATGATGATACCTATGATCTCGGCATACGCGCTGCCCATGCCTTTGAAAAATTCCTTCGTAATTTTTTGAGGATCGGTTAGAGTAACGGCGATGGTGAGGATAGCGCCCAATAGCATCGCTTCGGCGACGCCCATCTTCGTCCATTTTAGGAAAGAGACCTGATTTAGGCTCGTGCCGCCGATTACCAAGATCACTAGCGGCACTAACGGCATAAGCGCGTATAAGACGTTTATCTTTTGAGGTTGCGCGTCTAAATTTGAACCGTCGGCGGAATTTGACGCAACGGAATTTGCGCCGCCCTCTTTTTGTGCGAGATAATTCACCCCCTTGGTGTAGTCTTTGCAAACTATCGCCGTTATACTCATTACGATCAAAACCACGATCAAAGCGGTAATCGCGCTAGAAAACTGCACCCCAATGACGTCTTGAACCGTGTAGGATGGGTTGTGCGCCTTTACCATATCGGCTACGAATACATTGTGCGCCGAGCCCGGGCTTAAAACGCTACCGAAAGTTCCCGCAAATACCGCAGCTCCCGCCATCTCGGGCTTAACGCCTGCAGCCATCATCACGGGGATCAGCGTAGCGCCGACCGCAGCGGAACAGCCCGCAGCAGAAGGGATAGCGATATTGATAAAATATGTAAGCGCCACGACGAGCGGGATCAGTAAAAATCCGATATTGCCGAGGGGTCTAGTGAGTAAATTTACGAGCGCGCGGTCGCAGCCGGTAAATTTCATCACGAAGGCAAAACCCATGCTGGCGCAGATCGCCTTAATAAGACCTGCTTTAGTCATATACGAGGTAAAGGCGCCCAGCCCGTCCAGCGGCTTTAGACAAAGCACGCACAGCACCAAACCCACGCCGATAAGCACGGTTTTGGTATCCTTTTTCATGATCAGTAAAGCGACGACTGCGACGATGCCCGCAAGCGCCAAAAATAGCCTAAACGTCTGCACGATAACTCCTTTTAAATTTTAAATTTACTTCCCACGGCGATGCGCGAGATCTCTTTTTTATACTCGAATTTCAGCACGTCCGCATGCCCCATCACCTCGCACTCGTTTCCGTTTATCAAAAACGCGCTACCCTCGGGCATAGCATAGACGCTGTCGTTTTGATTGACGATCAAAAACTCCTCCAGCCGCTCCTCCCTACTCTCGCCGTTGTGGTTTGAAATTTTACCGCTTATGAAATGCGGATTGATCTGGTGCGGAAAAATCCCCAGAGCTACCGGCGAGGGCGGGAAGACGATCGGCATGTCGTTGGTAGTCATCATCGTCTTGCCCGCGACGTTTGCGCCAGCAGACCAGCCAAAATACGGCGTACCGCTATCCACGGCCTCTTTGATCGCGCCTAAGAGATCAAATTTATAAAGCTCATTTAGCAGCACGAAGGTATTGCCGCCGCCGATGCAGATCGATTTGGCATTTTTAACGGCGGCTTTCATATCGGAAAAGCGGTGGATCGATCTGATATTGTTACTCTCCAAGCAGTCCGCGACCTTCTGCTCGTATTGCTCGTTCGTGCGCCTAACGCCAGCAAACGGAATGAATAAAATTTCATCCTCCCAAAGACCCCCTAAAAATTCCTTGATCCACCCCTTGCAGTGGTTCAGATAACCGCTGTCTTTGTAACTGGAAGCGCTTAGAAGTAGTGCTCTTTTCATGCCGCTTTCCTTAAATTTTGCCGTTTAGCTTATACGCGCAGCGCAGATATACGTCCACTCCCGCAAGCAGCGAGTCCTCGTCGAAGTCGAATTTGGCGTTGTGATGTCCCGCCGCAAGCGTCGTGCCGATCATCAGATATCCGCTCTTGCCTCCCGCGTCCTGCACTGAGCGCATAAAATGTGCGAAGTCCTCGCATGCGCCGAAGCTTAGCTCCCTTACGATTTTATCATCGTCGATAAACGGCGACGCCTTCGCCGCATCCTCGTAAAGCTGCGTGGTGGCCTCGTCGCTATCGCCGCCTGCGGTGCCGCCAGTGACCTGCACGTCGTAGCTGACGCCGTAAATTTTAGAAACGCCCTCCACTATGTCCATGCATTTGGCCTTCATAAACTCATTCAGCTCCGTGCTCTCGCCGCGCGTCTCGCACGCAAGGTAGCCGTTAGGCGCGATGACGTTACGCCCTTCGCCCGCGCGCAGCACGCCAACGTTGATACGCGTGACGCCGTCTGCGTGCCTCGTGATGCCGTGCATATCAAGCGCCATCTCGGCTGCGGCGAGCAGAGCGTTGGCTCCGTTTTGCGGCGCGCCCGCGGCGTGAGCGGACTTACCCTTTAAATTTACGTCAAATTTAGTGGTCGCAAGTAGCTTTTTTGTGCCGCAGATAATGCCTCTCATAGTGGTCGCCTGAAAGCCGATATGACCGCCCAGCAGATAATCCACGCCCTTGGTGACGCCCGCAGCTTCCATACCTACGGCGCCTCTGGTACCCTCCTCGGCGGTTTGGAAGATAAATCTAAATTTACCGCTAAAATCATCTAGACTCTGCGCGATCAGCTTTGCTAAAGCAAGCCCTATCGTGATATGCCCATCGTGCCCGCACGCATGCGTAATGCCGCTAATGTCGGAGCGAAAGCCCTCCTTAAAAGGGCGATGATCCGCATCCATGCTCTCGGTCACATCCACGCCGTCGATATCAAATCTAAAAGCGACCGTCTTGCCCGCGCGCCCCGTGTCTATTTCGGCAACTAACCCCGTTAGCCCGTCCTCCATCGCGTCAAGAAATTTTATCTGATCTGCGTTTAGCAGCCCTTCGGCACGCTGCTTCGCCTTATCGCAGGCGTCCTTACTGCCTACGCCCTGCCTGGCTTCGGCCTTTACTACCTCGCGACCGAGCTTTATCTCATAGCCCAAGCGCTGCATACGATCTGCGATAACCGCGGTCGTAAAAAAGGTAAACCAGCCCGTCTCGGGATGCGAGTGAAAAAACCTACGATCCCCGATCATCTCGCCTTTGAGCGCCTCTACTTTTTGTGCGATAGCATCCATCTTCTCTCCTTTATTTTTTGGCTAAGCTTAACATCGCCGCGGCTAGAACCTTCGTAGCGGCAAACGCGTCGTGCCAGTTTATGCTTTCATTTACGTTGTGGCTGATGCCGTCCTTGCACGGCACGAAAAGCATCCCCACGCGACCTGCGAGCTCCGTCATATTCATCGCGTCATGTCCTGCGCCGCTAGGAAGCCTTAGGCTTGGAATTTTAAGCTCGCCGGCACAGCTCTCAAGCAGATCTATCATCTCCTCGCTTAGCTTTACGGGGCGATCCTTGATGAGATTTTTTAGTTCAAATTTGCACCCTCGGCGAGCGCAAATTTCATCTATCGCGGCGCAAATTTTATCGTCCGCCGCCCCAAGCGCATCCTCATCGATATCGCGTATATCAAGACCTAGTGTGCAGGAGCCGGGGATTACGTTTAGCACGCCGGGTAGTGCATTTGCATAGCCCGTCGTCGCTACCGTGGTTTTGCCCATCTTTGCGATCCTCTCCGCGCTTAAAACGATCTCGCTCGCGCAAGCTAGGGCGTCGCAGCGCATATCCATCGGAGTAGCGCCGCTATGATCGGCTCTGCCCTCGATCCGCAGCTCGTATCGCACGGGCGCGGCGATACCCGTGACGATGCCTACGGGGATGCCGCGTCGCTGCAATACCGGCCCCTGCTCGATATGAAGCTCGATATAGCTATGAAAGCTGGATTTGGGCAGGACGCAGCTTTTTAAATTTGCGGGATTTAGCCCAAACTCCTGCATGGCGTCAAATAGCGAAATCCCGTCTTTATCCTTTAGCTCGTCTAGCCGCTCTTGCGAAAGCTTGCCTCTGATTATCTTGCTGCCTACGGTCGCCATTTTAAAGCGGCTTGATTCCTCGCAAACAAAGACGATAAGCTCCAGCGGTCGCGCAAGCTTTTCGCCGCTATCTCGCACCGCGCGGATCGCCTCCAAAGCAGCCATGACGCCTAGCGTACCGTCGTAAAAGCCGCCCTGCGGCACGCTATCGATATGCGAGCCAGCGCTGACGGACGGCAAATCGGGATTTTGAACGCCTCCAAATTTAGCGAAAATATTGCCCGTATCGTCGATTTTAATCTTGAAATTTTCTTTTTGAAGTAGCGATATGAGGAAGTCGCGCACCTCTTTGTCCTCGCGCGAAAATGCAAGCCGCGTGAGCCCGCCGCCCGATAAAGCCCCAAAGCGGCTTATCTGCTCGAACTCGCTTTTAAGACGCCGTGTGTTTATGTCCATAAATTCCCCTTTTCTTAAAAAATTTATGTGTACGGCATTTTAATATTAAATTTATATAACAAAGCTGAAATTTATCTATCGTGGCGGCGCATACCAGCGCTAAACCGCATGGACAAGAGCAAATATTTGTGGTAGCAAGACTCGTATTCTAAATTTCAGCCGCCACAGAATATAAAATTTAAACCAACCCTGCCGTCAATCTCGCTGTAAAACATATAAGCGGCAGCAATGGCGTATCTCGCGCATCTTCACCTAAATTTGACGGCAAATTTAATAGCAAAATTTAAAGCGTGGAGCGATAAAATTTTAAAGCAAAATTTCAAGTAGATTTTTAAATGTAAAATTTCAAGCGGAATTTCAAATGCAGAATTTCAAATAAAGCTTTAAAATTCCAAGAGAATTTCATCCCTCGGAATTTTAAATTTAATGCTTGGCTAGGTAATTTGTGTCGTAGTTATTATCCACGAAATCAGGGTTATTCATCATCCTAAGATGAAAATCGCGCGTCGATTTTATGCCGCCGATGATGAGCTCGTCTAGTGCAACCTTCATTTTTGCGATCGCGCGCGCGCGGTCCTTGTCGTAGACGATGAGCTTGCCGATCATACTGTCGTAGTAAGGCGGCACCGAGTAGCCCTCATAAACGTGGCTATCCATTCGCACATTTCTGCCGCCCGGAGCGACGTATTTTGTGATTTTGCCAGGGTTTGGCATAAAGCTTTTGGAGTCCTCGGCGGTGATGCGGCACTCAAGCGCATGTCCGCTAAATTTTATCTCGCTTTGAGGTAGCAGCTTCTCGCCCTGCGCGATACGGATCATCCACTCGATCAGATCGAGCCCGCTTCGCATCTCGCTTACGGTATGTTCGACCTGCAGACGGGTATTCATCTCGATGAAATAGAATTTTTTATCCTTGCTGTCGTACAAAAACTCAAACGTTCCCGCACTTGCGTATCCGATCGCTTTAGCGGCGCGAACCGCCGTTTCGTGCAGGCTTTTTCGCGTCGGCTCATCTAAGATTACGGCCGGGCTCTCTTCGATTAGCTTTTGATGGCGGCGCTGCATCGAGCAGTCGCGCTCGCCGATATGCACGACGTGTCCGTGTTCGTCGCCTAAGACCTGAACCTCGATGTGGCGCGGGTTTGTGATATATTTTTCCATATACATCGTGCCGTCGCCGAACGCGCTCATCGCTTCGCTCTCTGCCGACCAAAAGAGCTTTTCGATATCCTCTTCGCGCTCGACCACGCGCATTCCGCGCCCACCGCCACCGGCTGCGGCTTTAATGATGACCGGATAGCCGATTTCGGCGGCTAGCTTGCGTGCCTCTTCGACGCTTGCGATCGCGCCGTCGCTGCCAGGCACTACAGGAATGCCCGCGCGCATCATCACTTGCTTAGCCTTGCTCTTATCGCTCATTAAAGTCATTGCCTCGACGCTCGGGCCGATAAATTTAATGCCGTGCTTAGCGCAAATTTCTACGAAATTTTGACTTTCGCTCAAAAAGCCGTATCCCGGAAATATCGCGTCAGCTTCGGTTAGCTCGCAGGCTGTGATGATCGCGGGGATATTTAAGTAACTATCGCTACTGCGCGGTCCGCCTATACAGACCGACGCGTCGGCGTATTTCACGTAAAGCGCGTCCTGATCGGCGGTGGAGTGCACGACGATGGCTTGCTTGCCCATCTCTTGGATCGTGCGAAGCGCTCTAAGCGCTATCTCGCCGCGATTTGCGATTAGAATTTTCTTAAGCTCCCTCATAGCTTCTCGACCTCAAACAGCGCCATAGCGTATTCGACGGGTTGTCCGTCTTCGACGAGAGCTTTTTTGATGCGGCAGTCGAATTCCGCTTCGATCTCGTTCATAATCTTCATCGCTTCGATGATACCGATCGTATCACCCTTATGCACGACCTGACCTACGCTTACGAACTCTGCCGCACCGGGACTTGGCGCTTTATAAAAAGTACCTACCATCGGGCTGTCGATCGTATCCATCGCGCCTTTTGAGGCGGGCTTATCGCCCACGAGCACATTTACCGCAGGCGCAGCAAGCTGCGGAGCAGGTGCCGGTGCGGCGAGCTGAGGCGTGCTCCCACCGCATGGGCCATATTTTTTTATCTCGATTTCAAAATCTTTATCTTTAATTTTTAGCTCGTTAATGCCCTGCTTTTCGCCGAAAAAATCCATTAACTCTTTGATTTCTGCTTTTGTCATAAATTTCTCCTGAAAAAATTTGCGAAATTTTAGCTAAATTTTTATAATTGTTTCTTTAAACGGATTTTTGCGGGACTTTTAAGAAGTGCAAAGCAAAATTTACGACAGAATTTGCAGACTGATTTTAAGGATTTACGGAGCGAGATTTGCCTCGCCCATTTTAAGCTCGAACTTCGCAAGCGAAACACGAAATTTTGCCGCAAGAGCGCAGGATGATTTTAAATCCTTTAAATTTAGCACTTAATTTTACGACTGAAATTCTACGCTCAAGCCCCGAGCGCGAAAATTCCGTGCCTTGCTTTTCTTTAAAATTTTATACCGAAATATTATTTTAAAGCCTCGCGCCGAAATTCTATCCACGCGAAGCCCTATGTGTTAATGTGTCGCAAAAAAGCTCTGAATTCTCGCTTTATCGCTCGTTTTGCTAAGGGCTAACATCAGCAGTACGCGCGCCTTTTGCGGATTTAGATTATCTGCGGTTAGAAAGCCTAGCTTTGCGTCGTCCACCTCCGAGCTAACGCTAGTTGAGCCGCTGCCTGTACGACTTGAGCGCACAATGGTCACGCCCGCTTCGCTAGCTTTTGCAAGCGCAGCCTCCGTGTCAGGGTATAAATTTCCGTTTCCCATGCCGGCGACTACGATGCCCTTAGCGCCCTTTTGTACGGCAGTCTCTACGAAATCGCTCACGTCCTGCGGATGCGCGTAAATAATATCGACGCGCGGCAAGGCTTTGAGGTCCTTGATATTAAACTCACTTGCGACGGTGTGTTTGCGAAGCGGTGCCATATAAAAATTTACGGTGCCATAATTTACGGTGCCGATCTTGCCGGAATTCGGCGAGGTAAAAGCCGCAACGTTAGTAGTGTTTGTTTTCGTAACCTCGCGCGCGGCGTGGATTTCGTCGTTCATCACTACAAGAGCGCCCTTTTCGCGAGCGTTTTTATCTGCCGCGACGGCAACGGCGTTGTATAGATTAAGCGGTCCATCAGCACTCATCGAGTCTGCGTTTCGCATCGCGCCTACCAACACGATCGGTTTTTTAGATTTTACTACCAAGCTTAAAAAATACGCCGTCTCCTCCATTGTATCGGTTCCATGCACGATGACGACGCCGTCGACATCGTTTTTAGTAAGCAGCTCGCTTACGCGGTTTGCGAGCTTGAGCCAAATTTCATCATTCATCTCCTGCGAGCCGATATTTGAAATTTGCTCGCCCTTGATCGTAGCGATATCATTTATCTGAGGCACCGCCGCCAAAAGCTCGTCCACGCTCTTCGTCCCCGACGTATAATCGCCGCTAAGAGCGCTCTGCCCGCTTCCTGCGATCGTACCGCCGGTAGCTAAAATATAAATATTTGGCTTCGCAGCAGCCAAAGATGACGCGATAAAAAACGTAATGAACGCAAATTTCTTGAGTAGCTCCATAATTGCTCCTTAAAAAGTGATAAAATTTTTATAATTTAAGCAAAATTCTAGCATAAAATTTTTATTATATTTTATTTTGCTGCTATAATGCGCGAAAAATTTTGATTATTTTAAGGAAATTTTATGGGACTGAAAAGCGATAAATGGATCAGACAGATGTCGCAGCAGCACGATATGATAGCGCCCTTTTGCGAGGAAAATATCGGTCGCGGCGTCGTTAGCTACGGACTTTCCAGCTACGGATACGACATACGCGTAGCGCGCGAATTTAAAATTTTTACAAATGTCGGCGGAACGGTCGTCGATCCTAAAAATTTCGATGCAAAAAACGTCGTGGACTTTGAGGGCGACGTCTGCATCGTGCCGCCGAATTCCTTCGCTCTAGCGCGCACTATCGAATACTTCAAAATGCCGCGCGACGTGCTTGCGATCTGCCTCGGTAAAAGCACCTACGCGCGCTGCGGCATCATCGTAAACGTAACGCCCTTTGAGCCGGGCTTTGAAGGACATATCACGATTGAAATTTCCAACACCACGCCGCTGCCTGCAAAAATTTATGCGAACGAAGGAATCGCGCAGGTTTTGTTTCTGCAAGGAGACGAGCCGTGCGAGGTGAGCTACTGCGACAAAAAGGGCAAATACCAGAGCCAAAAGGGCATCACGCTGCCTAGAATTCTAAAGGATTAAACAATGAAAAATTTAATCATCGTAGAATCCCCCGCAAAAGCCAAAACGATCAAAAATTTCTTAGGCGACGATTACGACGTAATCGCGTCTAAAGGCCATATCCGCGACCTTCCCAAAAAACGCTTCGGCATCAAAATCAAAGATAAAAGCTTCGAGCCCGAATACGAAATCAGCGCCGATCACGATCAGATCGTAAAACAGATAAAGACGCTCGCCAAAAAGGCGGATCAAATTTACCTCGCGACGGACGAGGACCGCGAGGGCGAGGCGATCGCCTATCATATCGCCGCTTCGATCGGCAAGGAGGCGGAGGAGCTGCCGCGCATCGTATTTCACGAGATCACCAAAAGCGCGATCTCAAACGCGCTAAGTTCGCCGCGTAAACTCAATATCGCAAGCGTAAACGCCCAACAAGCGCGCCGCCTGCTCGATCGCATCGTGGGCTACAAGCTAAGTCCGCTTTTAAATTTAAAGATCCAGCGCGGCTTAAGCGCGGGTCGCGTCCAAAGCGCCGCGCTTAAGATCGTCGTCGATCGCGAGCGCGAAATTTTAAATTTTAAGCCGGTAGAATTTCACAGCATCGACGCGGTTTTTAAGAAGGACTTGGAAGCCGAGCTCGTGGAATTTCGCGGCGAGAAGATGGAAAAGCTCTCGGTCAAAAACGCGGCGCAGGCTAGCGAGATCGTTTCTGAGCTGCAAAAAGACAAATTTAGCGTAGAGAGTATCGAGAGCAAATCGCGCAAAACAAACCCCTACCCGCCGTTTATGACCTCGACACTGCAGCAGGCGGCGAGCACAGCTCTGGGCTTTAATCCACGCAAGACGATGAGCCTCGCGCAGAGCCTTTATGAGGGCGTTAATACCAAAAACGGCGGCGCGATCACCTACATGCGAACCGACTCGCTAAATATCGCTAAAGAAGCGATCGCGGCAGCTCGCGAGTTGATCGGAGAGCACTTCGGCGAAAAATATCTGCCCAAAAGCCCGAATTTATACGCTACCAAAAGCAAAGGCGCGCAGGAAGCGCACGAAGCAATAAGGCCTACCGATCTAAAGCTTACCCCCGAGCTCGCGCAAAAAATCCTGCCTCGCGACGAATACCGCCTTTACGCGCTCATCTATAACCGCTTCGTAGCCTCACAGATGAGCCCTAGCGTCTCGCAGATCCAAACGATCATCGTGCGCGGCGAAGCGGGCGCGTTTAAGATCAGCGGGCGTAAAGTGGAATTTGACGGATTTTACAAGGCTTACGGCGATCTGGATAAGGATAAAATTTTACCGAGCCTTAGCGCGGGCGACGCGATGAGCCTGCAAAGTCTAAGCTCGCAGCAGCACTTCACCGAGCCGCCGGCGCGCTATTCAGAAGCAAGCCTCATCAAAAAGCTCGAAAGCCTCGGCATCGGCAGGCCCTCGACCTATGCGCCTACCATCTCGCTGCTTACTGCGCGCAACTACGTCAATATCGAGCAAAAGCACCTGGTGCCGAGCGAGATCGCCTTTAAGATCACCGAGATGCTGGAGCAAAATTTTAAAAATATCGTAGATAGCGAGTTTACCTCCAAAATGGAAGAGAAGCTCGACGACATCGCCGAAAACAAAGCGGACTGGCAGCAAATTTTGGCAGATTTTTACTACCCTTTTATGGACGAGATCGCCAAAGGAAAAACCTCGATCGCAAGCCAAAAGCTAGCCGAAAAGATCGGCGAAACCTGCCCGAACTGCGGTGGCGAGCTACTTAGGAGGCAGGGCAGGTTCGGCGAGTTCATCGCTTGCTCGAACTATCCGAAATGCAAATACTCGCGAAACGCGGACGCTAGCGCCGAGGGGGCGAGCGAGGAGAAGGCGGCGCCAGAAGTGTTAGATGAGAAATGCCCGCAGTGCGGTAAAAATTTGATCAAGCGCAAGGGCAGATACGGCGAGTTTATCGCTTGCGAGGGCTATCCGAAGTGTAAATACTCGCGCAAAATCGAAGGCGCGGCAAAGGAGAAAAAACCGCTGCTCTCCACGGGCGTAAAGTGCCCGAGCTGCGGCACCGGCGAGATCGTCGAGCGCTTCTCCAGACGCGGCAAATTCTACGGCTGCACGAACTACCCTAAATGCGGCTTTGTGAGCAACTACGCGCCGATTGCGCGCGCGTGCCCGCAGTGCGGCAACTCATACATGCTCCGAAAAGAGCTGAAAAAAGGCAACTTCGCCGAGTGCCCGCAGTGCAAGCTTAAAGAAGAGATCGATTGATAATAGGCGCCATTTCGGACTCTCATCGCGAAACAAAGGTCGCTGCAAGCGCTATAGAATGGCTGCTCGCGCGCGGAGCGGATCTGCTCGTGCACGCAGAGGGCATCGTCGCGAGCGAGGCGCTGCGGCTTTTGAGGCAAAGCGGCAAGCCCTACTTCGCGGTTTTAGGGAACAACGACGAAGCGCTTGCTGAGTTTAAAAATGAGTTTAACCTGCACGACGAGCCCTTCTGCACGGAGTTTGCCGGGTTGCGACTAAAAATAATGCACCATCCGTTTTATCTTTTTGACGAGGAGCCCGCGGCGCAAAATGAAGCTGGCGGATTAAATTTAGACGTGGATTTAGGTGCGGGTGCGGATCGGGCGGCAAATTTTCGCAAGGATTTCGGCGCAGACCTAGTCAAAAATTCTAGCTTTAGCGACGAAGTAAGTCGCGGCACGAATTTAGGCTCAAACTACAGAGCAGATCGCGGGGAAATTTTAATCTCAAATTCTAAAACGGCGGCTTGCTCGGTAAATTTAGGCGCAAATTCTAATGGCGCGGACGTTGATAGAATTTTAGATAGTGCGCTCCGCGCAGACGAAAATTTCAAAAACGCGCATAAAGCGAGCGTAAATTTAAAAAGTGGGCAATCCGCGGGTTTAAATGCGAGCTTGAGCTTGAATGCAGGCGCGAACTCAAACGTAAATTTAGACTTAGGCGCGGACCTTGCTTCGGGCTCGAACGCAAATTTAAACTCAAATGCAAGCGCAAATTTAGCCGCTGATATGAGCCCAGATATGAATTCTAAAGCGAGCTTGAGTGCGGATCGCGCAGTAAATTTAACGGCGCCGAGCTTAAGCGCAAATTTAGCCACGCCAAACTCATGCGTAAATTTAGTCGCACCAAACTTAAACTCAAATTTGACCGCGAGTTTGAGCCCCAATACAAGCGGCGAAAGTAAAAATCGGGGCCTGTGCGGGCGAGGCGCGGATAGAATTTCAACTATCAAAATTTACGGCCACACCCATTTTTTCGCCGCGGCGATGGATAAAAACGGCGCGCTCGTGCTAAATCCGGGCGAGATTTGCGGGCGCAAAAAGCGGCTTTTCGGTTTACCTGCGTTGTGGTGCAAGAGCAAAAATTGCCCATATTTCGTCTTCGTTCGCAGCGCAAAGAACTATGAAGCGACCGAAAGGAAGTCTTGAAATGATACGAAAAGCCCCTGGGCAGCCAGAGAAAATGCTAGAAAGATGCGAAAAAATTCTAAAGCAGTGCGGAGAAAATCTAAAAGGATGCGAGGCCAAAGCGTATGAATGAAATTTACGTCCTAATCGCGCTATCGTTTTTGATCTTTGCTTCGCCCTTTTTGGCTAGCTTAGCTAGAATTCCGCTCTCGCCTATGGAGATCATGCTTGGCATCATAGCCGCAAATTTAGGGCTTTTACCGCCAAGCGCGACCTTCGATCTAGCCGCTCAGATCGGCTTTTGCTACCTTATGTTTTTGGCGGGCTGCGAGGTGGATTTCCGCGCGCTGCTTGCGATGCCGCGCAAAATTTTGCGGCTGATCCTAATCTTTTTGGCGCTGCTTTATATCCTAAGCGCGCTTGCGGTTTGGATGTTTGAACTGCCGCAGATGCTTATCATCGCAGCGCCTCTGATGAGCGTCGGGCTGCTTTCGGCGCTGTATAAGGAATACGGCAAGGATCAAGCGTGGCTAAATCTCGCGATGCCCGCGGGCGTGATCGGCGAGCTCATCAGCATCGCCGCCCTCACAGTAGGCGGCATATACCTTAAAAACGGCTTCGGCGTGGAGATGGCGCTTCATATCGGCGCGCTTTTGGGCTTTTCGGTCGCCGCGCTAGCAGTTTTTAAAGGGCTTGAAATTCTATTTTGGTGGTTCCCCGCGCTAAAAACGGTGATCATGCCCAAATACGACAAAAACGAAAAGGACGTGCGATTTGCGATGGCGCTGTTTTGCCTCATCTGCGCAGGAGTAATGCTTTTGGGGCTTGAGGTCGTAATCGGCGCCTTCATCGCAGGCACCTTTCTGCCGACCTTTTTCTCGCACAAGGACGACCTCATCGAAAAGCTATCGTCGTTCGGCTTTGGCTTTTTGGTGCCGATATTTTTCATACACACCGGAGCTGTGATCAAGCTAGAAGCGCTCCTTATGCCCGGAGTGATGAGCTTTGCCGTAAGCCTAGCGGCGCTGATGTTCGGCATCAGGCTGCTTGCGAGCGCTACGTTTTTAGGCACTCTGGGGCGCAAAGGCGCGGTGCTTTTCGCGCTATCGCTTTCTATGCCGCTAACCCTCGTCATCGCCACGGCGACGCTTTTTTACTCCACCGCCGCGATCTCGCAAGAGATATACTTCGCGATGATCATCGCCTCGCTCATAGAGGCGCTCGCGTCGATGATTTTGATAAATTTGATTTACAAGAAATTTTAGGGCGGGAATTTTAAAATTTTGAAATTATAGGATTTTGGAATTTTAGAATTTTAAAATTCTGCGAAATTCTAGAATTTTATAAAATTTGGCTTTATGCAGGATTAAGATGAAGTTAAATTTAAAGCTCTATTTTGCACTGCGATTGGTTAAGTCTTGTAGTTCCATAGTGTAGTTTGGAATTTGCTCCCGAGTAGAATAACCATATGCTTTTAATATTACATTCAACAGCTTCATTATATCGCTTGCCGACAAAAGAGGTGTTTGCTTTGGATTTAGATTGAGCAGTTTCCAAATTCTATGGAATTCTCCAGGTCTCAATGCTTCGTCGATATCATAATCAAGGGTGACTTCAATAACTTCACCATTATAATATAAAATCCAAATTCCTTTAGAATCAGTGCCATGGTCATAATCTGGATCAGGAAAACTATAAATTTTCCATAGCCAACAATCCGCATCTCTATCAATAGTCCATCGTAACTCATTAATAAAAGTCTCATAGTGTGGATTATATTTGTAGTAAATTTTACTCAGTCCATACTTCTCATCATCCTCTTTGGTGATGATTGCATTTTCAAAAGCCATCTGCACTCCTTGGAATTTAAAATTTAGCGTGCAAGCGGAAATTTCAAGTGCAAATTTTATGCAAAATTTTGCGATGCAGTCGAAACGGCAGGCATGGAAATTCCAAACTCGGCGCGCTTAAAGATAGACCGGTGAGCTTGCCGCGACCGCTAACCCCGCTCGTTGCGGATATATTTGCTTCCGCTAGCCGTAGCAAAGCAAGCGCGGCTCGTCAGCAAAGCTAGCGATAAAAATTAATCGCAACTCATCCGCAAGAAGCATAACTGCACGATCTGCGGGCGGGCTAGCAAAACCAAAGCGAGCCGATTAAAATTTAAAGCTTTAGCTTGCGGCGCTTAAAAGCCGACTTAAGCCTAGACGCAGTACGGGCGATGTACCGCGACACGGCACTTAAGCCTCAAGCTACATTAATACCGGAATTTTGGTCTTTTGTAGGAAGTATTTCGACGCGCCGCCTAAGAAAATTTCTTTTATGCCGCTGTCTGAGTGCAAGCCCGCGACTATGAGGTCGAAATCACCCGCGTCTGCATACTCTAGTAGCACCTGCCCAGGGATCTTACCCTCGACATTTAACGCCTCGAAAACGTTGATTTTAATGCCGTGCAGAGCCAGATAATCGCTTATGCGGCGCTTCGTTTCGGAAACGTCGTCTTGAAGATAGTGGTTTGCGGTAATGACGGTGATAGATTTGGCGCGTTGTAAAAGCTCCAGCCAATTATCGAGCGCTCGCGCAGACGCCGCAGTGCCGGTAAGCGAGACCAAAATTTTATCCGCCTTAAACTCCTGCAGCTTGCGCGGTATGACGATGCAAGGCTTGCCGCTTTTGGTGACCGCTGCTTCGAACGTACCCGTGATAGAGCCCGTAGGCGGTACCGAAACTAGCACCAAATCGCAATATTTAGAGTATTTCTCGACCAGCTCGGAGCGGATGCCTACCATATGCCTCAAAGCGGCGCTATTTAGGACGTGATCGTCGTCGCTTTGATCTAGGCCTAGCTTGGCGCATTCGGCGTCGAAGATCGCTTTAATCTCCTCGCGCTCGGCCTGCATCTCGTCTCCTGCAGATTTTAAAAATTCCTCCATCAGCACGCCACCTTTTAGCGTCATACGGACGTTGTAGATCATCTTAGGATCGAGCTGGCACGCCATTATGTTTATGTGCGTGCCGAAAAATTTATTCACTAGCAGCGCTCCGCGTATACGCTCTGCCAGCTCCTCGCCGCCGCCGATAGGGAAAAAAATCTTTTTAAGCTGCATCTCATACTCCTATTAAAATTTTAAGCTAATTCCAGTGAAATTTTAGTGCCTTTCTGATCGGTCACGCGCACTCGCACCACATCGCCCGCCTTGTAAGGCGTCGTGATAAATTTGGCGCGCAGTAGCCCATCCACGCCGTCTCGTAGCGAGATGAAGGTGCCGAAATCCAGTACGCTTTGCACCACGCCGTCAAACTCCTCGCCGATCTGAAATTTTACCTCTTTGCGTTCACCGCGCGGCTTGCGAAAATCGCGAGAATTTGAAACTATCGATAAAATTTTCTCTTTCGCGCCCGATACGCCGCTAGCTTTGGCGCCTTGGATCTTAACCTCGCCCTTTTCGCGATCCAGATCGATATTTACGCCGAAGCTTTCGGTGATCTCTTTGATGACCTTGCCGCCCTGACCGATGATGTCTGGGATTTTGCTCGCCTCGACGCTAAAAATTTCAAGCTTCGGAAGCACATCTTCATTTATGATGATCGCTGCGTCCGCCTGCTCCATAAGACCCAAAATATGCGCGCGAGCCTGCTTTGCCTGCGCTAGAGCCTCCTTTAAAACCTCCAGGCTGATGCCGCCGAGCTTGATATCCATCTGAAGCGCGGTGATGCCCTCGTAGGTGCCCGCGACCTTAAAATCCATATCGCCGTCGTGATCCTCAAGTCCCATTATGTCGGTTAGCACGGCGTGTTTTTCGCCCTCAAAAATCAAGCCCATCGCGACGCCCGCAACGAGCTTTAGCGTAGGCACGCCCGCTGCTCGGAGAGAAAGCGCACCGCCGCAGACAGAAGCCATCGAGCTTGAGCCGTTGCTCTCTAAAATTTCACTCACTACGCGGATAGACTGCGGCGAGTTTAGATCGATGCTCGGATATAGTGCTCTTTTGGCTAAATTTCCATGCCCCAGCTCGCGTCTGCCCGGGCTTTTGAGCGGGCTTGCTTCGCCGACGCAAAAGCCCGGGAAGTTGTAGTTAAACATAAATCTATCGCTGATCGGCTCAAGCTGCGTTAGGCTGTCGCTTAGCTGCGCGTCGCTATCGCCGCCTAGCGTAGTGACGACCAAAGCTTGCGTCTGCCCGCGCGTAAATAGGCAGCTTCCATGCGCGCACGGCAGGATATTTGTCTCGATACTGATCGGGCGCACCTCATCAAGCGCGCGCCCGTCGGCTCTGCAATGATCCTCGATGATCTGCGTGCGGATGATGCCGCGCTTATACTTGCCGATGACGCTAGAGATCACCTCTTTGCTCCATTCGTTTTGCGCCGCAACCTCGGTCGCTAAAATTTGATCCACGATTTTGTTTAGTTCGGTAGCGCGCTCGCTCTTTGCCATCTGATTGATCGCCGCTTTGACGGCGTCTTTGTAGTTTGCGTCGATGAAATCCGCGATATCCTCATCCTCTATCTCGGGCTTATATTCCAGGCTCGCATCCGGCTTTTTAAGCGGCAGAAAAGCCTCTTCGTAGGCGCCCGAGCCCGCGCTTATCGCCTTTGCGGCAAAATCGATCGCATCTACCATCAGATCTTCGCTAAATTCATTCATCTGCTGCGCGCCACCTTTAATCTGCGGCAGGGAGCGCATCTCGATCATCAAAAGCTCATCGCCGACGCCCGCTACATAAAGATCGAGCGCACTAGCTTTAAGCGCGGAGTTGCTAGGATTTAAGATGAAATTTCCGTTTTGATAGCCTATGCGCACGCCGCAGACGGGCGCTTTAATCGGGATGTCGCTAAGATATAGCGCCGCAGACGCCGCATTAAGAGCGACGACTTGCAGATCGACTTCGGGATCTGCCGATAGCACGTAAACTACGATCTGCGTCGGATATGCATAGCCTTTTGGAAAGAGCGGGCGCAGCGAGCGGTCTATGATGCGGCTCGTTAGCGTCTCAAAATCGCCAGGCTTGGTCTCGCGCTTGATGTAGCCTCCGGGAATTCTGCCCGCTGCGTACATCTTTTCGATATATTGCACGGTAAGGGGCAAAAAGTCCTCCTGTACCTGCGTCTCTTCGCGCGCTACGGTAGCTAGTACGACGGTATTTTTCACACACAAAAGCGCCGCGCCCGCGGCTTGTTTCGCAACTTTGTCGATATCGAAAATTTCGGTATTGCCATTTACTTCAATTTTACACTGCATTAATTTTCTCCTTGTTTTTGTTAGTCTCGTGAAACGGCAGATAAAGCGGGCATTTGTTTAAAATTTGCATTATCTCCTCCGCGCTTGAGAGCGTTTTTTCTTTGTAATAAAAATCCACGTTCACAAAATCTCTGATCTTATGAACAGCATAAATTCCATCTACTAGCATGGCGATCTCGTCTGCATTATCGCTGCCGATAACAGGCGTAGCGTAAAAGATCGCTTTGGCGTTTAAGCTTACGAGCGTCTTTATGCAAGTAAGCGCGGTCAGCCCGCTCTCACACCCCTCATCTACCAAGATGACGTTTTTTTTCTCCAAATTTCCTAAAAGCTCGCCCTTGCGAAATTTATACATGTTTTTTAAAATTTTCTCCTCATAAAGTCTGTTTGCCTGTCCGTAAACATAATCCAGGCTGATGCCAAAGCTTCGCACGAGCTCATCTACCATCACGATCTCTTGGGTTTCGCTTACGCACGCGATCGCGCATTCCGGATTATTGGGTGCCAAAACGGGCTCTGTGAATAAAAACTCATAATGAAGTCCCAGCTTTAGAGCAAGATGATTTGCGATAGGAAGCGACTCCAGGGATTGAGCGATTATCAGAAAATTTTCGTTTTTGATCACGGTAGCGGGTAAAATTTCTGCGAGTTTCATCGCGGCGTCGATTTGGTTTTCAAACATCAGCTCGGCTCTAGGCGTCATTATTTTTCGCTTCCGTATTCGCTATCTACCGAAAAATCATACCCTACTCCGCCGAACGGATAGAAATTTACGAGAAAGTAAATTCCGCGCTCCTTGCTTGCTTTGCTATAGCCAGTCGTACTGGTATTTTTAGGCTCGATATCCTCTTGATACACAAAAGAGTAATTCCAACACTTGCGCGTATGAGAAAGTCCCACGCGCCACATTTTAGAATAAGATCGCTCCAAGTCGTAATCCCAACGCCCAAAAATTTTATTATTCCTAGGCAAATTTACCGAAGCATTTACGATGCCGTAGTTATCTTTCGTATAGCGTTTAGGCTCCATGCTTAGCTTTTCATATTCGTAAGCGTGACTAAGTCCAAAGCTAAAGTCGTCGTTGGAGTAGTTGGCATAGGTATAGACTTTATCGAAGCTTTTATATTTATGCGAGTAGGTAAAGCGGTTTCCGATATTTAGCCCATTTGCAAAATATGCATCGATGCGGTGTTCTAAATCATCAAACTCGTGATCGTCGAAGTCATATCGCTGCTTGACGCTATGGCGTAAAAATTTACGTCCGTCTTCATTATAAAAAAACTGCGTCATACTTAAAGCTGCATTTTCGTGGGTGTATTCGTCACTAAGCTCGCTTAAGAAGTTATCCTCCCAATAAAGCGAGTCTTGCAAGTTACCCAGCCGTGAGCGATCTACTGCGCCGCGAGCAAGGTCGTATTTATACTGATGATACTTTAAAATTCTATCCTCGATGTCGCCTTGCTGCCAGCTTGGAATTCTAAAATCCGCCCTCCAGCTCATCGTATGATATAAGCTATCGTAAGCCCTGGCTACGTCGGTGTAGAGTGAAAGCTCGGTGTATTGATTAGCGTAGAAAGTGCTTTTATCTTCGCCAAGATCGCCGTTTGCGTAGTAGAATTTATCGTGCCAATCGATATTAGTCATATACACTCGCTCGGTAAAGGCGAAATTTAAATAATCCGCCAATAGTGGCGTGCTTATACTAATCGGTACGTCAAACTCGTATTGGCGAGCAGTCGCGCCCTCCCATCTGGTGTAATTACGCGCCTTCGCATCAAGCGAATAGATCAAATTTGGCAGTCCCAAATCATTACTAAATTTATGATATTGCAGCGTCGGAAGCTCTTGGACGGTATCTTCGTTGCGGAAGATATTATCGGCGTTTAGCTTGCTTGTATCGATATAGTAGCGTCCGTAAGCGCCAAAATAGTGCTCGTCACCGGTCAAATAATAATTCAGCCGTGAAGTTACGAGCGAATTATCCGCATCGTTGCCAAGACCTCCCTTTTCCTTCAGATCGTAGTATTCAAGGTCGTTTAACTGAGTAAAATCTATCCATAAATTTTCGTGCAGATCGCCGTCTAGCAAATAGGTCGCGAGCTTGCTGCGATCGTATTGCACTTCAAAGCCGTGATGGCGCTCGTTTTTGTATTCGAGGCGCTTTTGCGCTCGCGAAAAGTTATCGAAAACTCCGCCTCTAATCTCGCCGTAAGAATACGGCGACTCCGTAAATCGAAATGTCCCGTATACGCCAAAGCCCCTGCGCGTGCGCACCTGCGGATCGAGCTGAAAATCCCAGCTATCGTAAGGCGCGAAATAGATCGGCTGCCTATAATAGATCCCCTCCTTACTGATATAGCCGGCCTCGGGAGGCAGCAAGCCCGTGCGGCGCGTGCGATCAGTCGGGAAGCCGAAATACGGCAGATAGAGCACCGGCACGTCACCCACATAAAATCTCGGATTAAAAAGATGGAGGAATTTGCTCTCTTTATTGAGCATGCCGCTACTAAATTTGATGCGCCAATCGGGATCGGTGACATTGCAGCTAGATACGCTGGAGCCCTCCACGCGGTAATACTCGCTGTCGCTGCAGCTGGCGTCGTTTTGCATCCAAAGCTCGGAGTCCTTGTCCATCATAAAATTTACGTCGGCTTGCTGCTTATCGTTTTTCAGATCGATTTTGACATGCTGCGCGCGCGTGGTCTCGCTGCTACCGCGCATCGCATTGACGTTGCCGAAAAGCTCGATGATGCCGTTTTGCTCGTCGTATGTAGCGCGATCGGCGGTTATAAAGTAGTCCTGCGAATACACCGTTACGTTGCCACTAGCCTCCGTCAAAAAGCCGTTTTTCTCGACATTATCTGCTATAAGCTCGACGTCTTGGACCTTCGCGCTCGCACTACTTGCTAAAAGAGCGCTAAAACTGAGCGCTAGAATTTTAAATTTTTTACTCTTTTTCAATCTCTACCACCAATGTTTTCGCCGCCATATCATGCAGGCTCTGACGCGAGTTCGTAAAAAGCGCCACCAAAAATCCCATATAAAAGATCATCTCGCTTATCAACCTAACCGCCGCGCGGATCGCTGCAGTAGCGATATCCATAGAGCTGCCGTCGGCGCGGACGCAATAAATTTTAACCGCAAGCTTGCCTAGCGTCGCGCCGTATAGATAGACAAAAATCGCCTGATATAAAAATTTTATTATCGCGTAATGCAAAATAAATTTTGACGCGATCTTTTGTACCTCAAGATTGCTTCCGCTCTGCGCCGCTGCGACAAGCTCTGGCTCGTCGATGGCAAATAGCACGACCACAAAAAGCGTTGCGCTGACCGCTTCGTCAATACTAAACGCGATTACGCGCTTGCTAAGCGGAGCGACGATCAAATTTTATCTCTTAAGGCTTGGTGCGCGATATCGCGCCTATACTGCGCGCCGCTAAATTTTATATTTTCGCACAGCGCGTAAGCCGCATCGCGCGCCTGTTTTAGGCTCTGCGCGACGCCCACGCTTACCAAAACGCGCCCGCCGCTAGCGTAAATTTGCCCGTCCCGCTCGCTTACGCCTGCATAGCAGATATGCGCTCCCGCGGGAATTTCGCCGACCTCGATCAATGCAGGCTGCGAAGAGCCGTAAGGGTAGCGCTCGCTAGCCATTACGACGCCCACCGCAAATCGCTCTTTTAAGCTTATGCTACTTAGCTTGCCTACGGCGGCGTTGTATAAAATTTCGCTCAAATTTCCGTCAATTAGCGGCATCAAAACCTCGCACTCCGGATCTCCGAAGCGAACGTTGTACTCCAGCACGTAAGGCTCGCCGCCCACGATCATAAGCCCCACAAATAGCACGCCGCAAAAGGGCGCACCCTGCCGCCTCATCCCTTTTAGCGTAGGCGCTACGATCTCGCTCTGTACTCTTTTTATCAGCGCAGCATCCGCTAGCGGACTTGGCGCATAAGCTCCCATGCCGCCGGTGTTCGGGCCCAGATCGCCGTCAAGAAGCTTTTTGTGATCCTGCGCTACGGGCAAGCTTACGAAATTTTCCCCGTCGCAGATCGCAAAAAAGCTCAGCTCGAAGCCCTCTAAAAACTCCTCCACGACGACGCGCTTGCCTGCTTCGCCGAAGCTTTCGCCGCTTAGCATATCCGCGGCGGCTTTTTTAGCTTCATCTTTGGAATTTGCGATAATGACGCCTTTGCCCGCGCACAGGCCGTCTGCTTTGACCACGACGCGACCGTTTAGATCGTCTATAAATTTTGAAATTTCGGAGAGATCGTCGCTGCTTAGAAATTTTGCGGTTTTAATATGATTTCGCGCCAGAAAGTCCTTCATATAGGCTTTAGAGCCCTCTAGCTTCGCCGCAGCAGCGCTGGGACCAAATATCGCGAGACCTTGCGCTTTGAAAATATCCACGATGCCTTTTGTAAGCGGCTCTTCGGCTCCCACGATAGTAAGAGCTACGTCGTTGTTTTTCGCAAAGAGCGCGAGCTCATCAAAATCTTTTAAATCTAAATTTTTACCGAGCGCCTTAGTCGCGCCGTTTCCCGGAGCAAAATACAGATTTAAAACGTTTTTATCCTCGCGAAGTCTTAGCCCGATCGCGTATTCTCTACCGCCGCCGCCGATTATTAGGATATTCAATGAAGCCTCCGTAACGTAAAAAACCCAAGTGAGCGTTGCGTAAAACGAATCGGCTCAAACAAAGCCAATCTTGCAACTAGGAAAAATCTCTAGGTCGCAACCCGTAACTTTAAAAAAGCTCGAGCCGAGCCGCGTCACACGGACCTCTCACGTCGTCGCTTATACAAATATGTTGAACCCTCATATAAAACGCTCTCGCTTCACCCAGGCTTGGGCAAAATTATAGTCTAAATTTGCTTAAACTATGGCAAAAGCGCCAGATCGACGCAGGATTTTATCGACCTTCTTTCGCAGATTATCGGCTCGCAAAACTCGCTCAAAACGCTCGCCGTCGTCCTGCCGATACAGATCGCCTTGTAGCCCCCGTCCCAGCCGAAATTTGCGGTAAAGCCGCGAACGTTTTTAGGCGAGGTAAAAATCAGCGTACTGCCTTGCGGCGGCTTTGCGGCGGCGGGCAGGCTAAGGACGCAATTTTCATAGGCGATCACGCTTTGCAGCCGCACGCCGGCGCTAGATAGAATTTGCTCTAGCTTCGATACCGTTTCGCGCGCGCGCAGATACAGCGCGTCCCTGCCTTGCAAGAGCGGCGCGATCTCCGCGGCAAACTCATTTCCGTGCCCGTGCCGCGCCGTATAGATATCGCGAAATCCAAACTCGCGCGCAGCCGCAGCGCACGGCTCGCCGATAGCGTAAACGGGCGTATCTAAATCAAGTGAAATTTCATTAAATTTTATCGCCGCCACCGCATTTTTGGAGGTAAAGATTAGTGCGCCCGTATGCGCAGGCAGGCTAAATTTGAGAAATTTTATCTCGCATATCGCAAGCTGCCTCACCTGCGGATGATCAAATCTCGTATTAGACACTAAATATATCAAAAACGCCCTCCATTTTTAAATTTGCTTGAGCCTCGCCCCTGCCTTCACGACGCGCAGAAACGAAGAAAATATTATTTGATTTGCTTCGACTCAATTCTACTCCGAGCCGCCCTTTTTGCCTGGGCAAAACCGCCTGTCTGACCTGCTTACGCTTATTTTGCCGCGCTTAAACAACCTAGCGGCGGTACGCTTTTTTAAAATTTTATATCACGTCTAAATTTGCAACAAATATTCCACTTTACGCCGGCTCGGTCTTTAAATTTAACTTTATAATCTCAGGCGCCCTCTCTAAAGCCAGCTTATGGCGCGCTACCGTTTTTAAATTTACGCAGTAATTACCCGCGGCGATTACCCAAAAACACTGCCGCAAAGTCCGTTTCACACACAGATAACGCGCCGCCGCTCGCTAATCCCGCCTAGCCCGCGCATGCATCCACACAGATCGCCGAAGTTTCAAATTTAAAGACACGACTGCGAAATTCTAAAATTTCGCTGCCTTAGTCCTCAAATTTCGATATCGGACCCTATCCTTCTATTTTGCAGGTCGCAAGCGGTATCGCCTTACCCAAACTTAGCACTAAATTCCGCCCGAGCATCCGTGCGGTACTTAGCCCCTTAAATTTAGCCTTTCAGCCACTCGTTTAAAATTTCAATCTGCGCCGCCACGCTCTCATTGGCCGTGCCTCCTTGCGACTTGCGCGCCTCCTTAGAAGCGTTTAGATCAAGAAATTTAACCGCGCCCGCGTCCAAGCTTTCATCCACGCTTGCAAGCTGCTGCGCGTTTAGCTCGCTCAAATCTAGACCCAAATTCTCCGCATACGCCACGGCCTTTCCCGTGATGAAGTGCGCCCGGCGAAACGGCACGTTTTTCTCCCGCACCAAAAAGTCGGCCAGATCGGTTGCCGTGAGGTGCCCGCGGCGCGTCATCGCGAGCATGTTTTGCTCGTTAAATTTAGCCGTCTTTAACATCTGTTTTAAAATTTCAAGGCTCGCAAGCGCGGTGGCGACGCTATCAAAAACGCCCTCCTTGTCCTCCTGCATGTCCTTGTTGTAAGCTAGCGGCAAGCCCTTCATCACCGTTAGCAGCGCGACGAGATTACCGTTTACGCGCCCCGTTTTGCCGCGGATGAGTTCGGCGACGTCGGGGTTTTTCTTCTGCGGCATGATCGAGCTGCCCGTGCTGTACGCGTCGCTGATCGCCACAAAGCCGAACTCCTGCGAGCTCCACAAGATTAGCTCCTCGCACAGGCGCGACGCATGCGTCATCAGCACGCTTACGTTAAACAAAATCTCCAGCGCAAAATCGCGGTCGCTGACGCTATCCATCGCGTTTGGCGTCACTCCCGCAAAACCGAGCTCTCGCGCGACCAGCTCACGGTTTATCGGATGCGGCGTGCCCGCAAGCGCGGCGGAGCCCAGCGGACAGAGATTATTTCGCTCGCGCGAGCTGGCAAAGCGCTCGTAGTCGCGGCGAAACATAAACGCGTAAGCTAGCAAATGATAGGCAAGGCTCACGGGCTGGGCGTGCTGAAGATGCGTGTAGCCGGGCATCAGAGTGTCTGCGTGCTTGCTTGCGATATCTCGCAGCGCGGCGATCAGCTCGCAGATTTTTTCGGCAACCTGAGCGCCGCTTTTAAGCACGTAGAGGCGGAAATCAAGCGCGACCTGATCGTTTCTGCTGCGCGCGGTGTGCAGCCTGCCGCCAAGATCACTTCCGATGAGCTCGCTTAGGCGCTTTTCGACCGCCATATGGATGTCCTCGTCGGCGGTTTTAAACTCAAATTTACCGCTTTTTATCTCTTCAAACACGGCATCAAGCCCCGCGACGATCTTTTCGCTCTCCTCAGGCTTTAAAATCCCGCAGGCGCCGAGCATCCTTGCGTGCGCCTTGCTGCCCGCGATGTCCTCCTGCCAAAGCGCCCTATCAAAGCCGATCGAGGCGTTAAACTCCTCCAAAAGCGCCGAACTCGCCTCGCTAAAGCGTCCCTCCCACATTTTTTTCACGCTCGCTCCTTCGTTTAAATTTTCGGTGATTTTATAAAATTTAAGCTAAAATAGCGCAAAATTTCGGCCTTTTGAAAGGAAAAACAATGATAGAGATGTTTTTATGCTCCTATTTTGCGGGCGCAGCGACGCTTTTTGAGGACTATGCGAGACAAAATATCCGCGCTAAAGAGGTGCTTTTTATCCCGACTGCGGCAAACGTAGAGGAGTACCGAGACTACGTGGACGAGGCGAAAGAGGCGTTTGCCAAAATGGGCTTTACGCTTCAAATTTTAGACGTTTCTAAAGAGAGCGAGGCCGAAGCGAAGGCAAAGATCGGCGCGGCGCAGGTGCTTTACGTAAGCGGCGGCAACACCTTTTATCTTTTGCGCGAGCTTAAAAAGAAAGGTCTTGCTGGCCTCATCGCAGATCGCGTCCGAAGCGGCGAGCTCGTGTACGTGGGCGAGTCGGCGGGCGCAATGATCGCAGCGCCTAGCGTGGAGTACGCGAGCATGATGGACGATGCGAGTGGTAGTGAATTAGTAGCAGCGCAAACCGGGCTAGATCTTGTTAAATTCTATCCAGTAGTACACTACGGCGAGGAGCCCTTCGTGCAAAGCACGGCCGAAATTTTAAAAGCTTACGGTGGCAAGCTAAATTTGACGCCGATAAATAACGCCGAGGCGATCGCGGTGCACGGCGATAAATTTGAAATTTTAGGGCGGTAAATTTAGGCGCGCTGCGTTCTAAAAGCGCGTTAAATTTAAAAAACGGCGTCTGAAATTTTATGCGCTAAAGCCTGCGTCAGATTTTAAAATTTAAAAACGGCGACGTCTGAAAAACAAGCCGAAAATGCAATGGCAGGCTAAATTTAACCGCCGCGAGCGCTAAATTTAAAGGCAAAAGCGAGCAAATTTTATAAATTTAAGGAGCGTTTATGGAGTATTTCAAGCCATTTTTTGTAAAGATCGCAGGCCGCGCCAGAGATGGCGATCACACGAGCGCGCACGAGCAGATCATCGCTCCGCTACTGCAAAATGCGCTCGCCGCCTATGTCTATAACGGCCGCAAAGATAGCATCGTGGGGGCATTCGGCAGCATAGAGCACCCGCTAAACTTGAGCGAGTTTAGTTTTCTCGTACGCGAGCGGGGCAAATTTCGCCTCGATCTCTCGCGAGAATGCGTAAACGGCGCCGAAATCTTTTGGAACGCTTGAGCTTTAGACGCGGCTCGGTTATTATTTTGCTCAAAGGAGAGTTTGATTTGGCGCCTATTTTACGCCGCTGCGCGGAGATAAGCATAGACGAGACGCCAAACATAGGAAACAGCCCCGCAGCAACCAAGCTTGCCAAACGCTCGATGAGCGAGGGGCGGATCGCCGTGCTTTTTAGCGCTTCGAATGGGAAAGAGTGGATGGATATCTACGCTCCTGATGCGGTGCGGGATAAAATTTTAAAACTTGCGGATGAGATAAACGGGGATGAAATTTAAAAGCAGACCTCTGCATTAAATTTCACGCCGTATGAGCATTATGCGCCCATGTGCGCGCAGACAAAAGCGGAAGTCGCGAAAATAGGTCTCGCCTATCGCCCTCTTCTTCTTGCCAAAAGATAAAACAAAACGATCGCTGCCAAAACCACTGCGATTGCGGCGTAAATTTTACCCATGCCGCCGTAGCTTTTGGAGTCGTCGCTTAAATACAGGTTTATTACCGCGCCGTTACCCGTTGAAATTTCAAGCTTCGCGCCCTTTGCACCGTTTAGCTTTACGCGCAGCATATTTGCCGCGGGGCTTGAAATTTCGGGCTTATCCATAAAAGAGTAGCTGGTTTTGTAGCTTTTCATCAAATCGTTGCAGTCTTTCGGGGTTACGAATATGTCGTAAAACGCGCCGTTTTTCACGCTCAAATTTTCTCCGCCTTGCACGACGAAGTATCTAAATTTAGGCGCTTGCGTGATAAACTCCCACCGCAGCGTTTTTTGCTTTCCGTCCTGCTCGTAATTAAACTCCGCGTCGTATTTGGCGTCAAATTTAAAAACCTCTCTGCTGAAAAGCACAAACTGCCTATCGCTTAAAATGGCGTTAGGATCGGAGTTTTTGTCTAAAATTTTAACGTTTTGAAGCTCCCTGCCGCCTTCATAAATTTTAAAACTTTTCATCGCTACGGGCAGTCCCTCGGCATTAAATTCCACGCTTACGGGATTTGCGGTGATTTTGCACTCTGGCATGGGGTCTGGAATTTCATTGCTGAAAAACGCAAGCGCGGGCTCGTCGTTCGGGTAGTAGACGTAAGGGTGCGAGTTTAGCGCAGTGGCGCTTTTGAACTTATCCTCTCTCATCCGCAGCGTTTCGTTTTTACACATCCCCAGTAGAAATTTGCCGCTTCCTTCGTCGTTTAAATTTCGCGAGCAAAAGGCGTTGAGGCGCGAATTTCCCATCTCAAAAACGTAGCTGCTTTTTTTGCCGTGCTCAAAATAGCCGATGCCGATCTCATCCGAGGCAAAATCCAAAAATGCAAATCTATGGTAAATCGCGCTTAAAAGCCCATCAATCGCGCTTTTTAGATCGCTTGAATTATAGGATAAATTTTCTCGTACTGCGGCATTATAGCCTGCATAAAAAGCGCGCTTTGACGGATCTTCGCCCGTAAAGCCCGCTCGGCCCGGGGTTTCGTCGTGCGACATCGCCTCGTTTGCGACGACGTACTTTGCGTGATTAAGCGCGGAGATATTTAAAATTTCATTCTGCGTAAGCTGATTTAGCCCTGACTTTGCGCGCACATTGTTGATGTAGCTTAGCGGATCGTCGTAAAAGGAAAAGCCGCTCATCGCAATGAGCGGCTGTTTTAAATTTGAGGGGGCGTTTTCGCATGCGGCAAAAAGCGCGCAGATCGCCCCAAGGCCCAGGAGCCTAAGCCGTAGGGCCCGCTTTGGCAAACTCGACCCCCTCTTTTACGTCTTCGTAGCGTTTAAAATTCTCTTCAAACATCTTTGCGAGCTTATCGCGCGTGATCTTATATTCCGCCGGGTGCGTCCACGTATTGATCGGATTTAGCAGCTTCGTCTCGACGCCTGCGAGCTCTTTTGGGATCGCTAGGTTAAATTTTTCAAAATTTTCAAATTCGCACTTTTTGATACTGCCGTCAAGGATCGCGTTTATGCATGCGCGCGTGGCTTTGATGCTCATTCGCTTGCCCACGCCGTATGCGCCGCCGCTCCAGCCGGTGTTTACGAGATAGACGCTAACATTGTGCTTGTCGATCTTTTCGCCCAGAAGCTTAGCGTAAACGGTCGGATGCAGCGGCATAAACGGCTCGCCAAAGCATGCGCTAAATGTCGCCACCGGCTCGGTGATACCGCGCTCGGTGCCTGCGACTTTGGCCGTATAACCGCTTAGGAAATAATACATCGCCTGCTCTTTGGTTAGCTTTGCGACCGGAGGCAAAACGCCGAATGCGTCGGCGGTTAGGAAGATGATGTTTTTCGGATGGCCGCCCGCAGAGCTTGGCTCGTAGTTGTCGATGTGATAGATCGGGTAGCTGACGCGGGTGTTTTCGGTCTTGCTGCCGTCTTTGTAGTCCACGACGCCAGCCTCGTTCGCGACCACGTTTTCAAGTAGCGCGTCGCGTTTGATCGCGGCGTAAATTTCAGGCTCGCTGCTCGGGTCTAAATTTATGCATTTCGCGTAGCAGCCGCCCTCGAAGTTAAATATCCCTTCATCGTCCCAGCCGTGCTCGTCGTCGCCGATTAACTTGCGGTTTGGATCTGTAGAGAGCGTGGTTTTACCCGTGCCGCTTAGACCGAAAAATAGCGCCGTGTCGCCTTCTTTGCCCACGTTTGCCGAGCAGTGCATACTTAGCTTGCCCTCAAGCGGCAACCAGTAGTTCATCATAGAAAAAATGCCTTTTTTCATCTCGCCGCCGTACCACGTGCCGCCGATAACCGCGACGTTTTCCTCGACGTTAAAGATAACGAAAACGTCGGAATGCAGCCCGTCGCTCGCGTAATCTTCGTTTTTGCATTTGCACGCGTTGTAAACGACGAAATCGGGATGAAATTCCGCAAGCTCGCTCTCACTTGGGCGGATGAACATATTTTTTACGAAATGCGCCTGCCACGCGACTTCGGTTACGAAGCGCACGTTTTTACGGCTGGATTTACTAGCACCGCAAAATGCGTCTTGGATAAAGATTTCTTTGCCGCTTAGCTGGGCTTTGGCTTTGGCTAAAAGTTTATCGAAAAGCTCTTTTGTGATGGGCTGATTTACTTTGCCCCAGGCGATGTATTTTTGGCTCGGATCTTGTTTTACGAAGTATTTATCCTTGGGGCTGCGACCCGTAAAGATGCCCGTGTCCACCATAAAGGTGCCGTTGCTAGACACGCGTCCTTCACCCCTTGCCTTTTCAAGCTCAAAAAGCTCGTCGTAGCTTAGGTTGTGATTGATTTTTTTGATATTTTTAAGACCTAGTTTATCCAAATCATTCGGAGTTGTCATTTTGCGTCCTTTTTAAATTAAATTTTGATAAAAGATTGCGCTATTATAGCTTAAAATTTAGGTGAGCTCGCTTAAGCACCGAGGATGATCGCCATGAAATTTAGGCGGAAGCGCCGCCTAAATTTTAGAGCTTATCTTAAAATCGCGAGCACCTGATCGGCATCGACCGTATCGCCTTGAGCGATCAAAATTTTATCGATTATGCCATCACGCGGGCTTTCAATATTTATCTCCATCTTCATCGCTTCAAGAACGATGACATTCTGTCCTGCCTTAACAGCGTCGCCTTCCTTTATTAAAATTTTAAATACGTTGCTAGGAAGCGTCGCTTTTACTTCGTTGCCGTCCGCACCACCTCGCGCGTCAGCAGTGGGCTGCTCGCCGGCAGAGCCTTGCGGTTGCGGCTTTGCGGGCGCTGAGGTATCGAAGCTGACGTCGTATCGATCGCCGTTTACGAGCACGTTTTGTCCGGCAAATTCTACGCTGTAAATTTTGCCGTTAATTTTAACGTCAAATTTGCCGTTTTTAGAAATACCGCTTTGATGGCTTGCGGCGGGCGCTACATCCTCTTTTTTGCGGCTCATCACCTTGCCCTCGCCTTTTAAAAACGCGATGCCCTTTTCTTTGCACGCAAGCGCGATAAATATGTTCTCCTCGCTGGGCTCGATGCCCTGCTCGCGTAGAATTTTCTGCGCATACGCGACACTCTTGCTCTCGTCGGCGTCGGCGATATCTACGGCGTGTTTGGTCGTAGGCTGTAGTCCGAGCTGCTCCGCCGCCATCTCAATCACGCCGTCATCGGGTTTAACGGGCGTTTTGCCGAAATAGCCTAGCACCATCTTGCCGTAGCCCTCGGCGATCTTTTTCCACGGGCCGAACATTACGTTGTTAAACGCCTGCTGGAAATAAAACTGGCTAACCGGCGTCACGCTCGTGCCGAAGCCGCCCTTTTCGACGACTTCGCGCATAGCCTTGATGACGGCTGGGAATTTGTCTAAGATTTTATTATCGCGCATCATCTGAGTGTTTGCGGTAAGCGCGCCTCCAGGCATCGGGCTAAACGGAATGAGTGGGCTTACCTGCGTAGCTTCTGGCGGCATGAAGTAATCCTTCAAGCACTCGCCCAAAACCTCTTCGTATTTTAAAATTTTCTCTGCATCCAGTCCCAGGTCGAAATTTTGCCCCTTCGTCGCGTGCAGCAGCGTAAGGATGTCCGGCTGGCTCGTGCCGCCGCTTACGGGATGCGCGGCAAGGTCGATGCCGTCTACGCCCGCAACGAGCGCAGCCTGGTAGCATGCGACGCTAACGCCCGCCGTCTCGTGAGTGTGCAAGCGGATATGCACCCCGTCGCCTAAAATTTTACGCGCGCGCTTGATCGTCTCATAGACCTTCTGCGGGCTACTGGTACCGCTTGCGTCTTTGAAGCAGACGCTGTCGAACGGAATCTGCGCGTCTAAAATTTGACGCAAAATTCTCTCATAAAACGCCGCATCGTGCGCGCCGCTGCATCCCGGCGGAAGATCCATCATCGTAACCACGACTTCGTGTTTAAGGCCATGACGATGGATGCACTCGCCGCTAAATTTTAAATTTTCCACGTCGTTTAGCGCGTCGAAATTTCGAATCGTCGTCGTGCCATGTTTGGCAAAAAGCTTGGCGTGCAGATCGATGATCTCGCGGCTGCCGGTATCGAGCGTGACGGTATTTACGCCGCGGCTAAGAGTTTGCAGGTTCGCCTCAGGCCCCACGATGCTTCTAAATTTATCCATCATCTCAAAGGCGTCTTCGTTTAGGTAAAAATACAGGCTCTGAAACCGCGCGCCGCCGCCGAACTCAAAGTGCGTGATGCCCGCGTCTTTTGCCGCGCTAACGGCAGGCAGGAAGTCCTCCATCGCCACGCGCGCGCCGAAAACCGACTGAAATCCGTCGCGAAAAGTCGTATCCATAACGTCGATAAGCTTTTTAGCCATTTTTAGCTCCTAGGTTAAATTTAGCGTGAATTTTAATATTTCTAGCCTAAAAAAGCTTTTAAACCGAAAACCCCCGGAAAGATTGCGAGCGTTAATAGCACTAGAATTTGCAATAAAATAAAAGGTAGCACGCCCTTATAAATGTCCGTGGTATGGATTTGCGGCGGCGTCACACCCTTTAAGAAAAATATCGAAAACCCAAATGGCGGCGTCATAAACGATGTTTGTAAATTTACAGCGATTAAGATCGCAAACCACACGGGATTGATATGCAAAGACTCTACTATTGGTAAAAGTATCGGCAAAATGATATATGAAATTTCGACATAATCGAGAAAAAATCCAAGCACTATGATAACTACCATCGTAAGCGCGATAAATCCCCATGCTTGACCGGGCAGATTCTCCATAAAATTTTTTACGACCTCATCTCCGCCAGTGTAAGAAAAAATCATCGAAAATGCCGTGGCGCCCATCAAAATCATAAAAACCATGCCCGAAATTTTAGCGGTATTTTTTAGCGCGTCATAGATCAGCCTAAACGAAAACGTGCGATATAAAACAGCTAGCGCTATCGCACCTAAGCAGCCTACCGACGAGCTCTCCGTAGGCGTAGCGATGCCCGCAAAAATAGATCCCAAAACAAGCAAAATCAGCACGAGCACCGGCACGACGTTTTTAAGCGCGATAAAAATTTGCTTTGATTTGCTAAGTCCCTCTAGCGGCGGAACAGGCGGTGCATAATCTTTGCAAATATATGAAATAATCGCAATATAAATCACGTAAAAACCCACTAACACGAGCCCTGGAATAACTGCTGCAGAGAAAAGATCACCCACCGAAACAGAAAGTATATCGCCTAAAATAATTAGCACGATCGAGGGTGGGATAATCTGCCCAAGTGTGCCTGCAGCAGCGATAGTGCCGGTAGCCAGCGGCTTATCGTAGCCGTATTTCATCATCACGGGCAGACTGATGACGCCCATAGCGATGACAGTCGCGCCCACGATGCCTGTCGTAGCCGCAAGTAGCGCGCCCACCAAAACAGTGCTGATCGCCACGCCGCCTCGTACGCCGCCGAATAAAAATGCCATCGACTCTAATAAACGCTCCGCAAGACGAGTCTTTTGCAAAATCATACCCATCAAAATAAAAAGCGGCACCGAAATTAGCAGCTGATTTTCCATAATCGAGTAAATTCTATTAGGCATCAGTGAAAAAAACTGCCTGCTCATATCCTCGAAAGCTTCGGTTAAAATTTCAAAGCCCTGCGCGTAATCCCACGCCTCACTAAGTCCGTAGATAAAGCCGAAAATCACAGCCACGGCGCCGAACGTAAACGCAACGGGAAATCCCAGTAGCAGCATAAAAAGCGCTGCCGCAAACATCACTATGCCTATCATAGCTCGTCACCTTTTATCTTGCCATGGCAAAATTCCGCCCAAGCGCGAAAAGCGTAAAATTTATAGAATTTTAAATTTAAGCTCATTTTGCCCTCACACACTCTGCGCGCCCGAAGAATTCCCACTAAGAAATTCCGAGCCTTTGTTTTCCCTAACATCAAGCAGGGCGTTAATATTTTTAATCAAAAATCCAAACGCGTAGATAAATAAAAACGCATAGCTAAGCGTGATTGCGGACTTGATGATCCAAAGATGCTGCATACCGCCGGGATTGGCGCTGGCCTCATGGCTCGTATAAGCCTCGCTCACATAATCGATCGAAAAGAATGCCACGAGCGCCACGAAAGGCAAAATGAAAAATATCGTGCCTAAGATATTTATGAGCGCTTTTGAAGTGGGACTAAATTTTTCGTAAAAAATATCCACGCGAACATGGGCGTTTTCTTTGAGTGCGTAGGTCACACCGAATAAAAACATCGCCGAATATAGCCACCACATAAGTTCTTGCATAGCGACGGAATTTGCGGCTGGAAAAAGATAACGCGCCACAACATTGTAAAAAACGACTATAACTAAAAGCGCCAAAAATACGATACTCAATACGCCTAAAATATTTGCGAACGCATCAAAAGCTCTTTCTAATTTGCGTAAAAAATTCCTCAAAATTTTACCCTTTGCTTGAAATTTTTGCTATAAAAGCTGGGATTTTAGCAAAAATATCTGCAATTTATTATAAAATTATGCGCGGAAAGGATTTTTATGATTTTAAAATTTCAAAACAGATACTCTAAAAAATTTCTCGCTTTTTGTGCTATCTGGGCGCTTTTTTGGCTAGCATTTTCATATTTTTTCTTGCAAAAATTCCTTTTTATCTATCCGGAAAGCTTTAGCATTCACGTGAGATTCGCGCTTTGCGCCATAGCGCTAGGAGCAGCGATTTTAGCGGTTTGCGGCAAGGACATTTACGGCGCGATCTGCGGATATGCGGTGTGGTTTTACGGCGCGGCGCTAGGATTTGCCTCGTCGCTAAATTTAGCTAAAATTCACACGGTACTGCGAGGGAGCGGAGATATGAGCGGGATGAGCGGCTGCGGCGGAGCGGTGAGGTTTTTAAATTTCGATTTAAGCATAGTGCCAATTTTTAAGCCATTTAACAGCTGCGCATTCGACGTACCGGCGGTACCGACTGGTGCAGCGCTAGAGGGACTGCAAGCTAAGCTAACGGCACTTTATAGTGGAGGTTGGTATCTGTTTCCGGCAAGCAAAAGCGTGGATCTGGCGCAATTTTGGAGCTTTATCTTTATATTTTTCGCAATTATTTGGATGATTGGAATTTTACTTGGATTTTTGAATAAAAAGGCGCAGAGATAGTCCCTGCGCCAAAGAAGCTCTATTGAATAATCAATAAAGCGTCGGATGAGTAGACAGCATTTATATTCTTTAATCCCGGCATCTCCCATACGTGAGCACATAGGCCATCTGTACTCTTTTTAAGAGTAACCTTATTTTTGCTATCGACGGTATATGTAGCACAAACCTTGTTCTTTGCGGTGATAGGATTTTTAACATTTGTCATGTTGTTAAAACCTGTCGTGCTATTATCATACTCGCCTTGCGAAGTATAATAAGCCATTAGATCAGTCAGCGATGTAGATACATTCTGCGCTGCTCTAACAACCTCTGCATCGTCTCTAGTAGCTGCTAGTCTTGGAATGGCAATTGCCGCCAAAACACCTAAAATCACGATCACGAAAATTAATTCGATCATAGTAAAACCCTTCATGTTTTTATCCTTTGATAAAAAATTTTGGACTTATATTATAGAGCGTTTACTATAAATTTAACTTAAAAATTCTTTGCAAATTCTAACATTTTGGATAAATTTTTCATTGCATTCGCGCCAACCGCTAAATAATGGTTATTTATCAAGCTTTTCCCGTTGTAAAGCGGCGCCTTCATCGTCTTTAGATCTACTACCGCTCCGCCATTTTGATGCAGCAAAAAATCTCCCGCGGCGATGTCCCAGAGCGAGCAATCGCCAAATCTCGCATACGCGCTCGCACCCCCCTCGGCTAAGATGCAAAATTTTATCGCAGAGCCTTTACGCACTAGCTGCATTTTAAATTTTTGCGCGAATTGCACGTATTTTGCAGATCTGCTATGGTGCCCTTGCATGAAAATTTGCGGCGCGCTATTTGGGCGAGCGAGCAGCACGCCGTTTTTATAGACTCCGCCGCCATTTGAGCTATATATGTCGCCGATTACGGGCACGCCGATTACCGCTAAAATCGGGCGCCCATGCTCGATCAGCGCAATGCAGACGCAAAACTCGCCGTTGCGCGCGATGAACTCCTTCGTGCCGTCCAGCGGATCTATGAGCCAAAATCTCTCCTCGCTCATGCGCCGTTTGCTATCCAGCACGCGCTCTTCCGAGCAGATCGCGATACCGCTAGGCTCCAAAGTGCGTATTATCGCATCATTTGCCGCAAGATCGGCATTCGTAAGCGGCGATCTGTCCGCTTTGATGAAAATGTCGAATTTATCGTAGTTTTGCATTATCGCGGCGTTTGCCTTTTTCGCAGCGTCTTCGGCAAGCGCTAAAAGCTCGTTTAAATCCATCTGCGCTCCTTTAAATTTAACGGTAATTCTATCAAATTTAAAATTCCAAAGGTTTGAATTTTTGCGAACAAAACAGGCGAAATTTTAAAATCCTTTAGAATTTTAATATTATTTTTTATATAATTGTATAAATTTTTTAAAGGACCAACATGACCCCAGTTGTATTAGATAGCGTTAAACACGCGGATTTGCAGTATCACGCAGACGCATTTCCTACCGCGCCTTTCGTGCCGGTGATCGCGCCGGAGATTCCGTTTTGCGCAGACAACCTCGTTATAGTATTTACTATCGAAAAAGAGCCCAAAATGGTGGCGCTGCTAGGGCGCACCAAAAACGTCCTAATCGATAAGGATTATAAAGGAACGGTACCTTCTTCGGTGCAGAACTATCCGTTTTTCCTAGCTCAAATCGGCGAGCAGACGGCGATCTGCTTCGATGAGGACGCACAGCAGATCAAAGGCGATGGCGAGGCGCTTTTTAAAGACGGTAAGCCGACGCCGTTTTTGGAAAATTTAAAAGAGGTGATGAAAAATTACGCCGATTTAGATATGCGCACGCGCGTTGCAGCGGCGGAATTTCAAAAGGCGGGGATTTTAGAAGCCAAAGAGCTCGGTATCAACTCTAGCGGCAAGGAATCGTCCCTGCTAAACGGCTTTTCGGTCGTAAATCGCGAAAAGCTTTTGAAGTTAAGCGATAAAAAGCTTGCGGATTTCGCGCGCCGCGGATATCTGGAGCTAGTGTATTTCCACCTAAAAAGCCTTGCAAATTTTCAACGCCTAGGCGATAAGATCATGCAGCTCGACCCGCCGAGCACGCCGAAAGAAGTGAAAAAATAGACATTTTGCTTCTTGAATAGCTCGAAATTCTTAAAAATTTTATGATTTGACGTCGCGGAATTTAATTCCTAAAAGCGCCATTGCGCGAAATTGTCGCAAGTATTTTACGGCGTGAGTTATTTTTATAAATACCAATTAAGCTTATCTAGTAGCATAAGCTTTAGAGCTTAAATGACTTTATTCGCAGCTAAGACTAAACATACTGCGAGCTTGATCGTATAATTTTGCCATAAAATTTTATGGCAAAATTTATCACCCTGCCCACGCAGGATTTTATACATAAAATTTCAAGCCCAAATTTTTGCATAAAATTCTATTAAATTCTTAATTTCTTTAAAGTAGATAAATTTATAAAATTTAAAATATGCATCACAAAAAATATTTTATACATCAAAAAAATGAAATTTTGCAAGTTTACCTAAAAATTCTATGAATAGTAGAATTTAAATAAACCCCCATAAAAATTATATGCCTCAAAACACAGGCAAGCAAAATCAAGACCGAATTCTAAAAGCAAATTAAGCCCGCAACGTATTTTTCTCGCTCCATCATTACAATGAATCGAATTTTACGCGGGAATCAAACGCACGAATTAAATTCTGCACGAAATTTTATTCAACCAAGAATTCCTTCTTATCGATCGTGCCATGATAAAAAATCCCGAGCGTATCATCAAAGGTCTTATCCAAAAATCCATCTTTTTTTAGTCCTGCTAAAGATGTATTGATTAGCTCTAGCAGCGCATTATTGCCCTTCTGCACGGCGATTGCGTTGTAAGTTTGCTTACCTAGACCATCCAAAGCAACCTGCGTTTTATTATCGATGATTGCGTATGCGTGCAGGATTAGGTTATCATCGACATGCACGGCATTTTTCGCCCTTTTGAAAGCGCGGTAGCATTTAGCCGAGCTGGCGCAGAAATTCAAATTCTTTCTGAAGCCCGCTTTGCGTAAGAAATTGTGAATAGGAGAGTGTTTGATGACAAAAATCCTCTTTTTGCGCAGCTGATCGAAGCTCGTGATATTTTCGTCTTTTTTGGCTAGCACACCTACCTGCACCTTAAAATAAGGCTCCGAAAAATCTATTTTTTTCGCTCGCGTGGGCGTAGGAGTAAAGGTCGCAATCACCATATCCGCTTCATTGCGCTGTAAAGCGCTAATGCGTCTTGAAGCCGTGATTGGGATAAATTTTACCTTGCCAGGATTATCGCCGAAAATCTCCTTACCGAGCTTTTCGCCAAGAGCAATCTCAAATCCCCTATATTTGCCGTCTACGAGCGCACTAAACGGCGGCTGATCGTTATATACACCGATGCGAACGAGCCTATCTTTTTTGATCTGATCCAAAGAATTTGCAGATAGAAAACCAAGTAGTAGAGCCGCCAAAACAAATACTTTCATTTGCTCCCCTTTTAGTTGAAATAAGGCGCAATTATAATAAAAAGAAATTATAGCCAGCTAAAATTCTGCGATTTATGGCGCATTTTCATCGAAATTTATGAAAAGATAAAATTTGCGGAGAAATTCTATGTCCAATTTACAAACGAAATCTCATAAAAAACTTACACGAGCTAAATTTTATAGATAAAATATACGGATGAATTTCACGCTAGAAAACCTTATCAAAATTTACGATATTCTTAAAAGCAAACGGCGAAATTCTACGCAGATTTAGCGTCTAATTGCGAATTTAGCTAAGGGGCGAAATTTAGCACTGCATCAATTATAAAGAAGCCAAGCTCTTAAAATTTCGCTAAAAACTATGCCAAGATGCAAACGTAGCAGTAATAGCCCTAGATCGGCATTACGCGGATGTTTGGGCTAAGGTTTTCTTGCAAAACATTTTCGATCGCGTATAATGTGCCGCTCGCACCGCTGGCGCAGCCGCTGCAAGCGCCTAGGTAGCGGATATAGATGTCCGTTTTGCCGTCGTCTGCAGGCCTAATGTCGATGACGTCGAGATTGCCGCCGTCCATCTGAAGCATCGGACGGATATCCTCGTCAAGCACCCCTTCGACCGCTTTAAATTTACCGATCAAATTTAGCTGCTCAAAGCTCATCTCCGCTCCCGCTTTCACGTTATTAGTGGCACTCGCGTCGGCTTGAGCTTGAAGTCTCTCTCGCTCCATCTCCTCTCTGGTTTGCTTTAAAATATCGACCAGATAGTAGTCCTTCTCCTCGTGTCCGCCCGGGCGCACGCAGGATTTACAAAACGCGCCCGCTTTTGTGTATTGCGTGATCTCCTCGACCGTGTGGAGGTCGTTTAGGCGGATCACCTCTTTGATCGTGCCGAGGCTCACGCGCGCGCAGTCGCACACGATGATCTCGTCCTCAAAATGCGCGGGATCGATGCCCTTATAGTTCGCAGCGGCCTGCTTGATGACATCGTATGCCATGACCGAGCAGTGCATCTTTTGCGGTGGCACGGCAGGCTCATCTGGGGTATCGCGCATCGCGTGCTCTACGTCTAAATTTGTAATCTTCACCGCTTGATCGACGGTCTTTCCGATACAAAGCTCAGCCATCGTATCCGAACTCGCAATCGCCGTACCGCAACCGAAGCTTTTAAATTTAGCGTCTAAAATTCTATCGGTCTTAGGATCTATTAGCCAATACAGCCTCACTGCATCGCCACAGCTCTCGGCACCGAAGTCCGCGACTACTAGCTTGCCGCCTCTAGCCTTCGCCTCCTCCTCGGTGATCTCGCCCATATAGCGAGGATTATTCATGCGGTCCTGTACTTTTTGCGAGTACTGCTCCCAGATAGAGCCGTTTATTAAACTGTTTTTTGCCATTTTTTATCCTTTATTTTTCTCATAACCTTGCGGCGAGTAAGCAAACGTGCTTGAAATCCCGCGAAGACGGGCGATAGCTTTACCAATATGTTCGATCGCATAATCGATCTCCGCCTCCGTCGTAAAGCGCGACAGCGAAAGCCTTAGCGCCGTATGCGCCAGCTCCTTATCCGCGCCGATCGCTTCCATTATCGGGTTATTCTCAAGCGCCTCGCTCGCGCACGCGGAGCCCGTAGAAGCGGCGATACCTACTTTATTTAGATCCCACAGCATCGCCTCTCCCTCGACGCCTTGGATCGAGGCGAGGATGGTGTTTGGCACGCGAATGCTGCGATCGCCCACGACGCTTACGTTTGGAATTTGCAAAAGTGCATCTTCCAGCTTATCGCGAAGTCTGCTTACCTGAGTACGCTCAAAATCCATAAATTTATTCGCTAGCTCTAAAGCCTTACCGAGCCCCACGATGCCTGCGACGTTTAGCGTGCCGCTGCGGCGCCCGCCCATCTGCTCGCCGCCGTGAAGTAGGCTCATAAGCGGCTTACTATCTTTTATGTAGAGTGCGCCGACGCCCTTTGGAGCGTGAAATTTATGCCCGGAAAGGCTCAAAAAATCCACGTCCGCATCGCGCACGTTCACCTTTATCTTACCTATCGCTTGCACCGCGTCGGCATGATATAGCGCGCCATGCTCGTGTGCGATTTGTGCGATTTTTTTGACAGGGAAGATCGTGCCGGTTTCGTTATTTGCCCACATCACGCTAACGAGCGCAGTTTTGTCGTCGATCTTTTCGCTAAGCTCGTCAAGATCGATTAGTCCGTCTTTATCGACGCCCAGGCGAGTAATCTTTACGCCGCAAATTTTTTCTAAAAAAGCACAGGTCGCGCTGATTGCGGGGTGCTCAACGGAGCTTATGATGATATTATCCTTCTCGCCGGTTAGAATTTTATCGTAGTAAATTCCTTTTAAAACCCAGTTATTGCTCTCGGTCGCACAGCTCGTGATGACTATATCGTCCGCATCCGCAGCGCCGAGTCCCGCATAGAGCCTATCCATCGCAGTTCTTAGCGCAGGGTGAGTCTCGCTGCCGAAGCTGTGAAGGGAGTTTGGATTGCCGTATTTTTCGCAAAAAAACGGCTTCATCTCCTCAAAAACTTCGGGATCGACCATCGTAGTGGCGTTATTATCCAAATAAACGCGCTGCATAAAATTCCTTTCTAAAATTTGCCTGAAATTTAATCAGACAATTTCGCTCTTTTATCAATTTCGCACGATAATATAACATAATTGCTAAATTTTTCTTTAACGCTTGCCGTTTTAAAAACCAAAAGTTTTCGGAGAATTTATTAGATCGAAAAATTCCTTGCGCGTGTCGTTTCGGCTGATAAAAAGCCCCCTAAGCGCCGACGTGGTCGTGGTCGAGTTGATCTTTTGCACGCCGCGCATCTCCATGCACATGTGCCGCGCCTGCAGCACCACGCCCACGCCGAGCGGATGGATCACCTCCTCTATGGCGCCTGCGATCTGCTCGGTAAGCTGCTCTTGGATCTGCAGCCTGCGCGCGAAAATATTTACCATACGCGGAATTTTACTAAGTCCCACGACCTTTTTATTCGGTATGTACGCGACGTGCGCGCGCCCGATGATCGGCAGCAGATGGTGCTCGCAGAGGCTATAAAATTCTATATCTTTTATCAAAACCATCTCGTTGTTACTGCTCTCAAACAGCGCGTCGTTTAAAATTTCTTTTGGGTCCAGCTCGTAGCCGCTAGTTAGAAACTCATAGGCTTTAGCCACGCGCTCAGGCGTCTTTGCGAGCCCGTCGCGCTTCGGATCCTCGCCTAAAATTTCAAGCATCTGCGACACGCAGCTTTCAAATTTAGCTCGGCTTTTTTCGTCCATTTTTAGCAATTCCTTAAAGATCGATGCGCGATATTACTCAAAAACGCCTTTTATAACGCTGATAAATTTTAAAATTCCGCGCGAAATTTTATCAATCTCATTATGTTAATGATAATATATTTAAATTTAAGAAATTTTTATTTAAAATCCGCCGTTTCGATAAGCTTTATCTATAAGGAGTTCGGTAATGAAATTTAAGATGAGTTTTGGCGCGGCTTTGGCACTTTTTTCCTTTGCTTGCGCCGAACAAAACGCCGCGGCAAGCTCCGCCTCGGGCGAAAACCTAGGCGATATCGAGGTCGTAGAATGGGCGAATAACGACGACGGCTACCGCGCCGTACGCAGCGAGATCGGCAAGACGACTAAGAGAATTTTAGAAATTCCGCAGACCGTAAACGTCGTAACGCAGCAGCATCTAAAGGACAAAAAGCCAGAAACTCTAGCTGAATCGCTGCAAAACGTAAGCGGCATAAGCTATGCAAATACGACGGGAAATATTTTCGATGCGATCATCAAGCGTGGCTTCGGCGAGGGTCGCGACGGCTCGATTATGCGCAACGGCGTGCCGGGCGCCGTGATGCACAACTATAATAAAACTATTCAATCCGTCGAGGTTCTAAAAGGGCCCGCGAGCATGCTCTACGGCGCGCAGCAACCGGGCGGCGTCATAAACATGGTAACCAAAAAGCCGCAGTATGAGTTTATAAATGAAATTTGGGGCAGGCTAGGCAACCGCAACTATTGGGACGCGGGATTTGATACTACAGGACCGATCGCAGATAGCGGCTTTGCGTATAGATTTATATTCGATTACTACGCGAAGGATTATTGGCGAAATTTCGGCGGTATAAAAAACACACTCTTTGCGCCGTCGCTTGCGTATCAAGGAGACGATTATTCGATAAGCTTAAGCTACACCCATAGCCGCTCTACCGATCCGGTGGATCGCGGCGCGTTTTTAGTGCCGAGTACGGGTAAAATTTACGGCAGCGGTAAAGTCCGCTTCGACGAGCCGGTAAATAAACTACAAAGCAAGCTAGATACGGTTGATTTCGGCTTTGAGAAGGAATTTAACGAGGATTGGATATTAAAAGGCGCTTACGCTTTCTCGCGCAGCAAGCACGAATACGGCTACGTCCGTCCGAACAATCCATTCACGCCCCAAGGCCTTACCGGCACGACGCGATCGTATAACTACTACGATAATTTCATACACCGCACGCACGCAGCAAGCGTCACGCTAAACGGTAAATTTGAAACGGGTCCGCTTAAGCACGACGTCCTTTTCGGCACGGATTACAAAAACTACTACAGATACCGTCCGGGCGCGCTAAAAGGCTCCGCAGGACGCATCAATATGCTTACCGGACAGACCGCTTCGGGCGCCGTCCTAACGAACGATAGAGAGCCAAAAATACAATATCAAAAGCTAAGAACGATCGGTCTTTACACCCAAGATAATATAAATTTAACCGACGAGTTGATACTTTCTTTGGGCGTGCGTAGGGAATTTTACGATCAAGTAGCCAAACAAAGCTGGCAAGGACCGAACAACACCGATCAGAAAAAGGCTGCTACGACCTATCAGGGCGGGCTTTTGTACCTGTTAAGCCCGCAGTGGTCGGTATATACTAACTACGCGCAAAGCTTCACGCCGCAGATGTCCATAGGCGAGGCGATAGGCGGCGATCTAAAGCCGGAGGAAGGCAAATCCGTGGAGCTCGGCACTAAATTTCAAAATGATCGAGTCACTGCAGGTGCGGCGGTGTTTAATATCGATAAAAGAAACATCCTGCGAACGGTAAATAATATAAGTGAGACGATCGGCAAGGCTCGCTCGCGAGGATTTGAGCTCGATATAAACGGGCGTGTGACGCAGGGACTTAGCATGTCGGCAAGCTATGCATATACCAAAACGAGAGTGCGTGAGGACGATGGCGCTTTTGCGGTGCTAATCGGCAAACCGCTGGAAGCGACGCCGAAGCATCAAGCAAGCCTATTTGCCAACTACTATTTCGCACATCTAGGCGCAAAGGGGCTTAGGCTCGGCGGCGGCGCGCGATACTTCGGCTCGTGGTACACCTACTATATGCGCACGAACCTACCGAGCGTGCCCGCAGGAACGGCGTTTAAGCTGCCTCACGCCGTAGTTTATGACGCCTTCGTGAGCTACGATACTAAAATTTCGGGCTATGATACGAATTTTTCGTTCAACGTCAAAAATTTGACTGACAAAAAATACTATACCTCATCCTCAACCGGCACAACCACGAGCGTGATACCTATTCAAATGGGCTACGCGCGGCAGTTTATGTTTAACGTATCGGTAAAATTTTAGCCTCAAGCCTGCTTTAAATTTTAAGGCGGGCTCTTAAAATTTTAAAATTTAAAAGCCGCGAGCCGCTTAGGCTCGGCAAATTTTAGGAATTTATACTTTAAATAAGAAATTTTTTGATATATTACGAGCTATTTTTAAATTTTCTAAAGGAATTTTATGGAAGTAAAAGCAAAAATGAAAGACGCCGCGAATGCGGTAGCTGCGAGCAAAATCGAAGCAAAGCAGATCGCAGCCAAAGTAGAAGAGCTAGCCAAAAAGGCCTCCAAGCAACTAAGAATCGACGGATTCAGACAGGGCAAAGTGCCTACCGCGGTGGTTTTGAAGCGATACGGCAAGCAGCTTGAGGGCGATGCAAAGCAGGAACTTCTTAAAGATATGATCGATCAGTCTCTTAAAATTTTAAAGAAAAAACAAGATGAAATTTTATCCGAGCCGGTCTTTTCTAAATTTGACGAAAACAAAGGCGACATTGACGTTGAGATCGAAATTTCTTTCAGACCCGAAGTTAGCGTCGAGGGCTACGAGGAGCTGATCCCGAAATTTAGCAGTCCGCGCGTTACTCAAAAAGAGATCGACGAGAAAGTGGCGGAATTTTTGCAGATGATCGCGCCGCTTTCTAAAACCAACAAAAAAATTCTAGCCAAAGACGATTTTGCGAAATTCGACTTCGAAGGCTTCGTGGACGGCAAGCCATTCGACGGCGGCAAGGCGCAGGATTACGTCCTTCAGATCGGCTCAAATCAATTTATCCCGGGCTTTGAAGACGGAATGATCGGACTTAGAGTGGGCGAGGAACGCGACGTGGCGGTTAAATTTCCGCAAGATTACGGTGCAAAAAATTTAGCCGGCAAGGACGCGATTTTTAAAGTCAAGCTTCACGAAATTCAGGCTAAAAAACCTGCCAAAGAGCTCGGTGAGGAGGAACTAAAGCAAGCGCTTCCGGGCGAGAAAGAGCCGAGCAAGGAGAAATTTGAAGCGCGCATCAAAGAGCGCATCAAAAACGATAAGCTTCAAAAGCTGATAAACGAGGATCTAAAGCCTAAATTTGCAGATGCGCTCGCCGAGAAATTTAACTTCGCGCTTCCAAAAGCGATCGTCGAGCAGGAGATTAATTTGCAATTTAACAACGCCTGGAGCGGCTTTTCAAAAGAGCAGATCGAGGAATTTAAAAACAACAAAGACGCCCTGGATAAAAAGCGTGAAGAGTTTAGAAAGGCTGCCGAAAATAGCGTAAAACTGACATTCCTAATCGACGAGCTGGCCAAAAAGCGCAAGATCGACGTGAGCGATCAGGAGCTCGTTCAGGCGGTCTATATGGAGGCCTACACCTACGGCGCCGATCCGAAGGAGCATCTAAATAGATACCGCGATAACGGCATGCTACCGGCCGTTAAAATGGCGCTTATCGAGGAGAAGCTATTTAACGACATCTTCACGAAGCAAGGCAAAAAGAGCGGCGAAGGGAAAGGTGAATAATGGTGATTCCTTACGTTATCGAACAAACTAGTCGCGGAGAGCGCAGCTACGACATCTACTCGAGGCTGCTAAAAGACCGTATCGTAATGCTTAGCGGCGAGATCGACGACGCGGTAGCAAGCTCGATCGTCGCGCAGCTTCTGTTTTTGGAGGCGGAGGATCCGGATAAGGATATATATCTATACATCAACTCCCCCGGCGGCGTGGTTACGAGCGGATTTAGCATTTATGACACGATGAATTACATCAAACCCGACGTAAGTACGATCTGTATCGGTCAAGCGGCGTCGATGGGAGCGTTTTTGCTAAGCTGCGGCGCCAAAGGCAAGCGCTACGCGCTTCCAAACTCGCGCATAATGATCCACCAGCCACTCGGCGGCGCGCAAGGCCAGGCTACCGACATCGAGATCCAAGCCAAAGAAATTTTAAGAATGAAAGAAATTCTAAACAACATCCTTTCGCAAAATTCCGGCAAAGATCTCGCGCAGGTCGAAAAAGACACCGATCGCGACTTTTTTATGAGCGCCGAGGATGCCGTGCAATACGGACTGATCGATCAAGTACTTCAAAAGAGCTTTAAATAGATGATCCTGGACGTCCTTACCTATCCGAATAAAAAGCTTTATCAAAGATCGACCGAAGTCGTGAAATTCGACGCGGCGCTGGGCGAGCTTTTAGACGATATGTATGAGACGATGATCGCAAAAAACGGCATAGGCCTTGCCGCCATCCAGGTAGGAAGGCCCGTGCGCGCTTTGATCATAAATTTAGCCAATGAGGAAAAAATCCAAGACAAAAAGGACCTCATCGAGATCATCAATCCGCAAATTTTAAAAAAGGAAGGCGAGATCGTATTTCAGGAGGGCTGCCTGTCGGTGCCCGGCTTTTATGAGGACGTCACGCGCGCCGAGTTTATCACGGTGCAGTTTCAAGACCGCGCCGGCAATACCCACGAAATGGACGCTAGCGAACTGCTAGCCATCTGTATCCAGCACGAGATGGACCACCTCGACGGACATCTTTTCATCGAGCGCATCGGATACAACAAACGCAAAAAATTTGATAAAGAATTCAAAAAAAGCCTAAAAGAAAAATCGAAATGAAATCCCTAAAATGCGCTGCCTTCACGGATGCTCTGATCCCAGTAGAGGTCGAGTCGACATTCGTGCGGGGGCTGCCGGGATTTAATATCGTAGGCCTTGCGGGCGCTACGATAAAAGAGAGCGAAAGCCGCGTAAAAGCCGCACTTATGAGCCTAAATTTTAAATTTCCTGCCTCCAAAATCATCATAAATCTCTCCCCCTCCGATATGCCCAAAAACGGCTCGCACTTCGATCTTGCGATCGCACTTCTCATCGCGCTGCAAAAAGAGCGCATCGACGGCGATTTCTTCGTCTTCGGCGAGCTCGGTTTAGACGGCAGCTTAAAGAGCACGGCGAGCCTCTTTTCGATCCTGCTTTTTTTAAGCACGAAGGTGAAGCGCGCTAAAATTTTAGTGCCGCAAAGTATCGCTCTAAAGGCCTGCACGATCCCAAACTACGACGTTTATGCCGTGGGTAGCCTAAGCGACGCGGTCAGATTTTTTTTAGACGAGGAGTTTGCCGCAAGCAGGCTCATGCGAGAAACCCATCCGCTTTTTAAAAACGTCGTGGAGATTGACGGGCAAGCTTACGTCCCTAACCGCGATTTTTCGCTTGATTTCAAAGACGTCAAAGGGCAAAAACGCGCCAAGCGCGCGAGCCTGATCGCCGCGTGCGGCATGCACAATATCCTCTTTGAGGGCAGTCCCGGCTGCGGCAAAAGCATGTGCGCCAAGCGGATAGCCAGAATTCTGCCGCCGCAGAGCCTGGGCGAAGTGCTACTCTCGTGTGCCTACGAGTCGCTAAATAACAAAGACGTCGATTTTAGCGCGCTGCGCCCCTTCCGCTCACCGCACCACACCAGCACGCGCAGCTCGATTTTCGGCGGCGGCAGTAGCGGCGCAAAGATCGGCGAGGTCGCGCTCGCAAACGGCGGCGAGCTGTTTTTCGACGAGCTGCCGCACTTCGGCAAGCAAATTTTAGAAAGCCTGCGCGAGCCGCTAGAGGATAATAGAATTTTAATTTCGCGCGTAAATTCCAAGGTCGAATACCAAACGAAATTTATCTTCGTCGCGGCGCAAAACCCCTGCCCGTGCGGAAATCTATTCTCTAAAAACCTAACCTGCACCTGCTCGCTAAACGACATCAGGCGCTACAAAAACACGATCTCCGCGCCGCTGCTCGATCGCATCGACATATACGTCGCGATGGACGAGACTGGCGCGGACGACAAGAGCGACATTTGCAGCGAGGAGATGGCAGATGCGGTGTTGCGGGCGTTTCGCGCGCAAAAGGCTCGCGGACAGAGCGAGCTAAACGCAAAGCTACGCGACGAAGAGACCGAAAAATTTTGCGTCTGTGAAAGCGCTGCGCGAGAGGTTTTGCAAACGGCGATCACCCGCTACGATCTTTCGCAACGCGGCGTGAATAAGACGCTAAAGCTCGCGCGCACGATCGCCGATCTAGCAGGCGCCGAAATCATCGCCAAGGCGCATATTTTGGAGGCTCTTAGCTTTCGCATAAGGAGCGAAATTTGAAAAAAATTTTCTTTAGCACCGAGGAGCTCGACGCGCGAGCGAGCGCAAAATTTGGACTGAGCGAGCAAATTTTAATGGAAAACGCCGCCGGCAGGATCGAGGGCGAGATCAGAAATCGGCTCAAAAAGGGCTCGCGCATTTTAGCGCTTTGCGGCGGCGGAAATAACGGCGCGGATGCGATGGCGGCGCTGCGAAAATTAAGCGGGGATTTTAGCTGCACTGCGCTTTGCGTGCTGGAAAATAGAAGCGCGGCAGGTAAATTTCAAGCGGAAGCGGCGCGGGCTGTGGGCGTTAGACTTATCGATATCGCAAGCGCAAAAAATGCTTGCAAGCACGCAGACAGCGCGTCTAGCAAGGATATATGCGCGCATGAAAGCGCAGGCGGCTTCTCTTTAAAGGACGCGAGCGAGCCGCGAGGCGAGCTCGAAAGCCTAAGCAACGCGGACATTATGGGCGGCGGCGATAAATTATGTGCAAAATTTACGAGCACTAAATTTGAAACCGCGGAGCACGGCAGCGAATGCGGCAAGCCGAGCAACCTGCACGATGAGATTACAAGCGCAGACTGCATAATCGACGGAATTTTCGGCAGCGGTTTAAACAAAGCCTTAAGCTCTGAAATTTGTGAAATTTTATCTCTCGCAAATAGCGCGAAAGCTCTAAAAATTGCAGTCGATATCCCAAGCGGCATCGACAAGAGCGGGCGCATTTTAGGCGGCGCGTTTTGCGCGGATCTGACGATCGCAATGGGAGCGCTGAAGCTCGCGCTGTTTTCGGATGCGGCGAAGGATTACGCAGGGCGGATCAAAGTCACAAATCTTGGAATTTCGCGCTCAAATTTTGAAAGGAGAAGCGAATATTTTCTGCTTCAAAAAAGCGATCTGAAGCTGCCGCTGCGCAGGAAGCAAAACACCAATAAGGGCGACTTCGGGCACACCTACGTCGTAAGCGGGCAGATGAGCGGAGCGGCGCAGATGGCGGCTCTAGCAGCTCACGCGATCGGCAGCGGGCTCGTTAGCGTCGTTAGCGAGGGGCCGTTAAATTTAAGCCCGATTTTGATGCAAAAAAGCTCATTCGATGCCGCGCGGGTCGTAGTCTGCGGCTGCGGCCTCGGAGAGCAAAAGATCGATCTTGCCGCGCTGCGGGACAAAAGCTGCGTCATCGACGCCGATCTGTGCTACGAGAGCGAAATTTTAAGCTTACTAAACGCCAATTCAAATTTAATCCTAACGCCCCATCCGAAGGAGTTTTGCTCGCTTTTAAAGATCGCGGGTATCGCAGATCTTAGCGTGAGCGAGCTGCAAGAGCGGCGCTTCGAGCTTGCGCGGGCGTGGAGTGAAAAATTTAGCGGCGTACTCGTACTAAAGGGCGCAAACGCACTCATCGCGCAGGCAGGCATCATCTACGTCTGCGACAAGGGCAGTGCCGCGCTCGCAAAGGGCGGCAGCGGCGACGTGCTCGCAGGGCTCATCGGTGGGCTGCTCGCGCAAGGCTACTCGCCTCTGCAAGCCTCAATCTGCGGCGTCCTAGCCCACGCACTCGCTGCGCGAGCCTTCGCCAAAAACTCCTACGCGCTAAATCCGCTCGATCTCATCGAGGAGGTAAAATGGTTGTGAAAAAGCTCGCCGTGCTTTTTAGCGGCAGCGGCTCGAATTTGGAGGCGATCTTGCAGAAGCTACACGGCAAGGTTTTTGGGGGTACTAAAATCGAAGTCGTGCTAGCGCTAAGCAACAAAGCGGACGCGGGAGGCATAGCAAAGGCCGCAAAATTCGGGCTAAAAAGCGTGATCCTAAATCACAAAGAGTTCGCTAGCCGCGAGGAATTTGACGCCGCGCTCGTGCGCGAGATCGAAAAAAGCGGCGCGGATCTTACGGTGCTTGCAGGCTTTATGCGAATTCTCACGCCCGTTTTTACGAGCAGGGTTCGCGCGATAAATTTGCATCCGTCGCTGCTACCGCTTTTTAAGGGCGCGCATGCGATAGAGCAGAGCTTTGAGAGCGATATGAAGGTGGGTGGCGTGAGCGTACACTGGGTCAGCGAGGAGCTTGACGGCGGTAAAATCATCGCTCAGCGCACGTTTGAAAAGAGCGCAGGAATGAGCCTTGAAGCTTACGAAGCCCAAATCCACGAGATCGAACATGAGCTATTGCCGCAGGTGATCGTAGAAATTTTGTGCCAAAGCTAAATTTAGCGCAGAAATTCGCGCTAAATTTAAAAGAGCGAAATTCCGCGGAATTTTATAAATTTAAATCTTAGTTCTTTAAATTTTAGGGGCGAACTCTAAGTATTAAATTTTAAAATTTACTAGCTAAATTTAGAAAGATAAAGATGACCGCAAACGAACTGGAAAAACTAAGGCTCGGCATCCTAGATGAGGCGGAGCGGCACAAAGGCACGGCGTTTTCGATAATAGTACTAGCGGTGCTAGCCTCGGCGCTGTGGCTATTTTTCAATTTTAGAGATCAAGAAGCAGCAGTAGGCCTCTGCTGGATCATAGTGATATTTAGCTGCGGCAGCATCTCTTTTAGAGTAGTGAATAAAGATGCAAATATAGTGCGCGTATTTATCTTTTGCACCTTGCTGTGGATGCTGGCCAAAGGCGTAGAAATGTGCAAGAATGATACCTTACGCTTCGTCATCGCACTCGTAACCATCTGCCTTTCTTTGTTTAATATCGCGGATGCCGCGCTGGAGCGGATCAAATAATAGATCCAAAAAATTCGTCCGCACCTTTAAACACCAATATATCGCGCCCTATATCGCAAGTCTAGGCTACCGCTACGAAATTTCAGGCTCGTTTCGACCGACGTATCTGCGCGCTAGCGGCCTATTTGTGGACGGCATAAGCTATTTTGATTGCGAAGATAAAATTTCCGGCGTCTATGACGGAGTATTTTTCAGCTTTGCGGATGTTTGCGTGACCCACACCGACGAACGATATAACAGCAGAGGGATCTTTTTCTACGCGGAATTTAAAAAGCGCATAAACTCGGTGGCCGTGATCTTGCCGCTGCTCAGCGCGAGACCAACACTCAGCGGACTTAAGAAGATCGCGATGGACGATAGCGAGTTTAGCTCCGCATTTAGCGTATATAGCGCCGATGCGATGTCTGCAATGTATGCCCTCACGCCCGCCTTTATGCGGCGCTTGCTTCGCTTTAGAAGCGGTGCCGGCGGACCGATCAGTTTAAGCTTTTCGGATAGAAACGTCTATATTTTCATCCGCACGGGATACGATAGTTTCGAGCCTAGCGTAGATCGCAGCGTACTTAGTTTCGATCCTGCCGCGTCTATCAAGCACGAGCTTTTATTCTTTCTATCCATAGTAAAAAGTCTAAAATTAAACGAAAATATCTGGCAGGATTAAATTCTAAATTTGACCTTAAATCCGCAAATACGGAGGCTTTGCGCCGCCGCGAAATTTTGAAATTTAAAAGTACTCTTCCCAGCTCGGCGCCGCTATGATTTAGAATTTTCGCGACAAGGTCTTATGGGCTTTGCCGCAGGGTTTATTTACATTTGCGGCGGAGGGCGAAGTTTGAAATCTATCGCGATGAAATCCCATACGATTTATAAATTTTGAGGCCCGCATAGAGGAATTGAGCGAAGATGGATACTGGTATGGCGATGATTACACCGTACGCTTTCCATAATGGAGATTACCACGCTGCCTATCATCGTGCCGCAAACGCTACTTTTACCGCCGCGAGCCCGCACCAAAAAAATTGAGTGCCTATCACGGCAATGATAGAAGAGAGATAATTTACTCATATTTTCATCGTTCATTTCGCCATCCTAATGCTTTTAAAAATCGACGATTAAAAAGCTCATACAAAAGCCGGCCACACATTTAATCTGCCTCCAAGCATTTTTAAGCGACAATACGAAAATCAAATTTTCGGAGTCCTCAATGACGATTTACGACTTAAAGCCCAAATTTCAAAATTTACTTCGTCCGTTAGTAAGACGCCTTCACGGCGCGGGCGTCAGCGCAAATCAAGTCACGATCACAGCCTGCGTCATTTCCGTTCTGCTGGGCGGACTTCTGATAAAATTCGCCGAAATTTCGACGCTATTCTTTCTGTTGCCCGTTTGGATGTTTTTGCGTATGGCGCTAAATGCCATCGACGGCATGCTGGCTCGCGAGTTTAATCAAAAAAGCCCGCTGGGCGGCTACCTAAACGAAGCCACGGACGTCATCTCGGACGCCGCGCTGTATCTGCCGTTTGCCTTCGTAGCGCCGTTTGACTGGGGCGTTATCGTGCTCGTTATCTTTCTATCTTTTATGAGTGAGTTTTTGGGCGTCCTAGGGCGGGTGCACGGTTGCGGCAGGCGATACGACGGACCTATGGGCAAGAGCGACCGCGCGTTTATATTCGGGCTTATCGGTACGGTATATGCGCTATCTGGGCGACTACCGGAGTGGTTTAGGGGGGTACTTTACGCCGCGATATTTTTACTCGCGCTTACTTGCGCAAACCGCGTGAGGATGGGACTAAAAAGCGTGGAATAAGGCGCCTCGGACGAGGATAAATTTAATAGTTATCTCCAAAATCTACGCAAGGTAAATTTGTCTAAATTTGATATAATTGCAAAAGTTTTAAGCTCGCCTCGACGCGGGCACGCAATCGTTATAAATTTGAGCTTGTTTAAATTTACGAGACTTTTTGAGGCGAGGATAAAATATCGCGGCGAATTTGTCCGCTTAATTTAAATGTTTTAAAGACGCTAGGCGCGTAAAACGCGCTCGGTTAATTTCGAGCATTTTATCAAAAGCAAGTAGCAAAAGCGGCAAATTGCAGGCATTACTTAAACCGTATCGGCTTTAATCGCCTAAAATTTATATCTAAAGCGCTCGTTTTCGGTAAGGTGGGCAAGAAGCTCATTTGCTGCACGCAATCGTAAAATTGAGGGCGTCACAAAAAATGAATTTGAAAAACAAAAGAGTAAAAAGGATACAAGATGAAAAATTTTTTAGCGGCCGCGCTTGATTTTATCCTTTGCCGTATCACGATATTTATCACGGGCGTACGGCCGCCGCAGGAGCTTTTAAACATCGGCGAAGGCACTAAAATTTACTATGCAAACCACGCTAGCCACGGCGATTTTTTGCTGATTTTCGTCTCGCTGCCATATCGCGTGAGAAAGCGCGTGCGTCCCGTCGCGGCGGCGGAGTATTGGCGGGGCGGGCCCGTGCGCAGGTTTCTTGCTAAAAACGTGTTTAACATGGTGCTAATCAGCCACCGTAAAGACCCGCTGGAGGCGCTGGCGCAAATGAGCGAGGCGCTACGGACACACTCTCTCATTATCTTTCCCGAAGGCACGCGCAAGATGAACGACGACCTCGCGCTGCAACCCTTTAAAAGCGGGATATTTCGTCTGGTGCAGCAGTGTCCTGACGTCCCGCTAGTGCCCGTATGGATCAAAAATGCGCGTAACGTCCTGCCTAAGGGCTTTTTTGTGCCTATTCCGCTGCTTTGCGAGCTGATAGTGGGCGAGGAGATATTTTACGGCGGCGAGGGCAAGGGCGAGTTTTTACAAAAGGCGCGGGACGCGCTGCTAGCGATGAGCGAGACGCAAAATGACAAGACGAAAGCCTAGCGCGGCGGCTTTGGCGAGAGCGGTAAATTTAAGCCCTATAAATCCGCCACGTAAGACGGGAAAATTTGCGACCGATTTTTACGGCAAATTTGACGGCGAGTCTTTGAGAGCGGCGGCTAAAAGCGTCAAATTTAAAAACAAAACCCGAGCCAAAACGCTCGCCTCGCCGCAAATCAAATTTGACCCAAGCGCGAGCCAAAAGCGCGAGCTTTTTTCGCTAACAAATTTAACCGCCCAAACCGCCCGCAGGGCAAACCAAACGCGCGTAAATTTGACTAGCTCGGAGCGCTCCGAAACAGACGTCAAATTTAGCTTCAAATTTAACCGAAAGGCACTAAAATGAACCCGCAAAATCATATCTTAAATCTATTTTTAGGACTCATCGCGGTGCTAGTCGTCTCTAGCGCCATTGCCTTTATCCTAAAGGCAAAATTTGGCGCCGAGAACAAAACTATCTCAAATTTGACCTCGCGCATAAACGCCTGGTGGGCGATGATTTTGGTCATTTTCGCGTTTACGTATATGGGCAAAAACGCCGTGATATTTTTGTTTTTGCTCGTATCTTTTGCCGCATTGCGCGAGTTTTTATCGCTCATCTACATCCGCAGGGGCGATCACATCGCGCTCGTGGCGTGCTTTTACGTGATTTTGCCAGTGCAGTATATTTTTATTTATGCCGATTGGTACGCGATGGCGATGATATTTATCCCGGTTTACGGATTTTTGTTTTTGCCGATTTTGGCGGCTATTTGCGGCGATGCGGCATATTTTTTGGAGCGCTCGACGAAGATCCAGTGGGCGCTGATGATCTGCGTGTTTTGTATCTCGCACATCCCGGCACTTCTTTTGCTGGATCTTAAGCAAGGTAGCGGCATGGAGCTGATGCTGTTTTTGATCCTGGTCGTGCAATCTAGCGACGTACTGCAGTACGTCTGGGGTAAGCTTTTTGGTAAGCGCAAGATCGCTCCTAGCATCAGTCCGTCTAAAACGGTAGTAGGCTTTGCGGGCGGGGTTCTTAGTGCTAGCGCGCTGGCCGCGTGTCTGCATCATCTCACGCCTTTTGGCGCGGTGGGGGCGTTTTTCATCGGGCTTGCCGTTTGTATGATGGGCTTTTTAGGAGGGCTTGTTATGTCGGCGATCAAGCGCGATCTAGGCGTCAAGGACTGGGGTTATATGATCAGCGGCCACGGCGGGATGCTTGACCGTATGGACTCGCTGTGCTTTGCGGCGCCGATATTTTTTCACATCGTTAGATATTTTTACGCGTGAGGTTTTGATGAAAATCGCTAGCAAAATTTTACTTTTAGCGCTAACGGCAAATTTAGCCTTTGCATTTTCGGCTGGGAAACTTGTGCAAGATGCTAGAGCACAGATCGGGCAGACGCTATTTTACGATCCTTCGTACGAGAGGCTAGCCTATCCGATGGGCGACGTGGATATGATAAAAGGCGTTTGCACCGACGTCGTAGTTAGGGCGCTGCGCGGGCAGGATATCGATCTGCAGCGGCTCATCCACGAGGATATGAGCGCAAATTTTAGCGCCTATCCAAAAACCTGGGGCGCAAAAAAGACCGACAAAAACATCGATCATCGCCGCGTGCCAAACATCGCGACCTATTTAAAACGCAAGGGCTACGAGGCGAAGGGCGAGTTTAAAGCAGGCGATATCGTGACGTGGCGGCTGGATATCGGCAGGCCGCATATCGGTATAGTTTCGGATAAATTTGCCACCGGCAAACCCCGCTCGTGATCCACAACATCGGGCTTGGCGCGCAGGAGGAGGATGTGTTAAAGGATTACGAGATAACGGGACACTTTAGGATAAAATAAGTAGAAAAATCGATAAATTTAAGCAAGAAAGGCGAAAAATGGAGTTTAAAGAGAGCTATTTTATAACCAGCGACGGGGCGAGGATATTTTACAGATACCGTCTGGCTAGCGATGTGGCGTGCGAAAACCCGGGCGCAAATGAAGTAAATTTGAGCGAGGACGATAAATTTGACGGGTCAAATTTAAGCGCCGGGGCCGCAAACGAAACGTCAAATTTGACCGACGAGCAAACAGGCGGCATAGACGAAAATGCGGAGCTAAATTTAAGCGGCGAGGGTAAATTTGAGGAGCAAAATTTACCAAACAACGGTGAAAACTCGGACTCAAATTTAAACGAAACAGGCAAATGCGCTGCATCAAATTTGAGCGAAGACGCCGAGCAAAATCTCAAATTTAAAGCCGCGCCGAATGCCAAAGCCGTAGCGATATTTCACCGCGGACACGAGCACTCGGGCAGGACGACGCACGTGGCAGACGGGCTAGCGGATGAGAGTTTTAGCTATTTTGCCTGGGATCAGCGCGGACACGGCAGGAGCGACGGAGAGCGGGGCGATGCGCCTAGTATGGGCCGCCTCATCGCCGACGTGGATGAGTTTGTAGCGCACATCGGGCAGAGATTTGGCTTTGATACGCGAAATCTAGCCGTGATAGCCCAGAGCGTGGGTGCGGTGCTGGTCTCGGCGTGGCTACACGACTACGCTCCGCGCGTTCGCTGCGCGGTGCTAGCAAGCCCCGCGTTTAGCGTGAAGCTTTACGTGCCGTTTGCTAGAGCGGGACTAAAAGCGCTCTACTGCGCCCGCGGAAATTTTTTCGTAAACAGCTACGTCAAGGCTCACTATCTCACTCACGACAAGGAGCGTCAGGCCGGCTACGACGCCGATGCGCTCATCACTCGCGCGATCTCGGTGCGCATATTGCTGGGGCTTTACGAAGCGGCGCAGCGCGTGGTTTCCGACGCCGCCGCGATCACGACGCCTACTCTACTGCTGGTATCGGGCGATGACTGGGTCGTGGAGCACGCCCCGCAGCACGAGTTTTACAACGCTCTTGGCGCACGCGTAAAAAGGCGCGAGATTTTAGAGGGATTTTACCACGATACGCTGGGCGAGAGCGAGCGGGAGAGGGCGTTTGAGATCGTGCGCGAGTTCGTCGGCGAGCGCTTTAGAGCGCCTTTTAGCGAGGTGGACTGCACGCATGCTGACGAATACGGCTTTAGCCGCGAGGAAGCCGATAGGCTAGCTACGCCGCTGCCGAGATTTAGCCCGAAAAATTTGCGGTTTAAATTTCAGCGGATATTTATGCAGGCGGTTTCGCCGTGGGTCGGCGGGCTAAAGATAGGCGAAAATACGGGCTACGATAGCGGCAGTACGCTTGACTACGTCTACCGAAACGAGCCGCAAGGGGCGAATAAATTTTTTAAATTTATCGACAAATTTTACCTAAACGCCATCGGCTGGCGCGGTATCAGAGAGCGCAAACGAAATATCAAACTAGCCATCGATCAAGCCGTAGCAAAGCTGCAAGAGCGAGGCGAGCCGCTACGACTGCTCGACATCGCCTCGGGACACGGCAGATACATACTAGACGCCGCGCAGGGGCATAAATTTGAGCGCACAACGCTACGCGACTACAGCGACATAAACGTAAAAGCCGGTAGCGAAATGATAAAGGAGCGCGGCCTAGAGGACGTCGCGAGCTTTACGCAGGCAAATGCGTTCGAAGCCGCTAGCTACGAGGGTCTGCAGGACGCATATACGCTTGGCGTCGTGTCGGGGCTGTTTGAGCTCTTTCCAGACAACTCAGTCGTGCGTACTGCGCTACAAGGCTTTTCAAGCAGCGTAAAAAGCGGCGGTCACCTCATCTACACCAACCAGCCGTGGCACCCGCAGCTCGAGATGATCGCGCGCGCTCTACCCAGTCACAGGCAGGGTGCGGCGTGGATCATGCGCCGCCGTAGCCAAGCTGAGATGGATCAGCTCGTGGCAAATGCGGGATTTAAAAAAGTAAGAGAGTGGATAGATGGGGATGGGATATTTAGCGTGAGCTTGGCCGTTAAAATTTAGCGGCTCGTCTCGCGAGCGCTTTTGAGAGAGATTTGAAATTTTAAGTCTGCGGCAGACTATTTGTCTAGCCTTGACTTAAAATTTCTGCACAACTCTCAAAATCATCTCACGATACTTCGCCTTATCGTTTTACGTTCAAATTTGAAGTCAAATTTGTAAATTTGAGTCGCCGAGACCCGCACCCTGAAAACGTAAATTTAAATTTGCGACGCTTTGCTCGTAGAGCAAAGCTATGTCGCCACATTAAAAGCGTCGTAGGGGGAGGGGGATTAAAGGGGGTGGGGAGCGACTTCGCAATTCAAGCCCCCACCCCCTTTACAACAAAGTAAAAAACAACCTCGAATGGTTGTTTTTTACGCAAAGAAGCTTAGCATGCAAAGCAAAATTTAACCAAACCGAATTTAGCATTTTTGCGGTGCGGGTCTCGGCGAGTAAAATTTACAGTTAAATTTTGCGTTTTTACGTCAAGCAGAGCCTATAAGCCACCAAAAGCGCAAATCCGCTAAAATTTGATAGAATTAGCAAAAAAGGCAAAAATGAAAACAAAACAGTTTTTATCGCAGCTGGCCGCGCTAGTCGTCGTTGCGGCGATATTTTACGCTAGCTACGGCGCTACAAACGCCCTCGCGAGCGCTCGCGCAAACGTGCCCGAGATTTATTTCGCGTGGGAGCGCGCGGTGCCGTTTTGGGCGTGGAGTATCGTGCCGTACTGGTCGCTAAATTTGCTCTACGCGCTTGGATTTTTCCTCTGCCGCGACAGCCGTGAGCTCGCGCGCTACGTTACGCAGCTATTCGCCGCGCAGATTATCGCGACGCTATTTTTTATCGCATTTCCTCTGCAAATGTCATGGGGAAAGCCCGCGGTTTCGGGCCTTAGCGGCTTTTTGTTCTCGAGCCTCGCCGCCTTTGACCGTCCCTTTAATCAAGCCCCGTCGCTACACATCATACTTTGCGTCGTGGTGGGCGCATTTTACCTTCGCAAGGCGCGCTCGGTTTGGCTTAAGGCGGCGCTTGTCGCGTGGTTTGCGCTCATCGGCCTTAGCGTGCTGACCACGTATCAGCACCATTTTATCGACATTCCGACGGGGCTGGCCGCGGGCTGCTTGGTGCTACTGATTCGCCCGCTAGAGGGCGCGCCGCTTGGTTTCGCTATAGCTAGGGAGGCTGCTCGCTACAAATGGGCGGCGCTATATCTAGGACTTGCGTTTATGACGCTTTTTGCGGCGATTTTGGGAGCTAAAATTTGGGGCGCGTGGATGCTGTGGCTATCTTGGGTGAGCCTTAGTTTCGCGCTGGTCGCTTGCGGTTATGCGTTTTTGGGCGCGGGAGTTTTTGCTAAAAACGGGCAAGGCCGTCACGCCGCCGCTGCTAAAGCTTTACTTTTTCCCTATCTTTGCGTCGCTCGGTTAAATGCTCTTTTTTGGCTGCGCGGACGCCGGCTTTCAGACGAGATTTTGCCCGGGCTGTATCTAGGCTCGGTTAAGCAGGCGGGCAAATTTGGCGCGGTGCTAGACTGCGCGGCCGAGTTTGAGCGGCCTGGCGGCGCGCAAATTTACGCGAGCGTGCCTATGCTAGATATGATAACGCCGAGCGCGGACGAGCTAAAACGCAGCGCGGGCGAGCTTGAACGGCTCGTAAAAAGGGCTCTTTGCGGCGGCGAAACTTTACCGCAAAGGGCGGCGGAGCTAGGATTAAATTTTAGCGCCAAGGCAGGCTGCGCGCACGGGCGAGATTTTAAATTTCATGAGCAAGCGAGCTCGCGGGTAAATTTGCAAACGTGCGGCTCGGCAAACGAAAGCAAGATCGCCGAGGTTGGGCAAATTCTCACGGGTTCAAACGAACGAGCCGCCGAGCAAAACGATAAAAAGGTGTTAGTGTGCTGCGCGCTTGGCTACGGCAGGAGCGCGTCTGTGCTGCTAGCTTGGATGGTGATTTACGCGGGATTTAGTTTTGAGGACGCGCTAAATTTACTAAAATCTCGCCGAGAAAAGATTGCAGTCGCTAGCTCGCTGCGCGAGCGGATAGAGCAGATAGCCGTCCGCACCAGCTAAATTTGAAAGCGGAGTAAAGAAGCGGCAAATTTAAGCGCGAAATAGGCGCAGGCCAAATTTCATCAAGTCCGGTTTGAGGGATCAAATTTAAAAAATCTGCTGGCTAAAAACAAGCGGCATTGTAAATTTCTCGGCGAAAACAAACGGAAATTTAACCAAACGCCCAAAATAAGGAGAGAAAATGACGAATGCGGAGCAAAACGAGAAAGCGGCGCAAGGCGGGGAGCGGGAATGCCGTCAAAGGACGGAAGACAGAGTCTTGGCGCTGGTTACGGCTAGGTTTTTAGCGACGCATAGGCTATTTTTCTTGTTAAATTTGCTTCAGCTTACCGTCTGCCTTACTATTTTTACGCATTTTGCCGTGATTGCGGGCTTTTTGACGGCTTTTGCGGCTCTATTTTATCTGCACGTTAGGCTGCATTTTGATACGCTGATTTTTAGAGATTTTGCGGAGGGGAGGCTTGATTGCGGTAAATTTGACGCGGCGCTTACGGAGCTAAATTTAGCTAGCAAGCCGCCTAAAATCCGCGATATGAAAAGTCGCTGCGCCGGAGCTTTGCGGCTATATAAATTAACGGCCGCGCTTACTCTCGCCATCGTCGCGGCTTTAGCGGGTTACTATCTGAGCTAAATTTGCTTACCCGCTTAGACGGTTACTGAACACCGATTTAGACGGTCGCGTCGGTTTGGCGCGCAAAATTCAACAACTGTTTTTCATGGCGAGATAAACGGGATAAAATTGATTGCTTTTGCGGGCCATTTTTGTAGCGACTATTTTAAGCGATGAAACAGCGGTTAGTATCGCCGGCGCACCGTATCGAGCGCTTTTAAATTTGACGATTTCGTCGGTATTTTAAAATTTCAAAGTATAAAAAAATCCAGTGCAAAAAAGACGGAATGGGCGACCGAGCAAGTTTAGTCGGGGGTAAAATATACAAATTTCCTTTTATAGCACCACGACTTCGGTTTCCAGTTCGATACCGAATTCTTCAAAAACGCGGCTTTGCGCTAAATTTATGAGCGCAATCACATCCTCAAAGCTTGCGCCGCCGAAATTTATGATGAAATTGGCGTGCTGCTCGCTAAATTTCGCGCCGCCGACCCTGTAGCCTTTTAATCCCGCCGCTTCGATCAGCCTGCCCGCGGCGTCATTCGGCGGATTTTTAAAGCAGCTTCCAAAGCTAGCTCCCTTTGGTTGATTGGCGCGCTTAGCGGCGAAATCCGCGGCGAGCGAGACGTCAAAGCCGCGCGAAATTTTAAACTCGGCGCCCAAAATCGGCTCGTCGATCCCGCTTCTTCGGTAGCCGAAGCTTATCCGCTCGCGCTCCACCCAGCCGCGCGTTAGGCGCACAGCAAGCAGGTTATCGCTGATACTAGCGCCGCTAAGCCCCGCGTTCATTTTGATTAGCCCGCCGAGCTGGCCTGGGATGTTTCGCAAAAACTCAAAGCCGCCGAGGCCCTGCTTTTTGGCGAAGTTGTAAATTTTGCCCGACTTCGTCGCAGCCCCGATGCTAAGGACATCATCGCTTAAGCTTATGCGGTCGAACTCCTCGCTTAGCATCGCAAGGTGCGGCGGCGCAGGCGAGATGAGCAGATTATTGCCGCCGCCGATAATCGCGCGCTCACGGATACTCTCAAACTCCGCAAAATCGGCCTCGTCCTTTAAAATTTGCACCGCGAAGCTCCCGCCGATGCGCACGGAGGTATATTTGCTAAAATCTATCTGCTTTGTTTTCAAATTTTTGCCTTTTAAATTTCATTTCTAAATTTCGCGCTTGCCGCTCACCCCGTATCGTTTTAAAATTTAGCGATACCGCCGCACCGCACGGTGCAAAACGCGAACGCTATTTCAAAATTTGACGCTGCTGCTGCGATTAAATTTAGCTCGTCGATATATTTTGGGCAGCGCGATACGTCGTGTACTCTCAGCTCGCACCATGCGGTACAAAATACAGCCGCACGATGTAGCGCTGCGCTGCAAAATTTCATCGCCGCATAGCCGTAAATTTAAAGCGGCATATTACGCGGCGACAAATAACGCCACAGCACGCGGTCGATTGACGAGCTTGGCGGCAAAATCCGCGGCAAGCTCGGCGCTAAATTTTACGCGCAAATTTAAATTCACGTCGCACTCCGCAGCTAAACCCAAAAGCGGCGAAGGGGCTGCACCGCCAAGGCAAGAACGCGGGGTAAAATTCTACCTCTCGTCTACCCTTACGCCAAAGTAAAATTTTCGCCGAGGCACAAACCCCTTAACGCCTAGAAATTTAGCCGAAACGAAGGGGCGTGTTCCGAGCAAAATCAGCCGAAGCAAGGCTCAAATTTCAGCTAAATTTTAACCTCGCCCGCCTTTACATCGGGTTTTGCCCGCCACAGTCTGCAAAACGGATCTCGTTATATTCGCGCGGGATAAAATTCTCCTGCGCGCTAATCGGCGCAGGGTAAAATCCGCGCTCGTAACCAAGCTCAAACAGCCTATCCACCGCCCTTATCTGTGCCCCCGAAAGCTCGATCGAGGTCTCGTTAGCATAAAGGCTCAGATATTTTTCGAGCTTTGCGTCGTCCACGCGGATGAGATTTCGCTCCATCAGCATCTGCGACAAAAGCGGCTTATGCGCGGTGGCGATGCGCACGCCCTCCGTTAGCACGCGCTCGCACTCGATGGCGTCCGTTATCGGCAAGCTGCGGCGAACCGCCATGCCTCCCAGCGGCAGCGGCAGATTTTCGCCCGCTAGCTCGCTCCAGATATCCCAGATATCGCGCTCCACGCAAAGCTCGTCCGAAAAATCCAAAATACTCTCGTGTATCAGCACGCCCGCGTCCACCTCGCCGCTTAAGACCGCGCCCTCGATCTCGAGAAAATTTTTATAGATCACGCGCGCCTGCGGGTATGCAATGCGAAAAAGCAGGGCATTGGTCGTGTGTTTGCCGCTGAGCGCGACCTTGAAATTTCGCTTCAAAACCGCGCCCTTTTTCTTAACGAGCTTTGGGCCGTAGCCCTCGCCGAAGCTCACCGCCGTGCGCAAAAGCGCGTACTCCTCGCAGATAAGAGGATATAGCGCGAAACTAATCGCCGTGGCCTCGTAAGTGCCCTTTAGCGCCTCGTCGTTTAGCGTCTGGATATCAAGCGCCGTTGCGCTAAGCTTTAGATTTTTTGAACTCACCCAGCCAAAATCAATCGCCTTATACATAAAAATATCATCCGCATCCGGCGAGTGAGCGACGTTTATATGTTTAAAAATCTTCAAATTTTATCCTTTTTGCTCCGCTTTAAATTTCACGCGCGGCGTGATTTTTAAATGTTGCGAAATTATAGTGAAATTTTGCTACAGCCCTCATAAAAATGCGGAATTTCTAAAGAAAAACGTGAAAAACCGAGCGTGCTTAGAAGTGTAAATTTAATGCTCTCCGCTCGCCCTGCAGAACTTTTGCGCTCCTTAAAAATTTCAAATTCCGACGCCGCGCCGAATTTGGGCGAATAATCAAAAATTCATTTCAAATTTGGTAAAATCAGATAAATTTATTTTTAAGGAAAAACATGGACGAGGGAAAGAAAAAGACGCTGGATGCGGCGCTAAAATCGATCGACAAAGCTTTCGGCAAGGGCACGCTCGTGCGGCTGGGCGATAAGCAGGTCGAGCCGATAGATGCCATCTCTACGGGCTCTGTGGGGCTTGACATCGCGCTTGGCATCGGCGGCGTACCGAAAGGGCGTATCATCGAGGTTTACGGGCCGGAGAGCTCGGGAAAGACGACGCTTACGCTTCACATCATCGCCGAGTGCCAAAAGGCGGGCGGAATTTGCGCATTCGTGGACGCCGAACACGCGCTGGATGTCAAATACGCTTCAAATTTAGGCGTAGATACCGATAATCTCTACGTTAGCCAGCCCGACTTCGGAGAGCAGGCGCTCGACATCGTAGAAACCTTAGCAAAAAGCGGTGCGATCGATCTTATCGTCGTTGATAGCGTCGCCGCGCTTACGCCGAAAAATGAGATCGAGGGCGACATGGGCGATCAGCACGTGGGGCTTCAGGCGCGACTTATGAGCCAAGCGCTACGCAAACTCGCCGGCGTCGTGCATAAGATGAATACGACGGTGATCTTTATCAACCAAATCCGTATGAAGATCGGAGCGATGGGTTACGGCACGCCCGAGACGACGACCGGCGGCAATGCGCTTAAATTTTACGCTTCGGTGCGAATCGACATACGCAAGATCGCTACTTTGAAACAAAACGAAGAGAGCATCGGCAACCGCGCCAAGGTCAAAGTCGTGAAAAACAAGGTGGCGCCTCCGTTTAAGATCGCGGAATTTGACATAATGTTCGGCAAGGGCATCAGCAAGGTGGGCGAGCTGATCGATTACGGCGTCAAGCTCGATATCGTCGATAAAAGCGGCGCATGGTTCAGCTACGGCGACACTAAGCTGGGCCAAGGGCGCGAAAACGCTAAAATATATCTGGAAAATAACCCTGCTGTCGCTGAAGAGATCACTGCAAAGATCCGCGAGCAGATGGGTAGCGTAAATTTCAGCGCAGACGCGGACGATGAAGAAAATTTACAAAGTGGAGATGAATAATGATTTATATCGAAGATGTTTATGCGATAGAAGTACTTGATAGCCGCGGCAACCCAACCGTGAAGGCAACTGTGGCTCTAAGCGACGGCACCGTAGCAAGCGCGATAGTCCCAAGCGGCGCAAGCACGGGTAAACGCGAGGCGCTGGAGCTTCGCGATAAGGACGAAAGATACTGTGGCAAGGGCGTGCTAAAGGCGGTAGAAAACGTAAATTCGCAGATCGCAGAGGCCGTGATCGGGCTGGATGCGTTCGATCAAAAGGCGCTTGATGAGCAGATGCGCGAGCTTGACGGCACCGATAACTACTCAAATTTGGGCGCTAACGCGGTGCTTGGCGTATCTATGGCGGTAGCGCGCGCGGCGGCAAAGAGCCTTGACGTGCCTTTGTATCGCTACCTTGGCGGCGCAAACGCTAGCGTACTGCCGGTACCGATGTTTAATATCATCAACGGCGGCGCGCACGCGAACAACAGCGTGGATTTTCAAGAATTTATGATTATGCCGTTTGGATTTGATAAATTTAGCGACGCGCTGCGAGCGGCGACCGAAATTTACCATACACTAAAAGGCCTTCTAAACGCAGCCGGCCACAGCACGGCAGTGGGCGACGAGGGCGGATTTGCGCCGAATTTAAACGATAATGAAGAACCGATCAAACTAATCATGCAGGCCATCGAAAAAGCAGGCTACAAGGCCGGCGAGCAGATCAAGCTAGCCCTTGACGTGGCTGCTAGCGAGCTGTACGAAAACGGCAAATATAAACTAGAGGGCAAGGAATTTAGCAGCGAAGAGCTGATAGAGCGATACGCGCAGCTTTGCGAGAAGTATCCGATATTTTCGATCGAGGACGGCCTAAGCGAGGACGACTGGGCAGGCTGGGCGAAGCTAACGAGCAGGCTTGGCTCTAAAGTGCAGCTTGTGGGCGACGATCTTTTTGTAACGAACGAGAAAATTTTACGCGAAGGCATCGCCAAAGGCGTAGCTAACGCGATCCTAATCAAACCAAATCAAATCGGCACGGTTAGCCAAACTATGCAGACGATCCGTCTAGCGCAGCGCAAAGGCTACCGCTGCGTGATGAGCCACAGAAGCGGCGAGAGCGAGGATAGCTTTATCGCGGACTTCGCCGTCGCGATGAATACGGGCCAAATCAAAACGGGTGCGACCTCAAGAAGCGAACGCAACGCAAAATACAACCGCCTGCTCGAGATCGAGCGCGAGACGGACGAGTTTTTGGGAAGCCGAATTTAAAATGTTTTTTAAAAAAAAGTCCAAGCGGGGCTTAAAAGGCAGCGCGCAGCGCACCTATACGGACGGAGCGGATTATACGGACACGCAAGGCGGATATTCAGACGCAGACTTTGACGAGGACGATTTTTTTGACGATGATGAATTTTATAGCGATGAAAATTTTGGCGGAGGCTTTAGCGAGGTAGAGGCTGGCTTCCGGAAAAATCGCAACGGAGCTTCGCGCGGTATAGACGAAGCAGGCTCTGCCTCTGATGCCGGAGACGGCGGCTCTAATTTAAGTTGTAAAAGCTCCGCTACAAGCGGAAACTACGAAGGCAATATGCAAGCAGACGCGGGCTTTTACAGCGCGGAATTTATTGGGGGCGGCGATTTAAAGAGTGCAGAATTATACGCGAAAGAAAACCGCTTTCCAAACGACGCGGGTTTTGCGGCTCAGAGCGTAGAGCATGGCTTTAATGGCACGGGCTTTGCGGCACAAGACATAAATCCTGCCGCGCAAGGATTTTCTTTTATGCCGCAAAACGCAGATCCTGCCGCTAAAAAAGCTTTAAAGAAGCGTAAAAATTTAAAAGAACGGCTGAATTTTATCAATCCGTTTTCACCTCTTAAGCAGATTTTTGCAGCTCTTGCGCTGATTGTCTGCGTCGTTTTTGCGGGCATCTTCGTAGGCGACGTGCTGTTTGGCAAACGATCGTTTGAGGTGCTGCGCCAACTGCAAAAGGAAAAGGCGTTTTTATTCACCGACGTTGAGCGGCTAAAAGAGGAAAACGCCGAGCTGCAAAAGCTTTATTTAGAGCGTCGCTCGCTCGATCCGGACCTTAAAAAATGAAAAAAATTTTTTTGCTAATTTTAGGTCTTTGCGCTTTTTTAAACGCAGAGAATTTAAATAGCGCAAATTCCAACGCTACAAAACCAAACATCACCGCGGCAAAAGAGCAAAATTCTACCAATTTGGCGATTAAAGAGCCAAAGACAGGTGCGCAAAGCCCAAACGCTAAAAAGCAAGCTGCGATGAAACCTGAAACATCTAAAAGCCCTACCGCAGCAATGCAAAAAAGCGCCGTAGAAGCAAATTCTAGCGTCAAAGCAAGCGTCGCTAAAAAAGCCGTGAGCGCGCAGCTCTCGCAGACCGAAAAAAAAGCTCCTGGCCCCAAAGCGAGCATCGGCGCTCCTTTGCAGGTCATAAAGACGGAGCTGAACTCTTCCGCACAGCATTCTGCTACGACGCTTCCGCCTCCTGATGAGTTACCGATCGTGCCGGAAGTAAGCGAGCCAAATTCTACGATAGCGCAAAATTTTAAGGCGGCACAGAATTCTACAGCTCAAAATTCTACGGTGCAAAACTCCACTATGCAACAAAACGCGCAATCTGCTCCGCAAAATTCCAATCCGACGCAAAGTTCCGCCGCCACGCCGCAAAATACTCCCGCGCCTAAAAATTTTACGCAGCAAACCTTTGCGCTTCCCTCCGACGCCCTTACGATCGAAAGCTTAATTGTGCGATATAGGGACGACGACGGGGTCCTGCACGAAAAGATCGTTGATGTCAATCGCTCGATTGATTGGCACGATGACTTCGTGCTAAGTGCTAGCGCCAAACCCGCGCTACATAGGGCACTGGACGTCTCGGTTACTTCGACTGATCCAAATTTACAAAAGCAGGCCTCACAAAGTGGCATCACGCCTAGCTTCGCGCCGCGCCTGGAGCTACCGCTAGAGACGCTTAAATTTGACGACGGATTAAAATTTGTCATCCGCAAAGACAGCGTGCAGCTCATCACCGCAGACGATTTCAAAAGCTCTGACGCAAATGTTTCTGGCACGCTTGAAGCGGAGTTTTGGCGCCAAGAGATCCCGCTTAGCGGTGCGAGCTTTGCTGTAAATATCGGCGGCTTTAGCGACATCAACGTCACCAAAGAGGACGGCTACTACCGTATCGGCGTGCGCTCGCGCGAGGGCAACCTCAGCATCAGACGCAAAGATGGCGGGTATTTGATTTACAAAAATTCTAATTAAGGAGAGACTATGACACATTTAGAGATTATGAAATTTCGCCACGCGTGCAAAATTTTCGACGAGAACAAAAAGGTAAGCAAAGCCGATTTTGACGCCATTTTGCAGGCAGGAATCTTAGCACCTAGTTCTACGGGGCTAGAGCAATGGGACTTTTTGGTTGTGCAAAACAAGGCGCTGCGCGAGCAGATCCGCGAAAAATCGTGGAATCAGCCGCAGATCGCCTCTTGCTCACATCTGGTCGTGATTTTAGCAAAGATCAAGGATATAAAGCTAGGAAGTGATTATATCGAGCGAATGATTACGCGTAAAAAAGATGAAGCGCCCAAATATATCGGCGACAGGCATAAATTTTATCAAGATTTTTTAAGCGGTTATTTTCACAACGACGATGAGGAGCTATTTAATTGGTCGCACGCGCAGTGCATGTTCGCAGCACTTGCGATGATGAACGAGGCTGCCAGCCGCGGCATCGACAGCTGCCCGATGGAGGGCTTTGATCGCGCGGCGCTCGGAGAGATTTTGAATCTAAAATGGAATGAGCGTCGCGTGGCGCTACTCGTGCCTTTCGGCTACCGCGTAAATCCACAGCCGCAAAAGATCCGCCGCAGCATGGATGACGTAGTAAAGTGGATCGAATAGGTCAAAAGTGGCTTTAGAGTATTAAATTTACAGCGCGTAAAAGTCTAAAGCTGGTGTGCGAAGCAACACACGCATTTTTTAGAAATTTATCGCGCTTTAGCCTTTTTCTCACCTGCAAATCTTGTGCGGCGAGATTTAAAATTTTTTAGGATCTCAAAATAAAATCTATCTCAATAAACATACAGCTGCAAAACGACTTAAATTTTAAGACGGAATTTTAAAATTTCATCGCAAAATTCTAAGATACGCGCAAATTCTTAGCGGGCGCAAGAAAAGTTAGAATTTTTTGCTAAAATTTTGCGAAATTTACATAAGTAGGATCAAAAATGAAACTTCCCAAACAGCTTTTAGATCGTTACGGCGCCGAGCGTCAAAGCGCGGGCGAGGCGCAGCGGACGGCGAATGAGATCGCCTTTGCGCCTGTAGTTTTTCAGGTAAGCAGGCTGATGAAAAAATTTGGAATTTTAAGCGCGCTTCATGAGGCGCGGGACGGGCTAAGCATAGAAGGGATCGCGCAGAAGACCTCGCTTAGCGAATACGCCGTAAAGCTGCTTTTGGAAAGCTCGCTTAGCATCGGCACGGTGCTGCTGTGCGGCGAGAAATTTAGGCTCAGCAAGGCGGGATATTTTCTGCTTACCGACGAGCTGGTTGGAGTGGATATGGACTTCATCCACGACGTGTGCTATGAGGGGCTCTTTAGGCTCGAAGAGACGCTAAAATCGGGCAAACCCGAGGGGCTAAAGGTTTTTGGGCAGTGGGCTACGATCTACGAGGCGCTTTCGCATCTGCCGCCGCACGTGCGCAAGAGCTGGCTCGCGTTTGATCATTTTTATTCGGATTTGGCGTTTGAGCCCGCGCTAGAGATCATTTTCTCGCGCAAGACGGATAAAATTTTAGACGTAGGCGGCAACACGGGGCGCTTTGCTAAGCGGTGCGTAGGTTACGACGAAAATGTGCGCGTCACGATAATGGATCTTGCGGGGCAAATTTCGATGATGAAAGACGCCGTCGCAGGCGCGAAGGGTGCAGAGCGCATAGACGGGCTTGCGGCCGATCTGCTAGATCCCGCTACGCGCTTTCCGCGCGGCTTTGACGCGATCTGGCTCAGTCAGTTTCTGGACTGCTTCGCAGGGGAGCAGATCGTAAGCGTCCTCGCGCGCGCGGCGGAGTCGATGAGCGAGCAGGCGCGGCTTTATATTTTGGAGCCGTTTTGGGACAGGCAGCGCTATGAGACCGCCGCGTATAGCATGACCCAGATCAGCGTGTATTTCGCCGCTATGGCAAACGGCAATAGCAAAATTTATCACTCGGACGATATGATTAAATTTGCGCAGCGCGCAGGGCTTAAAATTTCGCAAATTCACGACGGACTCGGCGTCGGACACACGCTGCTGTGCTGCGAAAGGGCGCGATGATGGATGCGCGAAGCCTAAGCGCGCGGCTAAATAAGCCGATTAAAATTTTACTAGTGCTTTTTGGAATCGGAATTTTGGCAAACGTGGCGGTGGAATTTTATGCGGAGGAAAAACGCGGCGAGCTAGAGCGAAATTTCTGCGAAAGCAAGCAGGTGCGAGATGCGCTAGCGCGGATAAACGAGGGCGCGCCGCGCAGGATCGACGATGCTACGATTTTAAAAGGCGCCGCATGCGAAGAGGGTAGCTTCATATACGATTACGTGCTAAATAGCTCGTCAAAATTAGACCTTAGCGCGCTGGACACGGGCGATGCGGAAATTTTAAAAGAGATGCTGTTTGCCAAGGCGAAGGCTGGCTTTTGCAGCACGGAATTTTCGCGGCGCCTGCGGGAGCTAGGCAAAACGATGGTGTTAAATTACGAGATAGAGGGCTTGCCGACAATACAGCTAAAGCTTGATAAAAATAGCTGCGAACGGTGAATTTTAAAACCTAAGCGAAGCATTTGATTAGCTGCGTTTTGTGTGACGGCGCGTTGGCGGCTGGTACCTCTGTAAGCTTGCAAGCGAGCTTGTGCTTTGACGCAGAATTTTATTGCGAGCAGATCGCGGATAAAATTTAGCAAGATTTTATCGCTGCAAACGTAGCGCAATAAATCATAAAATTCTGACTCAAAATCTATGATACTGTTTCAAATAAAATTCCGCGCAATTTATAGAATTTCGCGTTAAAGCTTTACGCGGTATTTGCGCTGCTGCATAGATATAATTCCGCGTGAAATAGTCAAATTTTAATGAAAAACGCCGCTGGCAGAACCTAACACGAAATTAGATCGCGGCTTAAAAAGGACTCACGCGTTTAGCGCTATGTGACGGAGAAATGCACGCTGATATGCGTCATGCTATACGCGACGGCGCGGTAAAAGTTAAACAGAGATTTTAGCATGTTGCTTTTGCGCAGGCGAAATCGAAAGCAGAGCGGATAAATTTTAAACGAATTCGGCGCGGGCGAGCAGGCAAAGGCTCACGCCGCGCTAAATTTTAAATCCCGCACAAGCCCTACTTGCAGTCGCTAGGCTTAAATTCTACCCTTATAAATTCTTCGCCACTTTTTATCTTATAGCTCCATATCGCGCTGTTTATTAGCGGATGCATTACCTTCATCTGGTTGCAAAAAATTTGCTTATTTTGGCTATCTATGACATTTTGTATCACGGTTTTTTGATCATTTCCAACACTGTCAAATTTCATCCCCATGCCGTCATTTAGCTCGTAGTTGTAGATGAAACTGCCATCCTTGCACTCAGCACCCGTTAACGTGGTAATCTCGTCGACTCTTAGCGGCGCACTCTTATTGATACCTTCCACAGCCGCTTTGAGTTGGACATTATCACAGCTTGGTGCCGCAAAAAGCGCCGCGGAAGCAAACGGAAGCAATAAAAACTTTTTCATAATTCTCTCCTTAAAAAATTTAGTAATGATATAAAAATTAATATTAATCGGTGCTTTAAATTTAGATCGAATTTTTGGTGCCGCGAGCATATAATTTGATCCAAGTGCAGTAGCGAACGCGAAAAATTTATTTGCAGGATTTGGCCCTAAAATACGGAATTAGGCGGTATGTCAAGGTGCGAAATTTATCGGCTTGCCGCACTTAAATATAAGCTGCCAAGTTAATTTCATAACGCATTTTACGGAATTTAACCCAGCTTGCGAAATAAATTCTATGCCTAGAGCGCTGGTAAACTCGGTATCAAAAGGATCTAATGTCGCAGATGAGTAAATCCCGCAAGAAAGCGCGTCTATGGGCGCCTTAAAGCCATGTTAATTATATCGCTAGATAGAGCTTAGGCGCAACGATCCGCAAGCGCTTGCTGCAAGATCGCCGCGACAAATTTTACCACAAGACAGCGGGCAAAAATAATCAACCAGATGCTGCTTATCACGCACAAAGGCGTAAGCGCGATTAATTATCGTTGATTACGTCCAAAATCTCTCTGGCGTGCACGGCGTAGTCGTTCGCCATCGATTTTTGAAAGATCCCGCCGATCTGCGCGTATGAGCCCTGACCGCCGCCGAAAAACTCCTCTTCGCCGAAGTTGCGCTCGTTTACGGCGATATTTTGGTTGTAGATTGGCTTTCCGTTTTTAAACATTTTTAAACGTAGATTGTAGCGCACATAGGGCTTTGCCGAAACGTCGATGCCGTCGGAGCTGTAAAAGCCAAAGCCGAATGAGCTAAGCTCAGGCGCGATGACTAGCCCTTTGCCTTGCAGCGCTTTTTCGTCGTCGGTGACGCTCACGCGCCTTAGGTAGGTGCCGAAGAAGCGCTTTGCCTCGCCTGCGACGAACTCGCCGACGTCGATTTTAAGCTCATCGTCTCTGCCTAGCTTCGAGCTTGCGGCGTAGCTTTTCGTCCCCATTAGCTCGCTAGGGATATAAATGAGCGCGCTTTGCATGGCGTTAGTCGCGCTTATAGTGTCGTCAAATGGCGCTACATCGGCGTTTTGATTAAACTGCGCTTCATATGCGCAACCGCTAAAAAGCGCGCAAACTATTGCGGCTAGAAATAAATTTTTCATTGTTTGCTCCGTGTAAAAATTTTTGTAATTCTACCCCGCCGGTCTAAATTTTACGCTGAAACTGGCGGAATCGCTCTTCAATCCAAGCTAAAAAATCGCCTAAGCTTACGCTTAAACGTGTCTTTTGGAATTTGCGTATCGCTAAAATCGTCGCTCCAAATTTCATTTTTATCGGTAAATAAGCCTTTATTCTGTGCCTGCGGCATAAAGACTACTTTGTCTGCAACTTGGACGCCTTTTTGCTTAAAATACTCTAGTATCTCATCCAGATCTTGCCTAGAATATATATTTATAAGGAAGTAATTTCTATTTTTGAACCTTAGCACGATATTTTTGCGGATTAGACCTAAAGGCTCTCTCGCTCTTATTAGCATATAAATTTTAAACGGCAAGATGAATAATATGAAATTTATCGTATGATATAAAAATAATACAGCCTTTCCTATGTGTACCCCTATGGACGACTTTTTATACAGCTCGTAGGACGAAAAATAGTGAAATCTTCCGTAGCTATCGTATAGCTCTGATATAATGCAAAAGCTTATTTTATCGACATCGCAGGCATCGCAAATTTTTATTACTTCCTCTTTCTTGACAAAATAAAAATCATTTAGCGCCTGATTTAGCGATCCAGGCTTATCGTCGAAAGCATTTATATAGCTGATTTTATTATTTTCCAATAAAAAATACGCGGGACTGCCCTTTCTTTTAATAGGCCAAAGTAGTGTAGCCGGCAACAATAAAAAGACCACTACGATAAACATAACTAAATCGGCACTAAAATGCGTGTAAAATTCTAAGTTTAACGGAGTAACTTCTAAATTGAATATTTTATATAAGCAACCGAGTGAAAGAAAAAGAACTATATCGTTTTGAAAGTAAACCGCCCTATCTATGATTTTGATCGGCTCCTTGTCATAGTCTCGCATAAAATTCCTTTTCGGTATGATTTTTGACGAAGCGCATTTTATCACCGCCTTGCTTTCGACGCGTTTAAGAATGCAGGATATTTGCGGAGGCGCTTGTGGCGAGGCGAGTTGCGACGAGCGGCGACCATCCTCGTTAAGCGGACGGACAATGTGGCGCTCTTTGCGACTAGCTATGGGGCTTTTCAGACACAGAGCGAGCTTGTTTGCGACTGCTTCGAGGATTACTTCGGGTGCCGAGTAATCTCATCTACGATTGCTGTGAGTAGAATTTTGCTCGAATCCAGCCCCAATCTCGCCGCGAAATACTCGCGCAGCATCCGCCTTTGTGCTTCGTTTACGTTTAGCCGTAGCCAGATTACCCCGCGGGTCTAAATTTTACGCTGAAAACCGAAAAATTTCACGCCTTAATGTCGTAGCTGAAATTTTTCAAAAAATATATGCGTAAAGCTTCGCGCTCGGCGCGGCTGGGACGGATGCAAAAAAATACCGCCGCGCCCGTATTGTCCCTCCCGCGCAGTAGCAGGCAGTCGCGCAGTCGCAGCCCCGCTCGTCCGTCTAGCCTTCGCGCGACGACGAGCTTTGAAGCGATCAAAATCGCAAAAATGCCCGCCGCTGCATAGATCGCCGCCTCGGCAAAGCCGAATTTGATCGTCAAAAACACGCCCGCGACGTATGCGAAAAGGAGTAAGAATTTTAAAATTTCTTGCAGTTTCAAAAACCGCTCGTAGCTTATAAACGGTACGCGAAACGTCCGCACGAAGCCGAGCGACGGCTCTATCAGATCGACGCATCCAAGCATAAGATCGTATTTGTCTAACCCTCTGCGAAAGGATATTTTAAGCTCGTCAAATTCCACGCGCGCCGCCTCTTTGCTGCCGCTTCGCAGATAAAGTAACGCTAAAAACAAAAAAACGATCGTCAGACTAGGTTTGGCTTGCTGCGAGCGTAGCAGGCTGTCCGTATAAAACAGCTCCCCCGATCCGCCGATGTCCAAAGAGATAAAAATGCAAAAAAACGCAAGGATAGAGGCGGAGAAAATTCTATAAAATGTATCGTCGCAGATGAGGCTGAATTCTGGCTTTTGCATTAGTTTTTGTATAGCGGTGCGTCGGTGATTTTAAATCTAAATTTATTGCCCGCGCCGATAAATTTCACGAAGCTTGCTACGTCAAAGCCCTGCTGCGGCACGCTTAGCGACGGCTTGGCAAGGATCTCGAAGCTTAGCCCCGCGTAGTTGAAAAATTTGCCGCAGCGCCGAAAACCGTGCCTGCCGTAGAATTCTATGCGGCGCAGGCGCTGCGCGAGATTGGGCGCGTCCTCGTGCGGCGGCTCGACATCAAGGACGATTTGCGCGCTCGGATTTTGCGTGACGATGAGCGCGAGCAGCCTTGAGCCGATCCCCAGCCCGCGAAATTTCGCATCGATGCCGAGGTAGGCCACGTAAAAAATCTCGCTCTCTCCGCCGCTTGAAATTTCGCTCTCATCGTAGCGCGAAATTTCGCTTTCTGAGGCGATCGATGAAATTTTGCTCTCCGAGGCGCTTGATGAAATTTCATCCCTTCCGACGCTTGATGAAATTTTGCCGCTCGCACCGCAAATCAAACGGTCCTCGTCGATCGGAATTTTGCTATCTGCGCTCGCATTTAAAATTTCATCGCCGCTAAAAGGCTGCGTTTTTTGGCTTGCGATTTTACCAATCGTATCGTTTGAAAATTCTGCTTCTGAAAATTTTATTTCGCCGCCTGGAATTTCATCATCCGCGCCGCTATGGGCTTTGGATCTTAAAATTTTATCCGCATTGAGGCGAGGCGGCGGCTGTTTGTGATGCGAAATCGCGCGCTTGTAGGTTTGCTCGGTCCTATAGACGCAAAACCCAACGAGATCCTCGCCACTTAAATTGTGCGCCGCCGCGCTTGAATGCTCGCTCGCCGCGCTGGAATTTTTACTTTTCAAGCTGGATTTTTCATATGTCGCATTAGATTTTTTATCAGCCGCGCCGCGATTTTCGAAACTCAAAGAGGCTAATTCTGCCGCGCTGCAGTTATCTGCATCATAATTTTTACCCGCAGCATCGCGATCTTGGCTAGCTTCGCCGCAATCCCGCTTTGCCGCGCAAAAATCCTGCTTCGGCGCGCATAAATTTTCGTCTGTCGCCGCGCGATGTTTATTTGCCGCGCCACTAGCGCTTAGGGCGCTAAAATCCTCGAAAATCGCCGCGATTTCAAGCTGTCCTTTGCGCGACATTTTTAAAAAATTTTTTATGCTGATACGCTCGATTTCGGGGAACGCCGCGACGTTGATCGCCTCTATGCGCGCGATCAGCGCCGAGTCCTCGCCGATACGCTCAAGTCTCATTTTGCCCTCCTTGTCGCGATAGGCCTACCGCGTAAATTTAAAATTTGCCCGCCTTGCTCGCGGGAATTTCATCGCTCGGCCCTTGAAATTTCATGAAATTTCGCAAAATTAGGGCGCCCGTCTAAATTTAATCCTCGCCGTAAATTCGCTTCAAATTCCCCAGCGTCGCGCTCGCGTTTAGTAGCAGCGCATCGGCGATCGCCAGCCGCGCCATTGCGGTGGCTACGACGCTGCCGCGCACGGCGATACACGGATCGTGCCGCCCGCGCAGCTCGCAGACCGCGTCCGCACCGTGCACGTCCACGCTATGCTGCGCTATGAAAATGCTCGGAGTGGGCTTAAAATGCGTCACAATCTCGATAGGCGCGCCGCTACTTATGCCGCCCAAAATTCCGCCTGCGTTGTTGCTTGCAAAACTTGCGCCGATATTGCCGCCGTTGGTGCGGATCGAATTTTTGCTAGCGCCCATGAAATCGTTATTTTCGCTGCCTTTTAGCGTGCTTGCCCTCACTCCTGCGCCGATCTGCACGGCTTTTACGCCGTTTATGCCCATCAGCGCGCCCGCAAGCGTCGCGTCCAGCTTACCATACAGCGGCTCGCCGAGCCCCGCGGGCACGCCCGTGACGCGCGTCAGCACGCAGCCTCCGATACTATCGCCCGCATTTTTGACGCTTAGAATTAGCTCCTTCTGCGCGTCCTCCACAGCGGGATCGAGTGCGAAAATTTCGCTGTTTTGCGCAAAGTCAAAGTCTAAATTTACGGCGTAAATTTCGCCCACGCCACAAATTCCGCTTTCTACGGAAATTTTAAAGTGATCCAGCAGGATTTGCGCAAATGCTCCCGCAGCCACGCGTACGGCGGTTTCGCGTGCGCTTGCTCGCCCGCCACCTCGGTAATCGCGCAGTCCGTATTTGGCAAAATATGCAAAATCGGCGTGTGCGGGGCGGAAAATATCCTTTAGATTCTCGTAGTCCTTTGAGTGCTGGTTTGCGTTGCGGATGATAAATCCGATCGGCGCGCCGGTGCTGCGGCCGTCAAAAATCCCGCTTAAAATTTCGATCTCATCGGCTTCTTTGCGCGGCGTAGCGTATTTGCCGCCCGGTTTGCGGCGGTCAAGCTCGCTTTGGATATTTGAAATCTCGATCTCCACGCCAGCCGGCAATCCGTCCAAAACGCCGCCTATCGCCGTGCCGTGGCTCTCGCCGAAGGTGCTAAGACGCAATCTCTCGCCGAAAGTATTCATAGTGCGTCTCCTTGGTCGCCGCCGCTTTGTTTGTCCGTATCGCGCCCGTTTTGTTCGGCGTTTTTGTTTCGCTCATTGTTTCTTTTAGCGCTCAGCGTGCCGCTAGGTACGCCGGCGCGGTCGCTCTTTTTGCTACCATGCGCCCGTCCGTCGCCATTTCGTGAGCCTTTTTTGCCGTCCTGTGCGCGGCTTGCGCCGCTTTGTGCGTCGCCGCATGCTGTTTGCTCACTATTTTGCGCGCTACTGCCGTGCGAGGCGCCGTTTTGTAAAAGCTCGATCGCGATTTGCGCGCATTTTTGCTCGGCCTCCTTTTTGCTCGCTCCCACGGCGGATGAGAGCCGCCTGCCGCCAACAAGCGCCGCCATTTCGAAGCTTTTTTTGTGATCGGGGCCGCTTGAGCCTAAAAGGATATATTCGGGCGTGACGCCGAATTTTGCCTGCGTGAGCTCTTGCAGCGCGGTTTTGTAGTCTCGCACGAGCTCGTTAAAGCTGATGCGCGGATAGAGGATTTCTAAGATTGCGGTCGCGATGCGGGCGGTGTTTTGCAGCCCGCTCTCAAGATAGACGGCGCCCATTATCGCCTCAAAGGCGTCCGAAAGCAGCGATGGCTTCTCGCGCCCGCCGTTGCGCTCCTCGGACAGCGACATATTCAGGTTCTCGCCGATGCCCAAAAATTTTGCAAATTTAGAAAAGCTGCTTTCGTTCACGAGCGCGGCGCGCAGCTTGCTCAGATCGCCCTCGTCGCTGCTAAATTTTTTGAAAAGATACTCGCCCACGATCAGATCCATCACCGCATCGCCTAAAAATTCCAGCCTCTCGTTGTTGTGTCCGTTTTTGGCGCTTTTGTGCGTAAGAGCGATCTTGAGGTGGATCTGGTTTTTAAATTTATAGCCCAGTTTTTTTTGTAATTTTTCTAAATTTTGCATCTTTGCCCTTTTTATAAAATTTTACGAAATCAGCGGCGGCTCGCACGCAAACGGCATCCAGTGCGAACAAAACCCGCACAAGCGAAACGAACGAGCACAAGCACAGCCCGCGCTAAATTCGTATTAACGCCGAATGAAACGCGCTAGCGCCGATCTGCGACGAATAAAATTTAAACCTAGCCCGCTAATTCTAACGCAAACCGCGCCGAAGCTCGATTGTCACAAATTTAATCTTCGCCAAAAACGCACCTGTCCTCAAATAAAAAAGCTCAATTGAGTGAACGAACGCGCTAAAACCGACTTTGGCGATAAAATTTACGCCGAAGCGGCTCTACGTGCAAAGCAAACGCGGGTAAATCTATGCTAAATCCGCGCAACCGCAAGCTTCGCCGCAGAATTTTAGCCCTTTATCGCTTCCGCCGCCGCGCGAGCCATAGCGTCGCACTCCTCGTTTTGCGGATGACCCGCATGCCCCTTGACCCACGAGGCCTTGATCTCGTGAGGTGCCGCCACCGCAAGGTATCTGCGCCACAGATCCGCGTTTTTCTTGCCCTTAAAATCGGTAACGACCCACTTTGCGAGCCAGGAATTTATCGCTTTAACGACATATTCGCTATCGGTAAAAAGCTCGACGCGGCAGGGTTGCTTAAGCGCGCTAAGCCCCATTATAGCGGCCGTTAGCTCCATTTGATTATTGGTCGTCATCGCCTCTGCGCCGCTTGCCTTTTTTATCGCGTCGCCGTATTGCAGTATGTAAGCCCAGCCGCCCGCTCCAGGGTTTCCGAGACAGCTGCCGTCGCTAAAAAGTTTGACCGATTTCACCGGTTTTCTCCGAAATTTGCGCTCTGATCTCCATGCTGCCTAGCTCGTAGCAGACCGGACAGCGGTGCGAGAAAAGCCCCACCGAGCTTTTGCACTTCGCGCAGGTGTAGCTAAAGCTAAGCCCGGCGTCCTCAAAGCCCGCGTCCTTCATAGCCATAAGCGCGTTAATCTCAAAAATTCTACTCGCGCTCTGCGGCTTTTGATCGCTTCTTCCAAGCGCGTAAAAAAGCGCGTTATACTCCGCATCCTGCGTGTTTACCGCCGCAGGGAAATCATAGATAAGATCGATCGCCTGCTCGATCGGCGGGAAGCGCTCAAAGCCCTCCATAGGCTCTTTGTTTTTGATAAAAAGCTCCATGCAAAACCGCCCTGCGCCTTTGAAGTTTAGCTTTGAAATTTTAGCGATCTTCTTGTTAAACGGCGTATTGGCGTCGTTTGCGATGATCTGGGCGCGTTCAAACTGGCTTTGGGCATATACTTCGGCGTCCTGTTCGCGCAGCGCGTCAAGCACCTCAAGCGCCTCATTAAAGCGCTTTAGCCGCTCATAAATCACCGTAAGATGCGTAAGGGCCTCTTTGTTTCTCGGGCGCAGCTTCAGCGCCTGTAAAAACACCTCTTCGGCGCGCCCTAAAAAGCCCGCTTTGAAATATACGATACCGAGATTGGTGAGGATAAACTCCCTCTGCACGCCGCCGCTAGCCTTACTTAGCGCGATTAGATAAATTTCTATCGCGCGCTCGAAGTCGCCGCTTTTGACGAAAGAGCTAGCCAAAATTCCAAGCGTCGGGATGTCTATTTGCGGGCTTGCCAAAAGCTGTCTGTGCTCGGTGCTAAGCGCGTCTAGGGTGTCAAATTTTTTGATAAAATTCTCTAGGCTCTGCCTCTCGTTTTTTTTAGAAAAAACTCCCCAAATATAGCTTAGAATCGACACTAGCAAGATTATGCTTATCAGCATGATAAGCCCGAAAATCGGGTCGCGATCGTCTAAGAAAAAATTATCCAAATCAAACCTCGTCGCAAAAATAAAGGGCAATTATAGCAAAGTGCGGGTATAATTTCGCTTATGATTAAAAACGAAAGCATAGAAAATCTGCTGGCCACCGTAGATATCGTAGACGTCGTAGAAAAATATGTCCCGCTTAAGCGCAGCGGCGCAAATTTCGTAGGCGTCTGCCCCTTCCACGACGATTCGCACCCGAGCATGAGCGTGAGCTCCAAACTTGGAATTTTTCACTGCTTTTCGTGCAAAGCGGGCGGCAACGCGATTAAATTTATCCAAGATTACGAGAAGATAAGCTTTCCCGAAGCGGTCGAAAAGCTTGCGGGGATGTATAATTTCACGCTGCAATACACCGGCGCCAAAGTCCAGGAGCGCAGCGAAGAGAAGAAGGTGCTTGGGATTTTAAACGCCTACTACCAAAGCTGCCTTTATCAAAACCCTGCCGCCGTGAAATACCTGCACGATCGCGGCCTAAGCGAACAAAGCATTCGCAAATTCGGCCTTGGCTACGCAGGAGCTAGCGCGCAGACGATCAGGGTTTTGCAAAACGAAGAAATTCCGCCGCAAGACGCGCTAAATGCGGGCGCGGTGAAGCAAAACGAGCGCGGGCTTTATGCAAGCTTCATCGAGCGGATCACCTTTCCGATCTACAACCACGCGAGCAAGCTTGTGGGCTTCGGCGGTCGCACGATAAGCGATAACCCCGCCAAATACGTTAATTCGCCGCAGTGCGCGCTGTTTGATAAATCTAAAATTTTCTACGCATTCGACCTTGCGAAAAAAAGCGCGATCGCCAAAAAAACCCTCATCATCACCGAGGGTTACATGGACGTCATCATGCTGCATCAAGCGGGCATCGACAACGCCGTAGCGGTGCTCGGCACGGCGCTGACACCCGCTCATCTGCCGCTTATAAAGCGCGCGGAGCTTAACGTCGTGCTTAGCTTCGACGGCGATGCTGCGGGCATCAATGCGGCGATAAAATCGGCGCGGCTTTTGTGTCTGAATAAGATCGACTCAAGCGTCGCTATAATCGGCGGCGGTGCCGATCCTGCGGATATGATAGTCGCAGGCAAGGTGCGCGAGCTAGAGCAAATTTATGCTAGCGGCATGGAGAGCGGGGAGTTTCTGATCCGAAGAATCGCTAAAAAATACGACCTCGCCCGCCCCGTGCAAAAAGAAGCGGCGTTAAATGAGATCAAAGAATTTACCGCAGCGCTCGGCCCCGTGCTCGCCGAGTCCTATCAGAGCCTAGTGGCGCAAATTTTAAACGTCTCGCCCGCTTCGTTCAATCTCTCTAGCGGCGGTAAAAATTTCGGCGCGGGCTTTGAGGGGCGAAATTTTAACGATAGCGGGAATTTTGCCTCTCGCGATTTCGGCTCTTACGGAGGGCACGGCGCAGACGGCAGGGGCGGCGCGAGCGAGGGCTTAAACGGCGGAAATTTTAATCGTTCGCAAAACACGGCGCGCTACGAGAGCTCCGCGCCGTCCGCGGCTTCGGCGAGGAGTGGGCGGACGCTACTGCGCCGCAAGGAGATCGCGGAGCTTCAGATTATAAAATCGATGCTGCTCGATGGCGAGATGGCACAGCTCGGGCTCGGCTGCTTACAGCGGCGCGATTTTCGCATGCACGGCGATATTTTTGAGGCCTTTTTGGCTTTCGCTCGCAGTGGTGGGAATTTTAAAAATTTCATCGCGGGCGGTAATGCGGATAGTAATGCGAGCGAGAATTTTACTGCGGGCGGTGCGGGAGAAAATTTTATCCGTAGCGAGGGCGTAAATTTAAAAGGCGGCGAGAGCTCTAGCGAGCAAAATTTTATCGGGCAGGGCTCTGCGGACGCCTTAAATTTAAAAAGCTCCGCGCAGCAGGGTGCAAATAACGGCGAGAAACGGAGCTCAAACAACGTCGCAAAGCAAGGCGAAAAGAAAGCCGCCGCTCAAAATGTTCAAAGCGCTCAAAATAGTCAAAATACTCAAAGCGTAGAAAACGAAGCCCTTGAAAATCTGCGCGCGCTTGCGCTGGACGATGAAATTTTGCCTATCGGCGGCGCGGCGCTTTTTAACGACGCGTGCAAAATTTTACGCCGCAACGCCCTGCAAGATCTGATGCAAAAGCTCAAAAACTCCGACGCGCCCGACAAGATCGAGCGGATCTTGGAGTATCAAAAAAAGATCAATCAACTCAAGTAAAGGAACGAAATGAAGGCATTGGCGCTCTTTAGCGGCGGGCTTGACTCCATGCTCGCGGTCAAACTCATCGTCTCGCAAGGCATCGAGGTGCTCGCGCTGAATATGGATATCGGATTTAGCGGCAAGGACGATAAGAGCGAGATCATGCGCCGCAGAGCCGCTGCTGCGGGAGCGGATTTTAAAAGCGTCGATATCAGAAGCGAATATCTGCGGCAGGTGCTTTTCGAGCCCAAATACGGCTACGGCAAGCACTTCAACCCCTGCATCGACTGCCACGGATATATGTTTAAGACCGCGCTTGCGATGCTGGAAAGCGAAGGGGCGAGTTTCATCATCACGGGCGAGGTGCTCGGACAGCGCCCGATGAGCCAGCGCGCGCAGGCTCTAGCTCAGGTCGGCGGGCTTAGCGGCGATGAGGAGGGGCTGATCCTACGTCCGCTGTGCGCGAAGCTGCTGCCGCCCACGACGCCCGAGATCAAGGGCTGGGTAGATAGGGGCGCACTGCTTGACATCAGCGGGCGCGGGCGGGCTAGACAGATGCAGCTGGCGGCGGAGTTCGGCTTTGAGGATTACGAAACGCCGGCGGGAGGCTGTCTGCTGACCGTGCAAAGCTTCAGCGAGCGGATCAAGGATGCGGTAAAATTTGAAAAGATCGAAACGCCCGCGGACGCTGAAATTTTAAAATTCGGGCGTCATCTGCGCCTGCCAGGCGGCGCCAAGCTTATAATCGGGCGGGATGAGAGCGACAACAAAAAACTTGCCGCAGTGCAAAATCCGAAATTTAGCGAGATAAAATTTAAAGATGACGTCGTGGGCGCGCTAAGCCTGCTAAGCAGGGGCGCGAGCGAAGCGGATAGGGTGCTTGCGGCGAGGCTGGCGCTGACCTACGCCAAAACGGACGCCGCGCGCCGCTACGCCCTGCTCATAGAGGGCAGCGAGCTGAGCACAAGCCCATTTGAGAGCAAGGATGCTGCCCGCGAGTATTTTGTATGATAAGCCATGTCAATGAATATAAGGATTGGAATGCAATATGGAGCTTGAACGTTTTCCCGGTATAAACATTATAGTTGAAGAAAAACGTGTTATTTTCGAATTAAAAATTAAAAACCAAAAATCTGTATATATGTGCCACCCATTTACAAATAACACTGGAGGCATTGCGTTTGTTAATAGTATAAAATTCTTAGAATTATGGCGTAACAGTAAAATTTATTTAGATAAAGAAATAAGCAATAAAACGGAAGATGGTTGGCGAGGCGATTACAAATATAGTTGGGCAGAAAAGGGTTTTAAGCACGGCCTTGACAATCCTGTACCATTGGCTAGAGTTTGTTGCTATTCTGATGAGTATTATGTACCAATAAAAGCAAGATGCATTCCGTTTTTTAAAAAGAAATATGTGAAAGAAACAAAATACGCTTGTTCATTTTCTGACGGAATAACACGTACTATTTGGCTGCTTTCTAATGGAGTAAAATCATTTCCAGTACATTTAAGCTCTTCCGATGAGACAAAAATATTGGCAAAATTTGCAGGTATTACAGAAAATTCTTATTATATAAAGACAGAAATTCAAAGTGAACTGAATTTATGGGATAAGAAATGATATATAAAATTTTAGTCATAAATTTATAGAATTTTAGTTAAAATCCTTTCACCAAGATTTCGCGTAAAAGCTCTGCGAAAATGTCAAATTTAGGAGAATCCTTGAAGCTTCAAATGTCCTTGATGTCGGTTGCCTGCGTCGTAATCATCCTGGCTGGTCTTAAAGCCGCGCAGGCTATCGTCGTGCCATTTTTGCTAGCTATTTTCATCACAGTGCTCGTCTCGCCGCTGGTGCTTTATGTCCAAAAGATCCGCGTCGGGCGTGTTTTTAGCTTCCTCATCATCACCTTTGCTTTTGTGACAATTATAGTGTTTTTCGGCGCGGTCATCTTCGATGCGATCAAGGAATTTTCAGCGCGCCTGCCCGAGCTTCAAGCAAAATTTGAAGAGGTGCTAGGAGGCGTGAGTGCGAAGCTTTCTCGATTCGGCATAGAGCTTAACGCCGCAAGCCTAGGCATTGATCCGAGCGAAGCCGCCGCGCAGCTATCTGCACTACTGCGCAAAACAGGCTCTATAGTCTCGACGGGATTTTTCATTTTTATAATGGTTTCATTTATGGTCTTTGAAAGCTCCGTAATCGACGAAAAAATCCGCTATTTTTCGCAAAGTAGCCGCGCGACACACACTTTCGTGAAGAAATTTGCCTCCAGCCTCAAAAAATATCTACTAATCAAAACTATCGCTTCAGCTTGCACCGGTGCGCTCATCGGGCTCGGGCTGTGGGCTCTTGGTGTTCCATATGCCGCGCTGTGGGGGATTTTAGCTTTCGTGCTAAATTTCATCCCTACCATTGGCTCGATCGTAGCGGTCTTTCCGACACTTTTCGTGACGCTAGCTACGATGGATATAAGCTCTAGCATCTGGACTATCGCAATCTATTTGGTCGTAAACGTAGCGATCGGAAATATCATCGAGCCACGATTTTTAGGGCAAGGGCTCGGGCTTTCAACGATCAGCGTGCTTGCAGGGCTACTGTTGTGGGGCTTTGTGCTTGGTATCGGTGGGCTATTTTTGGCTGTGCCGCTTACGATGAGCTTGCAAGTCGCGCTTGCTTCAAACGACAAAACACGCTTCATCGCGACTCTATTAAGCAACAAGGTCGAAAGATAAAGCGAAATTCCGCGGAATTTTAAAATTCTATAAATTCTAGCTTGAGCGCGCTCAAGAGTATTTTTGTCTCTTTTAGATAAAATCCGCCCAAAGGATCAAATATGACTAGCGAAAAATTTATTTACGAAGTAAACACGGTGACGAAATTTATTCAAATTTACTGCGATGGCAAGCATACGGACGCGCTTAAAAAAGATGGTGCTGTGCTTCATGACTACAAAGACGAGAAGGGGCTAGTGCAGACGCACTTTCATCTCTGTAGCGACTGCGAGCGAATGCTACGCTATGCCTATGCGCGTCTTGGTGCCTGCCCACATACCGAAAAGCCGCGCTGTCACCACTGCCCACATCCGTGCTACGAGCGCGAAATGTGGGTAAATATGGCTAAGATGATGAAATATAGCGGTATGAAGCTTGGGCTTACGAAGATCAAAAAGCTTTTTTCGTTTAAAAAAAGCTAATTTGTACGGGCAATTTAGTTAAAGTTTGCGGGTAAAATTTATCTCTGCAAACCCGCTTCATCTCTACACAAAAAAGTATAAAAAAGCGGCGTGAGAATAAGCACAAAAAAGATATAAAAATCAATCAAAATACTAAATCTTAGCGCGTAAAATTCTACCTCGCAAACACAAATCCTCCGCAATCCTTGATAATAAATAATTAAATTTGAGTTTATAGTTTTAAGTTAGAATTGTACCCAATCAAAGGAGAAAATATGAAGGTCATTACCATCGCGGTCGTTAACGGCAGGGTCGTAAACGAAAAGGAATTAATCGCGTCTATCGCCGATTATGACGATTTTACCGCGGTTGCCGAACAACTCCGCAAAGGGCTGAAATCTAGGTATTTTACATCTAGAGAGCATGCGAGGATCTACAAAAAAATCAGCGTCGAGACGGGCTTTAGGCGCGTGCGATTCGACTACAAACCTTATAAAGATAAAATTTCAAACCTTATTGCCGAGGGCTACACCGTCAAGGCGATCTTAAAAAAGATCGGCGAGGAGGATGAAGCGTTCAAAAACGCCGTTACTGCGCCCGGGCTTACGCACTTTATCTCCGTGACATTCAAAGATGAAAAAACAAGACTTCGCGCAACCGCAAAAAAAAGCGAAGATTTCTTATACGCGTATCGCTTCGAGATCAAGAAAATGCACTTCCAAGGCGTTAGCAATAAAGAAATTTTAAAATATATGAAAGCTCATTACGAAAAGGATTTTGCCAAAGTAAGCGAGCGCGATCTAGCCGCTTTTATCGAGGCAAACGCGGTGCTGGATACCGACCGCAAACTCTCGCTGTATAAAAAGCCAAGCCTTTACGATCCACATTTTAGCGAGATTATGAAGCTTTACGCAAGCGGTATGCGAGTCTATGACATCTGGAAGACGCTTAAAGCCAAATACCCCGAGCTAGCCAAGCTTCAGGCGCCGAGCCTTTATCAGTTCATCGCAAACAACGCCCTTGGCAAAGCCAAATATATGCAAAAAGACTGATATGTCCGCGCTTTTTGCAAATTTCACTTTCAAATTTAAAATTTCGCCGCGATAAAATCGATGAAAGCCGGTGAAATTTCTATGAAAACCTGCGTTATTCTCTGCGGCGGCAAAAGCTCGCGTTTCGGCAGCGATAAAACGCTGTTTCCATTTCGCGGGCATCCCAGCATGACGCACTTTCTTTTCTCGCGCTTAAGCTGCGAGTTTGAGCGGGTTTTCGCCTGCGCCAAAAGCTCTAAATTTAACCCGCCGCTTCCTATGATCTACGACGAATTTGAGGAATTTTCGCCGATGGGCGCGCTGTATTCGGCGCTAAAGCCATTTAGCGGCGAGCGCATTTTTATCATCCCAGCCGACATGCCTTTTGTAGAAATTTCCACCATTCGCGCTCTTAGCGAGCAGGAGGGGCAAATTTGCGTGGCGGGCGACGAATCGCATAGGCACAGCCTGTGCGGATTTTTTGACGCAGCTCTCGCGCCGCGCGCGCTTGAGCTCTACCGCGCAGGAGAGCATAAGATCGGCGCGCTCATCGGATCTGCAAATTCCAAAGTGCTAAATTTCAAAAACAAAGAGCAGTTTTTAAATATAAATTATCAAAACGATTTAAAGGGCGTAAATGAAATTTAAAGCTTTAGCATTCGCGTTTTGCGCCATGAACCTAGCCGCACAAGATCTATCCGAGCTATACGCAAAGGCTAGCGAATACGAGGCCAGGGGCGATTACAAAAACGCGATGATCTATTACAAAAAGATCGCCGCGGTAAGTCTAGCGGAAAGCGGCGAAAAGTCGCGGCGAAAAGTCGCAGAAAATTCTACCTCGTCCGCAGAAAACCGCGCTGCGTACGACGATACCGCCGTTTTAAGCTCTGCGCCGCCGCGAAATTCTTTCGCACAAAATTCCGCCGCGCCAAAACCTGTCGAGCCAAATTCCACTTCGTCAAATTTCGCAGACACAGGCTCGGCTGCGTCAGGCTCCGCGTCAAATTTAGCATCATCGAATTCCGCCTCGCTCTCGCAGAATTCCACGATGTCGAGTTCTGCGATGCAGGACGAACGGAATTTTCTAGCGCAAAATTCCGCGCCGCAAGGCGAGCAAAATGGCCGAAATTTCGGATTTTTGGGGCTTAAATACTACGAGCCGATCTATATGCTCTTTACTCACGATTTTAGCAAAAAGCCTGATCGTAAGGCGGATGAGCTGCATTTTGAGTTTAGCTTCGAGCGCCCGATCACCTACGACGCGCTGGGGCTTGGAGAGAAAATTTCATTCGCTTACGCGCAAAATTCCTGGTGGCAGATCACGCAGGATAGCGCGCCTTTCCGCGAGAGCAACTATCGTCCCGAGCTCTACGTTAGCGCACCGGTGCCGTTTGCAGACGAGCTAAAGATAGGCGCCATGCATGAGTCAAACGGCAAGGGCGGCGAGGAATCGCGCTCATGGAATAGACTCTACGTCCAAAGCACGTGGAGCGCGGGCGGATTTTCGATCACGCCTAGGGCGTGGTATGCGTTTTGGCTGGACCGCACGAACGAGGACATCGCGGATTATATGGGCTACGGCGATCTGCGCGCGTCATACACCTTCGGCAAGCAGCGACTTAGCGCTCTATGGCGAAACAACCTCCATTTTGACGGCAGTAACCGCGGTGCGATCGAGCTGAACTACAGCTTCCCGATCTTTAATAGCGGATTTTACGGCTATCTGCGCTACTTTAACGGCTATGGCGAGAGCCTCGCGGACTACAAACGCAGCGTCAATAAGATCGGCATCGGACTTTCGTTCGTGGAATTTTAATGCCATCTGCACCGAGTTGCGAGCTAAATTTGAACTCACGACTCGTTGTGCGTCTTAAAATCGCATCAAATTTCAACCGCTTTTAAATTTCTTAGAAATTAATATTGTTTTAGCTAAAATCACAGATTAAATTTTAAACAAAAGGATCAAGAAATGGCACAAATTCAAGAGGCCGAGCTCATCTGGAAAGACGGCAAGCTAATCCCATGGGCGGAGGCCACTACTCACGTTTTGACGCACTCTTTGCACTATGGAAACGCCGTATTTGAGGGCGTACGCGCTTATAAAACCGACAAAGGCTACGCGATTTTTCGCTTGGACGAGCACACTGCCCGTCTTGAAATTTCGGCAAAACTCTGCCTAATCAAGCTTCCGTTTAGCTTCGAGCAGCTTCGTCAGGCACAAATCGACGTCGTCGCGAAAAACCGCTTCGATCAGACCGTCTATATCCGCCCGCTAGCATACTTCGGCTACGGCTCGATGGGCGTTTCGTCCAAGGACTGCTCGGTAAACGTCATCGTAGCAGCGTGGCAGTGGGGCGCATATATGGGCGAAGAGGCGCTACGCAAGGGCATCAAAGCCAAAATTTCATCGTGGATAAAGCCGGCGCAATTTTCGATGATGGCAAAAGCCAAGACGAGCGCGAATTATTTCAACTCGCAGATGGCAAATTTTGAGGCAGTCGATGCGGGATACGATGAGGCGATACTACTCGATCCGCAGGGCTTCGTCGCGGAGGGCCCCGGCGAGTGCCTATTTATCGTAAAAGAGGGCGTCATCATCACTCCGCCGAACGACACCAGCCTAGAGAGCATCACTCAAAATTCAGTCATAGAAATCGCGCGCAGCCTGGGCTATGAAGTCCGCAGAGAGCGCATCGCTCGCGATCAGCTCTATGCCGCGGATGAGGCGTTTTTTACCGGCACCGCCGCGGAGGTCACACCGATTAGCAACATCGACGGCAGGATCATCGGCAAGGGCGAGATGGGCGACATCACAAGCCGCTTGCAAAAGGCGTATTTCGCCGTCGTCACGGGCAAAGACCCAAAATTTGAGCACTGGCTCACTTACGTTAAATAAGGACACGCATGCCTGCGGATTTGAATGATTATTTTAATAAGAAAAATAGCGACAAAAAAGGCGGGAATTTAAATTTTAAAATTCCTAATTTTGGAGGAATGGGCAAGTTTAGCGGCGTGATTTACGCTATTATTGCGATAATCGCGCTACTCGTGATCTCAAAACCCTTTGTCACGATCCAATCGGGAGAGGTGGGGATCAAGTCAAATTTAGGCAAATACGATCCGACGCCTCTTGGCGCGGGACTTCACTTTTTTGTGCCGTTCATACAGGACGTATTCGTCGTAGATACTCGCACACGTATCATCAACTACACCAGCAGCGAAGATATGAGCGCGGGTATCGCTACTAAAAGCGGCACCGCGGGCGGTATCATTAGTAAAAACTCGCTTTCGGTGCTAGACTCGCGAAATTTGCCCGTCAGCATCGACATCACCGTGCAATACAGGCTCAATGAAGCCACGGCGCCCAACACGATCGCCGAGTGGGGCTTTTTGTGGGAGGATAAGATCATCGATCCGCGCGTAAAGGACGTCGTGCGTAGCGTCATCGGCAACTATGCCGCCGAGGAGCTGCCTACCAAACGCGACGAGATCGCTAAAGCGATCGACGACGGTATCCGCAAGAATATCGAAGCGCTGCCGAATTCGCCCGTAGATCTGCTAGCCGTGCAGCTTCGCGAGATCATCCTGCCGGCGAAGGTAAAAGAGCAGATCGAGCGCGTGCAGATCGCCAAACAGGAGGCTGAGCGCACCAAATACGAGGTCGAGCGCGCAAATCAAGAGGCGCTTAAAAGGGCTGCTCTTGCCAAAGGTAACGCAGACGCCGTCAAAATCGAGGCTCAAGGTCGCGCCGATGCCGCCAAGATCGAAGCCGACGCGCAAGCCTACGCTAACAAAGAGATCGCAAAGAGCTTGGACGCAAATCTTTTAAGCCTCAAGCAGATCGAGACGCAGGCCAAATTTAACGAGGCGTTGCGCGAAAACAGCGACGCGAAAATTTTCCTAACGCCGGGCGGCGCGGTGCCTAATATCTGGGTCGATACGAAAGATAAAGCAAAGCAAAGCGCCATCGAGCGGGAGAACTAAAATTTTAAGCGGGCTATGCGCCCGATTTTGCGAGTTAAATTTAATAGCGAATTGCTCCGGGCGCATAAGCTTAACTCTCGATTTTGCGAGCCAGGCTTAGCAACGAGCGCGAGTTCTGCTCGTCACGAGCTTTCGCGCTCGTCGCAGCTTAAACCCAGCGGCCGCTTAAAATTAGCCGCTAGGCTTATTCTTTAAATTTACTAGGCATGCCGCTTCGTAAATTTCAATAACTCAAATTCCGCGTGCGGCGGCTAAATTCAGGGCGTGCGACTTCGCAAACTAAGGATCAAAGATGAAGGTAGATTGGCAAAAATTAGGCGGGCTGCTCCCCGCGATCGTGCAGGACGCGGGTGACGGCGCGGTTTTGATGCTCGCGTATATGAACGAGGAGGCGCTAAGCCTGACGCTACGTACCGGCTACGCGCACTATTTCTCGCGCAGCAAGGGGCGCATCTGGAAAAAGGGCGAGAGCAGCGGTCACGTTCAACTCGTAGAATCCGCCTTTTTGGACTGCGATAACGACGCGCTGCTACTTAAAGTCGAGCAGTGCGGCGGATCCGCCTGCCACACGGGCGCGCGAAGCTGTTTTTTCAAAGAGATTTCGCTGCAAAAATGCGGCGAAAATGTGGGGAGCTCAAGCGCTTGCGGCGCGATAAATTTCGCAGAGCACGGTTCTGCAGCCTCCCTCGTGCAGAAAAATTCCGCGAATTCTCGCACAGAGCAGAATTCCGCTTCCTGCGACGGCTCATCAAATTACGTATCACAAAATTTTATTGCCCGTGATGGCTCGCAAAATTCCGCGCTCGAAAGCTCCGCAGAAAAAAACCCATACGGCATTTTGGATGAAATTTACCACGTCTGCTTGGATCGCAAGCTAAACGGCGAGTCCGAGCTCTCCTACGTCGCCTCGCTCTACGCGAAGGGCGAAAACGCCTATCTTAAAAAGATCGCCGAAGAAGCGTGCGAGTTCGCGCTGGCGTGCAAGGACCTCTCACGTAGCGAGCTTTACGCAGATATCGCGCGCGAGGGCTTTGGAGAGCACAGAGCGGACGAGCCACGATACGACGTGATTTACGAGGGAGCGGATCTTTTATTTCACCTTCTGCTCGCGCTTGCGGCGCACAATATCCACCCGGACGCCCTACTTGACGAGCTAGCGCGCAGGCAAGGGCAAAGCGGCATCGAAGAGAAGCGCAGCCGAGAAAAAAGCTAATTCTGCCTTGCGGCGACCGCGAGTTTATTTAGAGCAAAGCGCGCCTGAAGCGAGCCGTAAAACTCAAAGGCGATTTTACGCTGTAAACGCAAATTTAAGGGTCGATAATGAACGAAATTTGAGAGCGAATTTACGAAATAGAAAACCTCGCCGAACTAGAAATTTTTCTGCGCGCTTGGGATCAAATTTTAATTCGTGAGCGGCTGCTGGGCGAATTTGACCGCTACGCCTTTTATAAAAACGCTAGCGAGTGGAACAAGGCCGTAAAAATTTGCGAATGCCTCGCGATCATAGGCTGGGGCGAGCGCGAGAGCCTGGAGGCGCTGCGCGGGAAATTTTACAACGGGCAGCCCGTGACCTATTTTTTAAATGCGCACGGCGAGCCGCGCTTTGTAGAAGCTATGTGGTCGAAGCGCAAAACGGGGCTTACGATGCAAGACGGCGATACTATCTTTCACACCGGCCCGGATGCGGCGGGCAAAACGCTCGCATGCCCCGTAAAAGAGGATATTTTGGACCTCACGCTAAACAGCCAGCGCAACTGTATAGCCAAAAACCCAGTTCGTATCACGCGCGCTATCAGTAACTGCTACGAAAACTCGCGCGCCGTGATAGAAAGCCTATTTGAGGATCTACAACCGGCGCTTAACGCCAAAATGCGCCCTAAAATTTACGGCAGCGCGATCAACTACATAAAGCTAGAATGCGCGTTTAGCTTCGATGATCGGGGCTGCAAAACGAACTACATCATCGCGCCCGATAAGCCGCGCCTAAGCTCGCAGCGCGCCTGGGAGCTACTGTGCGAGATGATGAGCGAGGAGCAGAGGCGCGCGGGTGGCTACTTTTTGCGAAATAGATTTGAGTATTCGCCGTTTAGAAAAGACGCGGGCAAAACGGGCGCACTGATACATTTCGAGCGCGAGTTTAGCGAGCTAGCGCCCATGGAGCAAAAGCGAAAGATGGGCGAGTATCTTTTGACAGCGCTAAGGCAGATTGCGCAAAAGCAAAGCAAGATTGAGTATGATTTCGCCGCGATGATAGAGGATTTTGGTAAAATTTTAGGCGAGTGGACGGCGGCTGAAATTTAGCGCTCGTCGGGGCGGCGTCTTAAAACACATCGGCAGCGTGCAAATCCGCGCGTAAATTTAAGCGCTTGCGCAAATCGTAAAATTTCACTAAAATTTTAAAATCAAATTTAAAGGATAGATGATGAGGCAGATCACGATGCAGGAGGCTTTGGACGCGGTTAGCGAGCGCTACTGCAAAGGCCATCACTACGAAAACGTAGCGCTAAGCGATGAGATGGTGCGCCGCATCTGCGAGGTAAAAAGCCTCGTAAATATGGGCTTTATAGCTACGGCCATCACGGACGCGGCGCTACAGCATCTAGCCGCGCTGCCGAAGCTCGCGTATCTGTTTTTGCAAGATAGCGATAAGATAAGCGGCGAGGGCTTTAGATACTTTGCAGCACACGCCAAGCTCGAACACATCGGTATCGAAAACGTCAGCATCACGGATGAAGGGCTAAAAGCGATCGTGCAAATCCCGAAGCTAAAATCGCTGCGCCTGGTCAATTCGCGCGTGAGCTTTGCGGGGCTGTTAGCCGCGGCGGATACGAAAATCCAGTTTTATCTAGACGGCGGGCAGTTTAGCAAGGAACAAATTGCAGAGTTTGAGCAGGCACAAAGAGACGCCGCAAAGAGCAAAAAGAAGCTTGATCCGCAGGACGCTGCGGCAGCGCGGAGTGCGCTTTTAGAATTTTTCGCGGCGATGAGCGAATGGGAGAAATTTGCCACATCGCGAATTGATGACGCAGACGACGGCGAGGTGCAGCGCAGATGCGACGAGCTATTTGCGCGCTACTGCACGCCCGTTAAGCGCAGCGGCTTCCGCCCCGAGAGTATTTCGTTTTCGATGATGGAGGGCGGCACCTACGGCGGGTACGAGCTAACGGACGCCGAATGCGAGAGCAAAAATAAAATTTACATCTACGCCAAGGACGAACACGGCTTTGCGCGCCGTTTCCTGCTTGTGCGTAAGGACGAGCGCTGGCTCGTAGACAGATGCCAAGGTATGAGTGGCGGCTGGAAAAACCGCGGGCTGTAAAATTTTAGCGCAAAATGGGGTTTAAATTTCATTCTCGGCGCGACTGCAGAGATAAAATTTAGCCTGCCGCAAGCGCAGTGATAAAATTTCATCGGCGCTGCGAAAACAAAGACAAAGAGGACAAATGAGCGGTAAAATTTCTGCGCACGACGCGCATGGCGATCAAAGAAAGGCGCGAATGAAAAGGCGAATTTTCTCCGAGCTGGACGGCTTCGTGATATACGAGCCCGCGCTACTAGCGCGCTATCTGGATGAGCACGGGCTTGCGAACGGGGACGTTCTTGCCTATTTTACGCAGACCGAGCACGGCGATGCGGTCGCAAGAGAGGGTATCGCGGTGCCGATATTGGGCGTTCGCAGCGATTATTACGATTTTTCGGCTACTGCGGGCGAGGCGGATGAGGAAATTTTTAATCAAAACGAAGCAAAAATCATCTCTCGCGGTTGGGTCTTTCACTCATCAGGCACGCTAAAGATCGTTGGCATGGGTTATTTTAAAGATATGAGCCGCATTAGCGAGCAAAACAGCCTAAGCTTTAAGCTAAAGCGCGGTCGGTACCGCTTGGAAATTTTAGGCGGATACCGAAGCGCAAATTTTAGCTGCTCGCCCGCCTCCTGCGACGATACGCCTATTTTAAGTGATACGCCCGTTTTTCATCTGCGGCTTACGCCTTCTGCCGAGCCTAAATTTAGCGGCGATTTGGAAACGTCATTTTATTTTTAGCCGAATTTATAAAATTTCGCGTAAAATTTCTCTTTTTATGCGCGGCGGACAGGCAAAATTTTATAAATTTAGCCGCATTTAACCGCTGCGCCGAGTAAGATGCTATAATCGGCGCCAAATTACGGGAGGCGAGATGGTTTTTGACGAACTTATAGACGCGCTGGCGCAAAACGGCTGGCAGATACGGAGCAGGGATGAAATTTGCCCGCCGCAAAGCGAATTTTTGGGCGGCAGATTTAAAAATTTAAGCGAAGATTTTTACCGCTTCGTTTGCTCTTTTGAGACTTTGCATGACGCTGCAGACGCCGTTTGGTTCGTGTCCGCTAGGGATTATGCGTCGCCAGGCGCGGACGAAGCAGAATTTCACTACGGAGATTTTGAAAAAGACAGCCTGGAGTGTGCGGTTAACGATGCGCAAAGAGCCGCCGTGAGCGCATTTTGGAGCGAGTGCTTGCCGTTTTTATTTTCGGTCAGAGGCGAACGCTGCTTCGCGGGCATCCTCACGAAAGGCGCGGACGCGGGCAAGATCGTATTCGGCGCGGAACCGATCTATGAGGATGCCCTGGTCATCGCGCAAAGCTTTGAGGAATTTATCGCCCTATTCCTTGCCGCACTCACGGACAAAAGCGCCGCGAAATATCCGTTTTCTTGTTTTGTGTAGCAGCAATGCGATACGAGCAAAGCGGTACTGCGAGCGCGAGTAAAACAGCGTGCGGGGTACGGGTAAATTTTAGCCTCGCGCAAAATCCGCGCCGCAGATCACATCGGAAAGTAAAATTTCGCTCGATATTTAGAGCAAAACGCGGGAAAAACGGCGCCGCAAATTATACGAGCCAAAAACCCGCCCGATGATTTGCAATAAAATTTTGAGTTTAAATTTTACACGTTTGCGCAAAGGCTTCGGCGCCTCCGAACAAGCCTCGTCCGCAAAAATTTTGCTCTAAAATTTGAGCAACCCGTCCTCGTCAAATTTAAAACCGGGCCCCCAAGCCACTTCCCAATAGTATCCGTCCGGATCGGCAAAATACGCGTGGTATCCGCCCCAAAACGTATCTTGGGGCTCCTTGACGATGGTGCCGCCCGCCTTTTTTACGAGCTCTATGACGCTAGCTACGTCCTCTTTGTTTTTTACGTTATAGGCTAGCGTGATGCCGCCAAATCCGCTGCCCTTCGGCGGATTGGTTTCGTCGATATCTAGGGCCAGCGCGCCCAAGGGATAGAGCTCAAATTTGGTCCCCGGCGTGTTGAAAAAACATACCGGCGGGTCGTCGTCTTTGCAATCCGTCTTAAATCTTAGGCCGTCTCTGTAAAATTTCAGCGCCCTTTGCATGTTTCGCACGCCTAGGCAGATGCAGGTTATTTTATTCATTTTTGCCTCCATAAATTTTAACGTATCTATTTTGGTTTCTTAATGCCGTAGTCAATCCTGCGCTCAAACAGGCCGTCGCCGCACTAGCCGAGCGCGCCGTCCGAACTTTTTAATCGCCGATCATTAAAATTTTAAAATTTCGCCTCCAAGCTCGACGTTAAATTTTAAAATTTAGGCTACTTTCAATCTAGCCCGCAAGCTGGCTCAAAGCCCACGCTTACGGCTCAAACGCGAGACGGCGATTTTAGATGGCAGAATTTACGAACTTAAAGTCTGCATTTTACGGCTCAAACGAGCAGACTTTTAGGTTTCCGCCCGCTAAGCCCTTTTTAAACCACTCTTTGCGCTGTGCCGAGGTGCCGTGCGTGAAGGAATCGGGCACGACGCGACCGCTAAATTTGCGCTGCAACGTATCGTCGCCGATCGCGCTGGCGGCATTTAGCGCCTCGTCGATGTCGCCCGCTTCAAGTACGCGCCCTGTTTTTGCGAGATAATGCGCCCAGACCCCCGCGTAGCAGTCCGCCTGTAGCTCGACTTTGACCTGAAGCGCGTTTTGCTCGGCTTCGCTGCGAGCGCGCCTTTTTAGAGCGGCGACCTGCTCCAGCGTACCGATTAAATTTTGAACGTGATGCCCCACTTCGTGTGCGATGACGTAGGCCTGCGCGAAGTCGCCGCCCGCTTTGTATTTATTCGCAAGCTCGTCGAAAAAGCTAAGATCCAGATAAATTTTACGGTCCCTCGGGCAATAAAAAGGTCCCGTCTGCGCGCTCGCAAAGCCGCAGCCGCTTGCTACCTGATCGCGGAAAAGCCGAAGCCCCGGCTCCTCGTAGCGCGCGCCGATACTTTTAAATATCTCGCCCCAGACGTCTTCGGTTTGGGCTAGCACCGCCGAGACGAAGGCGAGTTTTTCCTGCTCCTGCGGGCTATCCGTCGGCTCTCTTTGCGCGCTAGCGCCTCCGTCTAAAAGCGCCAAAGGGTTGTAGCCCATAAAATACGCCACCACGCCGATTACAAGCACTATGCGCCCGATCTTTGAGCCTAGCAAAAACCTGATGATCGGAATCAGCATCCCAAGCGAGCCGGAGCTCGTGCGCATGCTGCTTGCGCGGTCATCCTCCACGTTTGAGCTTCGTCTGCCGTCTTGCCATTTCATATTTTTCCTTTAAAATTTTTGAGCCATTATACTAAAATTTTAAAAAGAGCGCCGCCTTGCTTTTGCAAAATACTTCGCGCGTAGCGAAATAAATCTGAAATTTTGCTTATTTTAAATTTCTTTTAAGCTGTTTAAAATTTTAAATTCTATATAATCGCCCTTTTTAAATTTAAAAGAAAGGAGAATTTGTGGCAAAAGACGACGTCATAGAGATCGACGGCAACGTCATAGAAGCGCTGCCGAACGCGACTTTTAAGGTCGAGCTAGACAACAAACACGTGATTTTATGTCATATCGCTGGCAAGATGCGGATGCACTACATCAAGATAATGCCGGGCGATCGCGTAAAAGTCGAGCTAACCCCTTACAGCCTCGATAAAGGCAGGATCACCTACCGCTATAAGTAAGGATAAAGTTAAATTTAGATATACTCGCGATTTTGCGACTAAACTGTAGGAAGAAGTGTTTTCAAAATCCCCACTATTTTGAAAACAGTTGGTTTGATACTTTCGCTTTTGAAATTTCATTAAACCTAGGTGCAGTTTGCATTTAAAGTGGAGAAAATTTTAGGAGAGTGGAATGAAAGTTCGTCCATCCGTTAAGAAAATGTGCGACAAATGTAAAATTGTCAAGCGCAAAGGTGTTGTTCACGTTATTTGTGAAAATCCAAAACATAAACAAAGACAAGGATAAGTTATGGCTCGTATCGCAGGTGTAGATCTACCAAAGAAAAAAAGGATTGAATACGGACTAACTTATATCTACGGTATAGGTTTATTTACGTCGAGAAAAATTCTCGATGCGGCAGGAATTTCTTACGATAAAAGAGTCGCCGATCTGAGCGAAGATGAAGCCGCCGCTATCAGAAAAGAGATCCAAGAGCACTATATGGTCGAAGGCGATCTTCGCAAACAAGTGGCTATGGATATAAAAGCGCTTATGGACTTGGGCGGCTATCGCGGCTTAAGACACAGAAAGGGCCTTCCTGTTCGCGGTCAAAAAACAAAAACGAACGCTAGAACCAGAAAAGGCAAACGCAAAACCGTCGGCGCGGCAGCTAAATAAGGATTGAGATATGGCACAAAAAAAAGTAGTTAAGAAAAAAACCGTCAGAAAAAATATCGCCAAAGGCATAGTTTACATCTCCGCTACGTTCAACAACACTATGATTACCGTAACGGACGAAATGGGCAACGCGATCGCGTGGAGCAGTGCGGGCGCTTTAAATTTTAAAGGCAGCAAAAAATCCACCCCTTATGCGGCGCAGCAAGCTGTCGAGGACGCGCTAAACAAAGCCAAAGAGCACGGCATCAAAGAGGTAGGCGTCAAGGTTCAGGGTCCGGGAAGCGGACGCGAGACCGCCGTTAAAAGCGTAGGTAGCGTAGAAGGGATTAAAGTTACGTATTTCAAAGATATCACTCCTCTTGCGCACAACGGTTGCAGACCGCCTAAACGACGTCGCGTGTAATTATAAAAGGAGAAATTTATGGCTAGATATACAGGACCGGTTGAAAAATTAGAAAGAAGACTCGGCGTCGATCTATTTATGAAAGGCGAGAGAAGGCTTGCGGGCAAGAGCGCGCTTTTAAAACGCCCTTACGCTCCGGGTCAGCATGGACAAAGACGCGCTAAACTAAGCGAATACGGCTCACAGCTTCGCGAGAAGCAAAAGGCTAAATTTATGTACGGCGTAAGCGAAAAGCAGTTTCGCAGGCTATTTGCCGAAGCGGCTCGCAGAGAGGGTAACACCGGAGCGATCTTGGTTCAGCTTTTAGAGCAGAGGCTGGATAACGTAGTTTACCGCATGGGCTTTGCTACGACTAGACGATTTGCACGCCAGCTCGTTACGCACGGACACATTTTAGTAGACGGCAAGCGCGTCGATATCCCTTCATACAGCGTCCGCGCAGGACAAAAGATCGAAGTGATCGAAAAAAGCAAAAATAACCCGCAAATTTCAAGAGCATTGGATCTTACTGCACAAACTGGCATCGTAGCGTGGGTAGACGTAGAAAAAGAGAAAAGATACGGAATTTTTTCTAGAGTTCCGGAGAGAGAAGAAGTTGTTATTCCTGTAGAGGAAAGATTTATCGTAGAGCTTTACTCGAAATAGTAGGTGCTAATATGAGAAAAATCACAACATCAGCTCATATGCCAACTGAAATAAAGGTTGAGAATGTCAGCGAAAATGTTGCTAAAATCATAGCATATCCCTTTGAAACGGGATATGCCGTCACTCTAGCTCATCCTTTACGAAGGTTACTTTATACGAGCACGGTCGGTTTCGCGCCGACTGCGGTTAAAATCGAAGGCGTAAGCCACGAATTCGACAGCATGCGCGGTATGCTCGAGGATATGGCGGCTTTTATCATAAATTTAAAGGGCTTAAGGTTTAAAATTAAGGGCGATTCCCTACGCGAGGTTGTAGAATACAGCTTCAAAGGACCTAAAGAAATTTACGGCAGCGACCTAAATAACGACACCGTAGAGATCGTAAATCCAAGCGCTTATCTGGCTACGATAAACGAGGATGCCGATCTTAAATTTACGCTCATCATTGAAAAGGGTATCGGCTACGTCCCAAGCGAAGAGATCAGAGAAAATTTAGACGCTGATTTCATCGCGCTGGATGCGTTTTTTACCCCGGTAACTAAGGCCGTTTACGACATCGAAAACGTATTTGTAGAGGACAATCCCGACTACGAGAAAGTAGTCTTTACGATCACTACCGACGGTCAGATCAGCGCGATAGATGCGTTTAAAAACGCACTTGAAGCAATGTATCAGCAGCTGGCGGTTTTCAAAGGTATCGTAAATATCAGCGCTGCGGATACTTTCGGTAGAGCGATCCCCGCAAATTCCGAGTTTGCAAAGCTTTTCGAGAGCGTTAGCAATCTAAGCTTAAGCGCGCGAAGCTTTAACTGCCTGGATCGTGCGGATATTAGATTTATAGGCGAGCTAGCGATTATGGAAGAGAGCGAGCTCAAAGACCTTAAAAATTTAGGCAAAAAATCGCTTGAGGAGATCAAAGCCGTAATGGAGGAGATCGGTTATCCTATCGGCAACCAAGAGCTCGGCGATAAAAAAGAGCAGCTAAAACGCAAGCTTGACGAGCTGAAGGCTCAAAGACAAAAGAATGAAGGACAATAAATGAGACATAATCACGGATATAGGAAGCTAGGGCGCACTTCATCTCACCGTGCCGCCCTGCTTAAAAATTTAACCATCGCTTTAGTTGCTAGCGGCAAGATCGAAACCACGCTTCCTAAGGCAAAAGAGCTAAGAAGCTATGCCGAAAAGCTGATCACTCGTGCGCGCAAGGGCGACAGCGAGGCGCATAGATTTGTTTTCGCGGCGCTTCAGGATAAGGCTGCGACACATAAGCTAGTCACTGAGATCGCTCCTAAATACGCAGGCGTAAACGGCGGCTACACTCGCATCATCAAAACTCGCCTTCGCAAGGGCGACGCTGCTGAGATGGCTTATATCGAGCTAATCAGCAAATAAAATTTCGGGATCACTCCCGAAATTTCTTCTATGAAATTTAAAATTTTACTCCCGCTTGTTATCGTCGCTGCGGGCCTAGCGTGGGCATTGGACAATTATCTTAGCTATAAAAATATCGAAACGATCAACTCCGAAATTCCGCTAAAGCAGGCATTGGACGGCGAGCAAATTTCTAAAATCCGCGTCTATAAATCCAAACGAATTCTTGAAATTTTGACCTCAAAAGGCGTCGCGAAAAGCTACAAAATCGCCCTCGGACGCGAGCCTGAAGGACATAAAGAGGTTCAAGGCGACGGCAAAACCCCGGAGGGCAACTACACCATAAACGACAAAAATCCAAACTCGGCGTATCATCTAAATTTAGGCATCTCCTATCCGAACAAAGCCGACGTAGCGCACGCAAAATCTCTCGGCAAAAGCGCAGGCGGCGATATAAAAATCCACGGGCTACCAAATAAATTTAGCTACCTAGGGCAGAGTATCGCGGCGTTCGGCGACTGGACGGAAGGCTGCATAGCGCTCGTCAACGACGATATGGACGAGCTTTTTGAGCATATAAAAATCGGCACGCCGATAGAAATTTTGCCGTGATGGCACACGCCCGCTCTAAAATTTTACAGTCGCGATCGATATAAAACATAGCGTAAATTTCATCTACGAGCTTTAAATAATATCCACCGTCCAGGCTTTCGTAATCGCAAATTTGCAATTAAAAGCAGGATTGTTTTTCTAAAAATTTAATCGTATCGGCGCTTATCCTAATTAAATTTAGACAGTTCCGCTTTAAATTTTACCTACCCGCTCAAGCAAAATTTCATCCCAAATTTAGCCCCCGACCGGGCTGAAATTTCATCCCAAATTTATAACGCAAATAGTCTAAATTTAAATATACACAAACCCGATGATTTGCGAGTTTCATCCTTGCTGAATCGATAAAATTTTAAAATCGCGGCTCGCCGTTCGCGGCGTATAAAATTCTTTGCGAGCCATTACGCAAAATCCGCGCCCTAGCGCAAAATTTCAGATTAAATTTCATCCCCGATAAGCCTTTTTTTATCGCTTTTGGATATAATGCGCCAAAATAAAAACAAGGAATTTTAATGATACCATTTACAGACGAAGAGCTTCTAGCCCCGGTACAGGATAGCTTGGAGCTAATCCGACCGATGCTGCAAAACGACGGCGGCGATATGAAACTTTTAGGCATAAAAGACGGCATCGTCTATGTCCGCCTTACCGGGCATTGCCACGGCTGCGCCGCAAGTGCGCAGACCCTAAAATACGGCGTCGAGCGCCAGCTTCGCATGGATATTCACCCCGAGCTTAGCGTCGTAAACATCCCCGAAGGCGAAGAGTTTGAACTATAAAAAACTGGGGCTAAAGGCCTTTTCGCGCGGAGAATTCGAACTTGCGAAGCTGTATTTTTCACTCGCCTACGAAAAAAGCGGCGAGGAGGAAATTCTATTTTTGCTCGAGCTTTGCCAGACCGCGCTGGCAGACCGCGAAGAGGCGCTTATGCTCTTTGATTTTTACAACCTCAGCCCCAAAACTCAAACCGCGGAGCTTTTTAAAATTTTAAACTCCATCAACGAAAAGATCGCGAACGAAGCAGCCTCCGAACCTGGCGCCGAGGACGAGATCGCTGTTATAGCTTATGCCGATTTTATGCGCGCGGTAGGCCAAAGAGGCTTTAAAGACGCCTTCGAATCGATCATTTTTTCATCCAAAATCGCCATTTCGGACAAAACCGAGATGATAGAATTTTTAGAAAATTTGATAGAAAACGGCTACTACGAAATGGGGCTTAATTACGTCGAGAGTTCGGCCGCAGCATATGCAGGAGACCAGCGCTTCGAGGCGCTAATGCAAAAAATCAAAAATCATGAAAATACGACTCGAAAATAGCTTTATCACCGACAACTCCGCCGAGTGCGAGGTGGGCTGCTTTTTTATGCGCACAAGCGCGAACGCTAAATTTGAACCTGAAGCGGCGCAAAAAGGCGCGCAGATCATCTCTATCGCGCAAGCAAAGGAACTTTTAAAGATCGATCCGCGCATCAAAATCGTAGGCATCACCGGTACGAACGGCAAAACGACGACTGCGGCGGCGATCTACTCGACGCTGCTGGATCTAGGCTTTAGCTGCGGTCTAAGCGGCACGCGCGGCGCCTTTATAAATGAGCGCAGGATCGACGAAAAGGGACTTACGACGAGCTCGGTTTTTAAGACGATGAGCTATCTTTACGAAGCTAGCAAGCAGGGCTGCGAATACTTCGTTATGGAGGTTAGCTCGCATGCGATAGCGCAAAATCGTATCGAAGGATTAGAATTTGCGCTTAAAATTTTTACGAATTTAAGTCAAGATCATCTCGATTATCACGGTAGCATGCAAGAATACGCGGCAGTCAAGAGCTCGTTTTTCGCAGACGACGCGCCAAAGCTCATAAACGCCGACGACGGACATATTAAATTTAACCCCGCAAACGCCCTTACCTACGGCATAAAAAACCCCGCGAGCTTCGGCGTGAGCGGATATGGGCTAAAGGGCGGCATCGACGCGCTCGTGCGCACTCCAAACGGCGATAATGCGCAGCTGCAAAGCGATCTCATCGGCGAGTTTAATCTCTACAACCTTACCGCAGCGTTTGCGGCGGTTAAAATTCTGACCAAGCTGCCGAACGAAAAGATCGCAAAAGCCCTGGCAAACTTCGGCGGCGTCGAGGGTCGCGTGCAGATCGTAAATAAAAACCCGCTTGTGATCGTCGATTTCGCCCATACCCCAGACGGTATTGAAAAGGTGCTAAACGCGCTGCGCGCAAGCGGCGAGATCATCGCGGTTTTTGGCGCGGGAGGCGATCGCGACCACGGCAAGCGTCCGAAAATGGGCGCTATCGCCGAGCACTTTGCCAAAATTTGCATCGTCACGAGCGATAATCCACGCAGCGAAGAGCCGAGCGAAATCATCGAGCAGATTTGCGCCGGTATGCGCCGAAAGGATAAAATTTTAAAGATCGCGGATCGCAAAGAGGCGATCGCGCGCGCGCTAGATCTTGCCAAAAACGGCGAGATAATCGCTATTTTGGGCAAGGGCGACGAGACCTACCAGGAGATCAAGGGCGTGAAGCACCCCTTCAGCGACAAGCAGGTCGTGAGCGAGCTCGTCGCGGCGCGAGGCGAGTCAAATCTAGACTAAATTTAAAGGACGGTCGATGAAAATCGAAATTTTATCAAGCAAAATCCACCGCGCGCGCGTGACGGACGCCAATCTCAACTACGTGGGCTCCATTACGATCGGACCCGAGCTCATCGAAGCTGCGGGGCTTTGCGAATATCAAAAAGTCGAGATCCTAAACGTCAATAACGGCGAGCGCTTCGCTACATACGTGATCCGCGGCGATAAAAAGGGCGAGATCTGCCTAAACGGCGCGGCCGCGCGCAAAGTCTGTGTCGGCGACGTCGTCATCATCGTGGCCTACGCACAGATGAGCGCCAAAAAAGCAAGAAGCTTCAAGCCTAAAATCGTGCAGGTAAACGAAAAAAACGAAATAACGGAGTAAAGATGTTTGAAGGAATGGATTTTTCGAAAATGGGGCAAATGCTCGATCAGATGCAGGCCAAGGCTAAGCAGATCGAGGAGGAGAATGCGCGCAAGGAATTTACTGTAAAATCGGGCGCGGGCATGGTCGCCATCAGGCTAAACGGCGCGGGCGAGGTGCTCGATCTAAGTATCGACGATAGCCTTTTTAGCGACAAGGAAAGCTTGCAGATCCTACTGATCTCGGCGATCAATGACGCGATAAAACTCGTCGAAAATGAAAAGAAAGGCGCTGCAGCATCCATGCTAGGAGGGCTCGGCGGATTGGGTGATCTGCTTGGCAATAAGGGCTAAGCGTAGTTCAAAAATGGTGAAAATAGGCTTTTTAGAGAGGGTGACTACTTCCCGCCTGGCGAGCGGTTTGGATTTTACGAAGCAAGCGGCTTCTGTAGCGAACTAAATGAAGCCCTATTTTATAAGGCGACAAGTTAAATTTAGATTTTTGTGGCGGTGTAGCTTACATAAAGTGAAACTTGTTTGATTTGACGCTAGGTTATTAAATTTCAACCTTAGCAAATCGGTCAAATTTAACGGGTGGTGTGAGGCCAAATTCTAAAATTTCGGCGAGCTGCTACGCTGCGGCGCAAAGTAAAATTTAGCTAGCGCAGCTTAAATACAAAGCAAGGCGAGCCGTTGTGCGGTATCCGCGAATAAATGAGGCTAAGATGCGGCTCAAAAAAGCGGAGCATCCTCCGCCTCGCGCACTGCGTAAAGCTAGGGAAATTAAAATTTAAAATTTTAAGCGGCATGATTACTTCTACGCGACGTACAAACGGCTCGCGACAGCAAAGCCTAAGCTGCGCGGCGAAAAGGCATTAGAAGGGCGCGAATTTGCATTCGTCAAGGGCGCGCCTAAGCAGAGCAAATCAAAACCGCAAGGTAGGATCGATGGATATTTTAGAAAAATTTAAAGACTACTTTAAGCGCAACGAGCTGAAGGCGCCGAGCTTTCATCCGTATTTCGAGGATGCGCTCAATTATATGCTGCAAGCGGGCGGCAAGCATTTTCGCGCGCAGCTGTTGCTAGGCGTCGTCTCGGCGGTGGATGAGCGGCGCTTTGAGGGCGCGCTGGCGATCGCGATGGCGCTTGAGATGATCCACACCTACTCGCTTATCCACGACGATCTGCCCGCGATGGACGATGCGGATCTGCGCCGCGGACGGCCGAGCCTGCACAAAAAATACGACGAGGTCACGGCGATTTTGGTCGGCGACGCGCTAAACACCGACGCGTTTTTGATAGCCGCGAGCGCGAGCCTAAGCGACGAGATCAAAATAAAATGTATTAAAACTCTAGCGCGAAACGCGGGCAGCAGCGGCATGGTACTTGGTCAGGCGATCGATTGCTACTTTGAAAATAGCCCGCTAAAGCAAAACGAGCTTGAGTTTTTGCATCTGCATAAAACTGGCGCGCTCATCGCTGCGGCGTTTGAGCTAGGCGCCATAATCGGCGGGCTAAAGGACGAGCTCGCGCATGAGCTTTATAAAATCGGACTGAAGCTAGGTCTCATATTTCAGATCGAGGATGATATCATCGACGCCACGGGCGACGAAGCAAGCGCAGGCAAGCCCGTAGGAGCGGACGGCGCGAAAAATTCCTTCGTAAATTTACTCGGACTTGCGGGCGCTAGAAGCTACAAGCAGCGCCTAATAGACGAGGTAAGCGGCGCGATGAGCGGCTATGATGCAGGCCTGCGCGATTTGGTTTTAAATTTGATAGAAAAATACCTGAAAGGATGAAAAATGTCGAGCGAGCAGCTAAGTAAAATTTCAAACACGATCAAATTTCTAAGCGCGGATATGATCCAAAGCGCCAACTCAGGCCATCCCGGCACGCCGATGGGGCTAAGCGACGTAATGAGCGTCTTTATGAGCAAAGTCCGCCACAATCCCAAAAATCCCGCATGGCTAAACCGCGACCGCATCGTATTCTCGGGCGGACACGCAAGCGCGCTCGTGTATAGCTACCTCTATCTTAGCGGATACGATTTGAGCATGGACGATCTAAAAAGCTTCAGGCGCCTGCACTCCAAAACTCCAGGCCATCCGGAGATCACCACCCCGGGCGTCGAGATCGCTACCGGACCGCTCGGTCAGGGCGTCGCAAACGCAGTCGGATTTGCGATGGCCGCAAAATACGCCGCGCATCTGCTAAACGAGGAAGGAAGCGAGATCATCGATCACCGCGTCTATTGCTTCTGCGGCGACGGCGATCTGCAGGAGGGTATCAGCTACGAAGCGTGCGCGCTTGCGGGCAGACACAACCTCGATAATCTTACGATAATTTATGATTCTAACGGCATCACGATCGACGGCAGCACCGATATCGCGTGGTTTGAGGACGTGAAAGTGCGATTTGAAGCTCAGGGCTTTGAGGTCGCGCGCATCGACGGGCATAATTTTGATCAGATAGAATTTGTCCTTGACGAGGTCAAAAATAAAATCAAACCCTACCTCATCATCGCAAATACCACGATCGGCAAGGGCGCGCTCGAGCTTGAGGGCACGGCCAAGACGCACGGCGCGCCGCTTGGAGAGGAGCTGCTTGCGCGCGCGAAAGCAAGCCTGGGCCTTGATCCCGCCCAAAGCTTCGTCGTAAGCGAGGACGTGCTTTTTGAAACGCGCGCCGCGGTCGAAAAGGGCGATTTGGAAGAGCGGCTTTGGAAGGAGAAGCTTGCGAAGCTAAGCGATGAGAAAAGAGCGCTTCTAAACGAGCTTTTAAATCCCGACTTTAGCAAGATAGAATTCCCTGATTTTAGCGGGCTTAAGGTCGCCACGCGCGATAGTAACGGTAAAATTTTAAATGCCATCGCAAACGCGGTGCCCGGCTTTTTGGGCGGAAGCGCGGATTTGGCAGCATCGAACAAGACCGAGCTAAAAGGCGGCGGTGACTTTCCGTGCGGCAAAAATTTACACTTCGGCATCCGCGAGCACGCTATGGCGGCGATCGGCAACGCCTTTGCGAGATACGGGCTTTTCATCCCGTTTAGCGCGACGTTTTTTATCTTCAGCGACTATCTCAAAACGGGCGCTAGACTTGCGGCACTGATGGGTTTGCGCCACTACTTCGTCTTCACGCACGACAGCATCGGCGTGGGCGAGGACGGGCCGACGCACGAGCCTATCGAGCAGCTTAGCACCTTCCGCGCGATGCCCGGCTTCTACACTTTCCGCCCCGCAGACGGCAACGAAAACGTAAAATGCTGGCGCGCGGCGCTCGCTCTAAATGCCCCCGCAGCGTTCGTCTGCTCGCGTCAGGGACTTGAGCCGCTACCTAAGGCGGTTTTGGGCGACGTGCAAAACGGCGCGTATCTGCTAAGGCAGAGCAAAGAGGCGCAGATCACGCTCATCGCAAGCGGCAGCGAGGTTTCGCTCTGCCTAAAAGCGGCGGCGATCCTGCAAGAGCAAGGCATCGGCGCAAACGTTGTAAGCGCGCCGTGCTTCGAGCTTCTGTGCGAGCAGGACGCAGACTATCTGGCGCAAATCCTAGAGCCGCAAACTAAAATTTTAGCCGTCGAAGCCGCAAGCGCGCTTGAGTGGTATAAATTTGCAGACGCGGTACACGGCATGCGAAGCTTCGGCGAAAGCGGCAACGCAAACGAGCTATTTAAGCTTTTCGGCTTCACCGACGTCGCGATCGCAAAGCAGGCCAAAGAGCTTTTAGAGCAGTAGCGGAAAGGGTAAAATTTGAGCGAAAAAATCAAAATTTCGTATTTAGACGGATTTAAAATTTACGGATTAAAAGCCCGCACGAAAAACGCGGACGAGCTAGGCGGAAGCGGCAAAATTCCCGCGCTGTGGGCGAAATTTATGAAAGAGTGTTATGACGGGCGGAGCGAGATTTACGGCGTCTATTACGATTACGAGGACGGCGCCGACGGGCTTTACGATATCTTTATCGGTGCTAAAGCGCCTCGCAGCGACGAAACCTTAGAGATCAAAAGCGGCAAATACGCCGTTTTTAACTTCCCTAATGAGCCGCAAAACGTAGCAAAGTTTTGGGGTAAAATTTGGAGCTTTTTTGAGGCCGGCGAACTAAAAAGAGCGTTTGGAACAGATTTTGAGTTTTACGGCGGAGACGAGATCAAAATTTTTATCTCGGTTTTGTAGGGCGGCGCATGAAATTTATAAACGGCGAGTGATTTTTCGCCGCCGCGACGATGAGCTTTTGCATAAAATTTCATCTATAAAGCGGTAAAATTCCGTGCCCAAAACTATGCGCGAAAGCAAATTTTATGCCCAAAGCGCACCGCACCGTACCTTAAGCCGTAGCTTTAAAATGAAATCTAAATTTACGCCGTTAAATTTCAACCCTCGCTCGCAAAGTCAGGCGAAATTTCGCGCGGAATTTCATTTTTAAATCTGTTATTAAGCCATTTTTGGCTTAAATTACATTTTCATTCGGGTAGATGTCCGAGCGGTCGAAGGAGCGCGCCTCGAAAGCGCGTAAGGCGTCAGCCTTCTAGGGTTCGAATCCCTATCTACCCGCCATTCATTCAAATTCCACCCAACACTCGGGAGTTAAGATGAGCAATAAGCTCCTTTCGATGAGCCTGCAGGAACTGTGGCGGCTCTTTCCGATACGTCTCGTACCGCACGATCCGCGCTGGGGCGAATACTTTAGGCAGGAGCGCGAAATTCTGCGCGGCCTGCTGCAAGATCATGGCGAGATCAAGATCCACCATATCGGAAGCACCGCGGTAAGCGGGATATGGGCGAAGCCGATCGTAGATATTTTGATCGAATGCTCGGATATTGCCGCCACCAAACAGCGCCTGATAGACGCGGGCTATCTGCTAATGAGCGAAAAGTGGAGCCGCTGCAGCCTAAATAAGGGCTACACCGAAGCGGGATTTGCCGAGCGCGTTTTTCACGTGCATCTGCGAAATTTCGGCGATACAGATGAGATATTTTTTAGAGATTTTTTGCGGACGAATGAGGATATCGCCGAGCGGTACGAGGCGCTTAAATTAGAGCTTTGCAAGCGCTATGAGTTCGACCGCGACGCCTATACTGCGGCAAAAAGCGAATTTGTGCTTAAGCTTACGCGCATCGCTAAAGAAAACTCGAAATAGCTGCATAAATTTATCCTCTACGTAGAGGCTCGCTAGCTAAAAGCGGTAAAACGTTCAAATTTTATAAATGAAACGGGCGAATAGCACCGCGCCTTGCAGATTAGTTTTTATAAAATTTTGATCGTGATTTAAATTTATATGGCAGCCGTCCAGCTATCGACAGATAAAATTTTACAAATCCAGCTAGCAGCGAAGTCGCCCATAAAATACGTCGTATCCCCACATCATATTTCAAGCAAAGGCATCCCCGCGCTTCGCTACGGGTTTAAATTTAAAACTTATGCACCGTAAATTTTAAACATCCCGCTGAAACACGGGCTCATAAATCCGCTAAATTTAAAGCTACAAAAATTTTAAAATTCCTCGACGCCAGCTAGTCGCGCGAATTCCACGACGAGCGCTTAAATTTAATGATCACTCTTCAGCCCCGCGCCGCAAAGCGGAATGATGCTATCTCCTTGCAGATCGCGACTTTCTTTGTAGCGCAGATATGCCGCGTAGGTAGCTGCGGTCGTGTGCTCGACGTAAAATCCGCCGCGCGCAAGCGCCGCTCTGGCAGGCAATATGTCGCCCTCGCTCGCCAAGATCACCTCGCGCTCGCCAGCGTAGCTAGAGCCAAGAATTTCGCCCGCGCGCATCGGTCTTGCGATCGCGATGCCCTCCGCTAGCGTCGGCTGCGGCTCGATCTCGCGCGCCACAGCTTCAGCACCGAAAAGCGGAGCGCAACGCTCGCCCTGAACGATGAAAATTTTTGGCAGCGCCTCGATAAGACCGCCCTCATATAGCTCGCCCAGCGCCGCTTGAGCGCCCAGCAGCAGCGTGCCGTTGCCCACGGGGATAAAGATATTGCGCGGCACCCTGCCCAGCTGCTCGTAGATCTCATAAATGTAGCTCTTCGTGCCCTCGTAAAAGATCGGATTATAAACGTGGTTGGCGTAATAGATCTGCTCCTGCGCGGCCTTTTTGCGGCACGCATCCGCCGTCTCGTCGCGGCTGCCGTCAAACACCGTGACGTGCGCGCCGTGGCTTTTGATCATATCGATCTTTTTGGGCGACGTGCCCTTCGGGACGTAAATTTCGCACTCAATGCCCGCGCGAGCGCAGTACGCCGCCACGGCATTGCCCGCGTTGCCGCTGGAGTCTTGTAGCACCTTTTTCACGCCGATATTTTTGGCGTGCAGCACCAAAACCGCCGCTCCGCGGTCTTTGAACGAAAGCGTAGGCATCGCGTAGTCGAGCTTGAGATAGAGGTCTTCGCCAAATTTTACGCTCGCCGTGAGCCCCTCGCCCATCGAAATTTCTCTAAATTTAGCCGTATCGATGCCCATAAACCTGCGGTATCTAAAGATGCTAAACTCGCTTTGATCTACGAGCGCGGGGTTAAATTTAGGCGCGTCGGAGTTTAGCTTATACAGCCCGCCGCAGTCGCATTTATAGCTCAAAGTATCGATGGGCGCGTGCTTGCCGCAGCCAGTGCAGATGAAATCGCTCATTTTTGCTCCTATTTTTTCTCTTTGATTTTTGCGACGGCCTCGATCTCTACGAGGCAGCTGAAGTGTAGAGCCGTAGTCGGCACCACGACGCGAGCGGGCTTGTGCGCGCCGAAAAACAGCGCGTACTGCTCGTCGATCACGTCCCAGTTCGCGACGTCAGGCGTATAGACGCGGCACATCCGCACGTCGTTTTTATCCGCACCTGCGGCGGCCAGCACTGCCGCGACATTGCTTAGAGCCTGCGCGGTCTGCTCAGCAAGACCCTCCGGGATAGCTCCCGTGCGCGGATCCACGCTTAGCTGTCCCGAGACGTAGAGCGTACCGTCGTCGTCGAGACGTAGAGCGTACCGTCGTCGTCTAAGATGCCCGGCGCATAATGCGCCTTTTTCGGCGCGAAACCGGTTGGATAAATCTCTTTCATTTAAGCTCCTTTGCATATAAAATTTTATATAGTTTTACTCTAAATTTATTAAAATATATAAGTATTTCTATAAATTTGCAAAAATTTTAAAATTTAATCCAAATTCATAGATTTTTTTATATGAAATTTCAGGAGCCCGAATTGAATCAACTTCTACAGACTTTTATACCGACCGCGCACCTTATTAAAAATACGATCGGCGATTGCGAGGTGATCATCCATGATATGAGCACGCCGCAAAACTCCGTCGTTTTCGTCCTCGGCGACGTAACGGGCAGAAGGATCGGTCAAAGCTTCGATCATCTGATAAAGGACGTGTTGCTAAGCAAAAATTTTGAAAACGACTGCACCGCAAACTACTATTTCACCGCGCAAAACGGCAAGCTCATACGCTCCTCGACTTCTTTGATCCGCGCCGCAAACGGCAAAGTAGTAGGCGCACTGTGCGTAAATATAGATACCTCAAGCGCCATGGCGGCATACAAAGTAATAAAAAATCTGCTGCCGAATGCAAAGCTCGATAGCAAGGAGTTGCAAAGTGTAAATTTTACCGACGGAGGCTGCGATAACGCGGCATTAGATGAAGTGAGCTTCAATGACGGCGTAAATTTAGAAACGCAAAGCTCTAACGATTTGCAGCAAAATATCCTTGACATCGTCCAGGACCTGATCGCATCGGCTACGCACGATCTGGATGTGGAGGGGATGAAGAAAGAGGATCGAAAGCGTATCGTAAAATTCCTCGCGCAAAAAGGAATTTTTGAGGTAAAAGGTGCGGTAGAGCTCGTAGCAAAGGCGCTTAGAACGCAGAAAGTCACGATTTACTCGTATATGGATGAGGTAAAGAAGGAGAGCTAGCTGCGGTGCATAAATTTGATCTCAAATTTAATAAGCGTTGCGCGCCTTATTATCAGCGTAGCCATTGGAGTGACGCAAATTTAATCTGAATTTGATGAATCGATCAAAAGTGGGATGTGCCAATTCCTAGTTCATGCGGCTTGTAGTGCAATAAAAGCAAAACTCATCTATTACTCGAACTCGTAGCCCTTCGTATTCTTTAATTTCTCGTCATAATCGACTCCGTTAGCAATTCGCTTGCGTGAAGCATTAAAATCCGCTCGTATCGGGCTTTTGCGCTCGTCAAACTCAAGTGGCGCGACACCGATGATATCTGCTAGCAGATGCGCTAAATCATCGCTCATAAAAGGCTTATCTTTCGCCACAGCTAGCCTCTGCCATAGTTTAGCGTGATCGCTCAAAAACTCGCGCGAAGCTATGAAAATCAGCGGGATTTCGTAAGTAAAGCGGCTCTCCATGCCGTGCCCAAGGCGTCCGTTTTCGTATAAATTCTCTCCGTGATCGCTAAGATAGACGATGAGACTGTCATCACCCGAAAAAATTTTAAAAATTTCATTTATGACAAAATCGTTGTAAAGCACGCTGTTATCATAATATGCGACGACATCTTTCTGCTTGGAAGTAAGTTTTGCCTTTACATCCGCCGCGCTAAACTTGCCAAATCCCTCGGGATAGCGCAGGCTGTAATCCATATGGCTACCGATGAGATGGATCACGTAGAAATTTCGCTCGCTCTGCCCCGCTTTCGCCTGATTTATGAGTGGAAGCAGCACTCCATCAGGCTTGATGCGGACGGTTTCGTAAAGATTGCTCTTTGAGAGGAAGGATTCCGCGTCCGCGCGATCGGCAGCGCTTTTAGCACTTAACGCATGTGCGCCGAAAGCCTCTTGATTGCTAATCCAAAAGGTGCGGTAGCCACTTAGCTTAAACATATCGATGATGCTAAGGTTGCGAAACCACGCCCTTTTGCGCTCGCTTTCGTAATCGCTGAAATTTAAAAGCCGCATCAGCACCTGATTAGTCGTGCCGTAAGGCGAGATTGTATCGCCAAATTTTATCAGATTGCCGCTCGCCTCGAGACCCTCCAAAAGCGGTGTATTTTTAATGCCGTAGCCGTAGAGCGACATATGCCCGCGCTGCAAGCTCTCACCGATTATTAGGATGATATTTTTGACGCGAGACTTTTGCAAGGCGGGGTTTGTAGCGGCCTCAGGGTTTTTAGAATTTGAAATCACGCTGGGGCTTTGCGGCGCAGAATTTAAAGTCTTGCCCCAACTCTGCGGCTCAGCGCCTGGGGCGAGCGTAGAATTTAAATTTGCGCCGTAATTTTGCGCCTGTGCGCTTGATGCGGGCGTGGAATTTTCAGACGCGGAGCCCGAGGCGACGCCTTGCGGATCTGAATTTGCGCTGCCTTTTAAAACGCTTTCGTTCGCGCGCTTGGCCTCGTCATATCCGAGCTGCACTTCGCGCATATCGGTGATGAAATTTTTATCGCTCAGGTAGTCTTTTATCGTAAAGGCAAACTCCAGCGGGACGTATTGCGATAGCTTGGTTATATAGCCTTGCTTGCCCTGGGAAGCTTTAACGGCGATATCCGCGCAAAAGATCGTTCCGTAAATGAGATAAATCGCCGCTAACAGCAATCCTAGGCGGCTATGCGTTTGCTCCCTCTTTCTCCGCCCTGCTCTTAGCGCCGCAAAGATGCAGCCAAGCAGCACTGCTAAATATAAAATTGTTGCGGGGTTAAGAAACTGCAAAACGAACTCGCGCGTCTCGGCTGCATCGGTATGCACAAGCGCGTCGATCGCCACGACGTTGAAGCTTGAGTCGAAATTTACGATCAAAAATAAAGCCACGCTCGCAATTAGCGCAATTAGCGCTAGTAACACGAACGAAACGAGCTTAAAAAATCGCCCGCTAAGCAAGTAGCAGAGGTGAAAGATGAGCAAATTTATGATGAATACCACCGGGAAACTCTCGGCGATGTAGGCAAAGATGGGTCCGTTAATCTGATAATGTATCTTAGCCCAGCACGCAAGCAGGCATAGCGCCGTCGCCAGCCAAAACACCCTCCATACAGGACGTTCGCGCAGTGCGACAAAAAAGCCGCGGTCGATTTTCATAAGCAAGCACGCTATGAGCCCGCCCACCTTCGTCCGCGCCATAAGTCCGCCTATATTTGCCAGAGCTACATAAAATTTTTCTCTCATTTTATCTTTCCTGCCTTGTACGAAGAGACGCGACGGCGCGCACTCTGCGTAGCGCGACATATTTTCGCTCTAAAATCAAGGCGCAATCTTAGCCGCTTAAAGCTTTGAGCTCGCTTACTTGCGCGCTTTTACGCTTCAAATTTTACAGTTAAATTTAAAGATACGGGGCATGGAATTGAACGGCGAAATTTTGAGGCGAAATTTTAATTGAAAGCAGATCTATGAGCGAAACTACAAAACGAGGCTTTAAAAACAGAAAGCATGAGCTAAAATCCAACCCTTAAAATTTTGCGGCCGGACCCCGCAAACCGTCGCAATAGATTTTAAAATTTCTAGTGCGATAAGCTTCAAACGGTCTTTGGATAAAATTTATGCATTAAGCGACTGGAGTAAAATTCTACGACACGAGCAGTGTAAAATTATCAAAGACCGATCGCGGGCAAAATTTCGCACCGACAAAGTGAAAAAATTTTAACTAGGCTGAGCCAGCTTTTGCGCGGAAATTCTATGCGACGCTTAGGACTTCTACCTTACCGTCGAAAACCGCCATGCAGTGCTCGTAGTGGCTAGTGCGAAGCCCATCCTTGCTTCTCGTACTCCACTTATCCTCAGCGATGACCGGCGTGCCGTCCTTTTGGCAGATCATCGGCTCAATGCAAAAGACCATGCCGTTTTTGATTTTAGGACCTGATTTTGGATTGTTGCCCTCCAAATAGTTTGGGATCTCAGGCTCTTCGTGTGGGTGCTTGCCGATGCCGTGACCGCAGAAGCCGTATAGCGGCACAAAACCGCGCGCGCGGATAAATTTCTCGATCTCGAAGCTTAGCTCTTTGAAGTGCATCCCTACCCTGATCGTTTTGATGGCAAACTCCAGCGTATCCTTGCTGCATGCGATGAGATCTTCGTCGGCTTTTGAAATTTTACCGACGGGCAGAGTGCGTGCGCTGTCGCCGAAATATCCGTTTAGTTTGGAGCCCAGATCGACGCCTAAGATATCGCCCTCTTGCAGGATCGTTTCGTCTGGGATTCCATGGATGATGACCTCGTTTAACGAGAGGCAGGCGGCGTTTGGAAAGCCGTATAGCCCTTTAAAAGCCGGGTACGCACCCTTAGAGGTGATGAAATCGTCGATCTTCTTATCGACTTCGAGCAGGCTAAGACCCGGCTTTATGAATGAAGCTGCATAATCAAGGGCCTGCGCGACGATCCTATTCGCTGCACGCAGCCCCTCTAAATCTTTTTTTGTTTTAAGTAAAATCGCCATTTATAGCCCGACCGCGCTTAGGGTCTGATATTTGTTCATATAGATCTGCGCTTCGATGCGTCTCATCGTATCAAGAGCGACGGAGACGACGATCAGCACGCTGGTACCGCCGAAATAAAACGGCACGCCCATAAATTTAACGAGCAGCCACGGGATGACGGTTACTAGCCCGAGATAGATCGAGCCCCAGAATGTAAGGCGGCTAGCAACTTCGTTTAAGAAGCTCGCCGTTCCCTCGCCCGGACGAATGCCCGGGATAAATCCGCCCTGCTTCTTTAAATTTTCGCTAATATCCTTGGAATTAAAAGCAATTGACGCATAAAAATAAGCGAAAAATATAACTAACACAAAGGTCAAAAAGTTAAAGAAGTAATTGCTAGGGCTTAGGAAATCGTGGATCTTTTGGATGATTGGATTGGTGCTTGCCTGTAAAATTGTAGTCGGAAACATCAAAATCGCGCTTGCAAAAATAGGCGGAATGACGCCACTTAAATTTAGCTTGATCGGCACGTAATTCATAATGCGCTTGTTTTGATTCGCCATCAATACCTTGCGCGAAAACGATACCGGAATTCTGCGTTCGCCTAGCTCCACATATAAAATTGCACCGATAGTAGCCAGGATAATTAGCACGATCGCGATTAGCTTTAAAACGTTCATCTCGCCAGTATTTACTAAATTTACGGTACTTCCGATCGCTCTAGGGATGGCGCTTACGATACCTGCAAAAATAATAAGGCTGGTGCCGTTACCGACGCCGCGTTGCGTAATTTGTTCGCCGATCCACATCAAAAGCATGGTGCCTGCCAGCATCGAAATGCACGAGATAAAAACAAACTCGTTGGTATTCTCTGCCATTATCGCAGGCGCTCCGGTTTGTCCGTGGATGCCCTGCAAGCCGATGCTAACACCGATGGATTGAACCATAGCAATCGCTATGGTAGCGTATCGGATGATTTGCATATATTTCTGCATACCGTCGCGCTCTTTTTTGAGTTTACCTAAATTTGGAAAGGTTGCGGCGAGCAGCTCCATAATGATAGAAGCGGTAATATAAGGCATAATGCCTAGCGAGATAACGCTGAATCGCTCCGCCGCGTTACCGCTAAACATATTAAACATTCCAAAAGCGTTGTTGCTATTGTTTTGAAAAAATTGTTTTATAACCTCAACGTCCACTCCCGGAACCGGCACGTAAGCTAGCAACCTATAGGCAAAAAGAAAGCCCAAAGTAATGAGAATTTTGTTGCGTAGCGATTTATTCATTATTTTTGTCCGCTATACTTTACGTTCTCGTCTTTGATCTTGCTCGCGAGCGCTTTTGCGCCTACGCCGATCAGCTTGATCTTTTTAACGGAATTTGAAATTTTATGAACGGATTTGATGCTTTCGATCGTAATCTCACTAAGATCTTTGATAGCTTCGATTTTATCGACATTGATCACGTAAGGCTTTTCAAATTTAGAAGTAAAACCTACCTTTGGAAGCCTTCGCTGAATCGGCTGCTGACCGCCCTCGAAGCCTCTTTTTTCATGAGAGCCGGTACGCGCAGTCTGGCCCTTGCCGCCGCGACCTGCAGTTTTACCTAGGCCGCTTCCTTGACCGCGACCCAAGCGCTTAGTAGCGTGAGTCGAGCCTGGGGCTTTTTTAAGATTTTCTAATCCCATCTTTTATCCTTGTTAGTGTTTTAACATGCTAAGAGCTTTCATCGTAGCTCTTACGACATTTGAGGAGTTATTCGAACCTAGCGATTTGGTGAGGATATCTTTAACACCCGCAAGCTCTAAAACTGGGCGGACTGAACCACCTGCGATAACGCCGGTACCTTCGCTCGCCGGCTTAAGTAAAATTTTGCTCGCATTGTATTTAACTTCGATATCGTGAGTGATAGTGGAGCCGTTTAAATTTACCTTGATGATATTTTTAAACGCATCGTCTACCGCTTTTTTAATCGCATCTGGAACCTCTTTGGACTTGCCAAAGCCAAAGCCCACTAGGCCGTTTCTATTGCCTACTACGATAAGAGCCGTAAACCTAAACCTTCTACCGCCTTTAACGACCTTTGTAACCCTACCGATATTGACGATTACCTCTTCGAATTCTTCTCTATTATACTTTTCCACAATCATTCCTTTGGGTTATAGTTTGATGCCGTTTTGGCGTAGCGACTCGGCAAAGCTTGCGATTACGCCATGATACAAATAGCCATTGCGATCGAAAATCGCCTCGGAGATGCCTTTATCCCTTAGCTTGGAAGCCAAATCTTTAGCTAGGCTAGCCGCGCCCTCTTTGTTTGCCTTTAAATTTAAAACCTTACCGCTGCTAGCGCACAAAGTCGCGCTCGCCGCGTCGTCGATAGCCTGAGCGTAAACTGTCCTATTGGATTTGAAAATAGAAATTCTAGGGCAAGATGCGACGCCTGAAATTTTAGCGCGAATTCTTCTTTTTCTCTTGATTCTTAAAGAGATCTTTCTTTTTAATACGTTCTGTGTCATTTCTCAACCCTTATTTCTTAGCTGTTTTTCCGGCTTTGCGGATGATATGCTCTTCAAGATACTTGATGCCTTTACCCTTGTACGGCTCAGGCGGTCTGAATCCTCTGATCTCGGCTGCTACTTGACCTACTTGCTGCTTGTCGTCGCCTTTGATGGTTACAACGTTTTTATCTACGGAAATTTCGATTCCTTTTGGAGATTCAAAATTTATCGGATGCGAAAAGCCCAAATTTAGCTCAAGCACCTTGCCCTTCATCGCGGCTCTATAGCCGACGCCGTTGATTTCAAGCTGTTTTGAAAACCCCTCGGTAAGACCAAGGACGATATTGTTGGCTAAAGCGCGGTATGTTCCCCAATACGCCCTGCTCTGTCTATCCTCGCCCTTAGGTGAGAATTCTATCTTTCCGTCTTCGATTTTTACATCAACATGACCTTTTAAATCAAGCTCTTTTTCGTTATTCGATTTTTTAAATTTTAACGACGAGCCGTCTATTTTGACCTCTAAGCCGCTTGGAATAGAGATCGGTTTTTTACCAATTCTTGACATAATTTTCCTTTTTATTTGTCTAGGGTATGTCTACTTTTACGAATGGATACCACAATGCCATAAAAAGTAGAAACTTCTTACCAGATCGTGCAAAGCACTTCGCCGCCGACGCCCGCTTTGTGCGCGTCGATACCGCTCATAACGCCTTTACTTGTGCTAACGACAACGGTTCCGTAGCCGTTTTTGAAGCGCTTGATCTCGTCTTTGCCTTGATATACGCGGCGGCCCGGAGTCGAAATTCTTTTAACTTCGTTTATCACGCTCCTGCCTTTTTCGTCATATTTAAGCACTACGTTGATGATCTTTTTATTGTTTTCCTCTACTACGTTGTAGCTCTCGATATAGCCCTTCTCAGCTAAAATTTTAAGCATAGCCTCGACTACGTTTGAGTGAAAAAGCTTAGTCGTATCTAGCCTTCGCATCGCAGCATTTCTGATGCGAGTTAGTCCATCTGAAATAAGATCGTTAATCATCTCTTCTCCTTACCAGCTTGCTTTTTTTAGACCCGGGATCAAGCCCTCGTTTGCCATCTTGCGAAGGCAAACGCGACAAATTCCAAAATCTTTATAAACGGAGTGCGGACGACCGCAAATTTGACATCTGGTATATGCGCGAGTGCTAAATTTAGCGGGGCGTTTCGCCTTGGCTACCATTGATTTTTTTGCCATATCATTTTCCTTTTGCAAAAGGCATGCCGAATAGCTCTAGCAATTTAAATGCCTCTTTATCATTATTTGTAGTCGTTACGACGGTTATATTCATACCGTGAGTTCTTAAAATTTGATCGTATTCAACCTCAGGGAACATCAGCTGCTCTTGCAAACCGAAGTTGTAATTGCCGCGTCCGTCAAAGCCCGTTCTAGGTAGTCCTCGGAAATCCTTAACTCTAGGAAGCGCGATAGAGATCAGTTTGTCTAGGAAGGCAAACATCTGCTCTTTTCGTAACGTAACCATTATACCTACCGGAAAACCCTCTCTAACCTTAAAGCCGGCAACCGATTTTTTTGCATTGACGATAAGCGCTTTTTGGCCTGCGATCAGCGAGATAGTATCGGCCATATTTTGAAGCACCTTTTGATCTTTGCTCGACTCGCCCGTTCCTACGCTGATAACGATCTTTTCAAGCGCCGGGATAAGCATAGGATTTTTTATATCAAATTCTTTCTGCAAAGCAGCTCTGATGGAATTAGCGTATTTATCTTTTAGTCTGCTCATAATCAACCCTCTACCAACGCAACGTTTGAAATATCCATAGGCATCTCTTTGCTCGTAAAGCCGCCTTGCGGATTTTGCTCGGTTGGTTTGATAGCCTTTTTAGCCATTTTACAACCCTCGACGATAACTTGAGCTTTTTTAGGAAACACTGCCTTAACGATGCCTGTTTTACCCTTATCGTCACCTGCGATGATCTTTACTTGATCGCCTTTTTTAATCTTAAATTTTACTGCCATTATAAAACCTCCGGAGCCAGCGAAACGATCTTCATAAAACCGCCGTATCTGACCTCTCTACCGATAGGACCGAAAATACGAGTGCCGATCGGCTCTTTTTTTGAATCCAAAATAACGGCTGCGTTCTCATCGAATCTAATTAGCGAGCCGTTGCCTCTATGCAACTCTTTAGTCGTACGAACGACTACGGCTTTTACTACTTGACCGCGCTTAATCTTGCCGTTAGGGAGCGCTTTTTTTACAGAGCAAACGATAATATCGCCGATTGTGGCGTATCTTCTCTTGCTGCCGCCCAAAACTTTAATACACATAAGTTCTTTTGCGCCGCTATTATCAGCTACCGCAAGTCTGGTAAAACTCTGTATCATTATTCAACTCCTGTTTTCAAAACCGCTTTTAAGCGAAACGATTTTCTAGCGCTTAGCGGTCTGCACTCGATCGCAGATATGGTATCGCCGATCTTTACGACGTTGTTCTCATCGTGGATCAGATATTTTTTAAATCTTTTTACGATCTTTCTATATCTAGGGTGCATAACCCTTCTTTCTACCAAAACGGTAGCTGTTTTATCGCCCGCCTTCTTTACGACTACGCCTTGAATTTCTCTTTTAAATGCCATAACCTATCCTTATTTCGCTTTAATAGCGGTGTTGATTCTAGCGATATCTTTTTTGATAGCGCGAATCTCGTTAGGATTGCTTAGCTGCATAGTTTTTAGCTTTTGTCTAGCCGTAAATAAAAGCAACTTACTTTGTTTCAACATAGAATTTAGCTCAGCCAAATCTTTATCTTTCAAATCAGTATATTTCATTTTCGCTTTCCCTACTTACGATTTTCGTTTTAAAAGGTAGTTTATGAATCGAAAGCATAAGCGCCTCTTTAGCAACCTCTTCGCTAACGCCGGTCATCTCGAAAATGATCCTGCCCGGTTTTATATTCATTACCCACTCTTCTACGCCGCTCTTACCCTTACCCATACGAGTTTGTAGAGGTTTTTTGGTAAGCGGTTTGTCTGGGAATACCTTAATCCAAATTTTAGCTTGACGATTCACGAAGCGCGTCATCGCGACACGAGCCGCTTCGATCTGGCGAGAATTTACCCTACCCGCCTCTACCGCTTTGATACCGAAATCGCCGAACGTCAAGGAATTTCCTCTCGTCGCGTAGCCGCGATTGCGACCTTTCATCATCTTGCGGTATTTTGTTCTTTTTGGCATCAACATAACTATTTACCTCTTCTTGGTCTGCGTGTTTTTTTAGGCGCATCATCGGTCTTTTCAGCCTGGATGCCTTTTTGTAAAATTTCACCCTTAAAGATCCAAACCTTAATGCCGATATTACCGTAAGTCGTATGTGCTTCGGCAAAGCCGTAATCGATCCTAGCCCTTAGAGTATGAAGTGGAACGCGTCCTTCTAAATACCATTCGGTTCTAGCCATCTCCGCACCGCCCAAGCGACCTGCGACGCAAATTTTAATTCCCTTTGCGCCTGCTTTTTGAGCGCCTTGGATGACTTTTTTCATAGCGCGGCGGAATGCAACGCGGCGCTCCAACTGCATGGCTACGTTTTCCGCAGCCAAAAGTGCGTTCGAGCCTACTTTGCGCTCCTCTTTGATATTAATGGCTATGTCTTTATTGACTAGCTTAACGACTTCGCTTCTTAAATTTTCGACCTCGCCGCCTTTTTTGCCGATGATGATGCCCGGTCTTGCGGCTACGATCGTTACGCGAATTTTCTTAGCCGTTCTTTCGATAAGAATTTGGCTAATTCCCGCATAATAAAGCTTAGCTTTTAAAAATTTGCGGATCTTGTAATCCTCGCCGATACTCTCGGAAAGCGTCGCTTTAGAAGGAAACCATCTAGACTCCCAATTTCGATTAATTCCTAATCTTAAACCGATCGGATTTACTTTCTGTCCCATTTACGCTTCCTTCTTACTTGGTTTTGCTACTTCGACGATAATGTGCGAAGTAGGCTTGCGGATACGGCTAGCCGTACCTCTGGCGCGCGGACGAAATCTCTTAAGCACAGGACCCGCATCCACTCGGCAGCTGGTAACTACGACCTCTTCAGGCTCAAAGCCGCCGTTTGCGACCGCGCTTGAAATCGCCGTAGCGATATATTTCGCGCCGCGATTAGGCGTATATTCCAAAGTAGCAAGGGCAAATTCCGCATTCATGCCTTGAATTTGCTTCGCGATAAGTCTTGCTTTTGTAGGCGAAAGGCGAACAAATTTAATAGTTGATTTACTCATATGCTATCCTTACTTGCCGATCTTTTTCTGCACGGAGCCTTTGTGGCCCTTGAAAGTACGCGTAGGAGCGAACTCGCCTAATTTATAACCGATATGATGCTCGGTGACGTAAACCGGGATAAAATTCTTTCCGTTATGAACGTTAAACGTAAGTCCGATCATCTCAGGCACGATCGTGCTTCGTCTCGACCAAGTCTTGATCGGTTTGTTATCGCCGGCTTTCTTTGCCGCAACGACTTTTTTCATTACGTGATCATCTACGAAAGGACCTTTTTTTAGCGATCTAGCCATTTTTATTTTCCTTTCCTTCTTGAAATTATAAGCTTATCGCTCGCTTTTTTATGGCGAGTTTTATAGCCCTTCGTCGGTTTACCCCACGGAGTTACCGGATGGCGACCGGAGTTTTTCTTACCCTCGCCACCGCCGTGCGGGTGATCGACCGGGTTCATCGCAGAACCTCTGGTTTGAGGACGGATACCTCTGTGGCGATTACGTCCGGCTTTACCGATGACGACGTTTGCCCACTCTTCGTTACCCACTACGCCGATACTAGCCATACACTCTGCAAGCACTCTTCTCATCTCACCGCTAGGCAGACGTAAAATGACATATTTTTCCTCTTTGCCCATAAGCTGAGCATAACCTCCGGCGCTACGTGCCATTTGAGCACCTTTGCCGGGTTTTAACTCAATATTATGCAGGATAGTTCCCACAGGGATATTTTTCATCTTCATCGCGTTGCCCGGTTTAATATCTAATCCGCCCTCGGCAGCAGCTACCACGTCGCCCACTTTAAGATCATTAGGCTTGATGATGTAGCGCTTCTCACCGTCTGCGTATGAGATCAGCGCGATACGGCAGTTACGATTCGGATCGTATTCTATCGCCTCGACTTTGCCTGGAATGCCGAATTTATTTCGCTTAAAATCGACAATTCTATAAAGTTTAGCAGCTCCTGCTTGTTTATGGCGGCTGGTAATGCGACCGTTATTGTTCCTTCCGGCTGCGGCAGGAATTTTAACAAGCAAGCCTCTAACACTAGCTTTTGCAGTGATATCCTCGCTGCTAAGCCCGGTCATAAATCTTCTACTTGGAGTATACGGTTTATAAGTTTTAATCGCCATTTTACGCCTCCACGCTTTCTAGGCTTGCACCCTCAGGTAGTTTGACGTAGAATTTTTTCACATCGTTTCTAGCGCCCATTTTACCTCTAAATCTTTTTACTTTGCCGTCCTGTCTTAAAGAATTTATCTTTAGCGGAGTGATCCCGAAATAGTTTTTTAAAACGCTCTTTAGTCCGTTTTTCGTAACCGACGGGCTAGTTTGGATAACGACCACGCCATTTTCTTGAAGACCGAGAGACTTTTCCGTATAAAGGATCGTTTTGATATCTGTTATATCTGCCATTTTAGTCCTCTTTCACTATTGATTCAAATGCCGCTTTTTCGAATACGACTGAGCCGTAAACTGCGATTAGGTAAGCATTGACCTCGCTTACATCGATGACATAGCAATTCTTAAGATTTCTATAGGCCAAAAGAGTTTGCGCGTCCAGCTCGTTTTTAACGATTAGCGCATCTCTAACGCCTAGTTTCTTAATAAAATTTGCCGCGTCTTTAGTTTTGCCGCTTTTTAGCTCCAAATCATCGAAGATAAAAATTTTACCCTCGTTTGCTTTCTCATTGATAGCAAATTCCAGCGCAAGGCGTTTTTGCTTTTTATTGACCTTCTGCTCGTAATTTCGCTCGTTAGTCGGACCGAATGCGACCGCGCCGCCTACCCATACGTTAGTTCTGGTTGAGCCCGCACGTGCGCCGCCGCGACCCTTTTGTCGCCATGGTTTTTTGCCGCCGCCGCTAACCTCGGCGCGAGTTTTAGCGTTAGCCGTATTTGCACGAAGCGAAGCAAGGTAAGATTTGACGTACAAATATAGATTGTGCGAATTGACTTCCGAAAATTTCGCAGGGATTTCAATTTCGCTTGCTTTTTTCAGTTTTTCGTTAAGCACGCTTACTTTACTCATTTTACTATCCTTATTCTGCCCATTGCGCCGTTAAATCCAGGAACCGAGCCCTTAAGCACTAAAATTTTATTCTCGGCATCAAAGCTTACGACTTCGTTTTTAGCAGTGATCGTTTCGTTTCCAGTGTGTCCCGCCATCCTCATACCAGGCTGAACGCGACCGGGCCACTCGCAGTTGCCAATAGAACCAGGCCTTCGGTGGAAGCGGCTACCGTGCGCTGCAGGACCGCCCGCAAAGCCATGGCGCTTAATAACGCCCTGATAACCCTTGCCCTTGGATCTGAAGCTTACTTTTACGATCTTCGCTCCGCTCAAAACATCTAAATTTTGATCGCCAAGCTCGGCATTTTCTAAGCTTAGAGTCGCAAATTTATTAAATTCCTTGCTTAGGCTATATTTTTTTTGAATTCCGGCGATAGCTTTGTTATGCGCTTTGCCGTCTGCGTAGGCTACGATAGCTTTTTTCTCATCGCAAACTTCGCAAATTTTGGTATTGATAAGTCGCAAAAGCGTCACGGGCGTGCTGCTCGTGTCGATCGTCCTACTCATACCTATTTTTTCTACGATATATTCCATTGTTTTACCCCTTATTTGCCCATCGCGTGAACTTCGACGTTGACTTCCGGAGCCAAATCAAGCTTAGTTAGCGAATCAACCGTATCCGGAGTCGCCGCTACGATATCTAGCATACGAGCGTGAATTTTCATCTCAAACTGCTCTCTGGAGTCTTTATTTACGTGCGGAGATCTTAAAACGGTGTAGCGTTTAATCTTCGTAGGCATCGGCACGGGACCTCTGACGTCCGCACCTGTTCTTTTTACGGCTTCAACGATAGCCGAAACTGTGCGATCTAAAACTCGATGGTCATAAGCCTTGAGTTTTAACCTAATTTTTTGCATCACTTTTCCTTAATAAAGAACTTGTCGCAACGCGCGACCCTTTGTTTCAAACAAAAGACGCACATTATATAAAAGCGCTCCGGTTTTGTCAAGAAAATAGCCAAATTTTATGGAAATATTTCCTTTTAATAAGGAAAAATATATAGAATTTCGAAAATTTTTTAGAGTGTCGGAAATTTTCAATACAAAAATTTTAGATAAATTTGAAATAGATATAAAAATTTCATAGGATTTTTCAGATTTATTTCCTTTTAATAAGGAAAATTTTAAAATACTCGCATGAATGATCTGAAATTTTTTTACGAAAATCCGCCGGAATTTGCAGGCTTTATCCCGCGCAAAAGAGGTATCGGCTCTGCCAAAACCATAATCTACGGAGTGCTAAATTCCGGCAAAAGCGCCGTGCTGAAAAATGAAATTTCAGAGCTTAAAAAAGATGAAATTTTGTATCTAAATTTAGCTGATCTACGCCTTGAGGATATGGTAGCGGGTGGCACGATCGTTGCGGCCAAAAATAGCGCAGACAATATAAACGGCAGCGAAGTAAATGAGAATGAAATAAGTAGAGAGACTACGCTCGATGCAGATATTTCGGATATAGATGAATTTTACTGCGCCGCCATAAAAAATACAGATACAAAAAATGAAAGCGCAAACAGCTTAAACAACGCAAAAAATGCGGAGTCAGGTGGCATAAAAAACAGGAGTGAGAATTTCTTTCGCGAGATCAAGAAGTTTTTGACGGTCAACGAGCAAATTTCATCGCTTTTTTTAGATAATTTTAGTAGCGCCAATTTTGAAATTTCATCACTTCAAAGCTTCGCCGAGGGGCTAAATTTAAAGCGTTTTATCATCTCTACGCGCGATAGAGAGCTTATTCTGCCAGGCTTTGAGCGGCTTGAGCTTTTGCCGCTTTCGTTTGAGGAATTTATCGCCTTCGACAAGCGCCACAACGAGATAAACTCGATGATTTCGGCGTTTTTAGCCCAAGGCGGCGGCCCAAAAAACCCCTTCATGGCCCCCGCCGAAATTTTAGAATTCGAGCAGGGGCTGCTTACGGCAAACTTTAGCCGCACGGAAATTTTAATCCTCAAAGAGTGCTTAAGCTTCGTACACGCCGCATTTAGCGCAAATAAAATTTACACCGCGCTAAAGCCGCGCATTAAGATCTCTAAAGACGCCGTATACGGCACTATCGCCAAACTTGAGCGGGAAAATTTCATCAGATTTTTAAGCAAGGTGGGCGAGCCTGCGCGCGCAAAAAAGCTATATTTTTCGCATTTTAATATGCGCGAAATTTTAACGAGTAAAAAGGTCTTCTCGAAAAAATTTGCCAACGTCCTTTTCTGCGAGCTTTTGGGGTTAAATACGCCGATTTTTTACACAAAAGAGCTGGATTTTTACCTGCCTGCTCTAAAGATGGGGGTTCTCGTCATTCCTTTCAGCGACGCGGACATTATCTTTTTAAAATTCCGCAAAATTTTAAGCGTGCTCAAGAGACTCGGTATCACGAGCTTAAAAGTCGTTTCTATGGCAAACTCCGGCAGGCTCGAGATTGAGGGCATCCGCTGCGACGTCATACCCTTTCACGAATTCGCGCTTAGCTTCTGATTTATTGACATCTCATATCATAAAATACAAATTTTATGATATAATTTTGGTAAACCCATATCAATTACATAAAGGGAAGCCGATGATCAAATTAAAAGACAAACTCATTTATGAAACGCTAAAACTGGTCGAATCACAAGGTAAAGGGGGACTTTTATGTCGCAATAAGCAAAGCGATGCGGAGTTTATGAGTCCCGTAAACGAATTCGCAGCCGCGAGCGGACGCAACTACACCTCGATTAAATCGACTCTCGACATCATCCATAAAAACTGGGGCTATCTGGAGCGAGAGAGCATCAAAGACACAAGCTTAGATGCGGGAAAGGCGTCGAAAATTTTCATCTATCGCCTCTGCGATAAGGGGCGAAGCTTTATCGAAAAATACGAGGCGACTCAAAATTCCGCCCAATAGCCTGAAATTAAAAACTTTAAGTGCCTATTAGATAGAATTCTTTAATTTCACGTGACGCAACAGAATTTCATTTTTATGCGACTCGCCTTAAAAAAGGAGATGAAAATACTGGATTTTATAGTAAAAATGTTCGCATGGAAAGCTGAGTGGGAGGTAAAAAAGGAATATGACAAAGAATTTGACGACCTATCCTCCATGCGCTCAATCCTGCGCTTTATAATACTTCTTATCATACTTGGGATTTTGATTAAATTTCAGTTGAGCGCATGAAAGATACATTTTTAGACATTGCGCTCGTTTTATTCGGCATCGCTATGCTTGTCGCGATACGACAAAAATCTTTATTAAAATTTATAATTTTCGTCGTGATTTTAGCGCTCGCCAGAGAGTTAATCATCAGGCTTTATGCCTAGCTTCGGCGAAACCGACGCGGATGGAATTTAAAATTTAAACGACAAAATGACGGTTCGGCAGAATTCGGCGGGCGCAAATTTTAAATTTCGCCGTAACCACACTATGCTTTTATCGTCGTTAGCGAATTCTACCGTGCTTCAAGAATTGCCGCATCTACAAATCCAGCCTTATCGTAAATGATAGATTTTACCCGCAGCGAGGATTTGCGCTTGATGCCGCGCTTTCTGCTATCAGTGGCGGAATTTCGCTCGTGCAAATGCGACGGAATTTCACTTGTGCGAACACGGCGGATTTTTTGCGGTGGCAGCAAAAATTATAAACCGAATGAGCGGGTTAGAGCGTAAATTTTATAACGCTAAATTCCGCAGAAGCCCAAATTAATGCGATACAAATGTGAAATTCAAGCAAAAATTTTAAATTTAGTAGCAAAATTCCGCACGCTGAAATCTTAAAATTTTATTTCATAAAATTCCGAGATTTAGGAATTAAATTTTGCAGTGAAGCGACAAATTTTACCTCAAAATTATCACGCAAACCATCCCCGAAAATTCTAAAATTTCATCATCATAAAATTTTAAAATTCCAATGCTGTATTGCAAATATATTATTTTATCAAACGTAGCGAAAAGCGAAATTTTGTATAAATCGCACTTGAAAATTTGACGGATTCTCGCGCAAACCGGCTCGAAATTCCGCCCCGTTTACTCCACGTATCCGATAAATTCGCCATCGAAAGTATGCCTAACGTCGCCGCGAAAGTAAATTTTGCCTCCATCCCCTAAGCGCAAATTTAGCGTTTCACCGCTTGCGGGTATCACGCGGATGTCGGGAGTTAGCCCCATATTTTCGACGCCTGCGATGAAGCATGCTGCCATCCCCGTACCGCATGCGAGAGTTTCTGCCTCTACGCCACGCTCAAAGGTGCGCACCTTTAAAATTTTGCTTGCGAGGCGGCTTTGAACTAACGCATAATTAACGTTAGCGTTATACTTTTCACGCAGATCGCGGGCTAGCGCGGCATTGAACTCATTTAAATCACTAACAAAAGTTACCAAATGCGGCACTCCTATGTTATAAAAATACCACGTTAGCCCTGCCTCCTCAAAGCTCTCGCCCAGGCGTTTGGGGCGTGTTAGCATTACCTCGACGTTAGCTACTAACGCGTGAGCGTTAGGGCGAAGATTGAAAATCTCGCCGAAGCTTACATTGCGTAGCTCGCCTCGCATGCTTTCACTCAAATTTCCGCCGAAAATACCGAAAATTTCGCCGCTAATTACGCCTGCGCCGCTTAGGAATTTCATACTCTGCGCGGCCAAAAAATTCTCATACGCATACATGCATACCGCGCGCGAGCCGTTGCCGCACATATCGGCACTGCTGCCGTCGCTATTGTAAAATTCCCACTCAAAGTTTATCCCCTCGATACCGTTAAATTTCGGTAGCACGACGATGAGCCCGTCAGCGCCTACTCCATCACGCCTATCACATAGCTCACGCGCTAGCTTGGATCTATCCGCCTTAACTGAATCCGTAAATATTACGAAATCATTTCCGCTCGCATTATATTTTGAAATTTTCATTATCTACCTCGCAAATTTTTAAAATTACTAACGCTCACTAACGCTTTATTAAAATTTTACTTATATCTAAATTTAAGCGTATCGCTTATTCCTAGGCTTTACTAAGACTCAATTTACTAACGTATCTTCTTTCGTAAGTCCATTTTGTTATGCGTTTTTCGCGCTTGATGTTAGAGCCTACCTCATAGCCTTTAAATGCTCGCAAGCATCAAATCTACCGAGCTTGCAAGCCTTTTTGTAAAGCTCGCGCGCCCTCTTTTTATCTTTCGTCACGCCCCAGCCCTTTTCGTATTGATACGCCAAATTTGAGCAGGCTAGCGGCTCATCGCTTTTCTCGCACGCCTCGCTAAAATACTTCGCAGCAAGCGCGTGATCCTTTTGCCCGCCGTCGCCTTTGAAATACGTGACGCCCAAATTTACGCACGAATCCACGTGTCCTTGCTCGCAAGCCCTCGTAAAAAATGTCCTAGCCCTGTCCACATCTTTTTTCACGCCTTCGCCCAGAGCGTAGCTGAGCCCTAGGTTATGGCACGCCTCTACCTGCCCCATCTTGCAAGCCTTAATCAAAAGCTCGATCGCCTTTTTCACGTCGGGATAGACGCCGAGTCCCTTTTTATAGTTGTATGCAAGGCTCGCGCACCCCTCGCTGCTGTTTTTCTTACAAGCATCGCTAAAAAGCTCATTCGCCCTCTTGCGATCCTGCACCACCCCCTGCCCGTCGTTGTAGAGCAACCCCAAATAGACGCAGCCCTTCTGCTCGCCGAGCTTGCACGCCCTGTCGTAATAGCGTGCGGCTTGCCTGAAGCTTCTATTTGAGTCGTATGCATAGCCCAAATTTGCGCAGTCTAGCGCGTTTTCCTCGCCGCCTGCGTCGCAGTTGCGCTGTAGCTCATTTATCACGCGGTTTAGTTTTTTACAATCCATCTCGCTCCCCGCGGCGCAGCCCTTCCTTAGATCGTCGATCTCCGCCGCAGCGCCCGTCGCAAACAGCGCGGAGAGCAAAACCGCTCGCGCCGCAAATTTTAACCGCTCTTTAAGCGGCATACTTTTAAAATTTTGAAATTTAGCGCCCTTTTGGGCGCGGCTACCGATCATCATCGCCCTCTCCTTTATTTTTAGTCTCATTTTAATTCGCGTAGAAATTTTACGAGCTCTCGCGCAAAGGGCTAAATTTTATCTTTCAGCTCTTTTAAAAATCTCTCCACCGCGGCCTTAAGCGCGGCAAGATCGCCGCTATTGTCTATCACAAAGTCCGCCATAGTGCGCTTTTGCTCTATATCTGTTTGTAGCTCTACGCGGTGTTTTGCGGCGTCGTAGCTAAGCCCGTTTCGCTTCATCACGCGCGCGATTAGCGTATCTTTAGGCGCATAAACAACCGCTACTTTATCAAAAAACTCATACCTCTTGCCCTCAAAAAACAGCGGAATATCGACGAAGAAAAGCTTTCCTTTCGCCTCCAAAGCCTGCGCCTGCGATAAAATTTCAGCCGTTATCTTTGGATGCAGCAGCGCTTCTAGCTTTGCAAGCTCCGCGGGGTCTTTAAACACCAGCTCTCCTAGCTTTTTGCGATCTACCGAGGCGCACGAATTGGTCAAATTTTCCTCATCGCCGCTAGCGTCAAATTCCACATGTGAACTCAAATTTCTAGCCTGCGCGTCTTTTTGCACGACGTATTGCGCGCCGAAAATTTCAACTATCTGCGCGGCGCAGCGATCCAAAACGCAATGCGAAATCTTATCTGCATCGATGATCTCAAATCCTCGCTCGGCAAGTAGCTCGCAAACCGCGCTCTTGCCGCTGCCGATACTGCCCGTGATGACGATGGCGTGTTTAAATTTCGGCATTTTGCCTCCGATTTTTTACTCCGATTTTAGCAAGTTTTGGCTAAAATTAACCAAATTTCAACAAAGGGCAAAAATGATAAGCTACAAAGACGCGGGCGTCGATATAGACGCGGGAAACGACTTCGTAAACGCGATAAAACCGTTCGTAAAAGCGACGCAAACTCCGCACGTTTTGGGCGGTATCGGCTCGTTTAGCGGCGCGGTGAGGCTACCTGCGGGCTACAAAAAGCCCGCAATCCTAGGCGCCACCGATGGCGTGGGTACAAAGCTGCGACTAGCTATCGACGCGCGTAAATTTGATGGCGTGGGAAGGGATCTCGTCGCCATGTGCGTAAACGACCTCATCTGCAACTTCGCCGAGCCGCTATTTTTCCTCGACTACTACGCGACGGCGAAGCTCGAGATCACGGATGCCAAAGAGGTCGTAAAAAGCATCGCCGAGGGCTGCAAACTAGCGCGCTGCGCGCTGATCGGCGGCGAAACGGCGGAGATGCCCTCGATGTATGAGAAAGGCGACTTCGACCTTGCAGGCTTTGCCGTGGGTATCGCCGAAGAGGACGAGATCGACCGTTCAAAATTTGTCCGCGAGGGCGACGTACTCATCGCGCTTCCTAGCAGCGGTCTGCACTCAAACGGCTTCTCGCTCGCGCGAAAAGTGGTCGCCGAGCTGGAGCTAAAATTTGACGACAAAGTGGGCGATCGCGCGCTCATCGATGTGCTTTTGGAGCCGACTAGAATTTACGTTGCCGACTTTTTAAATTTAAAAGATAAAATCCACGCGCTCGCACATATCACGGGCGGGGGTATCGTGGAAAATCTGCCGCGCGTATTTCCGGAGGGGCTGGGCGCTAAGATCGAGCATGCCGCGATCCGCACGCCCGAAATCTTTAAAATCATCGCGCAGAAGGTCGAGCCCGCCGAGATGATGAGAACGTTTAACATGGGCGTAGGCATGATCGTCGTAGCTCCGAAAGAAAACGTAGCTTTCGTACTAGCAAATACCGATGGCTACGTTATCGGCGAGGTTGTAAAAGGCAGAGGCGTGCAGCTCGTGTAAATTTGAAGCGGTAAAATTTGCTGCTTTTTTGCCAAAGCAGAATTTATGTTTAGACTAAATTTTAAAGCCGGTATTGCGACAGCTTCCAAAAACAGCGCTGATAATTATTATATGATAGGCCTTGCGGACGACAAGTACGACTATAAGAACTATCTGCTTTTTCAAAGACCGATCAAGCTCGGGCGGTATGAGGACGCAGACGCACCGCATAACGGCTTATACGCCGAGTGCAATGGCGACGTATGCTATAACGGCTGCAAAGCAGTGAAAATAACTAGCGAGCTTATCGTTTTTGAAGTCCAAGACAGCGTCATCGCCGTGGATATCCGAGGCGTCAAAATTCCCAAGCGCTTCATTCAGTATTGTAAAGAAATTTTCGGCGATCTGCTTAGCATCGAGGGATAAATTTAAATGCGCCAGCGGCACACAAAAGCAAATTTCGCAATCGCAAGTATAAAGCCGAGATTAAAATTTAACGAGCGAATTTTTAGATAGCGCAGGATAAGAGCGTTTAAGCAAAGCCATTAAACGCGACAAAACTTTGCGCCGGAGTAAAATTTATTGCAAGATTTGCGCATCAAATTCGGCGCAAGTATTATGTGGCAAAATTTACCCTTCCAAACATAGCTAAATTTAACGCTCGATCCGCAGCCGCCTGCGCTTTAAATTTAGACGCGCCACTATCGCCTCTGCCCTCTTACAGCGAGCCCCGCGGATTTAAGGGACGCAAGACGATCATCTCGCTATCCGCGCAGCCGATTATTTTTTAGGAAGGGTAATCGCTAGCGCACCCATACTGCCGCCTGCCTTTTCAGGAAAGGGCGATCGCTCACCCTTCTGTTTAAATTTTATCTATGCGCTAGCGCCCTATTTTGCAAAATCTAAAATTTTAGCGATATTTTCGCGGCTGTAGAGCTCTGACATATTCCACGCCTTGGCATTTGTCGCGGCTACGTCTATGACCTCGTCCAGCACCTTGCCTTCGATGCCAAGCTGCGAGAGGCTAGTAGGCGTACCGATCTTATCAAACCATGCTTTAAGTGCCGCAATGCTTTCATCTGCGCTTTTAAGGCCGAAAATTTCACGAGCAAAACGCTCAAACGCGCTTAAATTTCTATCCTTATACCAGCTCATCCACGCAGGCATTACCACGCTAAGACCGGCTCCGTGCGCGCAGTCCACGACCGCGCTCATCGCATGCTCAATCATATGGTTCGGATAGCCGAAGCCGCCCACGCCCACGTAGGTTAGTCCATTTAATGCCATCGTTGCGGCCCACGCAAACTCGGCGCGCGCGTCGTAATCGCTCGGATCTGCAAGCAGGGCTTCAGTCGTGCGGATGACGGTTTTGATGTTAGCTTCGATATAGGCTCGCACGATCTCCGGATGGATGCTAGCGGTAAAATACCCCTCAATGCTGTGCGCGATGATGTCGCTCGCACTATATACGAGATACTCGCGGCTGACGGTTGCTTGCAGCTGCGGATTTATGACCGAGACATTCGGATATAGACACGGCGCGCTGATCGCGTATTTTTGCTTGGTCTGCTCCTTAGTCACCACGCCGCCGCAGTTCATCTCCGAGCCCGTCGCGGCAAGGGTGATGATGTCAAAAATTTTAAGCGCAGCGCTAGGATTTTTGCCGGTGAAAAAATCCCACACGTCGCCTCCGTAGTAGGCGCCTGCGGCTACGGCTTTTGCGGAGTCCAGCACGCTTCCGCCGCCCACAGCAAGCACGCTATCGGCGCCAAATTCTTTAGTGAGCTTGATCGCTTCATTTACTTTACTTAACACGGGATTTGATTTTATGCCGCCAAGCTGCGTAAATTCTATACCGCTTGCCTTTAAGCTGCTCTCCACGACGCCCATCAGACCGCTCTTTCGCACGCGCTCGCTGCCGTATAGTACGAGAGCTTTTTTAGCGCCCGCTTCCTTCATATACTGCCCGATATGTTTTTCTTTATCCTTGCCGAATTCTATCCTCACGGGGTTGCAAAAACTAAAATCTGTCATATTCTCTCCTTTAAATAAAGTTGGCTAAATTATAGCCTTTTTTAAAATTTTGCGGTAGCACGATAATCCAAATTCCTTGCCTAATCGTGCAAATTTAAGTATAACCCGCGTAAATTTGAAGGAGAGGGATGAGCGAAGCGGATAAAATTTTAAAAGACGCCGTAAAGATCACCGGCGAGCTGTATCTCGCCTATGGATACGTTCAGACGCCTATAGAAACGCTAGATTCTACCGTCAAAGCGAGCTCGGACTTCATTGCGACGATCTACGAATCTAGCGCGTGCTTGTGCCTGCGCGACGGCAAAATGGTGGAATTTAGCGGCAAGCAGTATCTCTACGACACGCAAAAATTCCTGCAATACTGCGCTAAGCCTGATTGATTTTCAAAAGTGCATTAGGTTGTAGGAAGCCAATATGTCTTACAAAACAGCGACACGACGGCGTCGCAGGCGGTCTTTGACATCGGATACGAAAGCCCGTCGTAATTCAGCCGCTAATACACGAGGATGTTTGGCATGCCGCCTAAAGCCCACGCGCAAACATTTCGCGACTAAGAACAAGCAAAAATTTAAAGCGATCGGCTTGTGCAAGCTTTGTAAAATTTCAAAATTTCATTGCGCAATACAAGCCAAAATAACCGCACAGTAGAGCGACATCTGCGACCGACATAAACCGATCGCAAGGTATTGCTTGCTATCAACGAGGCGGCGTCCGCTACCGAAACGAGGACTCAGTAGGGGAAAACGCGGTGCAAGAATACAGCCTAAACGTAAGAAGATAGACATAATGCAAGAGACCGCTCCGCCGCAAGAAAAATGGATGCGCCCCACTCGCTTGCCGCTGCGCTGAAAGTCATTGTTCATCTTCTTGCTAATTTTATAATTTCAATCGCGTGGCGTTTTATCACGCGACTCGCACAAGCAAAATCAGGCTAATCGAAATGCTTTAGATAAATTTAAATCAAGCTGAAATAGAAAAAATTTTCTTAAAAATGGCTATTTTAGTATCATAAAATTTCATAAAAAATTTATTTACACTGATAAAAACACAATTTTTAATATATGTCTAATAAGCAAAATAGTAATATTTTTACGATATTAAATTTCAGCAGGAAAGGAGAAAACATGGAATTTCTGATGGTTCTGATGTTTTTCGTCGCGGGCCTTTTGTTGTGGTTTAGACCTGAGAAAAAGCGCGCGGTTATGGGCTTTGGTATCGCAGGCATCGCGATACTCGTCATCATGATGGCATGGGTGAATAAATTTGCCGTCGTGCCTATGGGAAATTTTTAGGAGCGAGTAATGGAAAATCAAAATTTCGCGAACGGCTCCGAAAATTTGCCGAGCTGGGGCGAAGATGAAAAGCGATTTTTCAATCTTTTCGCCCTCGCGGCACTCGCTCTCATCGCTTTGCCCGTAGGTATCGCATGCCTTGTTTTGGGCTTTGGTATGGGCGATAGTCCCTGCATCATGTGCTGGCACGAGAGATTTTGCATGGTCGCAATCTCATTCATAGCTTTGCTGATCGTTAGATACGGATTTGCTGTCAAATACCTAGCCGTAATCCTCTTTTTAGCATGCCTTGGGCTATACGACGGCTTTTTGCATTACAGCCTAGACGGCACGGGCGGAGGATACCTCGACATCAAGCAGGGCTTCGGGCTTGAAATTTTAGGCGCGCACACGCAGTTTTGGGTCATAGTGGTGCATTTTTGCGTCATTATATTTTTGGGCGTGATTTTGCTGCTAGGCAAAAACGTAGGTAAAATAATGCAAAAAAGCGAAGAGGGCGCATACGGCGCGGTTTTACCCAAATTTACGCTAGGCAAAGTTGCAGTTGCGGTCTTTGCGATCATTATGGCTTTTAACTGCGTGCAGGCCTTTATCACCGCAGGCCCGCCGCCCTATCTAGCCTCCGCGACGCCTTCGCGCATGAGCATCGATCCGTCAAAGTGGTTTTGGGAGCTTGATCACTGGGAAGAAACCGAAATTGACTTCCGCGAAAGCTGGAATCCAAAACTACCGAATTTACCGAAGTGAGGCTGAAGATGAAAAGATTTCTAAATTTGACCCTATTGTGCGCCACACTGGCGTTTGGCGGCGAGTTTAATCTAAATCCTGCGGATGGCGCAGTGACAAATTTAACGCCTCTACGCAAAAGCGGCGAGATAACGCTAAATTTAAACAACAATAATCCCGTCACGGGGCTTGACTACGACGCGGCGAGCGGAAGCTTCTTGCTCGGTACGCTAAAATTCGAGCTCTACGAAATGGACGGCGAGCTAAAAACCGTAAAAAGCTATCTACGAAGCACGCCCGATTGGATAATGCAGATGGAAGAAACCGTCGCGGCGAGTTTTTTTAAAGGCTCGGTAGGGCTCATGAGCTATAATAAAACCTATGAGTTTTTCAAGCCTGCACCGAACCAAAGCAAAGAGGAAGCAAACAAAGCGTGGCGCTATCTGCACGACGGATACGAAAATTTCACGCTCGACTTCAAGGACCGCTACTCCACCGTGCGCGCTAAGCAGCAGTTCATCCTTTCGTGGGATCACTCGGATTTCTACGGCGAGTTTTTCGTCGCTAGCGTACCCGACGACATCAAAGCAAGCTGGAGCGTAGCGAGCTTTAGCGATGCCGACAATCTGCTCTCGAGCGAGTTCGTGCCGAGCTTCGATGAGGCTCTCGGCGTAAAGGACGGCAGGGATATAAACGACTACTATATCACGGGTATGGATGCGAGCGGCGAGTTTGTTTATCTACTCTCGAAGCAATACTCAAGCATCCTAAAGCTTGATCCGCGCAGCAGAAAGATCGTGGAGATTTATAGCTTTGAAGGCGCGAGCGATGCCCATGCGATCGCTATCAAAGAGGGTAAATTCTACGTCGCGTCCAGAGAAGGCGGCGTGAATAAAATTTTTATTTTCCAGAGGTGAAATTTAAGCCGTCTTTGGCGGCTTTATACATTAAAATAAAGAATTTTATACAACAATACCACTTTATAACAATGAAGGTTATATTTTGTATATTTCTTATTCTTTACAATATTTTTAGTCAAAATTCTATATAATGAAAATGCAAAGGAGCAATATGAATCGAGAAAATTTGATAAAAAGTATAAATCAAGGTATTGCTTTAACTAGATATCAAATAGAACAAAGACAGGTTTTAAATGATTACTCTCTGAATATATATTCCGAAAATCTCTACAGAGATATGCTAAACGTTATATATGGATATGATCTTGAAAATGCCAATGCCGACAATAAAAATGCAGAGTATATTGACCTAGTAGATGATAAAAATAAAATTTTTATCCAAGTTACTTCGACAAAAATAAAAGCAAAAATAGATAATACTCTTAAAATTTTAGAAACAAAACCGGATTTTAAAATTAAAATCTTATATTTGTTAGACAAACCTAGTCTGCGTGATAGTAGTTTTGATGAATGGAGAAACAAATATAGTATAGATGTTGAAAAATGTCTAATAGATACAAAAGACTTATTAAAAGATATCAACAATCTAGAGCAAACAAAACTGGAAAAAACTTATAATTTTTTTGATACCCAAATTTTAAAAAACTATACAACAGAGATGGTTTTAAATTTAGTAATCAAGCATATCTTAAGGCAATACCGAAAAAGAGATATCAATTTTTTAGATGATTTTAACAATGCGAAAGAAGTCGGTAAAAAACTAGAGATAAATCATCTCAACGAAAGAATAAGTGTTGAAATTAGGCGCGGATTAGATTATAGAGATAGCATAGAAAAGCTCAATGACGATATAACAATGTCTGATTTGCAGGACTTTATAGTACATGAAATATATAGGGTGATATTGTTAAAACATATCAAAGGGGTAAATACTAATGTTGGCAACATAGAAATAAAAGGTGTCGATGAACTACACTATGATTTTTATAATTCTTTAGACTTTAATAAAATATTTATCGAGCTATATAATGAGATTACAAGCTACTTTGATGTAAAAGATTTTAATGAAACAAACATAACTTGGATAATTATTAGTTATTTCTTTGAAATTTGTGATATAGGTGCAAAAAATGATAATGCCGACTAAAATAGTTAAACCAGTTGATTCAATAATTAGCATATCTGCATATATACTTAAAATTTTAAAAAATGGCAGTATTAATACAGACGATCTACTTAGAGAGCTAAATGGAGTTTACTTTAAAGAAATTACTATTGAAAAAATGCTTTTGTGTATAGATTTTTTATTTATAATCGGCAAAATAAGGAGCGATAATGATATTATTGAGCTTAATTTGCGATAATCCAAGATTTAAAGCTTTAAAATTTAATAAAGATCTAAACATAGTAGTAGGAAAACAGCTAAACCACGATCAAAAAGATACAGTAAATGGCATAGGCAAAAGCTTGTCATTAGAAATGCTTCACTATATGCTAAATGCAACAGTTTCGCAAAAAATGAAAGATTTTTTAAAAGACTATGGAAAATTTAGTTTAAGTTTTATACATGGTAATAAAAACTATACGGTAGAGAAAAAATTTGGAGAGAATAAGTGGAATATAAATGATAAGAAATACAATCAAAAAACTTATGCAACCGAACTAAATAACATTTTTAGTCAAACAATAAAATCTAATAAAATTTCTTTTAGACAGGTATTTAATTGTTTTGCCAGAAGAAGCGGATATTATGATACGTTAAGACAGCAAGGCATGGATATAAATGATTACAATCAAAGACTTGTTAATCTTTTTTTGTTGGGTATGGATATAAAGTTGCAAGAGGAAAATTACAAGCTAAAAAATGCACTAAAGAGTTTAAATGACGCCAAGACAGAACTAGAAAAATATGAAAAACAAGCACCAAAAAGAAATATCAAAGATATAGAGGATGAGATACTAAGTACGCAGGAGAATTTAAATCGATTTATTGTAGCTAAAAACTATAATGAATTAAAAGAGCGTGCAAATTCTTTGGCTGGAAATTTAAATAATATTAGAAATGAAATTTATAAACTCCAAACAAATATGGCGATAAAAGAGACAAATTTACTCACGTCCGAAAATATAAGTATAGACCTAGAAGAGATAAAAAATATCTATGATGAAGCTAAAATATTTTTTGAAGATAAAGTTTTTAAAAGGCTCAATGAAGCTCAAGCCTTTCATAATCAATTAGCGAAAAGTAGAAAAGATAGAATCTCGGCAGAAATAGATGAGATACGTCAAAGGCTAAAAGAGCTAGAACACGATAGAGATATGATAGGGGATCAAAGAGACCAACTTTTAAAAGACCTAAAAAATAGCGGTGCATTAGAAGAGCGGGATGTATTGAAAGACAGGATATTGACGCTAGAAAAAGAAAAAAAAGACTTAGAAATTTATAGCGTAACTTTAGAGAATTTTCAAAAAGATAAGACCAATATCGACTATAAAATAGCAGAAATCAAAAAGGATACAATTAAATATATAGAGGACAATAAGCTTAAGCTTGATGCTATAGAAAACAAATTTAGAGATATCGTTAAAAAATTTTATAACAACAACGGAGGCTCTCTTAAAATCACAATGACTCAAAATGCAAAAAATTTGTTTAATATAGATGTGGAAATTCCTAAAGACGGTTCTTTATCTATCGGAAATGTGAAGACCTTTTGTTATGACATGTTGCTTTATACATTAAATCCTAATATCTTAGGTTTTTTAGCACATGATGGCGAGCTATTTTCAGAAATGGACAAAAGGCAAAAAGCCACCATATTCAAGATCATATTAGACGAGGTTAGAGATAACAATTTGCAGTATTTTGTAAATATAGGAGATACTTCATTTAATGAGATATTAAATGACGATACAGGTATATTAAATGATGAAGATAAAAAATTCATAGAATCAAAAGTAATACTCCAAATTAGCGAAGATCAAAACACTTGGCTATTTGGTCAAAAATTTAACTAGCATATTTTAAGGTAAAGCAATAAAGCTTTACCTTAATGACCTAAAATATATAGACCGCGCCGAGCACGACAAACGCCCTTAGGCAAAAGCCGCCCACAAGTACGCCGTATTCGTTATAGACGCAGCTTTTTATCTCCTCGCCGCTGTGCGCGCAGACGCTACCGTCCGCATTTACGCTGCAGCTGCGAAGCATAAATTTGCTTCCGCCTAGCAGCGGCAAAGCAAGCCCAAACACGACAAAGCCTATCCAAAACATCGGCGCAAGCGAGCCGCTGACTATCTTAGTTACGCTAGCCATGCCTGCAGCCTCGCTTCTCACGCTCGCAAACAGCGCTAGCACCGCAACGATCTCAAGTGCGACTAATACGACGTGAAATTTATGCGCGCAGTGGCTTAGCCTGTACCCTGCATTTAGCGTAGCGGCGGCGTTTGCGCTAAGCCCCGTGGAGATCGCGGAGATCGTAAATAAAATCGGTAGCCACACGCTAGCCCAAAGCGGGATCGCCTTTATGACGTAAAGCAGTAGCCCCGTATATCCCATCACTCCAAGCGCCAAAATAGCTCCGAGCGTGAGCATCATATCGCAAATTTTACCGCTCTTTTTGATCTGCAAAAGCACTAAAACGCTAACCACGATGAAAAATGTAAGCAGATATGTACCTATGCTCATCATCGAAACTGGGCGCGTATAGAGCTGCAAAATTTTAAGAGGATTTATCGCAGCGCTCGGCGCCAAGTCAAACAGCAAAAGCGCGGTTCCTATTATTACCGCAACGGGTGCTAGCAGAAAGCCGAATTTATAAAACCTCTCGTTTAATGAGCCCAAAAAGCCCTTGTAAGCCAAAGCCGAGCACAAAAATGCCCCGGCGCCTAAACCGCCTAAAAATAGATAGATGACTATGAGCCATCCCCAAGTCGTCTGTACCATTGTCATTCCTTTAAATTTTCAAAAATTTCAGGATCTTTTAGCGCGCTTTTAAGCGCATCCATCTCGCTATTTAAGTAGAGATTTAAAAAGCCCCCGAAGCTCTTCCAAACGTCTAAATTTGCGTGCTCGTCGCAACGAGCGGCAAATTTGCAAAACCACTGCGACGGATGAGCGGCGATAAATTCCGCCTTTTTACGCAGAATTTCGTTAAATTTAGCCTCATCCTCCGCCTTTAGCGCGCTAAAACTTATAAAATAAAGATATTGCAACTCGTACCCGATGAAATCGTCGGGAAATTTATCAAGCTGCGCATCCTCGAGTTTTAGCCCCGAGCTTTCATAAAAGCTTCGCACCTGCATCGTCTTTGCCCCAAACATCGTTTGATAGTCGAAATACACCGACTCGTAAGGCTCGGCTTTGGGACGCTTAGGGCCTACGAAGAGCCTATTGAATTCGTAGCGAATTTCATCGATTAAGCTTGGCTCGCTTTTGCATTTGGCAAATTCGAGGATAAATTTGTGCTCTTTAAGCTTAGGCGCAAAATCCTGCGTCAAATTTAAAAGCTCGTCCAAATTTTCACTGGTAAGAGGTACCAAAAATACCTGCCTCAAAAAGTCCTCGACGCAAAGGCTCTGCTTTAAATTACGCATCTTTTTATCCTTAGTGGATAAACTCGTTGCGCTTCATACGAGGATAGAAGCGGATGTTCGGCTTCGTAAAAAAGCGCTTAAAGCCCGGCATCTCTTTCTCCATCCCCGCGCTATCGCTCACGTCGCTATCGACCAGCTTTAGCACGTCGCAAGGACAGCCCGCTACGCACGCAGGCTCCTCGCCGCGCTCGAGCTTCTCGGCGCAGAGGTTGCACTTTTGCGCTTTGCCGTCTTTGCCTTTGGTTATTGATCCATAAGGACAGGCTACGATGCAGTATCCACAGCCGATGCATTTATCGTGCAGCGGCTGAACGACGCCGTTTTCAAGCTTAATGTAAGCTCCCACGGGACAAACATCCATACACGCAGGCTCTTCACAATGGTGGCACGAATGCGAGATGAAAATTTCCTTTTCGATCTCGTCTTCATGGATGAGCATCATATCGACATGGCGCCAGTTGATGTCGGGGTCTTGGTTATGATAGACCTGACATGAAATTTCACACGCCTTACAACCTATGCAAAAGTTGTAATCAAATAAAAATCCTTGTTTTCGTTTCATTTTTTCTTCCTTTACTTCTCGGGCGAACAAAGTCGCCCTACGAGCGGAAGCGCAAGCGCTTCCTGCACCCGCCTAGAGCACGACACGACTTTCGGTCGCGTCGTATTTTCTTGCTTTTAAGCTCCGTATCGCCTAAAATTTAAACATTAATCGCGAAGTATTGCGCGACTTAGACTAGGCGGTTTTTGGAATTTCAAGCGGAGCGCACTAAAGCGTGCGTGAGCATTGAAATTTTAAAACCAACGACGTATAAGTCCGCAAGACAAGCGCACCTCAACCTTGCATCTGCTGCGCAGCTTTTTTTACTTCACAAAAGCTTGCAGTATAGGTCGATCCGTTACCCAAATCGCTCACTCCGTCCGAGCAAAGGATGTTTGCTCCCGTGCGAGATTTGGTGACTTTAACCCAGATATTATTCCATGCATAAACGATTCCAGGCTGCATCTGATTAGACTCAACCGCCGTAAATACCGCCGTGCCCTTTTCATTCGTGGCCTCAACCGTATCGCCCTCTTTGATACCGCGCGCCAGCATATCCTCGCGCGTCATAAATAGCTCGGCGTTGCCCTTTACGATGACGCGTTTTAGGATGTAAGGCATATTGCCCCAGTTTGAGTTGTCCTGAAGCTGCGTGCCCGGCGTCATAAAATAAAGCGGATACTTTTTCAGATAATCTTTGCCGAAATTTTTATGCCTTTCGTAGTAATCCCAATCATCGTCAAGATCGATCACCGGGTGATAGCCTGCGTCCTTGAAAGCTTCGGAGTAGAGCTCGCACTTGCCGCTTTTAGTGCCGAATACTAGCTTGTCCTTCGGCGCATAAGGGTAGTAAGGGAACTGATCTTTCATCGTCTCAGGCGTTCTAAACGGCTTAATCCAGCCTACGCTCTTTAGCTTTTCGTAGGTGATATTTTGCTTTTTGGCAAATTCCGTATCTAAAAACCTTCTACAAACCGTCTCGCTATCCCAGTCGAAGCACTCCTCGGTATATCCCATCGCCTTGGCTAGAGCGTTAAAAAATTCCAAATTCGTCTTGGCTTCGCCCAGCGGCTTGACGCTTTGGGCGTTGTAGCAGACGTAGCCCGAAATTTGATCGTTTTGAATATCCTCGCTCTCCATAAAGGTAACACCCGGCAATACGTAGTCCGCGTAATCGCAGGTGTCGGTATCGTAAGGATCGATGACTACCAAGAAAAAATCGTCGTCCATCACGCGTTTTTTGATTAAATTCGTATTCGGCGCCGTTACCATCAAATTTGAGTTATAGTTGATACAGGCTCGAATTACCGTATTTATCGGCTTACCTAGATAGGTCGGATTTTCCTTTTGGATACCTTTACCAAATTCTATATAGCTTATTTGCTGGCGCTCTATCTTTTTGCCTTCCGCGTCTTTCGGCGAAAGATCTGGCATGCAGTTATCGAAGTTAAAGCAGCCCTTTACGTGCACGTAAGCCCAGAATAATCCGCCGCCAAGTTTTGTAAGGCAGCCCGTAAGTACCGGCAAGAAGGTAACCGCGCGTACCAGCCTTGCTCCGTTAAAGTGCCTTTGCCCGCCGTCGCCGTGCATAATGGCAGGCGCTTTAGCATGGGCGTATTCTCGCGCAAAAACCTTGATCTGATCGACGCTTGCTCCGCACATTTCAGATAGTTCGCCATAAGTGTAGAGTGAGCACTCATGTACTAGATCTTCAAAGCCGGTTGTATATTTTTCTACGAATTCATGATCATATAGATCTTCTTCTATCAAAAATTTGCAGACCGCTAGACAAAATGCCGGATCGCTCGAAGGCTTTAGCTGGATAAACATATCGGCTTGGTTTGCGAGCGGAATTCTGATCGTATTTATGACGATGATCTTGCCGCCTCGCTTTTTGACGCGGTGGGCAAATCTAATCCAGTGCACCGCCGTGTAGGCTTCGTTTGAGCCCCAGCTGATATACATATCACTCTCATCCACTTCCAGCGCGTCTTTTGAAAAGTCCGTACCGATAACGCTCGGCGTGCCTGCATAGCGCGGCCAGTCGCACGGGTTACGCACAAGCCTCGTAGCGCCGTATTTTTCAAAGAAATTTCCAGGCGCGATCGTCTTTGAGATATGTCCTTCGTTGCCCGAATAGACAAATTCCGTCAGCGCCTCGCCGCCATATTTTGCTTTGATCTCGGTGAGCTTCGCGGCTATCTCTTTTAGCGCTTGATCCCAGCTGATACGCTCCCACTTGCCCTCACACTTTTTACCGACGCGCTTCATCGGATACATTATGCGATCGGCGTTGTATAGGTGCATCGCGTAGGTATGTCCTTTGACGCAGACCGTGCCTTGCGTTAGAGGGTGCTTCGGATCGCCCTTGATGCTAACCATCTTGCCGTCTTTGATCTCTGCAATCATCGAACAGGCGTCGCGGCAGTTTCTAGGACAGGTGAGGTAGTGATACTCTACGCCCTGCTCGTTTTTATAGGATTTCGGTTTAAAATCCACCTCAAACTGTTCCATACCAAATAGGCTTGGAGAGGCTCCTGCCGTAGCTAGAGCCGCTCCCGCGCCTTTTAAGAAAGAACGTCTTTGCATCTCTTCTCCTTAAATGTGGGCTTTATTTCATATCGTATATGAAAACTTTATTCTCTTTACCTTCGCGCGAAAAAACATAAAATTTGCCGTCCTTCACAGCAAGCGCCCTCGCGTTTGCCGCTCCGCTAAAGCCATATGCATCCTCAATCTTATGAGTTTGTAAATTTAACTTTAAAATGGTCGAGAAATTTTTACTCAAAAGATAAACGGCGTCAGGCTGAGCGTCGATGCCCGTGACGTAATATTCGCCTAGGCTCCTGCTCTCTTTTAGCTTTAAATTTGAGCCGATTTGCGGAATAAATTCCTCCAAAATCATCTTATCGTCGCCGTCAAACACCGCCACGCTCCAATAATCCCTCACGTCGTTAGGCACGGACGCAACGATAAATTTATTCGCAGCCGCGTCGTAATCCCAGCCGAGGATATATTGCTGCTTTGCTCGAAGCGTGGAGAAGCGCCCTTTGTTACCGAGATCGTTTAGCCTCCATTTATCCCAGCCCTCGCTCAAATGCCTCCACTGGCTGTTTTGCTCCTCTGCACTAAGCCCGTCCGCAGGCTCATAAAATACGAAGGTTTTATCAAAGCTTATCATGCCGAGCTCATTTTTATACCACGTCGCACCCACGGTCGCTTCCATCTCCATTATAAAGTGGCGATCGTGCTTGCCGTATCTAAGCGGCTTTAAATTTTCGTCCGCAACGTAAAATTCGTTATTTTTAGAAACCAGCGCAAACTGCTTTTTATCTGCGTCGTAGTCCGCTCCCGTAATCGGCGCGTCATTTTGTAGGCTTAAACTCACTTCCGCACTCGGCGTACCGAGCTCTTTCACGCCCTCAAGCGCGCCCGCTTTGCCGTCGAGATTAAACTCAAACCCAAACGCCAGAGCCGCTAGCGCCGTAAAAATTATCAGCTTTTTCATCTTTTTGCTCCTTAGTTTGGCAGATCCGGAAGCTCCGGATTCCAATCAAATCTAAAATCAAGCGCACTTTGCCAGTGATCTTTTTCCCAGAACCATTTTGCAGGATCAAGGCTCATCCTAGCCGGCGTACTAGAGCCCAGATACGGCGGCGGACCCGAGACGATGAAAGCCTGCGCGCAGTTTGCGGCGATGATGACGATAAAGATTAAATTTGCAATTTTGCCCAGAGGCAGATAGCGCAAAAACTCGCCGTATTCGCCGCTCGCGCTCTTTTTCATTATCTCGCCTAAATTTTTGCTACATAAAAATATGACCGCCAAAAATGCTATCACGCAAAAATCTACGACGATGACCCAAAGCTGCGTGTGTGCGCCTAAAATTTCAAGTCCGAAGCCCTGTTTTATGTCGAGGTAGCCGCCGAACGTACCGTCAAGGCTATAATGGATAAAGCCGTTGAACATCCCCCAACAAGCCATCAGTAAAAGAGCTGCGACGTAGCCGGGTCTTAGGCCGTACCTAAGGATAAAAAGCGCAATAAGGCTGATGGCTATCATCGTAATCCTCTCCGACCAGCACATAACGCACGGGCTATCTCCCATGCCAAAGCCCAGCACCAAACAGGCTATACCGACCGGAAGCGCCACGAGGGCGATGATGGCTAGCGACATTAGGTTAAAAAATCCTCGCTCGACGGCGGGAATTTGATTTTGTTCTAAATTTTGCATATCGCCCTCCTAAAAGTTGCCTACCGGCACGACGACCCATAAATTTACGTAAAATTCCAGCGCGATCAATATTACGCAGCCGACTGCCGCACAGCCCGTAGCTAAATTTTTCCTCTGCGGCTTAAAATATAATATAAGCCCGCTGATCAAAAATAGCGTCAAAATAAGAAATTCCATTTCAAACCGTCCTTTCCTAATAAAATTTAATCCTAAGCATGCTTATTCTTAAAGAAATAATATAATTTTATTTATTAATTATAGTTTAAAAAATAGATTTTTTCGTTCATATTAAATTTTTTTGTATAAAATTTTCCTACAAAAAATCTATTTTTATAAATTATTTTATTATATTTAAGTGAATATTAAAGATATAATTAAAATTTTACAAATTATTTTACTCGCTAATATTTTTTATCCTTAAGATAAAATTTAAAACAACTTAAACAAATATTGTGTAATATTTCAACAAAATTTTAACCTAAGGCGAAATATGGAAAATATATTTTTAGAATCTTACGACGTATTTAAGGTATCGAAAAATGCGAGCAAGCTAAAAATTTACAACGACTTTTTAAGGGACAACAAAAGATACTCCGTAACGCGCTGTTATTATGTCATAGTCGTGGATAATACATTTTTGACCTACTCGCATTTGATGATTTATGAGGAGCTGCTTTATCTTCTGTATTCGCAGAACAAGCTAAAAAACGGCGATTTTTCGCTGACACTTAAAAAATCGGAGCTCGCGAAAAAATTTAAGACCGACATCACCAAAAGCGCGACCGAGACGATAAAGCGCTTTTATGAGATGCAGCAGGTCAAAATCACTATTTTCGTAAAAGACAAAGTCGAAAAACAGATGAATATTATCGAGCGCATCGACGCACCCGTGACCGAAAAATACGGCGATATCCCCGATGAGATAAATATCTTGCTAAATTCCGAGTTCGTGCGACTTTACCGCTGCGCGTATCTGGATAAGATCGAGTATTTAAATAGCTTTGATATCGAACAGGGCAGCTTCATCCGCTACTTCATACAGCACGAGCTGGACGGCGGCGTCAAAAGCTCTGCGATCATCGATAAAATGGGCGTTACAACGTATCTGCCTTTTACTTATAAAAAGCGCTTCGAGCAAGAGATCGCGAGAGTGAGCTTTTACTATAAAAACGAGAAATTTTGCATAAAAGACGGCTTTGTCGTCATCGAAAACCACGAGAACAAGGCGATAGATAATCAAAATGCGTCGATTGAGCTTTTCGGCGTGATATACGAGCAGATAACGCAAAACTGTACCAAATCCGTTACGCTAAATGAGCAAAATTTAGCAAAGTATTACGCGCGCTTCGGTAGGTTTGAGACGAGCCAGACTGTGTTTAAAATTCTAAGCAACATGGAGCTCATGCTAAATCAATCGATGCAGAAAGAAAACGCGAAGATCGCCTGCTTTTCGCACTTTTTCGAAAGCATCGTCTGCAAAAACGGCGAGGAATTTGAAATTTTGATCGAACTAAATCAAAAGGGCTTTGAGTATATCGTTTCGCGTAGCGCGAATTTAGACTTTTGGAATGTCGAATCCGCAGACTATGGACTCACGCCGTATCCCGTAAATAGCTGTGCGACAAACGGCAAGCTGGGGTAAATTTAAGTCGGTAAATTTTAAAATCTATCCGTAAAATATGGGAGTACGCCCGCCGCAGCAAGGACAAAATATGGGCAAATTTTAAAAATTTACTCCTGCGTCCTTAGCTCGGCGATGAGCCCGTCAAGCTCTCCGCTATTTTGCGCGCTCAAAAGCCGCTCGTTTATGAGCCGCATTTGCGCCGAAAACTCGCTATCAAGCATATTCGCGACGAAATTTTCGCTCTCGCTCTCATCCGTTACCGGATACATATCGCGCCAGATATCGGTTATCCACCAGCCGCACTTCGAGACGCAGGTAAAGTCCTTCAAAACGCCCGTCTTTAGCTTCATCATCACTTCGTCGGTTTGCTTGATCTCGCTTGCGACGAAGTCTTTATGGACGCCGTCTAGGCAGGTGAAAATGCGGTGTCCTAGGCTTTGGACGCTGTTTTCGGAGCAGATCCTAAACTGAAAGATGCTATCTTTAAAATTTAGATCAGATAAGCAAATTGGATGCTTTTGAGTAAAATTCGGAAACGAATCAAAGCTCCTGTCGTCGATGCTAAGTGTCCAGCTCGAGTTTGGATTTTTGCGGGCGAACTCGCCGAAACTAAGCCTGATAAATTCTTTATAGCTTAGCTCTTCGGCGGTGAAAAAGTCGTAGTTAGCGCAGTTTGCAGCTTTAAAATCTTTAAATTTCATGATCCCTCCCGTAAAATACCGTTTCAAATTTACTCAAAGTAGTATTTTATCATTTTGCGGGATTTATTTTTATTAATCCGAATAAATTTAATCAAGAATTCGCAGCTCAAATTCCAACTAAAGCTTATTGCCATATTTTGGGTAGTGTTTGTGCATGCCAAATAGTAAAATTTAATGACATTTGAAATATCTTGAAGAAATTCCGCCGCTTGGAATTTTGCACCGCAAAATTCCAAGATTGGCATTCCAAAGTAAAATTCTGCGCATAGAATTTTGGTGCAGAATTTTGCTCGCGATAAAGCATCGCCAAATACGGCACGAAAGTTCTATCAAAAAGCTCGCGAGCTTGCGGCACCTAAATTTACGCGCCACGCACGAAGTTAAATTTTACATTTCATGCTGCGAAATAAATCATAAAATTCTATTTCACCAGCTCGTAGCTATACTCTTTCGTGCCGTCGAGTAGATTTGTGACGTTGTAGCCTCGCTCGTTTAAGGCTTTGGCAAGTTTGGCGCTGCGGTTGCCGCTGTAGCAGTGCGTGATTATCTTTTTGTCTTTATTGGCCTCAAGCACGTCCTTGTAGTTTTCTAAAGGCTCGCCGTATGGGATATTTATCGCGCCTTTCATATGCCCCGCGTCGTAGTCTTGCTTCTGCCTAGCGTCGATGATCAGCACGTTCGGCTCATTTGCTATTTTCAAAAACCCCTCCGCGTTTATGCTGCCGACCTTATACAGCTCATAGTCGTACTGCTTCACGCCGGGCGCATTCATAAGCACACTGAAGCCTTTTTGTTTAAGCAGATCAAGCGCCTTTCCACTGCGGTTGCCGGTATTGCAATAAAGCACGACGTTTTTATCCTTGTAGGCGTTTATCTCATCCAGCCTGCTTTCAAGCTCTCCAAGCGGGATGTTGATCGCGTGTTTTATGTGTCCTGCGGCGTACTCATCTGCGCTTCTGACGTCGATGACTAGATAATTTTCTTTCGCTCTATTGTCCTCCTCTATCGCTGATAGCGACGCGCCGCTTATCGCGTAGCCGCTAGGTTGCTGCGTCTCGGCGCAGCAAGTCGCGAAAGATCCCAATGCCGCCAGCAAAACCGCGCTTTTTAAAATTTTGTGAGAAATAAATTTCATGTTTTTCCTTTGAATTTTAGCTTTTAAAGCGAGAGATTATATCAAAAAATTTAGCTAAATAGTGTGAATTTGCGCGGAATATGATAGGTTATGCTGATACGGATTACCGATGTGAAAACGCGAAAGAGACTCGAATAAAAAATTTTTGCCAAAATATCTTAAAGGCTCGTAGGTAAAGATACTTTGCATAAATTTATCTTTTAGAGACGGAGCAACAAATTCAAAAAAACTCACATTTGCCCGAAGGTAAATTTTATGCTTTTACTAATTTTCATTATTTTTCAAGTATAAGTAAGATATAATCTCGAACTTTTTGGGGCGCCGTTGCGGCTCTTAAAGGAATTAAAGATGGTGTCAAGAGAGAGACTTGAACTCTCGACCTCCGGCTTATGAGACCAGCGCTCTAACCAGCTGAGCTACCTTGACACGCGAAAAGAAATGGCAAGTATAGCTAAATATTCTTATTTTTAATTGAAACACTTTAAAAGGAGAGAAAATGAATGCGGCTTTGATTTTATTAGTCGTCATAGTTTTGTTAGTTTTGGCGTTAGTGGGCGTTTATAACTCGTTCATCGCTAAGCGTAACCAGGTGCGAAATATCGCCTCTACCGTTGATACGCAGCTTAAAAAGCGCTACGACCTCATCCCAAATTTAGTTAGCGCCACGCGCGAATATATGAGCCACGAAAACTCCGTGCTAACTCGCGTTAGCGAACTTCGCTCGCAAGCGATCAACGCGGCTTCTAATGCGGATAAATTTAAACTAAATAGCGAAATTTCGGCTCTTTTGGGGCAGATCCGCATTGCGGTAGAGGCGTATCCGAACCTCAAGGCTAACGAATCGTTTGCCAAGCTACAAAACGCGTTAGGCGAGTGCGAGGAGCAGATCAGCGCCGCACGCCGCGCTTATAACGGCGCCGTTACGGTTTATAACAACGCCTGCGAGATGTTTCCTACCAATATCATCGCTAGCGTTTTCAACTTCGCCAAGGCAGAATTTTTCGCCGCCAGCGAGCAAGAAAAGCAAGCCCCGAACGTCTCTGAGCTTTTCAAAAAATAGGCGCGAGGCGTATAAAATTTGCGATGAAATTTTAAAATTTTATCGCAAATAATGCGAGCGCCGAAAGGCTAAATTTATAGCGAACAAAACAGATCACGCGCAAAATATATGCGCTTTAAAGGGTTTGCTTCGCACCCCCGCGTGCTAGTCACCTCGCTTGAGATATTTTGCGGCGTGCGATACTTAGAATTTTAACAATAAATTTTACGAATTTATTTGATTTGTATTTTCTTGCTGCGCAGGAGCTCGTTTTAACAAACAGTGCAACGCCAAATTTTAAAAGTCAAAATTTCGCAGTGCAAATTTTGGTCAGCTTGCCGCCAGCGTTACTTACGGAAGCGGTGGCGATATATGCAGCGTTAGTCATGCGTTATTTTGCAAATTTGCGCTTCGGTTGCGACTGCAAGGTCCTTCGGCGCGAGAGCAATCTGTTTTCCGCGCACGCCCGCGCTAACGTAAATTTTCTCCTGCGTTAGTGCCTTTTCATCGATGAAGGTGCGGAAGTGCTTTTTCATCCCAAGCGGCGAGCAGCCGCCCCTGACGTAGCCCGTGACCTTTTGCAAATCCTTCAAATCCATCAGCTCGCAACGCTTCGCACCGCAGATGTACGCGAGCGCCTTGAGATCCAGATTTAGATCGCCTTGCAGGCAGGCTACGACATATTCGTGATCCGCCGTGCAAACTATCGTTTTATAAACCTGCTCGATCGGCTCGTTCACGCTGTTTGCCACGTGTACCGCGTCTAAATTTAAAGGATCAACCGCATATTCTTTGATCTCGTAGGGAATTTCCAAGCTATCCAGTACGCGCGCGGCGTTTGTTTTTGAACTCATTTCGCCTCCTTAAATTTAATAGCGGATTTTGTTTTCTTTCAAAAAATCGCGCAGATCTTCATATTCGCTCTGATCGAAATAGCGCCATTTGCCGGGTTTTAACATCCCAAGCGTCATTCTACCGAATGCCGTGCGCTTAAGCTCCACGACATCCAGATCGAAATAGCCGAAAAATCTACGCAGCTCGCGGTTTTGCCCCTCGTTAATGATCGCCTTTATCTTCGTATAACCGCCGCTGCTAGGCATAATGCGGTAGCCCAAAAAGGGTTTAAATTCCATAGATTTGATCTTGCTTTTGGCGTGCGCGCCCTTGCTCGCGTCTGCGGCGAAAAAGCCCTCGCGAATCGCCGTTACGACCTCGTCCCCTACCTCGCCTTTTACCTTTAGATAGTACTCTCGCTCAATGTCGCTGTTCATCAGCGCCGTAGCGATCGCGGGCGCATCGGTCAGCAGCAAAAGCCCTTCGCTTGCAAAATCCAAACGCCCTACGCTAACAAATCTACTAAATCCCTCCGGCAAGCTATCGTAAATCGTCCGCCTGCCGCGATCGTCCTTTTTAGTAACTAACTCACCTTTCGGTTTGTTATAAACGATCATCGTAAATTCCGTTTTGGGCTTGATAAGGCGCGAGCCGATGCGGATCTTCTCCTCGCCGCTAACCTCTATAAAATCGCTAACGACGCGGCCGTTAATGCTAACCTTGCCTTGCTTGATCAGCTCGTCCGCCTCGCGGCGTGAGTAGGCGGTGTTATGAGAGATAAATTTATTTAGACGCATCTTTTGCATTATTTTAGCCCCAGACTCGTTAGATCATGGATATGCAAGATCCCCGCGGGCACGCCGTTTTCGACCACGGGCAGGACTTGAATTTTAAACTGCTCGATCAAATTTAGCGCATCTATTGCGAGCATATTTTTATCGTCCAACATTTTAGGATTTTTGGTGGCATATTTCAGCGCGCCGTCATTGATGTCAAAATCCTCTCGCATAAGCGCGCGGCGTAGATCGCCGTCGCTTAAAATCGCCTCGAGCACGCCCTTTTCATTCACTAACAAGACGGTGCCGAGCTTTCCGTGAGTCATAACGTCGATAGCTTGTTTTAGGCTGGCGTCACGGCTTGCGACCGGTAAATTTTTACTTTGCATCACATCTTTTACTTTAACGAAAAGTCGCTTGCCGAGGCTGCCGCCCGGGTGGAAATTTGCGAAATCCTCCTTGCCGAATTTGCGCTGCCTCATCAAACAGATCGCTAACGCGTCGCCTAACGCAAGTGTTAGCGTCGTAGAAACCGTCGGTGCGGCACCTAGCGGGCAGGCCTCTTTGACGATACCAAGGCTTATAAACTCATCGCTAACCTTGCCGAGCGAGCTGTTTTTATCGCGCGCCATCGCGATGATCTTCACGCCGAAGCGTTTGAGGTGAGGTAGAATTCTAACCAGCTCCTCGCTCTCGCCGCTAAAACTGACCGCAAGCACCATATCATCCTTGCCGATCATACCCAGATCGCCGTGCAGCGCCTCGGTAGGGTGGACGAAAAACGACGGCGTACCGGTACTAGCAAGCGTCGCAGCGATCTTAACGCCTATGTGACCGCTCTTGCCCACGCCGGTGACGATTACCTTGCCCTTGCAAGCTAGGATCAAGTTTACGGCTCGCTCAATTTCGCCGCCGATAAGATCCGCGTGCCGCAAAAGCTCCGCTCCTTCGAGCCTCAGCACCTCTCGTGCCGTATCTAAAATTTCACTCATTAAACCTTCTTTTTAAAATTTGCCTTCATTTTGCGCCTCTTTACGCCGTGCCTAAATTTGTGCTAGCTAAAATTTCACGCCTTTAAAATTTACGCCATAAAATACTAATCTACAAAATCGCGCGCCGTCCTGCCCGCCCGCCGCGGGCTTGCTAGACGCTCTTTAAATTTTACTTTACGCCGAAATTTTACTCTTCACTTTAAAATTTCACGCCATAAAACCAGCACACATTGCAAAATTTTACACCCAATAGCTCATCCGCGCCATAAAATTTCACTCGTCCGCCGCAAGATAAAAGCCTCCTTGCGAGATAAATTTAGCCGCGCTTACATCAAATAAATCACCGGCACAATGGTCGGATATTTTTTGATCTTTCTAAAGATATGCTTTCGCACGGCCTGGCGGATCTTACCCTCCAGTGCCCAGTGATCGAGCAAAATTTCATCTTTTAAATTTGCTAAAAACTGCTCGATGATGCCCTGCATCTCCTTGGTAAAGTGCGCCGTTTGATTATCGGCGACGAGCCCGTAGGTGATGACGCGCGTCTGAATGAGCCTCTTTTCGTTTTTGTCGATCTGCGCGATGATGACCGCGACGCCCGCATCGGCTAAATTTTGGCGGTGTTTGACGATCTCGTCGGAGATCTGCTTGTTGATCTGATTGTCGATAAAGACTTTGCCCGTCTTGACCGTCTTGACGCGCTTTAGATATTTTTCGCAAACCTCCATCTGATCGCCATCGTTCATCAGATAGATATTTTTCTCCTCGATGCCGCACTCCATCGCAGTTTCTTTGTGCTTTACGATGTGGTTGTACTCGCCGTGCACGGGTAAGAAAAATTTCGGCTTTATCAGGCGCAGCATGAGCTTTTGCTCCTCGATCGAGGCGTGCCCGCTTACGTGTATCTCGCTGAAGTCCTGATACGCGACCTTTGCGCCGCTTTTTAGCAGGTAATTAAGCACGGTCGAGACGCTGCTTTCGTTGCCGGGGATCGCCTTGGCGCTGATGATTACCTGATCGGTGGATTTGATCTTAATGTATTTGTGCTCGTCCGTCGCCATGCGGTACAGCGCGCTCATCGTCTCTCCCTGCGAGCCAGTAGTTACGATCAAAACCTCATTATCAGGGTATTTGGAGACCTGATCGGCATCGACGAAGATTTTTTTGTCTAAATTTACATAGCCGAGCTCCATCGCGGTAAATAAATTTCGCTCCATGCTTCGTCCGATGACGCAGACCTTGCGGCCGTATTTTACGCCGCGCTCTATAGCCTGATAGACGCGGTGGATGTTTGAGCTGAAGGTACTCATTATCACTCGCCCCTTACAGCTTGAGAATATCGTATCAAAGGTCTTGCCTACCGAGCTTTCGGACTTTGTGATCCCCTCTTTGTGCGAGTTTGTGCTATCGCTCATCAAAAGCATAACTCCGCGATCGCCGTAATACGCCAGGCGGTTCAGATCGGTCGGATAGCCGTCGATCGGCGTGTGGTCGATCTTAAAATCGCCCGTATGGATGATCGTGCCCGCCTTCGTCGTGATCGCAAGCGCGCTTGCATCGATAATCGAGTGCGTTATGTGGATAAACTCGACCTCAAAATCGCCGATCTGATAGAGCTGGCGCTTCTGCACGGGGCGGAAGTAGCTACGCTCGGCTTTTAGGCCATGCTCTTCAAATTTATTGCTTATCATCCCTAAAGGAAGCGGTGTAGCGTAGATCGGGAATTGAAATTCTTTGAAAAAATATGGCATCGCGCCGATATGATCCTCATGCGCGTGGGTGATAATGATGCCTTTGATCTTGTTTTTTATCTTGCGAACATAATCGAAGTCGGGGATTAAAATGTCCACGCCAAGCATACTCTCCTCTGGAAAGCTCATGCCCACATCGACGATGATCGCACTCGTATTGGTCTCAAAAACGGTCATATTCGCGCCGATCTCGCCCAGTCCGCCAAGCGGCGTGATACGCACCGTCTCATCGCTGCGATTAGCGTCTTTAAGCGGATGCAGGCGCTCATCGTGGATCAGCTTGTTTTGCGCGATCGCATCGTCCATTGCCTTTTGCCACGGCTCGTTGCCAGTAAGACTTTTTGGCATATTTGAGCGCTTTTTATGCTTTTTCTTTTTCTGAGCGTCTGCGGAGCTTGCATCGTTTGCGGCGCTAGGATTTGCGCCTTTTGCGCTGCTGCTATTTGATTTTGCACGACCGTCGCGGTTTAAATTTGAACCGCCCGCGCCGTTTTCGTTGTTTTTTGGGTATGCGCCGCCGAAATGCGCACCATTCGCGCCGTTTGAATGCACGGCGTTTGAGGAACCGCCCGAAGAATTTGATCCGTTGCGGGAGCCGTTTTTTGAACCCTTTGAACGAGCGGAATTTTGCCCGTTTTTCGCGCCTTTGTTTTTGCGAGAGCCGTTTTCATGCTCGCCACCGAATTCTCCACCGCCCGCAGAGCCTTCGCTTGCGATAGATTTTTTTAGATTTTCCTTGCGTTTTTTATAGCGGTTGCTTTTTTTGAGTCGTTCGACGCCGTTTTCATTTCTGTTTTCTTCCATCTTTTACCTTTAAATTTTTAAAAATTTCTAAAAAAAGGGTGGAATTTAACTCGTGCGCCCGAACTGTAGGCGGAATTTTCAAATTTAAAAAGATCTCTTCGGCTAAGCCTCTATCAAATTTTGCGCTTAAATTTTTAATAAGCGTCTTTCGCGGCGCGCTGAAAGATACGCGCAAAAAGCTTTTAAATTTCTCGTATTCATCGAGATTTTGGAAGCGGGCACAACTTTTTACGCCAAGGTCGTCTGCGTTTATCTCGACGCCGGGCTTAAAATTTTTGCCTTTTACGAGCCTGATTACCGATGAGGTCACCTTCGGCGCAGGCTCGAAGCAGCTGGGCTCAACATCAAACAAAAGCTCGCAGCCGCCCGCAAAATCGGCCAGAATCGAAAGGGCGCTAAAATCGCCCTGTCCCGCTTTGGCGCAGAATTTTAAAGCGACCTCCTTTTGGATCATCACCAAAAATCCGCCGCATAGCTCATCGTCGATCGCCTGCAAAATCATCTTTGTAGCGACGTAATAGGGCAAATTTGCGACCAAAAAATATTCGCCGCGCTCAAGACCCCGCTCCTGCCAAATCCGCAAAGCATCGCCCAAAACGAGCTCAAGCTCGCCGCTAGCGATCTGCTGCGCAAATTTAGCGCTTAAAATTTGATATAAATCTTCATCTATCTCGAAACTTTTTAATTTGTAAAATTCCAAAAGCTTGCGAGTTAAATCACCTAAGCCAGCCCCGATTTCAACGACATTTTGCATGTTCTCGGGAATCGCTTGGATGATCTTGCTTAAAACGGCTTCGTCTTTTAAAAAATTTTGCCCGAACTCTTTTTTCGCCCTAATCATCGCGAGAGTCTAGCCAAATTTTACTTATAAAGTCATTATGTTAAGTAAAATTTGGCTAAAATCATAAAAAATTTTATTTTAAAGAGCTGCTTTGAATAGATTTGCAAAACGCATAATCCCGTGCCTAGACGTCAAAGACGGACGCGTGGTAAAGGGCGTAAATTTCGTAGGTCTCGTGGATGCTGGCGATCCAGTCGAGATAGCCAAACGCTACAACGAGGAGGGCGCGGACGAGCTGTGCTTCCTTGACATCACGGCGTCGCATCTGGGGCGCGATACGATCGTGGATGTCGTAGAACGTGTCGCGCGCGAGCTTTTTATCCCGCTGACCGTGGGTGGCGGCATACGCACAATCGATGATATCTCGCGCCTGCTAAACGTCGGCTGCGACAAGATCAGCCTCAACTCTGCCGCGATAAAAAATCCAAATTTGATAGACGAAGCGGCAAATAAATTCGGCTCGCAGTGCGTCGTGATCGCGATCGACGCAAAACGAAATTCTAGTGAAATTTCGCGCGGTAATTTATATGGCGCGGCGAGGAATTCAAACGGAAATTTACACGGCGACATGCGAAATCCAGACACAAATTTAGGCAGTGAGACTCGAAATTTTGGCAAAATTTTACGCGCTCCGCAGGATGAAATTTTAACTGGGAACGGCGAGCCTTGCGGCTATAGTGTGTTTATAAACGGCGGTAGGCTGGATACCGGCAGGGATGCGCTTGCTTGGGCGAAAGAGGCGCAGGAGCGCGGTGCGGGCGAAATTTTGCTCACGTCGATGGACTGCGACGGCGTTAAAAACGGCTTTGAGCTAAATTTGACGCGGATTTTTAGCGCGCTTGATATCCCTGTGATCGCAAGCGGCGGTGCGGGTAAAATGGAGCACTTCAAAGACGCATTTTTAGCGGGCGCGGACGCATGCTTGGCAGCGTCGATTTTTCACTTCAGAGAAATCGAAATCAAGGCGCTAAAAGAATATTTAAGGCGGCAAGGCATCGAGGTGAGGTTGTAGAATTCCAGCCAAATTTAAATTATATAGCCGAAATTTAGCTGCCGAAGCGGCTAAATAGTTAAATTTTATTTTAAAATTTCATACATATTGCAAGCCCTTTGCCAAAACTCCTTAGCTTCAGAATGATTTTGCACGCCGTAATCATATCTGCCTATATCGCATGTTTTTTTATAATATATCATGGCTTTTTGCTTATCGCCGTAGTTTTCATTATACAAGGCGAAGTTATAGCAAGCAGAAAAAACGTTATCGGCATCACAAATTTTTCTATATACTGCAGCGGCTTTTACTTTATCTTGTTTTACGCCAATCCCATATTCATACGCATAAGCAAGCCCAAAGCAATCGCCGTCATTTTTATATTCATTGCATGCTTTTGTATATAGTTCCATCGCTTTTTTGTAGTTTTGTTTCGTTCCGCGTCCATTTTCATACATGAGTCCCAACTGAAAGCAACTACTAAATTTCTCCTTACTATCTTCTTTTGCTTCGCATGCTTTTTTAAAGAATTTTAGGGCCTTATCATAATTCAATTTTACTCCCTCTGCACCGTAGTGATATATTAATCCAGCACCATAGCATTCATTTGTTGTGCCGATACTTGTGCATTTTTTTTCGAGTTCTGTAGCAAAATTATAATCGGTATCTGCAAACACTAAAGACACAAAAGCGACTAAACTTAAAATAATTTTTTTCATTTTTTCTCCTTTAAAAATTTAAATTTCATAGTAATAAAATATAGTATGTTTGTGCTTTTGCTCATTTTTAATTTCTTGCTCTTGTTTTTCTCTTTCTTCTCTTTTATTGGTTACAAAAAATATACAAGAAATGCCAAAAATAGAGATAGCGCTTAAAACGATCAATACCAAAGAACTCAAAGTATTGGCACCAATCCCATTTATAAATAACGTAGTCAAAGCACTCGATAATATTCTCGTAAAGAACGACAACACAAATTTTTCATATTTATCCATACGCTCTCCTTATTTAAATTTTAGTCTCAATAATACCCCTCCCCCCCCCTGAGAATTTGCTTAAATTTATTTTTAATTTATTTGCTATTTTACCGCGCCGAATTTTAAAATTTAGCCTTAAATTTATTGATATTTGGCTATGATTAGATAAAAATAACAAAGGTGCGATACGCAAATGATAATCTCGGCGGGACGAAACGAAGTATTTCCATTCGCGCTACCTATGGGCGTGGGGCTAATCGATATGAGCATAAATCTGACGGCATTTTTGCAAAAGCGCGCTATGGCAGGCTTTTACGCTAAATATGAGCGCGATTTTGCGGATGAGCGGGCGGCGGATTTAGCGGCTCTGGCGCCTTTTGCGACGCACTCGCAAGCGGACAATGAGCTAAATTTAGCAAATCCGTCCGCCTCGAGAAAGGCGAATTTATCTCAAAATCCCGATAAAATTTTAAATGCATTGCCGAGCGAGATCATTTTCGTGGGTTCTGCAGGGCTATATAAAGAAGGTGAAATTCTAAAAATTTATGAAAGCAGATCGGCCGCAAACTGTGAGATATCGATGCTTTATGAACTTTCATACTCTCCAATTAACTATGAAATTCTAGCTAGGAATTCTGCTAATGTTTCATATGAAACAATAACTAATAGCTCAAATTTTATCACGACTGATAAAAAATCTGCGCTAAAATTTTTTGAGCGAGGTTATTTTTTAGAGAATATGGAATTTTTTGCGGTTCTTAAGGTAGCACAAAAATTTCAAATTCCCGCTTACGGAATTTTTTGTGCGACGAATTTTTGTGATTCAAATGCTCACGTAGATTTTTTAAGAAATCACGCCGCCGCAAAAGAAAATTTAACTAAATATCTAAAAACTAAGGCATTAATTTGAAAAATATCTTTAATTTTACGATAAAAGAGCTTGAAAATTTCGTCGAACCAAAATTTAGAGCCAAGCAAATTTACGAATGGATTTACAAAAAGAACGTGGACGACTTTGCACAAATGCTAAATCTACCAAAAGAGATCCGTCAGAGTTTAGCTCAAAATTTTTATTTTGACCCGCTTAAATGTATCAGATCCGAAACAAGTAGCGATGGCAGTATCAAATATCTTTTCGCTCTCAAAGACGGCAAGACGATCGAAAGTGTTCTGCTGCCGATGAAGGATGAGCTGCGAGATGAAAACGAAAAAATCATAAGACACGCACGCTACTCAATCTGCGTAAGTTCGCAAGTGGGTTGCAAAATTGGCTGTAGCTTCTGCTTGACAGCAAAAGGTGGTTTCGTACGGAATTTAACTCCAGGCGAGATCGTGGCTCAAATTTGGCTCATCAAGAAAATGAACGCGATCCCGTACGAGCGCCGCGTCAATGTCGTATATATGGGGATGGGCGAACCGCTTAATAACCTAGACAACGTTGCCAAAGCCGTGCAAATTTTAAAAGAAAATGACGGACTCGCCATAGCACCACGTCGCCAAACGATAAGCACTAGCGGACTTTCTACGCAGATAAAAAAGCTTGGCGAAATGGATCTTGGCGTGCTACTCGCGATCTCGCTGCATGCAGTGGATGACGAACTGCGTGAAAAACTAATGCCAATAAATCGCGCCTACAATATTGCATCGATCATGCAAGCGGTGCGCGAGTTCCCAATCGATCTGCGAAAGCGCGTGATGTTTGAATACCTAATGATCGATGGCGTAAACGATCGCCTAAGCGATGCTAAAACGCTAGTGAAGCTTCTGCACGGCATCCGCGCAAAAGTAAATCTGATCTATTTTAATCCGCACGAAGGCTCGAGCTTTGGCAGACCAAGCCCCGAAAATATGGTGAAATTTCAAGACTATCTATGCGCGCACGGCATTACTTGCACGATCCGCCAGAGCAAAGGGCTAGATATCAGTGCAGCGTGCGGACAGCTCAAGCAAAGAAACGAGCAAGGTAAAATTTTGGCTCAAAGTGGTATCAGCACTGATAAAATTTCGAACAAGTAGAGAAAAAATTCGAGGATTATTTTCAGGTCATAAGGCAGATCGGTAAAAAATTTATAACGGAGTAGCAATGGATGCGCAAAAGATAATGGATGAGAACAGCATCTTCTTAGACAGATCGCTGCTTAAAAAATCCTAGATTACAAAGGCGGAAATTATCCGCTTTATCGAGGAAAAATGAGCGGAGGCGGACGATGAGAAATACCGCATCTACGCCTCATACATCTACGCAGCGCGCATGGTAAATGAGTACAAATGGGCGCGACGCCCCAAATATGCTGCGCTGGCTAGGCGAGATGGACAAGTACGCCAGAAGTAATGAAAATCCGCCCTACGTAAGCGATTATTACAAGGGCGAATGCTGCTTGGAGTGCGGCGCAGAGCAGGAGGCGCTTAAATTTTTGCGCAAAAGCTACGAAGCGAATGAGGAGTATCTTTTCACCCGCAGCCCAAAGGTCGCGGAGTTTTTTAATGCGCATTTTGCGGAGCCTAAAATTTTGCCTAAATTTGAAGATGAGGAATACGATGACTTTGGTTTCCCGCTGCGACTGGAGTATTTCGGTAAAGCTTTATAGCAAGAGGGTGAGTTTCGCTGTACCTTTTTAGATGAAGACGGCGAGGAGACGGACGAGCCGAGCCAGGCGCAATCGGACGCACTAGAGTTTCTAAAGCAAAATCAGGAAGAAATTTTAACGGGCATCTTAGCTGAAATTTTAAAAAATTACCCAAAATGGCAGGAGATCTACGACTATCCGAGCGAAACGAAAAGCGATTTCATGCCAGGCATCAGCACGCCACAGGAGCTTAGCGAACTATTGGAGCTGTAAAATATCTATATCCTAGACGACGCAAAATCGGCTTTGAGTTTAGCTGCTCGTGGGATATGGGGCACGGCCTAGGCTTGATGGCGCACAAAGGCAAGGTCATAAATATCGGCGAAGCGGAAGTAGCGCTTATGGCTATTTGAATTTAGTTTAAAATTGTTTATTTGAAACTTCGCGTAAGTTGCGAAATTATGACGATTATAGAGCATAAATACACATTTAGCTACATGCTTTATGGCAATCGGATCCGCGTTTATATAAATTTAGCCGCGTGCGATAGCAGCCAAAAATTATTTTCCTAAATTCTAATTTTATTAGAAGAGATTTTAAAGCAGAATTTTTCAAAGTTCTAAAAGGCCACTCAATAAAATCAAGAATTTAAACCAAAATAAAAGACTTATCAGAATGATTAGGTTAACGCGCCGCATAAAAGAAATTTGTCCTAGCACTATAGATTGCGGCAAAGCAAGTAATTGCTAAAATTTTAAAATTTTATGGCATATCGTAAGGCGTAAAAAACTAATAAAATTTAAAAACAAAACGTGCTTACAATAAATGTACGTCTAGGCGCCTTATCATTGTAGTAAAATTTATTATTCTACCTTCCGCCTTGCGCTTTAGCAAATATAATTAGATTTGACTTATTTGATTTATAACGCACGCTATATTTGACCTTTTAACAAATCTCATTAAAAGCTACACAAAAATTCCAAGAAATTTTATACACACCAAGCTTCTAAATACGCGCACAAAATAAATTCTTATCTTAAAAATTTATCTGATCCGCCAAAGCATCCAGATTTTATTGAGTTGTCTAAATTTTACCGATTTTCGCAAGATTATAAAACTCTCTTGCGGCATCGAATTCGCTTTTTATCTCGTATCGTTCACCGCTCAGTTCAAAGCAAATCGCATTCGCGTGCAGCAACAATCTCGGCGCCCCTGTCGTTCTGATCCGCTCCGTCTCATCCATCTTTTTATCCAATATCCACTCCGCTTGCTCGCGCAAAAGCCCATACAGCGGCTCTCCCAGTATCGGCGCGCCCGTGGCAAATAGATGCAGCCTGATCTGATGCTGCCTACCCGTCAGCGGATAGCACTCAATCAGGCTAGCGTCCATGTCCTCAAAATATCGCAGCGGGCGTATCAGCGTGATCGCCTCCTTGCCGTCGCGCGATATTTTCATACGAATTTTAAGATCGGCAAACTCGTCGCTAGGGGCGATCGGAGCATCGATCACAAATCCCTCAAAATCCTTTAAAAATTTCAGTTTTTCGCTAAATTTTGCGTATTTTGTAGGCTCGAATTTTTTCAAATTTACGTAGCCCGTAGAAGTAGCCGGCAAAGATTTAGCCGCAGGTAAGGCGCAAGGTTTATGTCCGCTATCCGCGCTACTCATCGCGATAGCGGGTTTAAGCTTATCACTCACGCCGCAGGATAAGTCATCAAATTCAAATCTGCTGCCAACATCGCCAGTAGGAGCGCCAGATTTAAATTTAACCTGCGCGTCGTCAGATAGAGCGCTGCGCCATAATCCCCTACTCGCACCATTGGATAAGGTATTAAATCCAAATTTATCGCCCGCTCCTTTTAAAGCTCGCATATCGCGCAGATCCGATACGTTATCTGGTAAAACCACAGCATCGCCCGCAAATTTTGATCCGCAAATTTCATCAAAGCCTAGCGCATAGCAATTCTCTATCTCACCATTGCAAGCAGCACTTTGCAAATCACCTCGCAAGCCCTCTCTCAAATCACCTCGCACGAGCGCTAGATAGCTTTTCATCACCCTACGCTGTTCGAAGCACTCTTTGAGCTCGCGCGCCGCGTCTTTATCCTTGGCGACGATAAGAATTCCGCTGGTTTCTAAATCAAGCCTATGCGCCACGCACGCGTCCTGCCCGTATAGCGACCAGATCTCGTCATACATATTATAAGGCGAGTTGCGCCCGCTCGGATGGCTTAAAATTCCACTCGGCTTGTCAAATGCCGCAAACGCATCGCACTCAAAGATCGGCTTCAGTCCGCGCGGCTCGCATTTGTAATCGATCAAAAAAATTTCTCCGCGAGCAACGGAATTTTTATGCAAATTTTGATCCTCTGCATCGGTTACGCGATGCTTGTCACAGATGCGCTGCGCGGATTTCATATCGTATCCGAGGCTAAGCAGAATTTCGTAAATTTTGCGCCCCTCAAAGCTTCCCAAGCTTCTTTTCTCATAACCCATATTAAACTTTCAGCCCCATTTTTATATAATTTTTGCCATCATTATACAAGAAATTCTAACCGAAAGGCTACTAAAATGGTCGAAAGATACGCAAGAAAAGAGATGTCTGAAAAATGGAGCTTGCAAGCCAAATACGACGCGTGGCTAAAAGTCGAGCTCGCGGCGGTTAAAGCGTGGAATAAGCTAGGTCTAATAAGTGACTGCGATAAAGATAAAATTCTACAAAACGCAAGCTTTAGGATCGAGCGGATAGATGAGATCGAAAAGACCACCAAGCACGACGTGATTGCATTTCTAACGAGCGTGAGTGAGAGCCTTGGGCAGGAGAGCCGCTTCGTGCATTACGGCATGACTAGCAGCGATTGCATCGATACCGCCGTCGCGCTACAAATCAAAGAAAGCATGGAGCTTATCATTGAGGATGTGCAAAATTTAAAAGCCGCGATAAAATCTCAAGCCATGAAGCATAAAATGACACTGATGGTCGGGCGCAGCCACGGTATCCACGGCGAGCCGATCACTTTCGGACTCGTGCTTGCGGTCTGGTATGATGAGATAAATCGCGCGCTAGAGCTTTTGCAACACGCAAAAAGCGTTATCAGCTACGGCAAAATAAGCGGTGCTATGGGGAATTTCGCCCACGCTCCACTAAAGCTGGAAGAGCTAGTGTGCGAATATCTGGGGCTAAAGCCCGCTCCCGCATCCAATCAAGTCATCCAGCGCGATCGCTACGCACAGGTAATGAGCACACTTGCGATCCTGGCTTCCAGCTGCGAAAAGATCGCTATCGCAATCCGCCACTATCAACGCACCGAGGTTTATGAGGCAGAGGAATTTTTTAGCCCAGGTCAAAAGGGCAGCTCTGCGATGCCGCACAAACGAAATCCCGTGCTTAGCGAAAACGTAACGGGACTATGCCGTATGATCCGTAGCTTCGCAATACCCGCGATGGAGGATGTAGCGCTATGGCACGAACGCGATATCAGCCATAGCTCGGTCGAGCGATTTATCCTCCCCGACGGCTTTATAACTGCTGATTTTATGCTAAATCGCTTGACGAGCTTGATCGAAAAACTGCTCGTATATCCTGAAAATATGATGAGAAATCTAAATTTAACCGGTGGGCTCGTGTTTTCGCAGCGCGTGCTGCTAGAGCTGCCTAAACGAGGAGTTAGCAGAGAAGATGCCTATAAAATCGTGCAGCGCAATGCGATGAAGGTCTGGGCGGATCTGCAAGAGGGCAAAAAAGCTATAGATGAGCAAGGGCATAGCTTGTTTTTACAAAATCTGCTCGCAGATACAAAGCTACGAGAAAAACTAAGCGAAAGCGAGATTAAAGAGTGCTTCGACTACGGATATTACACCAAAAACGTAGATGCGATTTTCGCTAGGGTTTTTGGCAAATAGCAGGCAGCACGGCGGCTTACTATTTTAAAGCTCCGAACGGGCCTATAAAATATAGCGAAGCGGCTAGAAATTTATGTTTGCGCCGAAGTACTTTAAAAAGAGCGATTGAAATTTTAAAATTTTTACAAAGATAAAATTTTAGTAAAAGCGTAGCGCTTGCGGATAAATCTGGCATCTAAATCCGCACGACAGGCATCTACCGCTTTTACCGCGAATTTATAAAGGTAAAATTCTGTGCTTTCGACCAACCTTAAAATCGTAAAATTTAATGCTTTAAAACGGTAAAATTCTAAAATTCTTAGACGCAGTAGTTTTAGAATTCTACCGCAAAATTTAAGTGCTAATCCCGAAGATGTAAATGCGAGATTTCCATAAAGCAAAATGGCGTTTCTGCGTCGTACTCGAACTAGGGGTCGTGAGATATCCGAAACAATTATGAAACAAATTTAAAGTGGCAAATGGAGACATTGATAAAATTCCGCTTTTTCAACTTGAGATTTTAACGATTCTTAGAAAAAAGCGGATTGAGTAAAATTTCATAAATTCCATCAATTTAAGCGCTTAGCAGATAGCACTAAAAATAGGAAATTAAGCTTGTGTAATGATATTTTTAAAAATTTTAAAATTTTATACGCGCAAGCGGGTAAAATTTGATGTCTAGTACCGGCAGCACCCTTGATTATCATATAATTGCATCTGAATTGCTAGCAAATTTCGGATTAAACAATCCTGCGATTTGACGTCTAATAATTATTTGGAATTTAAAATGGATGGAGCGGGAGTTCGTTCGCCCCATCCTGCGCTAGCACGTTAGAATTTTTAGAATTTGAAGTTATATCCTAGATATAGCCCGTGGTTGGTTTCATATACTTTATCTAAGTCTTCATCTAGTTTGCTAGCCTTGTATCTCGTATAGTCCGCTTTGTAGCCAAACTCGATCTCGTTATGCTCATCAAAGCTATATAGCCCACCCAGCCTTGCACCGATGACCCAGCCAGGCAGAGTCTTTGAAAGCGAATCGCTGCTTCCGTCAGATTCGTCATATGAATAAATTTTATATTTCAAAAATGAAACTCCTGTATATGCGCCCGCTACGAGTTTAAAGCCATTCGTAATCTCAGGCGTAAAATCCCCGCCTACGAGCAAGCTATGCTTATTCCACTCGTGTTTAAATATGATGTCCTCGTCAGTGCCAGTTTTCGAAGCTTTGAAATCATACAAGTACTCGCCGTACGCCCTAGCTATACCGAAATCGTAACCGCCTTTAAAGCCGAGCGCAGCCTGCCCCTTATTATCTTTATTCGTGCCAGAATCGTCCTCGTCAGACCATTTAGTAGTGATGCTGGATTTAAAAGAATAATCTCCCTCGATACCTAAAAATATCCCCTCGCCAAAGCTTGAACTCACGCATACCGCAGCGGCAAACGCCGCGATTAAAATTTTGTTTTTCACATTTTCTCCTTATAATTTATAATTTCGGGCTTTCCGCCGCCGCTTTGCCATTTTACCGCTTGCTATCTTTGAGCGTCTTCCGCCAAGCTCGCTCATAAGCACGTTTAAAATTTGCTGATTATAATATCCTTTTTTTGAAATTTCGATGAATTTCGCGACAAGACTTGGAATTTTATCTCACTCGCCTTGGATAAAATTTTATCTTGATTGCCTGGATGAAATTCGATGAAATTCTACGCCGCCTCCCCGTGAGCAACTAGAAAATTTAAACACCGGACACCATTAAAAACAATCTGTGATAAAATTTAAATCGCCTATTTAGTTGTTCGTTTTTATGTATAATTTAAAATTTACACACGAGATAAGTGCCGTGTTACCGATAGTAACTGCACTTTTAAAAATTTAAGACGATTTGATTTGGAATTTATAAAATTCCCGCCTCATTTTTGTATCATAAGCCAAATCCAAAAAAGGAGTATCTATGGAAGAACACAAAGTGGAATTACGCAACTCCCGCTTACAAGGGCCGCTAGACTCAGACGTAGACGAGCTGGGTTTAGACAGGCTCACCGACACCGTGCCGTTTCCTAAGCGTGGCGTAATTATCATGGCGATTGCCGCTGCTGTGGGTTTTGCGCTATATGCCACGTTACCGTTTGAGCCCAATGTCAAAAAAGGCCTTGCGCTGCTTGCTTTCATCGCGATTATGTGGCTTACAGAGGCCGTGCATATCACGGTAACCGCGCTTATGGTGCCGGTGCTTGCGGTAGCCATCGGACTTGGTAAATTCGCTAAAGATGGCACTTTCACGGCTGCCACCATCAAAAGCACGCTTGCAAATTTTGCAAACCCTACGATCTTTACCTTTTTCGGCGGCTTCGCGCTGGCAACGGCTCTGCATATGCAAAAGCTAGACAAAAAGATCGCGATGTGGCTAATCGCCCGCGCAGGCGGTCGCTTGGGTGTAGCTGCGATTTTAATCTGCCTTGCTACGGCGATCCTTTCGATGTGGGTTTCAAACACCGCAACTGCTGCGATGATGCTTCCGATCGCACTTGGAATTTGCGCCAACATGGACGAGAGCAAAGATCGCGGCACGCTCGTGTTTTTGCTTTTAGGCATCGCGTATTCTGCAAGTATCGGAGGTTTGGGCACGCTCGTGGGCTCACCGCCAAATTTAATCGTGGCTCAAGCCTTGCACTACAGCTTCGCAGACTGGATGAAGGTAGGTTTGCCGCTAATGTGCGTGATGCTACCGATAATGCTTGTGGTGCTTTATATAATTTTCAAGCCGAATTTAAGCCATAAAATAGAGATGGATCTGGAGCATATCCCTTGGACGCGCGAGCGCATTATTACGATCGTCGTATTTGCTCTAACAGCGCTTGGCTGGATATTTTCAAAGCAAATTTCAGCCCTTGTGGGCTTTAAAGTGGATGATGCTTACGTCGCCATCTGCTCGGCAGTCGTAATCGTCATACTAGGGCTTGCCAAATGGCACGACATCGCCGAAAACACCGAGTGGGGCGTATTGCTGCTTTTTGGCGGCGGACTTACGCTAAGTGCAGTTTTAGGCGATTCTGGAGCTTCTAAGGTGCTTGGCGATCTAGTCGCCCACACTTTCGGTGGAGCGCCTACTTACATTGTACTTTTGGTAACGGCAGTTTTCATCATCTGCCTTACGGAATTTACAAGTAATACCGCCTCTGCTGCACTTTTAGTACCAGTATTTGCGGGAGTAGCAGCGCAAATGGGGCTGCCAAAAGAAACTCTTACTATAGTAATCGGTGTGGGCGCAAGCTGCGCTTTCATAATGCCGGTAGCGACGCCGCCGAATGCTTTGGTTTTCGGCACGGGACGCATTCGCCAGGCGGAAATGGTACGAAGCGGCGGAATTCTAGCGATATTCTCCGCGTTTTTGGTTTCGGGGTACGCGTATATTTTTTACTCGTAAAATTCCGTCAAAATTCTATAGTCCGGGTATCTGCTCGGACTAAATATATTTATAAGATATATTTTTAAACTCCTAAATTTTCGGAATCTTTATAAAAAAATTCTGATTTAATACTATTTTAATCAGTTATCTGTATAATATGCATATTTTACGGAAAGAAGAATTTATGGATTTTGATTTTATAGCTAAATTTAGCCCGATGTTCGTAAAGGCGGGAATTTTAACGCTGAAGCTCGCATTTTACGGGATTTTACTATCCATCATCATCGGTTTTATCTGCACGCTAATAAAATATAAAAGATTGCCTCTATTAAGCCCGCTTGTGAGCACATATATCGAGCTATCTCGCAACACTCCGCTTTTAATTCAGCTATTTTTTCTATACTACGGCCTGCCGAAGCTAGGCGTTCAAATTTCGGGCTTTACCTGCGCGATCGTAGGTCTTGCATTTTTGGGCGGAAGCTATATGAGCGAGAGCTTTAGGCTCGGTTTTGAGGCGATAAAAAAATCCCAGATCGAAAGCGCGATGAGCCTAGGCCTTAGCGAGGTGCAGATAGTGTTTTACGTCGTGCTGCCGCGCGCTTTTGCGATCGCCCTGCCCTCCATCAGCGCAAACATCATATTTCTACTCAAAGAAACTTCGATCGTTAGCATCGTCGCACTCGCCGATCTCGTTTATGCCGCAAAGGACGTGATCGGGCTGTATTACAAGACGAACGAGGCGCTATTTATGTTAAGCGTTTCGTATCTGATCATAATCCTGCCGCTTTCGCTAGCGCTTACGCTGCTTGAAAAGCGCCTTGCGTATATGAGGGGTTAGCGATGGAACTATTCGGCGGCGAAAATTTAATCAGACTTCTTGGCGGGCTCGGGATCACGCTGCAAATCGCGCTCATCTCGATCGCGGTTTCGCTCGCCCTGGGCTTGGTGCTTGGAATTTTAATGGCCTCTGGGCGCAGAGCCTTATACATCCCGCTTAAAATTTGCCTAGAGATCGTGCGCATCATGCCGCCCATCGTTTGGCTATTCATCGTATATTTCGGCGCGAGTAAGGCATTTGGCATCCACATCTCAAATATCGCGGCTTCGATCATCGTCTTTAGCATCTGGGGCGTTTTCGAGATGATGGATCTGGTGCGAGGCGCCGTGCTTAGCATCCCTAAGCATCAGTTCGAAAGCGCCGAAGCGCTCGCATTTAGCAGATCTCAAATTTATCTCTATGTCATCCTGCCGCTTGCGATGAGGCGCCTGGTGCCCGCAACGATAAATTTATTCAGCAGGATGATAAAAACAACCTCGATCGCCGTGCTAATCGGCGTCATCGAGCTCGTCAAAGTAGGCCAGCAGATCATCGAAGTGAATGTCTTCCGCGACAATTACGCGCCGCTAATCATCTACGGAGCGATATTTTTCGTATATTTTTTGATCTGCTATCCGATCTCGGCGCTTTCGAAAAAACTAGAAAACAGGTGGAGCTGATGGAAATTTTAAAAATCGACAAAGTCAATAAATTTTACGGCGAGCTGCACGCGCTAAAAGACGTCAGTCTTAGCGTCGCGCAGGGCGAGGTTGTTGTGATCCTAGGCCCTAGCGGCTGCGGCAAAAGCACCCTACTTCGCACGATCAACGGGTTAGAGCCGGTACAAAGCGGAAATTTTATAATCGAGGGCGAGCGGATCGATCAAAATTTCACAGACTGGCGCAGGATCAGGCAAAAGATCGGCATGGTCTTTCAAAGCTACGAGCTCTTCGACCACTTAAATGTGCTACATAATATAATCCTAGGTCCCGTGAAAGTCCAAGGCGTACCGCGCGAGCAAGCTGTAGAGCTAGCCAGGCATTGGCTCAAAATCGTAGGACTAGAAAATAAAGAGCGAGCCTACCCCAAAGAGCTTAGCGGCGGGCAGAAGCAACGCATCGCGATCGTACGAAGCCTTGTGATGAAGCCGAAGATCATGCTTTTTGACGAGGTTACCGCGGCGCTTGATCCCGAGATCGTGCGCGAGGTGCTAGACGTAATGCTAAATCTCGCCAAAGAGGGGCAGACGATGCTAATCGTAACGCACGAGATGGGCTTTGCGCGCGCCGTAGCCGATCGCATAGTTTTTATGGATGAGGGAAGCATCGTGGAGATTAACGAACCGGAGGCGTTCTTTACCGCTCCGAAGAGTGAGCGCGCGAAGAAATTTCTAAATATGTTCGAATTTAAAAAATAAATTTTAATAAAGGAGAAAAGATGAAAAAAACGCTAAGCACGCTTTTTATCTTAGGTGCGTTATTTTTCGCAGGTTGCAACGATGAGGGCAAAGGCTCCTCAAATTCCGCGCAAGGTTCCGCCGCGCCGCAAAGTTATATCGACGGGATTAAAAAGCGCGGTGTAGTAAGGATCGCGGTTTTCGGCGACAAGCCGCCGTTTGGCTATATCGACGAGACGGGCAAAAACGCGGGATATGACGTGTATTTTGCAAAACGTATCGCAAAGGAGCTTTTGGGCGATGAGAGCAAGGTGCAGTTCGTGCTCGTAGAGGCCGCCAATCGCGCGGAATTTTTGGCGTCGGATAAGGTCGATATCACGCTTGCAAATTTTACCGTCACGCCGGAGCGTAAGGAGGTCGTGGATTTCGCACTGCCGTATATGAAGGTAGCCCTCGGCGTCGCAAGCAAGGATGGCGATATCACCGATGTTTCACAGCTTAAGGATAAAACGCTTTTAATCAACAAAGGCACGACCGCGGATCTGTATTTCACAAAAAATCACCCCGAGATCAAGCTTTTAAAATTTGACCAAAATACCGAGACTTTCGGTGCGATGCTGGATGGCAGGGGCGATGCGATCGCGCATGATAATACGCTTTTGTTCGCATGGACTAAGTCAAACCCTGGCTTTAAGGTAGGTATCCGCTCGCTAGGCGATCAGGACGTCATCGCGCCTGCGGTCAAAAAGGGCAACGACGAGCTTCGCAAATGGCTTGACGATCTAATCGTAAAGCTCGCGGACGAGAAATTTTTCCACGCCGACTACGACGCGACGCTGGCGCCGGTATATGGCAACGACATCAAGGCTGACGATGTCGTAATCGAGGGCGGAAAGCTATAATTTTAGATTTGCCGTCTAGTTTAGCGGGCGATCTCACTAAGCCCCGCAACCTTGCAGCGAGGCTAGCGCCGTAGCTTTACCGAAACGGCGTCCATAAGCTCATAGGCAGCGAGCGCTTTTATAAGCTAGCTAAATTTATCGATCTAGCGGCAAAATTTTACTTCCGCAGGGTAAATTTAGCCGCGGAGTAAATTTTAGCCGAGATGGAATGCAGCCTAGCGCGACTCATCGCGGCAAATTTTAAGTCGCGCGCGGCGGCATAAAATTTCAAGCGATAGTAGAATTCTAATGCAAACTGCTCGTGCGGTAAAAATTTTGCCGTGCGAGCAATGATAAATCGCAAGCGCCCGCTCGTTAAACGGATCGGGAATTTAAAAATTTATCAGCTCAAAGCGGCTTGCAAAATCTTATACGAACGCTGCTACGCGCGCTCCATCTTTCGATTGGCTCGCGCGAAGGAGCGATCACATGTCCGCCTAAACGCACGATCCGCGCAATGCATTCATTTCCACGCTCAGCTACACGGCGCATCTGTGCCGTGTAGCTGAGCCTACAATCCCGCGCGCTTTGTCCCGTCTATCTTGCGCCGTCACAACCGTATGCAGTCGCCTCTGCCATACTCCACCGCGCCGCTGCTCGCCTCATTCGCTCCAAATTTTGCGGTTCAAATTTAGCTCGCTCACGATGTCAACAAGCGCGCCGATCTCATCTACGTAAAGCGCTATCGTGGCATCCTGCTTTAGCGAGCAGTCGATTCTAGGCTCGAAATTATCGCGCCAGGTCTCGATCGCCACGTAAATTTTATCCTCCCTTAGCACCGCGTTTATCTGCGAGCCCAGCCTTAGATAAACCTCCGTCAACCGCTGCATCAAAAGCGGCGTCAAAGCGTATCTAGCGCCTACCTGATCGGTCGTATAGACGTCGAAAAACTCCTCAAATTTCACGTCGTCCATATTCGCTCGCTGCCCGTATCTGCGCAGATTTCGCGAGTTTTTGTGGCACACCCGCACCTCACAGTTAAGCCTTTTGTGAAAGTCCGCGACGAAAAGCACTCCTTGAAATTTTACGTCGGTGCGAGTGCCGTTTTTGGTGCGCACCTTTTCGGCGGCGTAAAAGTCGCTAAAGCTAACGCGCACGCCCTGCACCTCCCCGCTCATCATATCCTCGCTAGATTGTTCGTTTATGTAGCAGTCGTAAATTTCAAAAAACTCATCTGCTGTAAGCCCGCCGCTTTCATCGTAGCTAAGCCCGAAGCTTTTTGCGATACTCGCGACGATCCTGTTTTTAAAATTTGATCTGAAATTCCGTCTTTTGCTCTCCGTCAAAAGAGCGCTCACGATGCCGTAAACGGAGATGCCGAAAAATACGCCGGGCGGCACTTCGCCCCAAAAGAGCGCCACCAGTGCGCCCATACCGGTCCCTACGACAGCGGCGATTAGACCAGCCTTTTTCACCGCTTTTTGCAGCGCCGCGCGCTCATCCTCCAGGCCCTGCAGATCGGCTAGAAAGTTAAATTTTGACTGGGCTGCGCCGTCTTTTTCACTCCCGCCCTCGCCTTCGGCGGCTTTAGGCTCAAACCTTCCGCAAGTAGCGCTCATGCGGCTATCGCTGTCTTTGCAGCCGCTACTCTCGCCCGCTTCGGCTTTTAATACCCGCCCCTCGTTTATATCGGTACTTAAAATTTGCCCGTTTTGTGCCGCACCCTGCCCTAATGCGTCCGTATCTTGCACCGTGTCGAAGTCGCTAAATTTATCAAAATTTGCGCGCTGCGCGCCGCCGTTTTTGCCAAAGTTTAAGCTGTAAAATAGGCGGTAGAGCAGTCCGTTTAAGAGGGGAAAGATGATGAAAAGCACGACTATAAGCCAATTCGTATCAAATGAGACGGGCTCCGCCCTGGTATTCAAAAACACGTAAAGTCCGAGTAGCAGCAGGGTTATCAAAAATGAGACGAGCTTGCTAATGCGCGCGAGCTTTTCGCGCCGTTTTTCAAGCAGGTAAAGCTCCTCTAAATCGCCGTTTCTATCCATAATCCGCCTTTTCTAGCGCATTTAAGCGCCGGTTCATTTGTCGCGCAAATGTTTAAATTTAACCGCGTGCCGCAAGTTTGATCGCCGTTAAATTTAGCGCAAAGCTCACGCCCTGCTGTAAATTTTAAAATTTACTCCGCCGCTTTAAATTTTAAATTTCGTCCTTGCCGCGCCGCAGCTTGCTTAATGCGGGCAAATCTTTAGCGCCCCTTTCAGCCGCCCTAGCCCCTCTTTTAGCAGCGCCCTAGAGGTCGCGATATTTAGGCGCAAAAATTTCTCGCCGCCCTTGCCGTATTGCGCGCCGCAGGAGAGATACAGCCCCGTTTTTTCGCGGATGAAGCGCGCAAGCTCCGCGCTATCCTGCGTGTAAGCGCCCGCATCGAGCCACATAAGATAGGTTGCGTCTTGCGGCACGACATGCACCTGCGGAAGCTCGCGCGCGATAAATTCCGCCGCGAATTTGCGATTTTCGCTGAGGTATTCGCGCAGCGCGTCCAGCCACGGCGCACCCTTCGTAAATGCGGCGATCGCTCCTTGGACGCCGAAAAAATTCGGCTCGGCGATGTCGTCGGAATTTAGCGCCTTTGAAATTTTATGACGCAAGCGATTATCTGCGGCAAAGACCGCCGCGCTTTGCAGCCCTGCGATGTTAAACGCCTTGGTTGGCGCGATTATGGAGGCTGAAATTTTCTCGCACGTCTCGCTCGCGGCAGCAAATGGCGTGTAACGCACGCCGGGCTCAGTCAGATCGCAATGCACCTCATCGCTAAGCACCGTCACGCCGTGCTTCTCGCACAGCTCGCCGATACGAGCAAGATCGTCTCTGCTAAAAGTGCGGCCGACCGGATTGTGCGGATTGCAAAGGATAAAAAGCGTCGTCTGCGGATCGGCGAGCTTGGCCTGTAGATCCTCCCAATCGATGCTATAATCGCCGCTAGCGTAGGCAAGTTCGTTTTCTACCGGCACGCGGGCGGCGTTTTTGATGCAGTAGTAAAAGCAGTTGTAAACGGGGCTCATCAGCAGCACGTTTTCGGCGGGCGAAGTAAGCTTGCGGATGATCGAGTCAATCGCGGGCAGCGTGCCGCCGGCATAGATCAGCCACTCCTTTTGGATTTCATAATCGTGGCGCGCGAGCCACCAGCCTTGATACGCGCTGCGCCACTCATCATCCACAAGCGAATAGCCTAAAACCCGCTCGTTCAGCCGCTTTTGCAGAGCCTCGATGATCTCGGGCGCTACGGCAAAGTCCATATCCGCAACCCACATCGGAAGCTCATTCTCGCCTACGTCCCATTTAAGCGACTTCGTGCCGCGGCGATTCGGCAGGGTGTCGAAATCGTATTTCTCCTTGCCACTTATAAAATCAAAAAGTCCCATCTTACGCCTTTAACTCAGTAATGATCTCTATTTTAGACGCGTCTGTAGAGCCATCTAGGATCAGCTCGCCGATGCTTGCCGCGCGGATTAGCCCGCTGCTCGGATTTTTGACGCTATCGATTGCGCCTTTTACCTCGGCATGCACGTCGCTGTATTCAAACGCTAGCGTCGTATTTATGAGCTCGCAGTCTTGCAAGCGCAAATTTTGCATATAGCAAAAGCCCTGCAGGCTCTCTATCTTGCAATTTTTAAGCGTTACGTTTTTGGAATTCCACCCAAAGTACTCGCCCGCGATGAAGCAGTCCTCGATGAGGATATTTTCGCAGTTCCAAAACGCGTCCTTGGAGAGGAGCTTGGAGTTTTTGATCGTTACGTTTCTGCAGCCGTCAAAGCAGTAATCTCCGAAGAGCGATAGATTTTCGATGCTTAAGCTTTCGCAATCAAGGCCGAAATACGCGCCCTTTGCGGTGACGTTTTTTAGCGTGACGTCGCTGCAGTGCCACAAAGTCTCTTGCGCATCGTGGAATTCCACATTTTGCAACGCGGCGTCTTTTACGTGGCGAAGCCCCTTGGGCGCGCCGTAGAGGCAGTCTTTTAGCACCACGCCGCGGCTATACCAGATCCCCGCGCGCGCGACCTCGTCGAATAAGCAGTCCTGCGCGCGGATATTTTCGGCGTACCAAAACGGATATTTCCACTCAAATTTACAGTTTTGCGCGACGATATTTGCGCTGTGTTTTAGCGGCGACTCGCCCTCGCCGAAGACGGAATTTTCGATCCGCAGATCCTTTGCGCAAAACAGCGCTCGCTCGCCGCTAAAGTGCTTTTGTCTTAATATTTGCATGGCTTTCCTTAGATTTAAAATTTGCTTCAGATTATACAAGGAATTTCAAAATTCCGCGTAGCTTAGGCGTATGAAACGCAAGCAAATTTTAAAAATTTTAAAATTTAAAGGCGGCGAAGGGCTAAATTTGACGCGCCTCAGTAATGGTTACGAAACATATGCGGCGAATGCGCGGCAAATCGCAGGGCTTTTTATAATGGCGTGCTTGCAAACGCCTATAAAGCGCACCTAGGTCGCTACGGCTAGCCGCGTATTTGCGCAGGCATCCGTATCTGCCCGCGACGGGCATCGCTCGAAATATACATAAAATTTATTGCAAGCGGCGCTTTAAAATTTATAAAATTTTCTCCGAGCAACATGCAAGTTCCTCTAAAGCATCGTGTCTGAAAAAGCGCAAATTTTACCCCGCGCACAAACGGGGCGCGTCTAATGCTCGTGGTGATGCAAGTGGATGTCTTCGCCTCGGTCTCGATCTGTAGCGCGCTTTCGTAGATCAAAATACACAAAAAGCCCGCTAGGCTCGCCATCCTCATAAATTTCAAGTTTGTAGCGCATTACGGCGTGCGTGCACACTGCAACATCAAGCGTCGCTTCATAGCCGTCTGCGCTGCGCTTTAGCGGAAATTCCGCATTGCCCATATTCATACTCACGCCCGAAATTTTAACGCTCGGATTTTTCAGCTCACGCGAAATTCCGCTTATTTTTAGCTCGTTTGCTCCCGCTTCGATCGGATGGCGCGCCACGCTAAAGAGCGCCTTCTGCCCGCCCGCGTTAGTCTCGCAGTCCTGTGCGGCTAGATTGCAACCCAGACGCGTCCTTATGTCCTTAAATAATGCATCGCTCTCATCCGCGCTAAATCCTAAAGTAGCGGCGAAAATCAAGCTAAAACGTAGAGCCTTTATCATTATGATCCTTTGTAAATGAAATTTGTGCGCAATTTTAGCAGAAAATTCCACGCCTATTAAAAATATTTATTAAAATTTTAGCTAAAATAACGATATCTTTTACGAAAGGATGAAAAATGGCTGAGTTTTTAATCAAAGATGCTAAGGACGGCTGCAAATTCGATCTACTTTATGACGGGCACGTACTGTGCACCTCCGAGGTTTACACGAGCAAGGCCGCTTGCAAAAACGGCATCGAAAGCGTCGTAAAAAACGCCGCGCTAAATAAGATCGAGGATCAAATCGCAGGCGGAGAAAAGCTAAATAATCCGAAATTTGAGCTTTACACCGATAAAGCAGGCAAGGTTCGCTTCCGCCTAACGGCTAGCAACGGACAGATCATCGCCGTTAGTAAAGATTTTGAAGCCAAGGCGGACGCTCTAAAGGTAATAGAACTTATTGTAAAACAGGCTCCGAAAGCCAAGATCAAGGAGGCGTAAATGGACATAAACGGACTTGTAAATATGGTCTCTGCGCTCAAAAGCGACGATAAAAATTTAAGAGAATTTCAAAGCGGTCCGGTCGCTTTTATCGAAAAATTTCTAGGCGTGGACCTGCCCGACGATCAGATAAATGCGATAATTGCGGGCATCAGCTCAAATTTTTTAAGCAAAAACGAAAGCGGCGGATCTAGCTCGCTAGGCTCGATGCTGGGCGGACTTTTGGGCGGCGGCGAGGACGTACAAGCAAACGCCGTCGATAGCAAAGGTGTGGATTTTAGCGCGCTGATCGGTAAAATCGCAAGCGCCAAGCTCGACCTAAACGGCGACGGCAAAGTCGATATCAACGACGCAAGCAGCTTTTTGGGCGATCTTTTAGGAGGCGGCGCAAACGGCGAAGGTAAGGGGCTAAATTTAGGCAGCCTGCTAAAAACGTTTAAAATTTAAACGAGGATAAATTTCAAACGCAGGCCGGATTTTGCGCGACGATATTTAAATTTACGGCGTGCTATTTTAATCCGTGTCTGCACTGCTACGGCGCTTGAGTGAAAGGTTAAATTTACGCTGCATTGCGCGTAAAACCTCGCGCTTAATTAAGGCGGGCTCAAATTTAAAACAAAAGTTATTTAAAATTTAAGCCCATTTTGCCTTTGCAGAATTTTATTTATGGCGCCTTGACGGAGCGCCCCCGCTCGGCTCTCTTTAAATCCTCGCTTCAAGATGAAGCAGCCTAAAATGCCGCTTAAATTTTATCTTTTCCATTTAGCGTACGCTTCAAATTTAATCGCTTTTTGGCTCGGTTTTATTTTGCTACCCATTCAAATTCCCGCGCAGCGCGTCAAAGCATATAGTCAAATTTCATCAAAATTTTAAAAACGGCTATAAATTAAGCGCGAAAGAGTTCGCCTAAAAAGGATATATTTTATTTCTATTTACTGTTTAGGTAGTATAATCATTCTCGTCCGACAAGATAAAACCTCCTTTTTGTATGAAGCCCGAGCGTAAAAGCTCGGGCTTTTTTTATACCCGAAATTCTGCTATAATCCCGCCAAAAAATGCAAGGAAATTTTATGCTTACACATATCGACGAAAATAATATGCCGCGCATGGTAGATGTCGGCGCCAAGGACGAGAGCGAGCGCGTAGCCACCGCTAGCGGCATCATCCGCATGAGCGCGGAGGCGTTTGCCGCCGTCAAGCAAAACACGGCCAAAAAAGGTCCCGTGCTTCAAACCGCCGTCGTTGCCGCGATAATGGGCGCTAAAAAGACGAGCGAGCTAATACCCATGACCCATCCGCTTACGATTACTTCGATTAAAACCGATATTGAGGAGCTTGCGAGCGAATGCGCATTTAAGCTTTTTGTAACTGTAAAAATCACTGGCAAAACGGGCGTCGAGATGGAGGCGCTGACGGGCGTGAGCGTGGGGCTGCTGACGGTTTACGATATGCTAAAAGCGATAGATAAATCGATGCAGATCACCGATGTCGTGCTGCAACGCAAAGAGGGGGGCAAGAGTGGCGTGTATATTAGGGGCTGAAAAGCCGAAAATCGACTATCCGCTCTTTTGGGAATACAAAGTAGTCCTAGACGCGACTACTCAAAAGCGCGAGCAGATCGATGAAATTTTAAAGGGCGAGAATTACAAAATAGACTTTTCACGCTTTTCAAACGGCGGCAAATATATGAGCTTCAACGTAAGCGTTTTCGTTAAAGACGACTTACATCGAAACGAAATTTTCGAGCGCTTAAAAGCCCACTTTAAATATGTATTGTGACAGGAGATGAAATGAAAGAAGCAATAATCAAAAAATTTGGCGCCGATCTCGCGCAAATTTCACAAGCCGAGCTAGCCTCATATGTGCAAGAACTCGCCTTGCAAGAAGCCACGAAGGCTTTGTGTGAGCTTGACGACGAGAGTAAAAGCGCCAAAAGCACGCAATTAATTCTAGACTTCGCAGCCGAGTTAAAAGACGCGGGCGCGCTTAGCGATGAGACGGCAGAAGCCCTACTTAACGGCGTTAAAAAGGCGCTGTGCGACGAGGACGAGCAGGGGCTTTACAAGCTCATCTATGACTACGACGATCTGCGCAAAAAGATCGCTTGTAAGCAGAAGGCGATTAAAACCCTTGTTTTGCGCAGCTACGATGATCTGGATACCGCGCTGCAAAACGCAAGCGAAACAGAGCTAAAAGAGCGCATAGCCTCGGCGTTACAGCGAGCGATCGCGAGCAAACTTCCGCTTGCGGACGTGCTGAAAGAAGCAAGCGAACTAGCCTTCATAAGCGTGCTCGAAAGCGGCACCGACATCGAGGACACCGCGCACGAGACGGCGAAAAACATCGCATTTTCGGCTATAGGCGACGGGGAATTTACGAAATTCCGTACAAAAGAAATTTCAAAAATCATCATAAATCGCGCGATTTTCGTCGCAAACGAGAGCAAAAATACAGCCTCTGCGCTGATTAGAGGCGCGATTTTAGGCTGCTACGACGGCATAAACAAAGCCGCCGAAAGATACCGCGACGAGCTAAGTTTCTCGCCAGCAAGCGACGCGCAGAGCCTAGAGAACGAAAGGCTTCAAATTTCGCAGATGAGCGAGCTATTTAGCGCCGTGCTAAGCGACGCGGTCGCAAGCTCGGAGGAGCCCGCTAAAAGCGAGATCGCCAAGATCGCCGATGAAGAATTCGGAGGCTATTTGGCTAAATTTAGAAAAATTTCAAGCGATCTTGCCGAGCAGCTAAGCGCCAAAATCGGCGAAATTGAGCTTGGCGAGCGCGCGAAAAAGGCAAGCGCCAAGGCACGCGAAATCACTCAAGAGCTAAGTCAAAAAAGCGCCAAAATCATCGAAAACCTCGATCTGGACGAGAAGCTCGACGCAATCAAAAAAGAGCTTAGCGAGTTTGAAAAGAAGATGAGCCAAAAATTTGCCGAGCTAAAAAGCTCTGAGGTCGCCAAAAACGTAAGCGAAAGGGCGCGCGAGATGAGTGCCAAGGCTTACGAGGCGGCAAAAGAGACGATCGCCAAGCTAAAGTCCAAAAAGGACTAAATGGGCGCCGCAGGCGCAAAATCCCTAGCGGTAAACACTCAGCGCTCACTGCTTTGCGCTGCAAAATTTACTAGCATGCCTTAAAGCTTGCGTGCCCTAAAAGAAAGGAGCTTTCGTTAGAGTTTGCGAGGCCTGCGCAGAATTCTTTATGCGCTTTAACGGCGCTGTAAAATTCCATGCCGATAAAGAATTTTACGAATTTTGCATAACTAAATTTAGATGCGCGCTGTAAAATTCCATGCCGCCAAAAATCCTACGGCGATGCGAGACCCTGGTCCAACCAAATCTTGCCGCAGTGATAAAATTCTAAGTGCAAAATTTTATAGCTGTCAGAGCATATATAAAATTCCAAAAAACGGCGCGGATTTTTAAGCTTGAAATTTCATCGCGTAGATTTGCGTAGCAGAATTTTAAAATTCTAAACGCGTAAAATTTTAAAATTCCATCCAAAATGATACGGTACGGCTTGCAGTTTGAAATTTTATCCCGACGCGCGCAAATGAAATTTCACGAGATAAACTCTACGAAAAAGCACCTACGGCGTTTGGCATTTCTGCGATCATTTCAATTCCCACAACGAAATTTTATTGTAGCGCAAGATGCAATGTGAAAGGATACCGCTAAGCTAACAATTAGAATTTTACGTTGCAAAGATTAGCGCGGCTCATCTCAAATCATAGCGACATCCGAGCCTATTTTATCGCGTGATTTGATTGCGCAAATTTCAAATTGCTCCTATCCGCCCAAACTGAGCGCTTAGTGCAAATAAAATTCCGTCATATTTATCGTAGTCTACGCTGCGTAAATTTAAAGCCGCGCCCCCGCTCTATTTAAGTGCAGAGGCGCCTTGTCGATACAACGCCGCACTTGGATTTGGATAAACCCACTATTTTTACATAGCAATGCCTAATTTACGCAGCGATAAAATTCTGCGAAATCACCGCTAAATTTTATCGCTAAATTACAAAGCCCAATCCTATTTTAAAAGCGACGGGCATCCTTAAATTTCACGGCAAATTCCAAATAGATCGCGCCTGCAAAATCCGGCAATCCAAAATAAAATTCTAAAAATTTAACCAAATTTCGCTAAAATCGCCGCAAAATTTTAAGGAGAAAAGATGAAAAAAATAGCTCTTTTAATATCCTTTGCTGCGATGATGATTTTTAGCGGCTGTGCGAGCACCACGCAAGGCGGCGCCGTAGGCATCGACCGCTCGCAATTCATCACCGTAAGCGAAGCTGAAATGGATCAAAGTGCCGCGCTTGCCTACAGGCAGATCACCGCCCAAGCAAACGCCAAACATGTCCTAAATACTGATAAAAAGCTAACTGATCGCGTTAGAGGCATCTCGAAGCGCCTAATCGCTCAAGTTGGCGCATTTCGTAAAGATGCACTAAAATGGAACTGGCAGGTAAACGTCATCAATGACCCTACGATCAATGCTTGGTGTATGCCTGGCGGTCGCATCGTCGTATATACGGGCATCATCGAAAAGCTTAAGCTTACCGATGCCGAGCTAGCTGCTATTTTGGGGCACGAGATGTCGCACGCACTGCGCGAACACAGCCGCGAGCGAGCCTCGACTGAACAGATGAAAGATGTCGGTATCGCCGTAGCAAGCTCCGCAGCAGGGCTTGGAGATCTGGGCTCAGCGGCTTTGAACATGGCGGCTCAATACACATTCACGCTGCCGTTTTCGCGCACGCATGAGACAGAGGCTGATCTGATGGGCGTTGAGCTGATGGCGCGCGCAGGATACGATCCAAGGGCGGCGATAAATGTCTGGGAGAAGATGAATAAGCTAAATGAGAGCCATCCACTTAAATTTATGTCCACGCACCCTTCAAACGACGATCGCATCGCCGATCTAAAAGAGGTGATGCCGAAAGTCTTGCCGCTTTACGAGGCCGCCACAAGAAATAGATAGTCTTGCAATTTAAAATTTCGCAAGAGCTTGCGCGCTGAGGTTTTTTAAGTAGCAGGTTTTATCGTCGCATTTAAATTTCTTAATGGGCTTGCGCGCGGCGCTAAGATTATCCGCCGCCGCGCTGGAGTTTTGCCGTGACAAAGACCTGCCGCAGCGCGAAATTTTAAATTACCGCAAAATTCCACCAATACGCGCGATAAATATGATCCGCGCCGAGACAAAATTTCATTTTAAATGCAAGCGCTGGACGAAATTCCGTCGCATAGAAAGCCGAAATGTCTGTCGCTACAGAATTCTACGGCGCGAAATTTTATGATTTTAAGCACGATTAAATTTAGAGCAAAATTCTACTCCTTTGGACGCAGATAGAATTTCGCTATGGTCGTATGCAAACAAAATTTTGCAGCCGCAGTCAGGTATGAAAATAAAATTTATTCGGCTGGGCAGCAGATTTTAACGCCATTTGTACGACGGTAAGTCTCGCGCGGGCAGATGAAATTTCGCGCGATAAAAGAAGCAAAATTTCAACTCCGTAAAATTCTACGAGCGGGCGCGAGGCATTTTCCATATCTTTTGGATTTTAAAGCGTTTTTAGATATAATCATAAATATTTATTTTTAAATTTCAAAGGATAAAAAATTTGGACACAGACAGTTCGGTTTTAATGTTAGTTTTAGCTTTTGTATTCATCTTTATGAATGCTTTTTTTGTTCTTTCGGAATTCTCAATCGTCAAAGTAAGAAAGTCTCGCCTCGAAGAGCTTATCAAGGATAAAATTCCAAACGCAAAGCTCGCTTTTAAAATTTCAAACTCCCTTGACACCTACCTCAGCGCCACTCAGCTAGGCATTACGATAAGTTCGCTAGCCCTCGGCTGGATCGGTGAGCCAGCAGTATCGAGACTGATTGAGCTGCCGCTAAGATCCATCGGCATAGGCGGCGGAGCGGCGGCACATACGATCGCCTTCGTCATATCTTTTACGCTCGTTACGTTATTTCACGTCGTACTCGGCGAGCTGGTGCCAAAATCCATCGCTATTGCTAAAACCGAGAAGATCGTGCTTTTCATCTCTAGACCGCTTCATATTTTTTGGATTATGTTTTTTCCGATCATCAAGGCGTTTGACTTCATCGCCGCCGTTTCACTTAAAATAATCGGCGTAAAGCCCGCTAAAGAGAGCGAGCTTGCGCTTTCTGACGAAGAGATCAAAATCATCGCGAGCGAGAGCCTAAAAGGTGGTGTGCTCGATAGCCTAGAGACCGAGATCATCAAAAACGCCGTCGATTTCAGTGACACGGTCGCCAAAGAGATAATGACGCCGAGGCGCGATCTCATATGCCTAAATAAGCAAAAAAGCTACGATGAAAACTACGCAACCGTATTGCAGTCGAAATTTACGCGCTTCCCATATATCGACGGCAGCAAGGATAACGTCCTAGGCCTCATCCACATCCGCGACATCATCCAGCAAAAGGGAGATAAAAGCTTCGATAAGATCGTGCGCAAGCTCATCATCGTGCCTGAAAACAGCCCGATCTCTAAAATTTTACCTATGATGAATAAGCAGCGCATTTTTGCCGCGCTCGTCATCGACGAATACGGCGGTACGGCGGGATTTTTGACGATGGAAGATATAATAGAAGAAATTTTTGGCGACATCAACGATGAACACGACGCGAATGCGCAAAATTTCAAACGTATCAACGAGAATACCTTTGAGTTTAGAGGGCGTTTCGAGATCGAAGGCGTCGAGGAGGTGATGGGCATTGACTTCGACGAAGAGACCGAGCAGCTAACGATCGGCGGCTACGTCTTTAATCTCTTCGGCAGCCTACCTGAAATCGGCGATAAAATAAGCGATGAAAACTGCGACTACGAAGTGCTGCGAATGGATGGCACAAGAGTTTCGCTCGTAAAAGCGATCAAAAAAGCAGTCGCGCAGCCGCAAGAAAACGAAGAGGCTGAGAAAAATAACTAAGCCAAAGTGCGGGTTAATAAAATTCCACTTTGCAATGCTGCGCGCCGTAAATTTTAAGCGCGCTGCCACTTGCGACGCTCTCAATTCCCATGTAGGGTAAAAAATTTATTCACCGCTCCCGCATAGATGCCCTAATAGCAGGCGCAGGAATGCCCGCCGCCCTGTAGGGTTTATAAAAGTGCTATTTATAAGTCCTCTTCATATTACAAACGAAAGGCGAAATTCTACCGCGAAAATTCCGCCAGAGCAATGCTAGATAGAATTTCTTGATGAGCCTATTTTTAAATTTTGCGAGATCGTAGATTTTAAAAATTTCAAAATTTTGCGGAATTTTAAAATTTCAATTGATCTAAATTTCTCGCCTAACTTAAATAGCAAGCCCAGCTACAAGCCCAGGCCAAGCGAATTTTAAATCCAAAGTCTAAGCGTAAAATTCTAAAATTATTAAAGATAAAATTTTGCCGCGCAGTATCGCAGAATTAACTCTATCGATTTTAATCGTAAAATTCCGCCAATCTTGCTTTAAATATCTGCGATTTTAAATTCTAAAAATTCCTAAGTAATCAAGTCGGCACGCCTTAAAATTCCGCATAAATAAATCTTAAATTCCTTTTTGCTACCATAACGAAAATTTTTCGCACGGATGGCTTTATGACAAAACACAAATTCTCATCGCGTTGGGCTTTTATCATCGCTTGCGTGGGCTCCGCCGTAGGTATGGCAAATGTCTGGGGCTTCCCTTATAAACTCGGCACGAACGGCGGCGGCGCATTTTTGCTAATTTACGTTTTTTTCGTAGCGCTGTTTTCATACGTAGGCCTAAGCGCCGAATACGCGATCGGTCGCCGCGCCAAAACAGGCACGCTGGGCTCATACGAATACGCGTGGAAAAGCCGCGGACTGGGCGCTATCGGTAAGGTTATCGGCTGGCTACCGCTTGCCGGTTCGATGTGTATCGCAGTGGGCTATGCCGTCATCATCGCCTACGTTCTAAAAGCACTAGTCCAAGCCATAGACGGCTCGCTAATGAGCGAAAATACCGATACGTGGTTCAACTCTTTTGCCCTAACGCCCTACTCCGTGGTGCCTTATCACTGTATAATCGTCGCAGGCACGTTGCTGACGCTGTTTTTCGGCGCCAAAAGCATCGAAAAAACGAATAAAATTATGATGCCGCTATTTTTCGTGCTATTTGCAATTTTGGCGGTTAGGGTTGCGACGTTGCAAGGTGCTGCGGGCGGATATGCCTTTCTTTTCGGCGCTGATTTTACTAAGCTAGCAGATCCGATGGTTTGGATTTCTGCGATGGGACAGGCATTTTTCTCGCTATCGATTACGGGCTCAGGCATGATCGTTTATGGCGCGTATCTATCCAAGGACGAAGACGTCGTATCTGCGGCGAAAAATACCGCGCTATTTGACACGCTAGCCGCGATGGTAGCTGCGCTAGTGATGATCCCTGCAGTATTTGCTTACGGAATGGATCCGGCGGCGGGGCCTAAGCTACTTTTCGTAACTCTGCCTAAAATTTTACAAGATATGGCAGGTGGTAGAATTTTTGCGGTGATTTTATTTACTGCCGTGATTTTTGGTGGAATTTCATCGCTTCAAAATATGTTCGAAGTAGTCGCCGAATCGCTAATGCATAAGTTTCCAAGGCTAAGCCGCGCCTTCACGCTTGCGCTATTGTGCGCGATCTGCCTGGGTGCGGGTCTTGGTATGGAAGCGATAAGCTCATGGGGGCCGTGGATGGATTTCGTATCGATTTATATCATTCCGATTGGAGCGGTAATCGGCGCGATATCGTGGTTTTGGGTAATTAAGCGAAATGAAATTTTAGATGAGATCAATCTAGGCGCAGATAGGGTCCGCGGCAAGCTCTGGTATGATATCGGGCGCTTTGTCTATGTCCCACTGGCGCTACTTTTATGCATAATCGCGCTTAGTATGCATATTTCGTTTTAACTCATCGCCACGTTGGCATAAATGCAACGACTGGCAAGATACGGCAAAGAAGGCAAAATAGGGTAGAATTTTAAAATTCTACCTAATAACGAACTTAAAAATTTAAATGGTCAAAACGACTTTAAATTTTAATACGTTATGAGAATAAAGCGTTATAATGTGCCAAAAATTTTACAAAATAGGGGATTTATGAGAGATTACGATAAGGAGCCGTTGATCATAAACGATTACACCGTCTATCATGTATTTTCCTGGAGCATATTTACTTGCATATTGGGTTTTTCGCTTTTGGGTTATGATCTGATTACGACTGGCACTACGGGAAAATTTAGCGCTTTAGGTATCGTTTCTTTAATTTTTGTGACATATTCTTTCATACGGCTAAGAATTTCGGCGGAGCAAAATTTTTCTAAAAATCCGAGCTATTTTTATTTTTCAAACAGCCTGATCCGCTACGTCGAAAATATAGATATAAAAGATAGCATAATTTCCGAAACCAAAATAGCCCCCGATCCGTCCGCAAATATATCTAGTGTTCATTTCTGCGTAGTATGCGAACTAGAAAACTCTTACGGTAGGTTCCATTATTTAAGCTCGTATGAGTTATATAGATATTCAAGCATAGGCGTTCATATAGGCAAACTTGCTCTTTATATAAAGCATCTAATGCTATATTTAATATTTGCTCTGCCGTATAAAATTTACAAGCTCAAAAAGAGCTCGGAGCCCCTTTGGCTGTTAAAAAGAAATTTTGTCGTTAAATTTAACAACAGAAATTACTTTTTAATAAATGCCGTATCTACAAAAGAGTATTATGAGCTGCTGCAATATTTCAAGGCGCTAAACGTAAAAATAGAAGATCGGACCGACTTTATACCGCAGGCTCAAAATAGCGGCTATTTCACCGATAAAAATGAAATTTACAGCGACGATTTTAGTGATACACAAATTCCGAAGAAAAATTTTAAATGGAAGCTTAGGCGGTTTTTTAGTTTGGATTGAAATTCTAGCCTGAGCACGAGCCGTTAAATTTCACAAGCGAATAGGGCAGAGTGGGGCAGCGAGACAAATACCGCTCGCTAGCTCCGCTCATTACAGCCGCAAAGCTGCGGCAAGCCAATCGATCCGACTCGTCGCCGCAGCAAATCCTCAGCGATCCGAGGATAGAGCCTCGCCCTAAAACCCCAGACCGCCCCCCCAATCCCTACTTCGCCCCTTTAGGCGGCATAAACGCGGTTAGTTTGATATCCTCGCCCGCTTTGTGTTTATAAAGCTCGATATCTACCAGCGCCGTGTGCGCGATGTTGCCGTTGGCAAGCTCGCTCGTAGGAAGATCGATCGTAAGCACGTTCGGATTTCCGTTTTTGCAAAGCCCCTCGGCGTTAGGATCGTACCACGCGCCTTCGAAGATCTGCACCACGCCGCGCATTATGTCGTCGCTTACGTTGGCTCCCGCCAAAATTTCGCCGCGAGCGTTATACACGCGCACCAGATCGCCCTGCTTAATACCTAGCTCCTTAGCGTCCTCGGTATTTATTAACACCGGCTCGCGACCTGCAACGGCATATCTCTTGCGATTTGAAGTGTTGCTCTGCTGCGAATGCAAGCGATCAAGCGGATGCAGGCTAAGAAGATGAAATTTCGCAGGTTTGTCCTTCATCCCGAGCCACTCGACGGGCTCGAACCACATCGGATGCGCGCCGCAGTCTTTGTAGTTCATCGCAGCAATCGTATCGGAGTAAATTTCAATTAACCCGCTAGGCGTTCCCAAAGCCTCCAAAACGGGATCGTTTCTAAAATCCTCAAACGTCACGTAGGCGGCATTTTCAGGCGTCTCATAAAATTCCGTCGGCTCGTTTTTCTCCCACCACTGCTCAAAGCTCGGCATCTGAATGCCTAAAGCGGTGTTTGCGTTCACGGCGTTCGCCGCCCCTTCGTAAAATTCTTTGATCCAATCCATCTCCGTTTTGCCGCCGTCCGTATAAACCTCGGCAAGCCCGTCTGCGTAAGCCTTGCAGAGGTCGGTAAAAATTTGATAATCGTCCTTCGAGCCGTGCTGCTTGGCGACGACCTGCTTCATCGGGATTATATGCATATTGGAGTAGTCTCCGCTCATCGTGATGTCGTTGCGCTCATACTCCGTCGTGGTCGGGAACACGATGTCCGCCATCTTCGCAGTCGGCGTCCAGTAAATTTCATTTACTACGATGGTGCGCGGCTTGCGCCAAGCCTTGATGTTGGTGTTGGTGTCTTGGTGATGTACGATAGGATTTCCGCCGACCCAGTAGATGAAGTCGATCTGCGGATAGGTGATCTTTTCGCCGTTTGCGTCGATCGTCTTGCCCGGATTTAGTAGCACGTCCGCGATGCGAGCTAGAGGAAAGGCAACCTTCGCCGTATTTACCAGCCACGCTTGAGTAGCTTCGCCGCCTTGCTTCTGATCCTGCGCAAGCCCTAGGAATTTGCCGTCCTTAACGACGCCGACGCTTGCCGCGTTCATTCCGCCGATCACGCCGCCCGCGCAGGTAGGCGCGCCGCCGTTAGCGTAGTGGTAGCTAAAGCCAAAGCCCCCTCCAGCAAGTCCTATCTGCCCCAGCATCGCGCACAAAGTCACGATCATCCAGTGCGCCTGCTCGCCGTGATGAGCGCGCTGGATACCCCAACCCGCCATTATCATCGTGCGGTTTTCGTAAAATTTTATCGCAAGCTCTTTTATCACGTCCGCGCTAATGCCGCAAATTTCACTAGCCCACTCCGGCGTCTTGGCTACGCCGTCGTTCTGCCCCGTGAGGTACGGTACGAATTTTTCAAAGCCCACGGTGTAGTTTTGTAAAAATTCCTTATCGTACTTGCCCTGCGAGTAGAGGTGCTGCGCCATGCCCAGCATCATCGCCACGTCGGTGTTCGGGCGAGGAGCGATCCATTTTGCCTTGCCCTCGAAATACTTGCCGCTTACGGTTTTGATCGGATCGATGATGATGATCTCTTTGTCGCTGTTTTTTAGCTGCTCAAAATACTTAAATCCCTGCTCGTCCGAGCTCGTCCACGCCACGCGAAGCGTAGAGATCGGATTTAGCCCCCAAAAGACCACGACTTTGGAGTTTTCAAGTACCACGGGCCACGAGGTTTGCTGTTCATAAACCTGATTTGAGCCCGTTACGTGCGGCATTATGACCTGCGCCGCACCCGTGGAGTAATCGCCCGTGACGCCCGTAAAGCCGCCGCTTAAATTCATAAATCTATGAAGCAGCGTCCTTGAGACATGCACGTTGCCCGTGCTCTGCCAGCCGTAGCTGCCCGCAAATACCGAGTCTGCGCCCTTTTGCTCGCGCGTCTTTTTAAGCTCGCGCGCGACGAGCTTGATCGCGTCTTCATATTTTACCTCGACCCATTCGTCAAGTCCGCGAAGCTCGGGTTTTGGATTATCGGGATCGGCGAGGTAGGATTTTCGCACCATCGGCGCTTTGATGCGCGTGTTATAAACGAGATCCGCCATCGTATTTTGAAGAGTATTTGGAATTTTAGAGGTGATCTTCCACGGCGCGGATTTTACGATCTTACCGTTTTTGACGCTCGCTTTTAGAATTCCCCATCGCGCCGCGGTTAAAATTTCGCCGTTTTTCTTAAGCGCGGTGAGTTTATCCGCCGCGAGCATCGAGCTTGGAATGAGCGGAAGCGCCGAGACCGCCGCGCCGAGCTTTAAAAAATTTCGTCTTTTCATTTCATATCCTTTAAATTTACGTCCTTGGAGTGCTTTTGCAGATACTGCACCACCGTCCAGCTCTCATCCTCGCTAATAGGCGTACGCGAGAGCATCGATTTAATGTAGCCGGGCCATTTGTTTGCCTCGTAGCTTGCGGGCTGATGCAAGGCATGGCAGACGCTACACGAGGTTTCGAATTTTTCTTTGGCTTCGGCGAAAATTTTATCCACATCGCCGCTTAGCGCGCCCTCGTCGGTGTAGGCGGTTATTTTAACTTTATTAAAGCCGTCCTCTTCGCCCAAACTCTCGCTTTGAAATTTAGCCTGCTTCGAAAACGCCACCGCGATTATGCGCGCTTTAGGCGTGAAATAAATAACGTTGGGCGCCTTTGGATTTTGATAGCCGGTAAGCGAAAATTTCACTACTCCGTCCTTAACCTCCAAAACCTCTATGGCATTCGTAGGCAGTAGCCTACCGTCCTTGTGCGACAAATCGCCGCTTACGCTTACCTGCTTTAGCACCGTGCCGTAAAGCGTCTCGCCCGCCTTGACCTCGGCGTTTGCACAGCTTGCGATCACAGCCGCAAGAGCCGCCGCAGCCGCAATGGAATTTAAAAACTTCATGCCTATCCTTTCTTAAAATTTTAAAAACTTCTCGTAAATCTGCCGTATAAAAAGCTCGCAAACATCACGGCCAAAACAGCCGCGAATGCCGCAAACGCTACCTGCGCGCACTGCGCCGCGTCTGCAAATTTTATGCTCGGCACCAGATAAAATCCCTCGTCGTAAAATCCGCCGAAAAAGCTCTGCACTTCGCTAAGTGCGGTGCCTGCGGGGAAGGACGGGGTGCCCGTGCAGCTTGCGGGGCGAAATAGCTTCGGCAGCAAGCTATCAAGCGGCGCTGCAAAAGGAAAGGCAGGTGACGAGAGGCAATTTGCCGTATCTGCGGCGGTGTGCGGCGCGGAGCTTTGCATAAACCCGTATATTGCGCCCGCAAAGCCAAGCGCGTAAGCAACAAGCCTTGCTATGAAGCCAAACGGCAGCAGCAAGCCTATAAGCGCGCCTACGCCCGCTACGACAAAGCCCAGACGTACGAGGGTGCTCATCTGCGTAGGCGACATAAAAAGGTAGCGCTGAAAGAAAAAATGCGATACCGCAAGATATCCTGCACTTATCACAAAGAGCCAAAACCACGGCGCAGCGGTATTTTGCCACGCGTAAATCTTCAAAATCAATCTATTCAAGATCTCCTCCATCTTATAAAATTCTTAAGAATACTTTTTAATCTTAAGATTTAAATTTCTGAGAGAATTATAGCAGTAAAAGATAAAAATTCAGGTCTGCATTGCCCTAGATATCGGAGTTTTGTAGGCTTTAAGCTTAACGTATAAAATTTCAATTTTAAAATTTGACGCTCTTTGCGTGGCGGCGGAAAGTTTTTGAGATATGAAATTAAAATGGTAGATTTTATAAAATTTTATCTTTGTCGGGATCTGTTTTGAGGAAAAATAAAATTTTGATCCGAAGTAGGGCGGTTTTATCTAGGTCACACGCCTTCCTTGAAAAAAGAGCGGGGCGCAGGGCAGAAAGGAGAGCGGGGCAAGACGAGATGCGGCAGAAGATAGGCGCGGTAGAACGGAACCCGGCGCGACAAGATAGAATAAAGCTAGCGGCGCGGCGCAAATTTTAAAATCATGCGCGCTTAAAATTATGATCGCCCGAAGCTGCGCTCGATCAAAACAGCCCGTACTCGAAATTTACGCCTTACGGTGGCGCAGCGCAGCAAATCTAAAATTTAAAATTTGAGACCGTTAAAAACGCGGCTGCATAAATCCTCCGACTAAATTTTATCCGTTTAATTCGCCCTGCCGCGAGCCCGTTTAAATTTAAACTCTTTGCGCCCAAGATACTGCGCGCGCTTGGGATGAAATGAAGAAAAGGACGATTCTGCGTCAAATTCGAAAAACTATTCCCGCGCGTTAAAGTCGGTTGGTACATTAAACCGACAAGATCGATTCTGAATGAAGGCGGCGAGAAAAGGAGGCATTCTGCGCCACAGATCAAAACCATAAACACGCATAGGCGGGAGATAAAGAGGGCGGCAGCGGATCAATTTTGCGCGTGAGCGCATAGGGGTGCGCGCAGTGTTATTTCGCAGTAGAATTTTACGGATTTGATCTCGCGCGCAAAAGGCGAGATCAAGCCTAAATACCCGACAAGAGTAAATTTTACGCAAACCGCGCAAGAGCGGTCTTGTGCTAGCACTAAATCGCGGCTTTTAACGCCTCAAATTTCGCGTCTTGCTCGGCTAGCAGCTGTCCTTTCTCGTCGCGCGAGACGTAAATTTTAAAGATATTCTCGCCCGCTTTGTCGTAAAAGCCCACGAATTTCGAGAGCATCCCCATGAAAGTCTGCGTCACGAGGATGATCTTATCGATCTCATCCGTCTTTAGATGACCCGCCAAAATGCCCAGCCCGTGCGCCTCATCGCCGTTTGCGCCCATGCCGAAATTATAAAATCCGCGCGCGCTTTTGCCACTTGGGATCTTGGTTTTAAACTCGATGATGAAGCTCGGCGTATTTTTCACGAAAAGCACCTCGCCCCAACTCTCAAGCTCCCTAATGACCTCGCCGAATTTATCGCCGCCGGCGCTTTTTCCGAAGCGCTCGGGCAGGTTTAGCAGTACGTCGATCTCCTTGGCGCCCAGCTCCTTGCAGATCTGCGCGATCGAAATTTTAGGATTTTGCGCGAACAGCGCCTCGATTCTCTCTTTCATTTTCATCCTTTCTAAAATAAAATTTTGAGCGCCATTATAATATAAAAATTCTAAGTTACAGATAACGGCAATCAATTAAAGAGGATTTGAAAAGCTTATTTTAAGAAAAATTTAGCGTTGCAAAGTGCTTATGCGTAGAATTTTAAGTGATAATACAAAGAATTTTATCTGCACGGAATTTTAGAATTATAAAATTCCGCAAATCTTTAGAGCTTTATCATAGCGGATCGTATCCGAAGCGATTGGACCCGCTATCGCCGCGCTGCACGAAAAATACAAGCAGCACTATCCAACCCACAAATGATACCAAAAGCCCGATATCGCCGAAAAAAGCACCTACTATCGGCGTTAGAATAAGCAGAAAAAACCAGCCGCTTCTATCGGTGTCATGTAATCGCCTGACTGATACGGCGATGGCTGGCACGAGCATAGCTAGCTGAAAAAGCGCATCTATAATGCCGATTTCTTGATGGACTATTTTGCCGGCTATTATTTGATTGTACCCTGTTGTAGTGCCTAAAACGCCATCTATCAAGCTCAAAACAATCCCGCCAAGCACGGTAAATAGAAAAAACCACCAGTACTCCGACCTCGATGCTCGCCCGCTAAATGCGGCGTATTTTTGCTTGACGCAAGTTTGCACGGACTCCATAAAAGTCATTTTAAACTCCTTTTTTAAAATAATGTAGGATTATACTAATCGCCCCTTAAATTTAAATACCTAAAACTCCCGTCCGTTCATCTGCCTTACGTGATACGCCAGATTCGCTAGATTGTAGCCGCCTTTTGAAGCGGTAACCTCTCTAGTGCCATAAACCGCCGAAACATTTAGAACTGCTGCGACAACCTGACCTATGGTGGATACTAGAACTAAAAGCTGCGAGCCAAGTATCGCAAGAACTAGAGTTATCATCTCCGTAGCTGCGATAACATAAAACGCTCTCAAATAGTCTTTCTCGCCACTACAATCATAAAGCTCCTTGCTAATTAATAACCGATAAATCAAATATACCAACATGCACACGCAAGAAACACACAGTGCAAAGACAGAAGGCTTAAAAAGCCCAAAGCCTATAAATACGATGATTAACGCACTTATAGTCGAAAAAACTCCAGCAATCGCAGCATTTGATAGCAAATCCGTGCTGCGTATTGCGCGCGCTAAAAAATATAGCCCTACAGCTAAACATATTACCAAAATAATCCCGATACCTTGTAGTGCACCAGTCTTGTCCGCATTTTTAATATATCCACTCACTGCACTTAGTACCTCAAGTCCAAATGCTATATAAAGAGCGGTTTCGGCATTAGATAGACTCTCGCCACATTCCATAACATCGTCCGCATAAAGATAGGTAATATCTCCCACACCCACGGAGGCATTTAGCTTTCGCACCATATCAGGCAACCTAAAAAAGTCGCTAACAAGCCAAATCAAAAATAAAACATTGGGCACCGAGAAAATAACCATAAAATGAAAAAAGCCCTGTTCTATATCCTTTAGGTCTGATGCTTGCACGCCCAAATCCGGACGAGATGAGTTTACAAGCGCCAACAGATCGTTACCTTCTATACTCGTCCACATGACAGCAACCACTACTAAAAAAAGCCAGATGAGAAATGGCAGCCCGCCTAAAAGCTGAAAAATCGCGGAGATTATACGCCCAAGATAAAATCTATGCGCGCCGAAAGGCCCGAGGAACATATAAAATACGTAGGCCTTATTTAGATCGTAAGCCCTAGTTGAGCTTTGCGTAGAGCTAATTCTATCGGAATTTAAGGAAGCTGAATTTTGCCAAGTGGAATTCTGCTCTGTAAAATTCTGCGAGTTTGCGGCATTTTCGGTAGAATTCAAGCCTTTGGCGTTAGAATCTTGCTCGCTAGAGCCTGTCGCGGCAGAATCTCGCAAAATAGAATTTTCTTCATCTAGGCCTTGAGCTGCAAAAGCTAAATTTTGCTCCGCAGAATTCTGTGGTATGAAATTCTGTTTTATAAAAGCGGAATTTTGCTCTATAAAATTCTGAGTCGCAGAATTTTGTTCGCTAGTATCATCCGCTGCAAGTTCTTCTTGCGCTAAATCTAAATTCTCAGATTGCTCCTGTGGTTTCTCATCCAGAGGCTTTTTTTCTTCGCTGCTTTTACGTCTTATACTGGCTAGCGACGCAGGATTGCTGCTGCCCCAAATATCTTCGCCCATCTGCTCTCCTTGATTTTTAAAGCAATTTTACCTGAAATTTAAGGAATTTTTGTATATTCGCTGCTACAAATTCAAAACAAAGGACAAAAATGCCAACAGTAACATTTCAAGGAAAGCCTGTAGAGCTAAGCGGGCAAGAGATAAATCTAGGCGATCGCGCGCCGCAAGTGCGCTTAGTAGCTCAAGATCTAAGCGAAATCGAGATCGCTAGCGGCAAGCACGTGCAAATCATCGTCGCCGTGCCGTCGCTAGATACGCCCGTCTGCGCGACGGAGGCACGCAAGTTCAACGAGCGCGCTGCATCACTTCCCAACACCGAAGTAATCGTCGTTTCGATGGATTTACCATTTGCGATGGGGAGGTTTTGCACGACTGAGGGGATCAAAAATCTACGCGTTGCAAGCGATTTCCGCGATAAGGAATTTTGCCGCCGCTACGGCACCCTCATCGCCAGCGGCGCATTAGCAGGTCTTAGCGCCAGAGCGATCTTCGTCATAGATACCGCAGGCGTCGTGGTTTATAAAGAACTCGTAAGCGACATAGCCTCTGAGCCCGACTACGACGCAGCGCTAGATTTTGCAGAGCTCGTCGCTCGCAACAGCTGCTCTAACTGAGCAAGATAATAGATCCAAGGTTTGGATAATTTTCGCCTCGCTTTAGTTCACTACTTTAAGCAAATTTGCCCTACTGCAAGTAAAAAACGAAGTAGGGCGCTTAAATTCTACTTCAATTTTACATTTTGATTTTACGCTTTAATTTGCGCTCCAGCGTATGCAAAGCTATTAACGCACTGCGATAGCAAGCGAACAAGCACGAAATTTATAGGATCGCCTGCTGCTAAATTTTAAATTTAGCAGCAGCGGGAGTTGAAATTTTAAAATTTGCCCGCTTAACTACTCTGCGCGATAAATTCGCTAAAAGATATCTCGCGCGCGTAAAATTTCACCCCGAGCGAGGCGAGTTTGTCCTGTAGCGGCAGCGCTAGCTCCTCTATGCCGCTAAATACGCAAAGCGGCAAATTTTGCGTCCTATTTTTAGTCGCCGCAAAGCTCTCGTCGTCAAAAAATTTCTTTAAAAACACGAGCGTTTTACCTTATCGGCACCCAAGTCCTCGATGAAAACGCTAAAATATTTATATTCGGGCTCCGCGCGCGCTTCATCTTGCTGCGCGTAGTCGTCCGCCAGCTCGCGGTAAAATTCGTTGTTTAAATCAGTAAGCGGCGATCGCTTAAAGCGAGCAAGGCGCCTCAAGGGCGGCAAGGGCGGTTAAAATTTCTTCAAATTTAACGATGTCGTCCGCAACTTTAATCGGCTCCCAAGAGCCAGCGCCGTGATAGGCAAATACACCGGCGAGGCGTCCCCGAGGGCAAAATCTACGAAAAACGGATCGTCCATGCCGTTACGCGCGATGACCCGCCAGCTCTTGCGCCACTGTCCGGGCGTATCGTCCGCAAGCTCCTCGCCAGTTTTGCGGCTAGCGAGCCTATATCCCTCTTGAAAACTCTCAAACTCGCTCTCTTCAGGTTAGAAAAAAGGCAGCAAAATGGACTCTAAAACGATGCGTTTGCGGATAAAATTTTGGATTAAATTGGGGATTTGCACGGCACGACCTTTGGGTTAAATTTGAGCGAATTTTAGCAGAGTTTTTAACCTGAGCAAAATTTACATTCAAATTTGACGCACACAAAAGAAGCAAATTGTGCTCAAATTTTCACCAAATTTGAGCACAAAAAGACAAGCGGAAGTATCGCGAGATGATTTTGAGAGTTGTGCAGAAATTTTAAGTCAAGGCTAGACAAGTAGTCTGCCGCGGACTTAAAATTTCAAATCTCTCTCAAAAGCACTCGCGAGACGACGCGTTAAATACTTTGTAAGATTTTAGGTTTACTAAACGCTTGTATCGGCCTAATCTCTCCCTTAAATTTCTCGATTTGGGCAAGCACGGTGTGAGCCGAGTTGCTTTGCGCGAGACTTGACGTGCCTTTATCAAACGTAAGCACATTTACGCAGCCGTGCTGGCAGAGGCTCTTTTCGCCCCAAACCTCGGGATCGTACCACGCGCCCTCGCAGATCGCTGCGACGCGCTCGGGCACGATGTCGGTGACGAGCACGCCCGCTAAAATTTCGCCGCGATCGTTGAAAACGCGCACGATGTCGCCGTTCGCAAGCCCACGCGCTTCGGCGTCTTTTGGATTTATTAGCACCGGTTCTCTGCCGCTAACCTCGGCGAAATTTCTGATGATCGAGTTGTTTAGCTGGCTGTGCAAGCGGTAGCGAGAGTGCGGGCTTACGATATGAATCGGGTATTTCGCCGTCTTTTTCGCATCCCCCAGCCACTCTTTCGGCTCGATCCAAGTAGGCATCGGCGGGCAGTCGGCATAGCCCATCTTAGCGATCGTTGGTGAGTAAAGCTCGATCTTGCCGGACGGCGTGCCTAGGCGGTTTTTGGCGGGATTTTCGCGGAATGCCGCAAGGCGCGTATATAGCGCGCTGCTCTCGTCGTCCTTTTCAAAGCGCACGAAGCCTTTGTCGTAAAATTCCTCAAAGCTAGGCATCGTTATATTTAGGCCTTTGGCTTGCTCTACGGCATCGGCATAGAATTCCTTCATCCAGCCTAGCTCGTCCTTGCCCTCGCTAAAGACCTCGCCGTATCCCCAGCGCTTGCAGATCTGCTCGCAGATCCAAAAGTCGCTCTTGCTCTCGCCCATCGGCTCGATTGCGGGTCTGTAAGCGACTATATATTCGCCAGTAGCGCCGGTTTGGTTGATGTCGTTTCTCTCGACCTCGACGGCCACCGGAAGCACGATATCGCTAAGCTTCGCCGTGCTCGTCCAGTAAGGCTCGGCGGTGATAACGGTGTCGAGCTTACGCCACTGCTTGACGATATTATTCACGTCTTGATGGCGCGTAAACATCGATCCGCACGCCATATACGCGACTCTCATATGCGGTAGCTTAATTTTAGTGCCGTCGTAGTCGATCTGCTTGCCCGGATGCTCCAGCGCCTCGATGCTGCGAGAGGATGGGATAGTAATGTTTTTCGCGTTTTTCCAAGGCGCAGAGCCCGTGTTTTCGTATTTTTCATCTATACGAGTGCCAAGCCCCTTTAAAATCGGAGCCACTTTATTCGTAGCGCCAGCAGAATCGTAGCCTAGGCTAAATTCAAAGCCGAGCCCCTCCTTGCCGATATGTCCTAGCATCGCATTAAGCGACACGAGCGCCCAGAAAGGCTGCTCGCCGTGATCGGCGCGTTGCAAACCGCGACCGATTAAAATCGTGCTCGGCTCCTTTGCAAGCGCCGTAGCAAATTTCGCAATAGTCTCCTCGCTAAGCCCGCAAATTTTGCTCGCCCAAGCTGCGTCCTTTACGATTTTATCGCTCTCGCCTAGAAAATACGCTTTAAATTTATTAAATCCAACGGTATATTTTTTGATAAATTCCTCGTCGTAGAGGTTGTTCGTAAAGAGATAATGGCACATACCGATGATGAGCGCGGTGTCGGTGTTTGGACGCACGATGATATCTTCGCTGCCGAAGTAACGCGCGGTGTCGTTTCTCATCACGTTTACGCTATAAGTTTTGATGCCCGATTTTTTAAGCTCTTGCATGCCGATGTAGCCGTCGTGCGTAGGCGGAATGGATGAAATTTGATTGGTTACCGCAGGATCGGTCGCCCAAAATACGACGTTTTTGGCGTTTTTGACGATCGCTTTCCACGTAGTAGGCGCGTCGTAAACGGCGCTTGAGCCTAGCACGTGAGGCATGATAACGAGCCCCGCACCAGTCGAATAATCACCGCTTTCCTCTACGTAGCCGCCTAAAATTTTAAGCATTCGGTGTGCTACGGTGCGTCCCCAGCCGATCTTACCGCTGCCACCCCACCAGTAGCATTCGCCGTAGATCGCCTCGGCGCCGTATTTGTCGAAATTTTCTTTCAAAGCCTTCGCCGCTAGATCAAGGGCCGTGTCCCAGCTAACGCGCACGAACTCCTCTTTGCCGCGTAGTTCGCTCTTTGCCGCGCCTTTTGCCTTCAGATAGCTTTTGCGTACCATCGGATAGAGCATGCGGTTTTCGTTTTGGACGTTATCGGGTAGACTATAATTCATCGTGTTTGGAAATTTATCGCCTTCAAAATCGCTTACCGAAACGATCTGCGACGAGTTTAAATTTAGCCAAAAAGGACCGAATCTATTTGCGCCGAATACCTTTTTGTTATCAAAAATAGTCTGCGTTACTCCCTCAATCCTGCTAGCACTTGCTGCGCTTGCGCCTAAAATCCCTGCCTTTAAAAAGTCTCGCCTTTTCATCTGATCTCCTTTATCATTCAGGTTTTTTTGCGTTGTGTTGTAGGTATTTTATAATCAAATTTAGCTCGTCGCCCTCGAGCGCTACGTAGTTTGCATTGATCATCTCTTGTAAATTTGCAGGCCACTGATTTGCCGTGAAGCTCTTTGGCTCATGCAAGCGGTGACACGCCGAGCAGATCTGCTCGTAGTTCGTCTTTGCCTCCGCATAAAGCGACTTAGCGTCCTTAGCTACGGCATCCGAACTGATCTCGTAAATCCCCTCGGCTTCGTACCAAATCTCGCCGTAATCGTCCTCGAGCTTTTTGCCCTTTTTAAAATTTGCTTCGGCTTCGTTCGTAAAAATCGCGTAAATTTCAGCCTCTTTCATATTTTTTTGGATTTGAAGCTGATAATTTTCGCTCACGACGCCTTTAATTTTAATCTTGGTAACGCCACCTTCGCTGGATATCACCTCGATCGGCGTTAAAATTTCAGCCTCACCGATTGCTTTGCCGTCTTGCGAGATCGTAGCGGTTTTAGAGATTACCTCGCCGCCGAAAAGCGAACACGCACAGATAAATGAGATAAAAATTTTCCTCATAAAGTATCCTTTCTAGGTTGTCTTTAACGCGAATTATAAATCAAAGATAAATTTAAATTTGTCGCGATTGCGACGAATTTATCCTTTTTAAGTAAAATTTACGTGAAATTTGATGCGGAGAGCTGCTATGATAGATAGGCTAAATAACGATTATAGCGAGAAATTCGACTTTTTAAGTAAGGAGCAGATTGCCAAATTTAGGCGCGAAAGCTACGCTCGCGGCGACGTGATCTACGCGCAGAAGTTTAAATTTATCATTCTGCTGCGCGGCAGAGCGAAGCTAAACTGCTACGAAAACGGCAAGGAATTTATCTTTAGCTTCGTAAGAAGCGGCGCCTACGTCTGCTTGGATAAAAACACGAGCCTTGAAATTTTAAGCGACTGCGAGACGCTGCAGATCAACATCTCGGAGCTTTTTGAGCTGCTTGGAGACGAGTTTTCAAGCTCAATCATAAACGCGCTTATCAAAAATATCTACTCGCAGCGGATTTTAATTAAAGAGATCGTCTTTGCGAAAATCCAGACGCGGATTTTAAATTTTCTAAATCGCATCGCAAACGCAGATAAGATCGTGGAGCTTCCCTTTAATATAATGACGTTAGCAAGCCTGCTCGGCGCGCCTCGCCAAAACGTCTCTCAGGCGATTACGAAGCTAGTAAATGACAAAAAGATCGTGAAATTAAAGGGCAATAGAATTAAAATTTTATAGTTTGAATTCGCGTGGCAGATGTAAATTTAATGCAAGACTATTTGAAAAGCTCGCGTCTTACAAGCTATTTGATTGTGTCTGAACACAATATATAGTGCGCTTTTGCGGCACACTAAAGCTGAAAGCAACCTTGAAATTTTAGTAGCGAGCGGCTAAATTTTAAAATTTACCTCTGCCGCCGCGCTGTCTGGCAAATACATTAAAATTTATCTCGAATGAACTTAATAGCGAGCTGTTTGATAAGCGGAGGAGGGTAGGTTAGGCGGAACAAATTTTGCTTTTTCGCTCGCGTTAAATGACAAAGTAGAGCGGCTGCGACTGGCGCAATTATAATAGCGAATTTATCTGCTTTGCACCGCCATAGCTGCTCAAATTTTAAAATTTACTTTTCTTTGCAGCTTAAAATTTTAGAAATTTTTACAGCGTCGTAAGTTTTCGCCTGCGCTTTTAGAAACTCGCAAAGCTCTTTCTGCTCGCACAGACCGTGCGAGAGCAGAAATTTCGCCGTCATCTCGTCATCCAGCACCACAGCTACTTTGATAAGCGTTTCGATCTCCTTTTTATCGATGCTTGCAAAGCTTTGGAATTTTAAAATTTCGTCCAAATAGCGTAATCTCTCGTCGCGGAATTCTTTAAATTTGGCGCCCGCGGCAAACTCCCTCGCGGCAAGCGGCAGCGCCTCCTTATATCCGAGAATGGAAACGTTGTTGTCGCTTAGAAATATTAATTCGCTGCCCGCAACCGAGCCGACCACATCTTTCGTATCTCGCGCGCCGTTTGCAATCAAAAACTTAAATGCCTCGAAATTATCGTTTGCCGCGGCATCTCGCAGCAGCCCGCTAGCCTTGACGTCCGCGCCGTTTCGCACCAAAAGCTCTAAAAGCCGCATCGCATCGGCTTTATCAAAATGGTAAAGCTTCGCTATCTCGCTGCTAAATTTCGAGCCGAAAAAGATCGCGAGCTTTAGCGGCGAGAAATAACCGCCGTCTCCGCCGTAATTGAGATTTGGTTTAAATTTAAGGATTTTTTCTATCCGCTCGAAGTCAAATTTTGAATTTCGCAGCACCTTTGGATTAAAAATGAAAGCGGTGAAAATTCTATCTTTAAACTCCCCGAAATCCTCGTCGATCCTGCCCCTGTTTTGCGCTGCGAATTCCAAAAGCGCATCCAAGCCTGCATCTATCTGCGCGTCGCTAGCATTTTCATCGTAAAAAATTTCAAAATTTGGCTGCGATAAATTTGACTTTGCTTGCTGTGAAGCAGAAACTCTCGCGTCATCCTTAGCAGCGCCGAAAGCGCAGCCCGCAAGTAAAAGCCACAAAAAGATAAAATTTTTCATATCGCCCTCGCTTAAATTTTGCACGATTATATCAAATCTAAGGCTAAATTTAACGGCGTCTTGAAATTTCATAAAAAGCAAACGATAAATAAATTTAGCCTAAAAAAGCGCCTTTTGATTTTAATTTCGCTAGAATTAGCCGTAAATAACCTAAACAAAGGAGCGGCAAATGAAACTACTTTTTACTTTGATCTTGCTTTGTGCGGGGCTTTTTGCAAACACGCTGCAAGAGATCAGAAATAGCGGCGTCATTAGAGTAGGCGTCAGAGACGGCAGACCGCCTTTTAGCGAGATTAGCGGTGGTAAATTTGAAGGTTTTGAGATCGAGCTTACCAATGCGATCGCAAAGGCGATTTTCGGCGCCAAACAAGGCGAAGTGCAGTTTGTCTCTCTAAACGCCGCCGATCGCGTCTCGTATCTAGTCAATAATAAAGTCGATATGGTCGCAGCTACCTTCGTTATCGATTCGGCGCGCAAAAATCATGTAGACTTCTCGATGCCGTATTTTTCGACCAATCTCGGCGTGCTAACTCGCAAAGCGGACTCCATCAAAGATATATCGCGTTTGCGCGATATGAGGCTCATAACCGAAGAGGGCACGACCGTAGATAATTACCTCAAAAAAGAGAAATTTAGCAACGTAAGCTATTGCAAAAGCACAAGCGAATGCTACGCGATGATCCGAGACGGCAAAGCTGACGGATACATCAATCTAAATATCACGGTACTAGCCTACGCCGTCGTGGACGATACGCTCGAAGTGCCGTTTCAAAACTTTGGTAAGCCTGATTTCATCGGTATTGGCGTGCAAAAAGGAAATAAGGAGCTACTTGATTTCATCAACGCAGAGCTTGTCAAACTAAGCAAAGAGGGCTTTTTCAAAAAGGCTTATCAGGACACTTTCGAGCCTTTTTACCGCGGCACAGCGGATAAAAAATACTTCCTGCTAGATGGAATTTATGATTTGCTATAAAAGCGTAGAGCTAGAAATTAAAATATAAAATTTATCGTAGGTAGCTTGTATAACTAAAATCTTGGGATTTAAAATTTTTCAAATTCATTAAATTTTAAATCCCCATTTCGCCCCTAAATTTCAAACTTGCATACGCGCGGTGATTGAATTTTAAACCGCTTGTATTTATTTTCTCTAAAATATATAGTGCTATAATTATTTCAAAACTAAAAAGTAGGGGGCTTTTTATGAGATTACTTTTTATTTTAGCCTTATTTTGCGCTAGCATTTTTGCAAATACACTAGATGAAATCAGGCAGGCAGGGGTTATCAGAGTGGGCGTGCGCGAAGGTCGTCCGCCACTAAGCGAGTCTAATAACGGCAAGTTTGAGGGCTTTGAAATCGAGCTAGCAAGCTCGATCGCCAAAGATATTTTCGGCGATAAAAAGGGCGAAGTGCAGTTCGTAGCCGTAACCGCGGGCGAGAGAATCCCGTTTTTAAAAAATAACAAGGTCGATATGGTTATCGGCACCTTTATGATTACGCAAGAGCGTAAGAAGCAGGTGGATTTCTCGCTGCCGTATCTATCGGTAAATTTTGGCATCGTAACGCGTAAAGAGGATCAAGTGAAGGACTTCGCGCAAGTTCGCGATATGAGAATTTCGATCGAAAAGAACCCAAACGGCTCGATGACCGAGCGCTATTTGCGCAAAGAGAAATTTAGCAATTTAGTTTACTGCAAAAATACCTCCGAATGCTACGCGATGATGAAGGACGGCAGAGCTGATGGTTACGCCAACGACAATATCATTGTCCTAGCCTACGCCGTCGTGGACGATACGCTCGAAGTGCCGTTTAAAAACCTAGGCGCGGCGGAATTCTTAGGCGTCGGCGTGCAAAAAGGCAATCAAAGCTTGCTTGATTTCATCAATGCCGATCTAATTAAGCTAAGCAAAGAAGGCTTTTTCAAAAAGGCCTATGAGGACACTTTCGAGCCGTTTTACCGCGGCACTGCGGATAAAAAATACTTCCTTTTAGACGGAATTTATAATATGCTTTAGATCTTAAAATTCTAAGGCGCGGAATTTTGAAATTTTGAAATTCCGCTTCGCACGCGGCGAGCGGGATTTTGAAATCTGCAAATTTTGAAATTTTGGTAACCAATAAATTCCATAAAATTTTAAATTTTATCTTACGCTCGGTTTCAAAATCTATATTCTATTCGGAACAAAATTCCACGCTACGATAAAATTTTAAAATTTTATGCACGACGGAATTTCAGAATTTTATCTGCACCGAGAATTTTAAAATCCCATTCTGCAATAGAATTTCGTAGTTCAGGGCTTTTGCGCTGCGATAAAATATAAAATTTATCGTGCGGTGTAGAATTCCGCAGATAAGCGCGATAAATTTAAAAGGATAAAATTCCGCGTGAGGCGAAATCTAGCTCTCAGCAAAAGCGCAGTCGCCGCAGATGCTATTATTCCGCTTTCAGCGTTAAATTTTACTCAAACGCCTTGTAGTGCGCCTCGTCGGCGAACTCGAGCATCTCGCGATCGCCCCTGCTGTCGCCATAAGCGATGACGCGATCGAAAGCCTGTACGTCGTATGCCGCGCGCACGCGAGCAACCTTTTGCGCGCCGTAGCAGTTCTGCCCCTCGATCTCGCCCGTGATGATGCCGCCTTTGCGCCGTATTTTAGTGCCTAGAAGCTCCAAGCCCTGTGCGTCGCACCACGGACGCAGCCAGTCTTCGAGCGAGGCGGTGACGATGACGATCTTATCGCCCGCGGCTTTATAGCTTGCGATCTTGTCCATCGCGCTTTGTTTGAGGATATCTTCGATGTGAGTAGTGGAGTATTTTTTGCAAATTTTATCGAATTTATCGGCGCTCATGCCCGCAAAAAAATAGCCCAAGAGCTTCCTGCGCGTAAAATTATTGCTAGCAAGGCCTAGTTTATACGCCGCCAAAATCGGAGATAGCACCAAAATCCCGCGAAAAAATTTCTTAAATCCGACTACGTAGGCGACGAACTCGAGCAGCGAATCATCGCGCGTGATCGTGCCGTCAAAGTCGAATAAAACAAGATTCATTGCCTCTCCTAGCAAAATTTTAGCAGCGCAAATTTTAAAATTTGCCTATAAAAAAGGCGTGAAATTTAAAAGCTAAATTTCACGCCGAATTTTAAAATTTCATCCAAAAATTCTATTTTTTCGCCATTCGTCTGCGCGTCGTAGGGTCTAAGTATCGCTTACGCACACGGATATTTACGGGCGTGACCTCCACAAGCTCGTCCTCCTCGATCCACTCCAAAGCGCGCTCTAAATTTAATGCTCGCGGCGGCACGAGCTTAATCGCATCATCGCTACCGCTGGCGCGGACGTTGGTTAAATTTTTACCCTTGATCGGATTGACGTCCAGATCGTTCGGGCGGCTGTGCTCGCCGATGATCATACCCAGATAAACCTTTGCCTGCGGAGCGATAAAAAGCACGCCGCGATCTTGCAGGTTCCACAAACTGTATCCTAGCGCTACTCCGTTTTCCATGCTCACGAGCGCACCGTTTTGTCGCTTCTCGACCGCACCGATGAAAGGGCGGAATTCCAAAAAGCTATGATTCATCACCCCTTCGCCTCGAGTATCGGTCAAAAACTGCGAACGAAAGCCGATGAGACCGCGCGCCGGGATCTCAAACTCCATACGCGTCTGCCCGTCGCCGGTAGGGTTCATCACCTTCATCTCGGCCTTTTTGCGGCCGAGCTTTTCGATGACGGTGCCGGTGCAATCATCGGGCGCGTCGATAACTAAGTGCTCGAAGGGCTCACATTTGATGCCGTCGATCTCTTTGATGATAACTTCCGGGCGCCCGAGGCAAAACTCAAAGCCCTCGCGGCGCATATTCTCGGCTAAAATCGTGATCTGCAGCTCGCCGCGACCGCTTACTTTAAATTTACCCTCGCCCGCGTTTTCATAGCGCATCGCGATGTTGGTTTTCATCTCCGCTTCCAAGCGCTCGTCGATCTTATTTGAGGTTACGAATTTGCCCTCCGTGCCGGCGAGCGGTCCGTCATTTACGCTGAAAATTACGCTGAGGGTCGGCTCTTCGATATGCAGTGCATCAAGCGGGATCGGATTATTGGGATCGACGATACTATCACCTACGTCAAGCGCGTCAAAGCCAGCGATTGCCACGATGTCGCCCGTGCCCGCCGTATCAATGTCGGTGCGCTCAAGTCCGTTAAAACCGATGAGTTTTGAAATTCTACCGTTGATATGCGTGCCGTCTGCTTTGGCTAACATAACGCTTTGATTTTTGTTTATCGTGCCGTTGAAAATCCTAGCGATACCGATCTTACCGACGTAGTTATCGTAATCGAGCGTGAAAACCTGCAGCTGCAAAGGATTATCATCGCTGCCGCTAGGAGTAGGGACGTGAGAGATGATCGTCTCAAAAAGCGGCTTCATATCGGTGCTTTCGTCGCTTAGATCGTATTTTGCATAGCCGTTTTTAGCAGCGGCGTAGATGACGGGAAACTCGAGCTGCTCGTCGTTTGCGTCAAGCGCTACGAAAAGATCAAAAATTTCATTTACCACGCGGTCCGGATCGGCTGCAGGCTTATCGATTTTATTTACGACCACGATCGGCCTGAGCCCCAAAGATAGTGCCTTTTTCACGACAAATTTTGTCTGCGGCATGACGCCTTCTTGTGCATCGACGAGTAAAAGCACGCCGTCTACCATTTTTAACACGCGCTCGACCTCGCCGCCAAAATCGGCGTGGCCCGGGGTGTCGATGATATTGATTTTAACGCCGCCGTAGTGGATGGCGGTATTTTTGGATAGTATCGTAATGCCGCGCTCTCGCTCTATGTCGTTGCTGTCCATCACGCGCTCACCGACTTCTTGGTGATTACCGAAGGTGCCGGACTGTTTTAAAAGCTCATCTACGATAGTGGTCTTGCCGTGATCAACGTGCGCGATAACCGCGATATTTCTGATATTTTCCAAATTTCTCTCCGTTTATAATTTCAAAAACTGATGATTATACTAAAAAAATTCTTAAGATAAAAATTTACGAATACTCTTTGACTTCGCAGACAAAAAACTCATAAACCCGCTGTTGGATCAGTGCATCGTCATCATCATCACCGATCAAACGACGCAGATGTGAAAAATCAATCTTTTTGATATATTTTTTGTTGTTTTTGATATCTCTGTCGATCTCTTTTAGAAGCGAGTCTAAATTTAAACTTTTATAGGTTTTCGCCTTTAAGATATACTCTTTTACGATGGAGACCAGCACACCGATGCGCTGCTCGTCGCCCGGATAAATTTCGCCCGCTATATCTTTGATCGCGTCGTAATCCTCGTCGGTCTGCTTCTTTTTGGCAAGCAGCATTGCGGCAAAAATTTTGGCTCTAAACTCAATAGAACGATGATGAGGGATAAAAACCTCGCGAAATACGGATAAAAGATGATTTTTGAAATTCATTTATAACCTTACTTTAAGAAACATTTCCATATAATCCCGTTTGCCCTTTCTTAGACCTGTGCAATGCTTTTTTTAGGCACCGCTTCAGGGTAGGAATACAGCAGAGCACTTAGATCTCGCATGTGCCGCAGCCATCTGGGAAGGGGTTTTACAAATCGATCCTATTAAGCCCGAAATGCTCTTTGAAATCCTCACAAACACTCTGAAAATCGACGCCTTCAATTTTCGGCTTGGCTTTGAAAAACTCTAACATCGAATTATACCCGCTAAGCAGCTCCTTACTCTTTACGCCGTAGCTAATCGAAATTCCTGCCTCAAAAAACGCCGCTAGTTTGTCGCAATATTTAAGCGCCTTGCCGTCGATTGCGCGAAATTTATCTTCGTTAAACATCTTTAGGCTGCCTTCTGCAAATTTAGGCTCCTTGCCTAGCTCGAAGGTGCGGTTTTCAAACTCGTCTTTTATAAATTTACTGCCCTCTTTGCGGATACCCAAAATATAACTGAAATCATCTCTCATATGTTCCGGTACAAAGGGTAAAATTTTATCGTCTATTAGCCGCATCTCATATTCGCTGATGATGTCGCTAAGGCCTTTGACGCCGTATTTTACGGGGCTAATAATGTCGCGAGTTAGGCTTTCGGGCAAATCATGAAATAGCGCGCAGAAAAAATTATATGCCGTACGCGAGCGGCACGCACCCACTTCAAGCGAGAAAAAGTAACTTAAAATCGCAACTACCAGCATGTGCCCAAGCACCGATGTCTCAGGAATTCGCGGCGTCTGCGCCCAGCGCTTTTGAAAACGAAGTCTGCCGCTAAGATCGACTATGCGGGCAAGTTTTTTATTCATCACGATCTTTCGCACACCGATGAGCTCGTAATAATCCTCGAGCTCCTCCTCGACCTTGGCTTTTAGCTCTTCAATATCGTTTAGAAACTGGCTAGTTTGATAGACGATGTTAAATTCCCATCGCGTAGAGAGGTAGCTTGCCGCCTTTAAGATCACGGCTTCTTTCTTATGATCTTTGGAATTTAGATATTTTTTAAATCGTTCGAAAAATGCGCCGTTTTGAATAGGCAAAAGATCGCCTTCTAGGACGCTTAAAACCCATTCGTTGATCTTTTTTTTCTTGGTTTTTTGTATCTGATGAAAGACGTCCGGACGGATGTCGGTCACGACGATGCGCGCTAAAAACTCGAAAATCCCAGCTTCGATTACGTAGTTGATATCCACGTCGCGCTCAAAGCTAGCGATGAAATAAGCGATGATAAATTTATGCGCCTGCTTGTCGAGCTCGACTAGACTTACCATCTTTGGGTAATCGTTCCAACGGCTAATGCTTGCGGATTTAAAAATTTGTTCGACTAAATTTGAGCTTATCATCGGTAAATTTGATCCGAATTTATTTCGATTACCGTGTGGACGTTGCCGCGCGGATTAAAATCGCCCGTGATTTTTATAAATTTAGGCTTTAGCTTGCTTTGAAGCGCGCTATAAATTTCATTTATGCTATCTTCGTGGCTAATATAGCGGTTCATAAATGAATTTATGTAAATTTTAATCGCTTTAAGTTCGACTACGAGCTTATCCGGGATATATTCCAAATAGATCGTCGCAAAATCTGGATAGCCCGAGCGCGGGCAGCGGCAGCAAAACTCAGGTAGGGTTATTTTTATAAGATAATCGCGCTTTTGTTTATTGGGCCAAACTTCTAAATTTTCGATGTTAAAATTTTTTATTTCCTCTTCGCCGTATCTCACTATGATCTCCTTAAATTCGATATATCGTTCGGCTTTTCGACGCAAAATCCCTGAATATAATCGATACCCATTTTATAAAGCTGCATTTGAAATTCCTGTTTATCTACAAAGCGCATTACGGTTTTGATGCCCGATTTAGCGCAGGCTTCATTAATGCCAATAAATATATTTTTAATCTTTTCATCGTCTAAATTTTTGTTAAATTCTATGTCATAAACGATAAAATCGACGTTTAGAAATTTTAAATACTCAAAGCTCGCGTTTGAACCGCCGAACTGCGACAGCGCGAAGCTAAATCCAAGTTCGCGGAATTTAATCAAAATTTCGTCAAAGCGCTTGATCTCCGAATAGATAAGCTTTTCGTTAAACTCAAACACGATCTTTTTCGGATCGATCAGATTATTATCGATGAGCTTTAAAATTTCATTGCGAAACTCGTTATTTCGCAGGGTCTGAGGCATGACCTCGATGAAAATTTTAGCGTCAATATCTTTAAAATAGATGATCCTAGAAATCTGCCTCATCATCGAAATATCGTATTTAATATCGTAATGATTTAGAAGCAAGATATCTAAAATTCTACTTTTTGTGATCTTTTCGCCGCTTCGCAGATCAAGCTTTGGGATTAAATTTATATGCGATTTTACGCCGTCGCTACCCGCGACGCGCTGATATTTAAAGCTGAAATTTTCACTATCGATCGCTTCCATTACGTCGGCGGAAAATACGTCGATTAGTACTTTTTCTACGTCGATCGCCTTCTCGCCGTGTTCTTCGTCGTCCAGGTGATTTATCTTATAAAATAGCGCATTTACGATATTATGCAGATTGCGATCATAGGAGCTTGGAAGCATCGTAAATTCGCTTTTTATCTCTACATTTTTGATCGTCTGACTTGAAATTTTATGCTCAAACATTCGCAAAATATGACTTAAATTTGTAGCTTTTGATTCTACGCCGAATACAAAATAGCCATTTATAAAGCGTCCTATCGGAAGGTCCTTAAAACCCTGCTCCGCCATAAAATTTGAAAGCTCCTTACAATACTCATATAAAATTTCATCGCCGTTTTTATAACCATATCGATCGTTTATGTCGATGATATTTTTAATTCGCAAAAGAACGATATTTATTTGACGATTTTTAGCTAGATCGTTGCTTAAAATTTTCTCGATCTCCTCTCGCACAAATACGTGAGTAACGGGATCGATCAGAGTCTTTTGAAAGCCAAAGTAAATTTGATAGATGACATAATAAACATAGCAGATCAAAAGTATCAAAAACAAAATTACGTCATCAAATTTAAACTCGCCATTTCGGAATAAAATAATTCCGAAAACAATCAAAACGCAGGTAAACGGCACCGAAATTTTAAGCGCCGTTATGAAACGGTTTTCACGCTCTTTGGTCTCACTAAATAGAACAGACATTATATATCCAAGTGTTTAACATCTTTGGCATGATCTTGAATGTAATTCCTACGCGGTTCAACCTCGTCGCCCATGAAGAGATTAAAGGTATCGCTAGCACTTTGTGCGTCTGCAATGCTGATTTTTAAAAGCCTTCTATTTTCAGGGCTCATAGTAGTTTCCCAAAGCTGCTCCGGATTCATCTCCCCAAGACCTTTATAACGCTGAATATAAGCGCCTTTTTTCGAGCTTTTTTCGATTTCGTCTAAAATTTCAATAAAATCCTTGCCAAAGCTTACATCCCGCTCTTTGATCTTTGAATAAATTCTGATCGCCTCTTCAAAGATATAATTGCCGAATAAATTCTCATCTATCACGAGCTGTTCTAAGCCGCTCGGAGTTTGGACATAAATTCTAATGCCTCCATCATTTACGTAAGAATTTAATATATTAAATCCTTCGCTTTCCAGACGCGGTTTTAAAATTTTAAATAGCTCCTCGTAGCCGAGGCTTCGCGCTTCGTCATTTTCTATCAAAAATCTGATCGCGCTAAGTACGCTGAAACGCTTTTTAAGCTCATTCAAAAGCGAGCGATAATTTGAGACGATTTTTAGATAATCGATCAGATCCTCATTGCCGATGCCTTCAAACTCGCCCATATCGATGCCAGTTTCGATCAAAAACTCGCTAAGCGCCTTTTCGTCTTTCAGATAAATCTCTTTTTTGCCCTTTTTGTATCTAAAAAGCGGCGGCTGCGCTAGATAAACATAGCCGTTTTCCACGATAGGGCGCAAAAATCTAAAGAAAAATGTTAGAAGCAGAGTCTGGATATGGCTACCGTCGACATCCGCATCGGTCATAATAATGATTTTGTGATAGCGAAGTTTTTCTTCGTTAAATTCTTCGCCGATACCGCAACCAAAGGCCGTAATCATATTTTTAATCTCTTCGGATTGTAAAATTCTATCCAGGCGCGCCTTTTCTACGTTTAAAATTTTACCTCTAAGCGGCAGGATCGCTTGAAACAAGCGGTCTCTTCCCTGCTTCGCCGAACCGCCCGCACTATCGCCCTCGACTAGATAAATTTCGCTAATACTCGCATCCTTACTCTGGCAATCTGCTAGCTTTCCCGGAAGGGTGCCGACGGAATTTATATTGTCTTTTTTGCGCGTTAGATCGCGCGCTTTTTTTGCTGCTTCGCGACCGCGCGCGGCTAAAAGAGCTTTATTCATAATGGCGCGCGCTTCGATCGGATTTTCTTCAAAATATTTACTAAGCACCTCAAACGCCATCTTTTGCACGATCGGCTTAACATAGCTGGAGCCTAATTTTCCCTTCGTCTGTCCTTCAAACTGTGGTTCAGGAACCTTTACGCTAATTACCGCGATGAGTCCCTCGCGAACATCGTCGCCGGTGATCTTCGTGTCCTTTTCGCGTGCAGCCGCATTTGCCGCGACGTAATTTGTTATCGCGCGCGTAAGACCCGCTCTAAAGCCCGCCTCATGCGTACCGCCATCCGGAGTTTTAATATTATTTACGAAGCTTAATAAATTTTCGCTATATGTTTCGTTATACATCAGCGCAAAATCGACCATAACATCATCTGCGCTGTCGCTAAACGATACGGCTTTGGATATAGGAGCGGCTTTATTCATATCGTTTACAAAGCTTTCCAAGCCGCCTTCAAAGTGAAAATGCTCGTCCCTGCCCGTGCGATTATCTTTAAAATTTATCGTAATTTTTGGATTTAGATACGCTAGCTCGCGAAATCTTTTTGATAAAATTTCATCGTCAAATTCTAAAATTTCAAAAATTTCGCTGTCGGGCCAAAACTCGATCGTAGTGCCCGTGCGATTAGTAGTTTTTATCTTTTCAAGCTCGGTAGTAGGAATTCCTTTGGCAAATTCTTGTCTATAAATATTTCCGTCACGTTTGATCGTAGCAACGAGCTTTTTTGAAAGCGCATTTACAACGCTAACGCCAACGCCGTGCAGACCGCCGGATACTTTATAGGTGTCTTTATCAAATTTACCGCCTGCGTGAAGCACCGTAAGAACCACCGTTGCGGCAGGAATTTTTTCGGTCGGATGTATATCAACGGGAATCCCACGACCGTTATCACTAACGATACAACTTCCCTCGCTAGTGATCTCAACATCGATTGTGTCGCAGTAACCTGCCATCGCCTCGTCGATCGAGTTATCCACTACCTCGTAGATCATATGGTGAAGTCCGCCGATATTGGTGTCACCAATATACATTCCTGGGCGCTTTCTAACGGCTTCGAGGCCCTTTAAAACTTTAATATTACTAGCGCCGTAATTTTGCTTCATAATTTTCCTTTAAATGTTATTTATCGGCATGACGACCGTTTTTAAACCATCCGAGCTAAGCACGAACGCCGTATCGGAGCTGTTAAAATCAAGCTCAAAAATTTCGCTCTCGATATTACTTAAAAAATCGAGCAGAAAGCGGTTTTTCACGCCGAAAACTATCTCGCTGTTTATTTCGATCGGCGCTTCGATTTCGGTCTTTGCCTCGGAATTGTCCTCATTAATGCTCTCAAAAATCATTCCGTCCTTTTTAATGGTAACCTTCATCTCCTCGCACATCGCGTTTATCGCTCGCACGCCGCTTACCATCTTATCGCGCGGAATTAAAATTTTATACGCCGTATCGCTTGGAATAACGCGCTCGTAGTTTGGAAATTTACCGTTTATAAGCTTAGTAAAAAACTCAAAATTCTCGCTCACCGCTAGCAGCACGTTTTCGTCGTAATAAATTTTAATTTTATCCGAAAATAACTTTTGAATTTCGCCTATCGCCTTTTTAGGGATTAAAATTTTAGTATCGAGCTCGCCCGCTTTTGATTGAGTGATCAGCTTATAAACGCTAAGTCGCTTCGTATCGGTTCCGACTAAATTTAAAAAGCCCTCTTTTACGTCGATTAAAGCGCCGTTTAGCTCATATTTTGGATTGTTCGTATCGATCGACAGATAGATCTTTTTTAGGCTTCTGCCTAAAATTCCAGCATTTACGTCAAAGCTGTTTTTACCATCTATTGTAGGGAAACTTGGAAAATCATTAGTCTCAAACATCGGAAGCTTGTATTTGGATTTTTTTTGCTTTACGAATAGCGCTCCGTTAACGGTTTCTAAAGTAACGCTATCGTCGCTTAGACCTTTAATGACGCTAAGGAGCTTGCCTCCGTTTGCCGTAGCTTCTCCTTCTGTTTCTATCGAGACATTTTGTAGATTATAGCTAAGTCCTATTTCGTGATCGGTAGCTTTTATACTGAAAATTCCATCTTTAGCACTCATCAAAAGATGTGAAGTTATCGAGCTTAGATCTTTCTTATCGAGATAGGAGCTGGTATTGGAAACTATCTCTTCTAAAAGTTTTTTAGTGATTAACACTTTCATATTTTTATCCTTTTAAATTTTTATCGTTGTAGTAGTTGGCAAGTGGTTTTTGTGAAAAACTTATCCTAAAGCTTGTCTTTAGGTAGTTTATCCAGTGAGTAAGTAACTTTGTTTTATTCACTTTAATTCACCCTTTTTGCTTTATTTTCATAAAGTTTAAATTTCATTCTTATCCTTTTTGGTTATTTTGTTTTTTAGTTCTTCGATCTTTATCTTTAATATCTCGTCGGTTTGAATGAGTTCGTTAATTTTTTTGATATTTTTGCTGATGGCGCTGTGATCTTTTAGATTAAAAAATGCGGCGATTTTTGGCATTGAGTTTTGAGTTAACTGTTTGGTTAGATATATGCAAATTTGGCGCGCTTCGACGACGTTTTTAGCTCGCGTTTTGCTCTTTAGCTCGCTAGGTTTTACGTTCAGTTCTTTTGAGATCACCTCTATGACGTGTTCGAGGCTCACGCTTGAATATTTTTGATGGATCTGATCTTGTAGTGTACTTTTGGTAAATTCCAGCGTAATCTTTGTACGAAGTATCGAGGAATATGCATTTAGTTTATTTATTGCGCCTTCGATTTCGCGGATATTATCGCCCATATTTGCAGCGATATATTCTACGACGTCGTGTGGAATTCTAACGCGGTTTTCCTCACTTTTTTTATTGATAATAGCAATTTTAGTTTCTAGATTTGGCGGAGTTATGTTTGCTATTATGCCGCTTTCAAATCGCGTTGTGAGGCGACTCTCGAAGCCTTTTAGGAATTTTGGTGGCAGGTCGTTGGTAAGAACTATTTGGCAGTTTTTGTCTTTTAACTCGTTGAATGTATAAAAAAGCTCCTCTTGAGCTTTATCACGTCCGATTAAAAATTGAATATCGTCGATGAGCAAAACGTCGCAGTTGCGGTATTTTTGTTTAAATTTATCGATCGAGTTGTTTTTGAGATTAAAGACGAAATCATTAGCAAATTGTTCGCTAGTGACGCAGATAACGGTCTTACCTTTTTTAATGCAGTAATTTCCGATCGATTGAAGCAGGTGAGTTTTTCCTAGCCCGCTAGGCCCGTAGATAAAGAGCGGATTAAAGCGAATTCCGGGCTCTTTCGCGACGGAGACCGAACACTCGAAGGCAAATTTATTTGAATCGCCGATGATGAAATTTTCGAAGTTGTAATTTTCGCTTAAAATCGTGCTCTTTGGCTTTTCCGAGATGATTTTTACCTTTTCTTTCGGCGAAATTTTAGCCTTTGAGGTGATTTTGACGATCACGTCGTTAAGCCCGAACTGTTTTTTGATAAGCTCTTTTATTTTAGTGCCGTATTTTGTCTGGGCATATTTGGCTATAAATTCGTTAGTTGCGTTGTAGATGAAAAATTCCGGTGTCGAGTTTTTATCGTTAAATTTCAAATTTTTAATGTATCTAGAGTATTCGGTAGGTAAAATTTCTTTCTCTAGATTTGATAAAATTTCTTGTGCTTGTGACGTCGCCATTGAATTCCCTTATAAATTAAGCCACTATTTTAGCTAAATTTCACTAAATTTGCGGTAAATTTAAGTTTATTCACTTGTGATTAAGCCGTGAATAAGCGTGAAAGGTGGCTATGAAAATTTTAGGAATTGATCCCGGAACTAGAAATTTAGGCTATGCTATTTTGGAAAAAGACGTGAATAAGATTGTTCTTATTGAAGCGGGACTTGTGAAAATGAAGGCCGAAAACGTGCAATTTCAAATGACGCAGATGAGCGAGGCGATCGATCAAATTTTTAGCGCTCATAAGATCGATGAGGTCGCGATAGAATCGATGTTTTATGCCTATAATCCGCAGTCTGTTTTAAAGCTCGCTCAGTTTCGCGGCGCGCTAGCCCTTAAAATTTTACAAATTTTTGGAAATTTTGCCGAATACACGCCGCTTCAGATAAAAAAATCGGTCACGGGCAAGGCAAAGGCGGCGAAGGAACAGGTCGCCTTCATGGTAAAGCGAATTTTGGGGATTAATAAGGAGATTAAGCCGCTTGATATCACCGATGCTATAGCTATCGCGCTTACGCATGCAAATGTTATGCGCTTAGCGCCTAAATAGGAGGTTTTATGAAAATCGCTATTTTGCAAATGAACGTGAAAATGGCTCAAAATTTTGCAGATTGCGAGCAAAATTTTATTCGCGCACGCGAGCTTATAGATCGCGCGTTAAAACGCGGCGCGGACATAGCGGTGCTGCCAGAGGCCTTTAATACGGGCTTTTGCGTGCAAAATTTCAAGCGCTTAGCCGACGCGGGAGCCGTGCGAACGAAGGGATTTTTAAGCGAAATTTCGCAAAACTGCGGCGCTGTTTTAATAGGCGGATCGATAAACTCCGAGCGAGATAAAATTTATAATTCCGCTTTCGTCTATCAAAACGGAGCCGAAATTTTACGCTACGACAAGATCCACGCCTTCTCGCTCGCTCGGGAAAACGAGATCGTAAGCAGCGGCGATAAGCTAGGCATTTGCGAGATAAAATTTCAAAATCGCGCGGTCAAAATCGGCGTCGCGATCTGTTATGATCTGCGCTTCGGTGAAATTTTTCGCGTCTTAGCGCTTCGTGGCGCGCAGATTGTTTTTGTGATCGCACAGTTCGCGCAGAGTCGCATAGAGCATTTTATCACGCTTGCGAGAGCCCGCGCGATCGAAAATCAAATTTTTATCTGCACGGTAAACGGCTGCGGCGATATGGGGCAGGGCGAGAGTTTCGGCGGAAATTCCATGCTGATAAATCCTGGCGGCGAAATCGTCGCGCGCCTAGGCAAAAAAGAGGTCGTGAAGATCGCTCGGGCGAATTTAGATGAAATTTTAAAATTTCGCGCTAAAATGGATCTTTTAAAAGATATGAAACCTGAAATTTATAAGGAGTTTTGATGAAAACTTTGGTATTTGTGATCGATATGCTAAACGGCTTCGTAAAATTCGGCGCGATGGCCGATCCTAGCATAGCAAAGATCGCTCCTGCGGTGATTAGGCAGATTGAGGCGGCGAAAAATGCGCATTTTATCTGCGACGCTCACGCCGAGCGGGATTTGGAGATGAAGCGCTATCCGGTTCACTGCCTAGTTGGCTCGCCCGAAGCGGAGGTGATCGAGGAACTCGCGCCCTACGTAAGCGAGCAAAACGTCACTTTTAAGCGCAGCACGAACGGCTTTCATAATTTGGATAAGGAAATTCTGGACGGCTTCGATCGCTTTGTGATTACGGGCTGTTGCACCGATATCTGCGTGATGCAGTTTGCGCTTAGCCTGCGCACCTATCTCAACGAAACTGGCGAGGATAAGGACGTCATCGTTCCGCGAGGTGCGGTAGCTACGTACGACGCACCGAATCATGAGCGCGGCTACTACGACGAATGCGCGCTAAACTTAATGCAAAATGCGGGTATTTTGGTGATTTAAGCTGTACTTAGATTAAACAGAATTTCAAGCTAAATTTTCTAGCTTATAAATTTTAAAATTTAGAGCCGCTCTTAAAATTTTGAAATTTTTTGAGCGGTAGAATTTTAAAATTTTAATCTTTTTATGGAATTTAGCTTTGTTTTACCGCGACTGCTTTTGCGACGAAAAATCCCACTACCCCGGAAATTATCGAGCCTAAAAATACCGCGAGCTTGTCCGTGTAATGATACATATTGCTGCCGCCGTATGCGAGGCCATCGACGAAAAGTGCCATCGTAAAGCCAATACCACAGATGATTGCTACTGCGTAAAGCTGTGGCCAGCCTGCGTTTTCGGGCATGTAGGCGATTTTAGCTTTGATTAAGATCCAGCTGAAGGCAAAAATTCCGATCTGTTTACCAAAAAATAGTCCGAGCATAATGCCCATCGGTACCGGGCCGAAAAGGAAGCTAGGACTGATGCCCGCTAGCGAGACGCCTGCGTTTGTAAAGGCAAAGATCGGCAAGATAAAGAAATTTACTGGGTAGGCTAGTCCGTGCTCCATATCCTTTAGCATAGAGCCCGAGCGGGTCTTAAGCGGGATGCAAAAGCCCGCAAGCACTCCTGCGATAGTCGCGTGGATGCCAGAGTTTAGTACCATCACCCACAGTACAATGGCTACGATGATAAATGGGAGTTTCTTATCAACGCCAAGTCTGCTCATCGTTAGCATTATTGCGACACAGGCAGCTGCACCGCCTAGATAGATTGCGTTTATGGTAGAGGAATAAAACAAAGCGATGATTAAAATTGCGCACAGATCGTCCATTATTGCAAGCGTTAGGACAAAAATTTTAAGGCTAGCCGGGATTTTTTTGCCCAAAAGTGCCATAACGCCCACGGCAAAGGCTATGTCGGTCGCCGTTGGGATTGCCCAGCCCTTCATCGCGACGGCATCGCCCCAGTTGATGATCGAAAATATGATCGCAGGCATCATTACTCCGCCCAAAGCCGCGAAGCTAGGAAGTAAAATTTGAGAGAAATGGCGCAACTGCCCTTCGATCTTTTCGCGCTTGAGCTCAAGTCCGATGGCAAAGAAAAATATTGCCATAAGCACGTCGTTTACCAAAAAATGCATCGATTCGTCGAGCTTTGCAGAACCCACGCCTATGGTAAAACTCAAATGCAAAAACGCTTCGTAATATTTCGATAAAAATTCTACGTTTTGAGCTATGATCGCAAAAACTGCGGATAGAAGTAATATAACGCCGGCGCTACTTTCGCTTGATAAAATTTTCTTAATGATATGTTGCACATGTTTCCTTTAAAATTTTGCCTTAATTTTATGCAAATTTTAATTAAATTTTTATCAAAATGGGCTAGTTGCTCGGTAAATTCGGCATTATTAGCATTGCATAAAGTATTATAAACATTATGATCGTAGGGCCTTCGTTGATCGCACGAAAGTATTTTCCGCTCCTGTGGCACTCGTTTTTTTCAAATTTATACATATAGTAATACAGCCACAAATGATAACAGATTAGCAAAACCCCGGCTAGTAATTTTATATGAAAATATCCCATTTTCATAAGTCCTGGATTTAAAATGATAAGCATCACGCCGCTAAAAACCGTCACTGCCATCGCTATCCAGCCGATCGCGTGATACAGCATCCGTTCCATTTTTTTAACGACCTTTACGAAATCCGGCTTGTCTAAATTTTCAGCGTGATAAACATACAGGCGCGGCATATAAAATAGCATCGCCATCCATGAAATAAAGCCCGCAAAATGGACAAATTTAAACCAATAGTAACTCATTTTTTCTCCTTAATCTCTCATTAAAATTTCTTTTCGAGCCTCGAATTCCTCTTTAGAAATCGCGCCTTTTTGATACAGCTCAAAGAGCGCATCGACTTTTTTTAGACGTCCCTCGTAGTCGTCCTCCTCGGTCTCGCTTGCAAAAGCATTTAAATCTTCTACCCAAATTCCTACGAAAAATATGTCTAGCAAAATCCAAATTCCCCAAATCGCCCAAAACAAAAAGCCCACTAAAAACCATAGTGTAAAGCTCCCTAGCCAAAATAGCGCGATTTGAGCAAATCCGCTGATAAATTTGCCGCAATAAATTCTATGCAGTCCGCCGCCGATCGGCATAGCTGCGATCCACGAAAACGCACCTAAAAACCAAAGCGCGTAAGCGATGTAATTATTTCTCTTCATTTTTCTCCTTTTTTGCGGTGCGTAAGCCCTGAAAAATAAAAATCACGACGGCTAGATCTATCATCACGTCGGCGAAATTAAACACTGCAAACTCAAACCATTTATGCCACGCGACGTAATCCACGACGCCGCCGCGAATGAAGCGATCGAGCAGGTTCGAGCAGCCTCCAGCAAGCATCAGCGCAAACGGCATCCAGTGCTCGCAAAAGAGCTTTTTGTGCCAAAATACATACGCTGCAAGCGCTGAGATCAGCGCAATCTGGATAAATTTTAAATTTTCGCCCAAAAACGCAAACATCGAAAACGCAACGCCGCGGTTAAGCGTAAGCTCTAGCGAAAAAAACTCCCCCTGCCACGAAAAGCCGTTTAAAAACAGAAGTTTGATCGTTTGATCGATCGCAAAGATCACCGCAAAAAGCAGGATAAATTTAATACAGGTCTTAGCCATCTTTCAATCCAAATGTGAATATATAAAACCTGCGTTTTTTGCCCGCGCTTTTCGTGTACAGCCGATAGCTTGTCGTGCTATAAAATTTTATCAAATCGCTACTCATTTAGGGCTTTGATGAAAAATTTTTCCACTTCGTCCATTCGCTTTTGCAGCAGTTTTTCGTTTTTGCCCTCGATTAAGAGGCGGATAACGTTTTCGGTGCCGGAGTAGCGAAAGAGCGAGCGGATTTTGTCCGCTTTAAGGCTTGTTTCAAGCTCCTTTAGCCCTTTTAATTTTTCAAGCGGTTTTTTATCCGAAATTTTTAAATTCTTTAAAATTTGTGGATAGGGCTTAATCATCCCCGAAAATTCGCTTGCCTTCTTTTTCATATCCAGCATGCAGGCGGCGAATTGCAGCGCGCTTGCGATGCCGTCGCCCGTTTTGGCGTAATCGCCAAAGATTACGTGCCCGCTCTGCTCGCCACCAAAATTTGCGCCTAGCTCGTGCATCGTCTCAAGTACAAATTTATCGCCTACATTGCAGCGATGAAGCGCGATGTCGTGTTTAGCTAAAAAATCCTCCAGCGCAGAATTACTCATCACTGTGGCTACCATTTTATTGCCTGCTAAGCGATTTTTTCCTTTCAAATAGACTGCTAAAATTCCAAGCAGCGCGTCGCCGTGGATGATCTCGCCGTTTTCATCCACGACTACGAGCCTATCGGCATCCCCGTCGAAAGCAAAGCCGACGTCGGCGCGCAGGCGCTTTACTTCCCCGGCTAGACCTTGCGGGCTTAACGCGCCGCAAGCATCATTTATATTTTTTCCGTTAGGCTCGTCGCCGATGACGATCGTTTCGGCTCCCAGCTCATTAAATACCGTAGGTGCGACCCTGTAGCTTGCTCCGTTTGCGCAATCAAGCACGACGCGAAGCCCGTGCAGCGTCTTTTGCTTCGGAAATGAATTTTTAATATGCACGATGTATCTGCCGATGACGTCGTCTACGCGCTTTGCGGCGCCGATCTGCATCATTTTTGTGCGCGCCTCAGAGATGAGCTCGTCGCTGAAGTAAATTTTTTCGATCTGCGCTTCCTCTTTTTCATCGAGCTTAAAGCCTTCGCTGTTGAAAAATTTAATGCCGTTGTCGTAGTATGGATTGTGGCTCGCGCTTATCATGATACCGGCGTCGCAGCGCATATCCTCCGTAAGAAAGGCAATCGCAGGAGTAGGCATCGGTCCGATCTGGCGGACGTTGTAGCCCACTGAGGTAAGGCCCGCTACGATCGCGGTTTCTATCATATAACCGCTTCTGCGGGTATCTTTGCCGACTAAAATCATATTCGTAACGGAATTTTTCCTAAAATAAATTCCCGCTGCCATCGCTACGCGCATCGCAAGCTCGGCGGTCAAAAATTCTCCCGCTTTGCCTCGTACGCCGTCCGTCCCGAAAAGTTTCATTATCAAATCCTTGTATAAAAATCATGAAATTTTACCAGAAAAAGTTTAATCTTAATAAATTTAAACTATATTTAAATTTCACTTAAATTAAGCGTCGATTAAATATTTTTTACGTATAATCGCAGGTTCAAATTTAACCGAAAAGGAACGTTATGGCAAATCACAAATCCGCCGAAAAACGCGCGAGACAAACCATAAAAAGAACGGAGCGAAATAGATTTTATCGCACCAGAGTAAAAAATATCACAAAAGCCGTAAGAGAGGCGGTTGAGAGCAAGGATCTAGACGCAGCGACTCAGGCTCTAAAAACGGCTAATGAAAGCTTCCACAGCTTCGTAAGCAGGGGCTTTTTGAAAAAACAGACCGCGAGCAGAAAAGTAAGCCGCCTAGCCAAACTCGTAAATTCTTTAAAAACCGCCGCGTAAGCGCTCCTTACGCATAAAATTTAAATGCTAGCCGATAAACTAAAGCCTTTTTTGGATCGCTACGACGAGCTTTCGCGCATGCTTAGCGATCCCGCTGTTACCGCAGATATCGCCAATATGACGGCGCTATCTAAGGAGCAGCGCAATATCGAGCCGATCAAAGAGGCGGCTAGCGAGTATCTTAAAATTTTAAATCAGATCGAAGAAAACAAAGCTCTGCTAAGCGATGCCGATCTCGGCGAGCTAGCCAAAGAGGAGCTTAAAAGCTTAGAGATGCAAAAGCCGCAGCTCGAAGAAAAAATCAAAATTTTACTGCTTCCGAAAGACCCCAACGACGATAAAAATATATTTCTTGAGATCCGCGCCGGTACGGGCGGCGATGAAGCGGCACTGTTTGCGGGCGACCTACTCGGCGCGTATCTACGCTACGCCGATCTTCGCGGCTATAAATGCGAGATCGTAAGCACTAGCGAAGGCAGCGTCGGCGGCTACAAAGAAGCGATCTTACTCGTAAAGGGCGCGGGAGCGTATTCGCGGCTGAAATTTGAAGGTGGCACTCACCGCGTGCAGCGCGTCCCCGAAACAGAGAGCCAGGGCAGGGTGCATACCTCTGCAATCACCGTCGCCGTCATGCCGGAGATCGAGGATAGCGAGATACAGATCAATCCAAATGACCTTCGCATCGACGTTATGCGCAGTTCCGGACACGGTGGACAGTCCGTAAATACCACCGACAGCGCCGTCCGCATCACTCACATCCCGACCGGTTTAGTCGTTACCAACCAAGACGGCAAAGATCAGCACAAAAACAAAGAGGCGGCGATGAAGGTGCTAAAGGCGCGCCTTTACGATATGCAGGAGCAGGAGCGCTTAGAGAAAGAGCGCAAAGATCGCAAGGATCAGGTAGGTACCGGCGACCGCTCGGGGCGAATTCGTACCTACAACTATCCGCAAAACCGCATCAGCGACCACCGCATAAATTTAACGCTTTACCGCCTAGACGCGATCATGGCGGGCGGCTTGTTCGACGAGATCATCGATCCGCTCATAGCGCACTCTCAAGCCGAAGCGATCGCAAACGCCGGCTATTAAGCCTTTTAAAATTTAATTTTAATCCCTATATTTTCAAAATTTCGCCGTAATTTGGCTGCAAAATTTTACTTTAAATTTAGCCTCGAGCCTTTGGGGCAACGTATTTAATGGCTTTCGCCTCGGCAAATTTTACTTTAAATTTAGGCGCAAACTCCGCTTGAAATTCCGCCTTTTTAAATTTAAATTCTATCATTGTGCCGCCTGGCGTTTTAAATTTCGCCGCTTTTTTTAAATGCGCGCCTCAAACGCCGCTTTAAAATTTACGCAGACGCGAGCAGGCAAGAGGGCGCTGTTATAAATCTAAAGCCAAATTTTATTTCTAGCCATTTTTTAATTCATTTCTTATTTTTAATATACTAAAAACCCGCCCCGTTTCATTTGCAAATTTGAAACGTATTTCTAAAAAGGAAAATCAATGAGCGAAAGAAATTTACAAATTTTAGGTTGGGCGGCACATGCCTGTCGGTCATCATGTACGTATCCTACGTGCCGAACATAATGGCAAATTTAGACGGCAACAAAGTCCCGTTTCTCCAGCCGCTCGCAGCCGCAATAAACTGCACGATATGTGTCAGCTACGGTCTTTTAAAGCCTAAAAAGGACTATCCGCTCGCTGCGGCGAATTTCCCGGGGATCATCTTTGGGCTGCTAACCGCAATAACAGCGCTTTAAGTCGCACTTTTGGCGCCTTACTAAATTTTAAAATCTCCCACGCCGCACTCTGCATGCCGTGCCTGTACAGCGCGCCCATCTGCCGCGCTGAGCCCAACCGATATTCCGACCTATTGGCGTAGCGCTTCAAGCCACTTCCCGCTCGATGCACAGCGCTTAAACCTATCGTCACAATGCGCCTATAGCGCGCCCACGCCGATGTCTGCATCGGGACCCTGTGTCTGCAACGCGCTTGGGCCGCCTGCCGCGATGTAATTACCTGCTGCTCGACGCGCCCGCGCCCGAGTAGTTTATCGCAAGCGCGCCCACGCCTCACAAACTCATTACGACGCGGCTTTAAAATTTCACAAAATCGCCCGTGCCGAATTCAAGTCTGCCGAATTTAAATAACTTTTATACAAAATTTGATAAGCTTATTTCGGTCAAAATTTTATCTTTAAAAGGACGAGAAATGAAAAAGGTCATCACTTGCGTCGATCAAAATGCGCTTGCCCCGGCGGTTAGAGATTACGGAATTTACGTCGCTAAAGCCTTGGGTGCCGAGCTCGTGTTTATTCACGTGGTTGAAATCCCAGAGCTTGGCGAGAATTTTTATGGGCTAGCCGCAGGCGGAATCGTCCTAGGAGAGAATGATATCCTTGCAAATAGCTACGGAAGTCCCACACTAGGCGGCGTGGATGCGGAGAAAGACCACGAAGAAGCTGAAGCGATGCTGGATGAATATATCTGCGCCGCGACTGCTGCGGGCGTAAAGGCGAGTAAGATCATCAAAGATGGCGATTTCATCGACGTTATCGCTGAGTACAAGGACGAAGCTGAAATTTTTGTACTCGGTATCAAGGGCTCAAATAACGAGGACGTAGGTTTTAACGCAAGCGTGCTAATAAAGGAGCTTCACGTGCCGTCGCTGCTCGTGAATAAGGAATTTTCACCGATTAACTCCGTGCTCATTGCGTTTGACGGCACTGACGCGGCGAAACGCACGCTTGAGTTTATAAAGAGCTCAAAGCTTCTTACGAGCGCACATAAGCATGTCTTGCACATCAATGCGGGTGCCCCAGAGGGCGAGCGGACGCTGGATCTGGCGCGAGAAATTTTAGGCACTCAAAATGCCACTTTCAAATGCATCCAAGCCGAAGTTCCCGCCGATGAGATCATCAAATATCGCCGCGCCAATAACCTCGATCTGATCGCTACCGGTGCCTTTACGAAGGGCTTTTTCAAAAAGCTCTTTTTAGGCAGCGTCTCCGAGGATATCTTGCACAATGCGCTTGTACCGGTGCTAGTGCTATCATAATCGCAAGACCAAACGCCGATAAACGCTAAATTCCGTCGCTTACGCTATTTTAAAGTGGCGGAATTTTAAAATTTTAAATTTTTAAATCCTTTGTTTTTAAAATTCATAGAAATTTTGCTTAAAAATTCGTCAATAGATCTTATTAAATTCCGTTAAATTAGCAATTGCATATAAAATTTTATGATTTAGTTTATTAAAAATTTTATTACTATTTAAGAAGAATTGTAAGATAATCTCGCCAGTAAATTGATATAGATTATAAAATCTAAAAAGGATTTTTATGAAAAAGGGCAAAATCTTACTTTCTTTTGCGCTACTTTGCTCGCCGTTTTGGCTTACTGCGGCGCAAAATAGTGGCACTTCTCAAAACTCATCTGTCGCAAGCTCTGCCTCTAAAATTTCGTCATCGCAAAGCTCTGTGCAAAAGCATGGAAGTCGCCCTACCACTGTAAATTCCACGCCGTAGGGCAACATTGTCGTAAGTTCCGCTACTAAAGGCATTGCACAAAATTCCATGCCGCAAAGCGGTAGCGCAGAAAATTCTACGCTGCAGAGCTCGGACGACGATAATCTCGGCACCATAAACGTCACGGGCAAGGCCGATCTGTCCACTACCGAGGGCACGGGCTCTTATACGACGGGCAATATGAGCACTGCGACGGGGCTAAATTTAAGCATAAGAGAAACGCCGCAATCCATAAGCGTCATCTCCAATCAGCTTTTAAAAGATCTGAGCCTGCACAACGCCGAAGAGGCTCTTTCAAAATACGCAACCGGCATTTCGCTAAATAACGACGCGGGCGGCAATCGCATCGTCTCGCGCGGCTTTTATGTCGATAATATCCAAGAAGACGGCATCGCAAGCTCGGTTTCCAGCTCCGTGTTCGGGCCGCTGGGCTCATCGAAGGAATTTACCGATTTGGAATTCTACGATCGCGTTGAGGTTCTGCGCGGCGTAGCGGGCCTTACGCAAAGTAACGGCGAGCCCGGCGGTACGATAAATTTAATCCGAAAGCGTCCGAGCGATCAGTTCGGCTTTAACGCAAGTCTAAGCGGCGGTAGCTGGGATAATTATCGCGGCATGATCGACGTAACGGATACGGTAAATCAAAGCGGTACGGCACGCGCGCGGTTGATCGGAATTTTAAGTAAAACGGGTTCGTTTAAGGACTATCCACGCAACGGCTATCGCGAAGGCGTCGGCGTTTCGACGGAATTTGACGTAGCCGATAGGACGCTTCTTAGCGCGGGATTTTTGTGGCAAAAAACCGTCGGCGTATATGATATTTACGGCGTGCCCGTCTTGGATAATCAAAAAAATTTATTAAATTTACCGCGCAGAAGTTACTTCGGCTCGGATTGGGACAGAAGCGAATATAAAAAATTTAACGCCTACAGCGAACTCTCGCACGAATTTAGCGATGATCTGAAAGCCTATGCGAGACTTAATTATACCGATAGCGACAGCATGTTAAAATTCGGAGCGCTCGGCGGGGCAAATCCTTACAACGGCACTACGTCGCATACGGTGCGATATAGGATTTACGATAACGACTCCAAAGAGATCGGGTTTCAAACGGGACTAGACGGTAAATTCGAAGCATTTGGGCAGAAGCACGACTTTTTCTTAAACGGCTCGCTTAGCAACGAAAAGCTTAATTGGCGCGAGACTAGGACAATAGATTCATCTATGGCGTCACTGGGGATGAATATTTATAATTGGGACCGCTCAAGGATCGCTCAGCCCGATTGGAGCAGTGCCGCTACATTTAAAGACAGAAGCTCCACTACCATAAAGCAGCGCGCGATCTCGCTCGGGACTAGATTAAACTTAACAGGCGATTTTCACTTTTTGCTCGGCGGACGCTTTTCGAAGGTAACCTACAGCAGATATTATTATAATATTTTGCGCGGTACGGCTTCGCATAGCGCAAGCCCGAGCAAATCGGATTTCACGCCGTATGCGGGAGTGGTCTGGGATTTTGCGGATAATTTTTCGTGGTATGCAAGCTATGCCGAAATTTTTAAGCCGCAAGCTGCGCGCGACAAGGACGGTAAAATTTTAGATCCCGTCGTCGGCTATAATTTAGAAACCGGCGTGAAGGGAGAATTTTTTGACGGCGCACTTAATACGAATGTCGCGCTATTTCAGATCATTCAGAAAAATAGGGCGATGAGCGATCCTCTTAATACGAACTACTCTATCGCCGAGGGCAAGGTGCGAAGTCGCGGCATAGATGCCGAGCTGCAAGGCTCGCTTACTGAGAATTGGAAATTATTCGCGGGATATACTTTCAACCGCAGCGTCTATTTAAAGACGGAAAGAACCTCCGCGGTGGTCGATTATAGCAAGGGCGCAAACGCCAAACGCTACATTCCGAAGCATCTGTTTAAGCTCTATACGAACTATGAAATTCCGCTCGGCGAAAATCGTAAGGTTACTTTGGGCGCCGGCGTGCGCTATCAGAGCAAAACCGCTTCGATATATCGCGAAAACGTTGCGTATTATACCGCGCCGCAAAAGGCTTACACGCTGTGGGACGCAAACGTCGGCTATCATTTCGACAAGCACTTTAGCGTAAATTTTGCGGTCAAAAACATCACGGATAAGAAGTATTTTCAAAATACGCAAAATCGCGTCGCGGGGATGAATAATTACTACGGCGAACCGCGGAATTTTATGCTGACGCTTAATTATACGTATTAGGTGCGGATGGAATTTGCGCTTATGCGAACTCGGATAAACTCCCTCGCACGCGGTTGCGGATAAATCGGACTTTATAAGAGTGCGGATGAAGCGGGTGCAGAGGCGCGAGGTTGAGCTTTGTCGCAAGTAGCACGTAGCGAGGCGGGTAAAAAATTTAAACGAAGCCGCGGGATTAAAATTTAACTTGCGATTTGGTTGATTAGCGATTGATTAGCGCGGGCGATGCGGGCAAGGGCGATAAATTTAATCTCGCGAAATTCCAAGCGAATTAAACGCGTAGACTTGCGAGCATAAATCCGCTCGCGAGCCTGCGGGATCAAATTTAATCCCGCGATCTCGCTGCAACCGGCGCTAAATTTTAAAATTTAAAGAGAAAATTTGAAAACGCTAAAGCAATTTTTTGAAATTCTACGTCCGCACTGGTTCGGCAAGGGCGCGGCGAAGCTGTGGGCGCTGCTGCTGCTCGCGCTTGGTTTTAGCCTCGCCATCATCAAAATCAGCGTGCTAATGAACGCGTGGGATAAGCGCTTTTACGACGCGCTAAGCGAGCTTAAAGGCGAGCTGATCCCCGCGCTCGCGGGCGAGTTTTTGCTCTACACGGCGCTCATCGTGCTTTTCATCGTCTGCGGTAGCTGGCTTCGCAAACTGCTCGTAATCGTCTGGCGCGAGCGGCTAAGCGCGATGATGGAGCGTAAATGGCTACACAACGCAAACTTCTACCGCACTAGCCTTGATGGAAATTTTAGCGCCGGGGGCGGTTTAAATTTAGAAAAACCTAGCGACGCAAATTTAAACGAGCGCGCAGAGTATTCCGCAGCCGAGGCGGACAGCGCGGTTTTGCATAGAGACGCAAAGAGGCTTGAAATTTTACCGAGTGCGGCGGAGCAAAATGCGGCAGGGCAAAGCGGCGCAAGCGAGAATGAAATTTCATCTAAAACTCGCGCAGATCGTGAAATTTCAAAAACGATTGCAAAGCTAGACAACCCCGATCAGCGTATCGCCGAGGACAGCCTGCTGCTCGTGCAAAAAAGCGTCGATCTCGTAAAATCGCTCGTCTACAATCTCGCCAAGCTCATCGCCTTCGTCGCGATCTTGTGGCAGGTCTCGAAGGTATTGAAATTTGAAATTTTCGGCATACACTTTGAGATCGAAGGCTTTTTGCTCTACGTAGCGCTCCTTTATACGCTAATTTGCTCGCTGATCACGCATCTCATCGGGCGCAGGCTTAGGGGGCTAAATTTTGCTAAGCAGCGCGCCGAAGCCGACTACCGCTCGGATCTATTGCTCGTGCGCGAAAATGCAGAAGCCGTAGCGTTTATGCGCGGAGAGGATGCCGAGCGCGGTCGCTTTCGCGCGAGCTTCGGCGAGATCATGAGAAACTGGCGCAGCATCATGAATACGGAATTTCGCCTCGAATGCTTTTCGGCAAGCTACCTAAAAATCACGAATTTAATCCCGATCTTTGCCTGCTTGCCGCTGTATCTGGCGCGCGATGAGCTTTGGCGACATGATGCAGGCGCGCTCGGCGTTTTACAGCGTGCAGGACGGATTTGCGTGGTTTATGGACTATTACAAGCAGATTATGGAGTGGGCGGCGAGCGTGCAGAGGATTTATGAGTTCATCTCGCGTATGGACGGTGAGAGCGCAAATTTGCACATTTGCGTCACACAAAGCGACGAAAATTCCGCTCGTTGCGAGGGCTTGTCGGTCTTCACGCCTGCGGGCGAGCCGCTGATTACGGATCTACGCTTCGAGCTTGCGCCCGCGCAGTTTGTGATGCTGCGAGGCAAGAGCGGCGCGGGTAAAAGCACGGCTCTGCGCTACGCGGCGGGGCTTTGGCGATACGGCCGCGGCGAGATCAGTCTGCCGCGCACGGGCGTGATGTTTATCCCGCAAAAGCCCTATCTAGCGCCGCTTAGCCTAAAAGAGCTTATTTCCTATCCGCAGCCGCCGCGTGCAGACGACGCGGAATTTTTAGAAATTTTACGCCGCGTAGGGCTTAAGAAATTCGCTCGCATGATAAACTCGCGCGCCGATTACGTTAAAATTTTGAGCGGCGGAGAGGCGCAGCGGCTTAGTTTCGCACGTATTCATTACCACAAGCCGAGCTTTCTTTTCGCAGACGAGATCACGTCCGCGCTAGATCCCGCCTCGGCGCGCGAGCTGCTACTTGGTCTGCGCGCGGATCTACCAAGGCTAGGCATGCTAGCGATCGTGCATCAAACAGGGCTTGAGGACATATTTGAGCGGACGATAGAGCTTTAAATTCGGCCGTTTAAATTTCACGCGGCAAGGATTTTGCCTTTAAATTCATATCTTTTTAAATCCAGATTTATTAAAATTACTCATTTATATTAAGCGGCGATAAAATTTAGCCGAGACGCTCGGTGTTCGCATATATGGGCATCGGCACCCGCACGGCTAGGCGCTCGCACGCAGTCGGCAGCAGGCAAGCACTACGGCGTGACAAGTGGCTTGGAGATCGATAGCTGGCGTGCGATCACGTTCTGTGCGAAAATTTAAGTCAGTAAAATTTAAACGCAAAATGATCCGCCAAGAAGACGGCGCCTAGATAAAATTTTAAACCGAGCCGTGATCGGTAGTGTAACGGCGTGCTAAATGCGCGGGCTGCGGCAGCGGCGCGATGCGCGGGCGTCGCAATAAGTCGATAGCGCGTCGGATGGCGCGTAACACATCGGCGGCGCGGCGTGATTGCGGCGGCGATAGCATAAAATGCCGCAATATGGCAACCGCGATCGACAGGATGCGTATGTAGGGAAAGCGCAGTGCAAGTAACGCAAACGTCGCGATACGATGATGGCGATCTGCGGAGCGTATAGGCAAGCAGCAGTGCGGGCGGCGCAATAACGCCGAGGCGATACGATAGCGGCGACCGACGAGACGTAACGCCGCCGTAGCGTTCGCGTGCGCTACGCCTAAGCCGCTAAATTTTAAAAACGAGATAAGGAGATTTGATGCTTAAGGCGGGGATTGTTTATAAATTTGCGCTCATCGTGCTGCTAGCTTGCGCGCTTTGCATTTTGGGCTTTTCGGGCGCTAATTTCGCGCGCGGCGAATACGATGAGACGTGGATGAGCCTGCATAAGATCGCGGGATTCGGCCTGCTTTGCGTCGCGATTTTGCACGTGATTGCTAGGCGAAGGAAGCTCGCAAAGCTATGGGGCGAGTTTTTGGACGTGGTTTTGAGCCGCAAAAATCCTGGTTTTTGCAATATGGATCGCATCATAGGCGCGATCGAGCGCTATAATATCAGAGAAATTGCTGGTAAAATGGGCTTTGAGCCGGACGAGCTCGCTGAGATTTTGAAATCAAACGACATCAAGCTTGTAAGCGCAGATCAAGGCCTGCGCGAGCTTGCGAAGCTCAACGACGAAAAAATTTTCTTCATCTTGGTACTTTTGATCGAGGCAAAATTCGGCAAAGCGGGCGAATGCAAAGTTTAAATTTTAAAATTCCGGCTAGATTCACTTCGCAAATTTGCCGTTTTAAAAAGCAAACGGCGCCAAGGAGTCTAAATTTAAAACTGAAATTTTATCGCGCCCAGCAAAACGCTCGAAATTAAAATTTCATCCAATCTCCGCCTAAATTTTAAAAAATCTATCTTTAATCTTTGAAATTTATTATTATTTAATCAAGAGAAATTATAATATAGCATTTGCAAATCATTCGCAAAATCTTAATTTTAAATAGGGGAGAGTGATGGTTAAGAAATTTTATCTTTCAAATGCCGCGATCGCGCTAAGTTTGTGCGCCGCATTACAACTAAACGGGGCTGAAAACAACTCTACGTCCGAAAATATCGGTGCGCCCGGCGCGAGAGCCGTAAATTCCGCAGCTTCTAAAAGCGCTTCCGGCGCGAACGCCACAAAGCTCGGTACCATCGTAGTTACAGCGACGGGCTTTGAGGATATGCTTAAAAACGAGGTTCGCAACGTCTCCGTTATCACCGCGGAGGATATGGAAAACCGCAGTTACCGCGATCTGCGCGAAATTTTAGAAAAGGCGCCGGGGGTTAGCTTTAACGGCAGGTCGGTTGATTTGCGTGGGCAAGGCGCGAAGGCCAATACCTCCGTCAAGGTCCTTCTTAACGGAGTCGCTCTCAATATGATCGACACGACGCCCACGAGCATCCCGATCGATCTCGTTCCTATTGAGGATATCGAGCGCGTGGAGATTATCCCCGGCGGCGGTAGCGTGCTTTACGGCAGCGGTACCAGCGGCGGCGTGATAAATATCATCACAAAAAAAGGCGCAAAATATCCATACGCCAATGTCTCTACCAAGATCGCGTCGTATAATTATAAAGATCTAAATTTCGGCGCAGGCGGGAATGTGAGCGAAAATCTATTTCTAAAGACCGCAATAAAGGGCTTTGATCAGCATGGATACCGCAAGGGCGAAAGAGAGCGAGGCTACTATACATCGTTTGGACTAAATTATAAAATTTCAGACGATCAAAGCCTCTCTTTTAATCCCAGCTTTTATCGCGCTAGGACGCATGATGTACCGGGTTTAGGGCTTGCCGAGCTTAAAGCGGATCGTCGCCAACAGGGAGGCGAGAGGACCTTTACCAAAAGCACACGATTAAATTTTGACTTGGATTATGCGGTGAAATTCGGCGATAGATTTGAAGCAAATTTACAGCCTTATTACCAAGATATTAGAATTTTGCAAAAGGGCTTTGTGATGAAAGATCGCAAAGAGGGGGCGAATTTAAAGGGCAAGTTTACCTATGATAACGACGAGCTCATAGTTGGATATGATTATCTTAAAAATAAGGGCTTTCGCAGGATCGATTTTAATACTGTAATAAATCCTATGGTGAGTCGTTCGCAGCTTACGATCTTTGATATGCAGAAACTTACCCACTCGGTCTATGCTTTAGAAAAGCACAATTTCACCGATCTGTTTTCGCTTAGTGCGGGCGGGCGGTTTGAGCGCGCCGAATACAAAGTAGATCGCGAGGTCTCTACGACGGTGCGTAGGATGGGGCGCATCTTTCACACACAGGACAGCACGCACGTAACGGACAATAAAAACAACTACGCTTTCGAGCTTACGCCGAATTTTAAGTATTCTAAAGACGGTAACGTCTATTTTAAATTTGAGCGCGGCTATATCTCGCCGGCCCCTAATCAGCTCATCGACAAGCTCGGTCGCAACGGCCCTTATGTGCTTAATAACCTCAAATCCGAAACCTTTAAAACCTACGAGATCGGCATGAAGGATCTAATCTACGGGCAATACGTAAGCGCGACGCTATTTTGGACCGATACGAAAAACGAGATCGTAAACGAACTGCTAGGCAGCGGCTTTGATAGCGGTTGGCATTTTATAAATATCGACGAGACGCGCCGCAAGGGCGTGGAGCTGTATGCAGAGCAAAGCCTGCTTTCAAATTTAAAGCTCAGCGAGACCTTTTCATACGTCGACGCCAAGATCCAATCCGGTGCGGATAAAGGCAAGCAGGTTCCGCTAGTGGAGCGCTCGAAGTTCGTTTTAGGGCTCGATTACGAGCCGATTGGAAATTTAACGCTGATGAGCGATTTTAAATATTTTTCATCATCGCATGACGCCAACCACGATAGGATCGACTCGCGCACGATCGTAGATCTGGGCGCTGCGTACCGCTTCGCAAGTGGGTTTTTGATAAGCGCCGGAGTCAAAAACGTCTTTGACGAGGAGTATAATTACAACCAAAATTTACGCTCGGACGTCTATACTCCGGCTCCAGGACGCAATTACTACGTGGAGTTTAAATACACCTATTAGTGTGCGTTTAAATTTAAGCGAGGTTTTGAGCTGCGGGCTTTAAAAATTTACGGGCGAAATTTAAAATTTTGTCGCCGCGTGCTTTGCCGTCGCGAGATTAAATTTAATAAAAGGAGCGAAGATGAAGCCTGATTATAAAAACTGGGTGCCTAAGGGCATGATCGCGTCATTTGCCGCGGGTGCGAGCGTGGCGTTAGTTTTATTTTTGATTTTCGGCGTTTGCGGCGCTTTTGTTGGCGGCGTGTTAAGATGGTTTCTTGGGGGGCTTTTCGGCGCAGCGGCGCTGTTTTTGGTCGGCTTTACGATCTACTGCGTCGTGTGGTACCGCGCGTTTGATTACGGCGGTAAGCGTCAGCTTTCGCGCGCGATCGTAGAGGGCACGGCGAAATACGTAGATCTGCCCGAGGGCGGGCGCGGGCTGGACGTAGGCTGCGGCAGCGGCGCTCTAACTATCGCCGTTGCTAAGCGCAACCCACACGCATCGGTGCTAGGCGTCGATCGCTGGGGCTTTGAGTACGCGTCTTTTAACAAACAGCTGTGCGAATCCAACGCGCGCGCCGAAGGGGTGCAAAACGCTAGCTTCGAGCAGGCCGACGCCACGCAGCTGCCCTTTGAGGACGGTAGCTTCGATGCGGTTACAAGCAACTACGTCTATCACAACATCATGCGCAAGGACCGCCAGGCGCTGCTTTTAGAGACGCTTCGCGTGCTTAAAAAGGGCGGCAGCTTCGCGATCCACGACCTTTTTTCGCGCGGAAACTACGGCGATATGGATGCTTTCATCGCGCGACTTAAGAAGCAGGGCTACGAGCGGGTTGAGCTCATAGATACGACGCAGGGGCTTTTTATGAGCCCGCGCGAAGCAAAATGGCTGATGCTCGGTAGCTCAAAATTGCTGGTGGGCAAGAAATAGATTTTTTGTAAATTTAGATTTAGGCAAATTTGAAGACGGATTAAATTTTAATCCCACCCGCTTTTAGCCGAATCCAAATCTTTAGGCTAGACTAATATATAATTGGCTATTTATCTCAAAAAAGAAACCGCGAAAGGAATTATTTCGGCCGAGGGCGTTATCCTTGCTGTGGGCGCGCTAACGGTCGCCATCGGATATTTTGTGCTTTTAGCAGCATTTATCCTATAGTGGTATAGGCTGCGAGAGATCAAGACCGCTTAAATTTATCGTATTTGTTCTGTGAGCTAAGTGCATGCGGGTAGAACCTGCTGCCGAATTTTAATTTTGTGATTTTATGCAAAAAATCCGCGCCTCAAATTTAGCAAGGATTGCCCTCGGCATAGGCATAGCCGCCCTGTGCGATTTTACCGCTCATATCTACTATTTTTGACATAGATTACTCCTTATTTTGTTTAAATTTGTTTTTAAAATCTGCATAATTCATATATGCTTTATATGGTTCCCATAATATGCCCATATATAAGCCCTTGTAATTTCCGCAATTATCTATACCTATTCTATACATAGAATAATTTTCTAATATAATCTTATTTCCTTTATCTCCAATAATTTCAACGCTTTCTTTAGTAACGTCAAGTTTATTTTTATCCATCCAATCATTTAAGGTGCAAAAATCATCACTTTTATCAATACGTTTAAGGGCTAATAGCATTCTTAGCGCTAGCCTATTATCGTTTTTGTATATGATCTTCTTGCTTTTTCCGGTAAGTAAATCAAGCAATTTAATCTTAATAGTAGGATCCTCGGCTATAAACAAAGAATCATATCGATAATACTCGCTATAATGGTTGTCCTCATTATTAAAGTAGATAGAATAATTAAGTTCCCCTTTATCATTAAAAAGCTTGCTATCCTCCCATGGATACACCACGCTTTCATCATCTATAGCTTTTAGTATGGATTTATCTATCGGCGCAATTTGTTTTCCGTCTTTGCAAATTTGTCTGCCGATAGACAATAAATTTTCTAAATTTAACTCTTTAGGTATTTTCCAAAATTCGCAATTATCATCGGGGCGCTTGTCGCCGTTGCAAGGTTGGATTCTGAAAAACGGGATATTATGCTTGTAATTATACTCTTTATGATGTTGTTGCAAATACTACTTAAACGCTATCTCTTTTAATTCGTTATCCGATAAGATGCCAAAATGCAGAGGATTGGTGCAAACTCCGGCGTAGTTTAAGCCCATATTTATAGGCATATAAGGGATAAATGTCAAAATGCAGATGATAAAAATCGCAGAGATTATATAGTGGCGTTTTATAAGGCGCAGAGAATTAACAAAGAATTTTTTCAAATTTGCCCCCTTCAGATTTCGTGCAATGATAGCCGATTTAAGCTTAACTGGCAAGATATGATATTAAAGCCGTAGCGGCTAAGCTTTTTCAGGCGCTATTTAGCATTAAAAGCGCCTTATTTTGTTGATTCAAGCGAAAATTCTATCAAAGCCGCCGCCGCAATCGAAACGCTGATATTCAATTTTATATAGGCCGTTACGCTTTGGGTGTCGAATGGCCCAAAACCGGGCGCGCTATTAAAAGATCGAGAGGAGATCGCTCGCCTTAAAAGCGCAATCTGTAAAAGCCTACACCTGCGGCTTAAATTTCACGGAATTTAAACGTGATACAAACTAAAGCAGCCGTAGTCGGTGCGCACGGCTAAAAATTCCTCGCCGTTTATGCGCTCAAATTTCGCCTCGCAGCGCTTCACGACGTGCGAGAGCTCAAAGTTAAGACGCAAATTTCCGCTTTTTAGATCGATGATGCGAGCCTTGTCGTAGCTGATTAGCGCGAGCCGCGAACCGCCCGCGCTAACGCAAAACTCGTCCGCTTCGGCGCATTTGTCCCGCAACCACGCGGGCTTAAGTCGTTCGCCGCTTGTAGCGTCAAGGCAGATTAGCTTATCCGAGTGGCGCTCTTTGCCGAGCAGCGAGCCGTCGGGTAGAAAGCAAATTTTATCCAAAATGCCGGAGCCCCCTTTTATCTCGCTTAAAATTTTGCCGCAAGAGCCGTCAAGCGCGCTTAAAATTTGAATCTCGTTTTGCTTGCAACAAAGCGCCAGTCGCGAGCCGTCCGCACTAAGCGCGATGCAAAATATCGGCGTGGAGCTTTTCATTTCGGCCTTATATTGCGTAAGAAGCGAAATTTCGCCGTCTCGCAAAATAAAAATTTGACCGAACATCGCAAACGCCGCCGTCTCGCCCGCTGCGCCCGCAGCACAAACGCGGCTCGTAAATTCTCTATTTCTTTTAAAATTTAGCTCTTTGGAAAGGTCGGCAAACTCGCCCGTTTTTGGATCAAATTTGAAAATAAAATGATCCAAATCCAAAAGTAAAATTTCGCCCGCCCGCTGCGCATGCCACGCAAGCGGCTTTGGCAAAATAATATCCCCTTTTATCGCGCCGTCCGCGCCCAGCCTAGTCAAAAAATCGACCGAGCCGTTTTCTTTGTAGCCGCCGCATTTATAGACGAAATTTTCGCCCTCAAAGCTCGCAAACGCCAGCGCGCCCGTGTATCCGCCGCCGATGTAAACGTGCAGGCTCGTTTCGCCAGGCCTCGCATCCGCGTTTTGCATGACGTAGCCATTTTTTAGGCTTTCCCACTCCTTTTTTATGCAGGCTTTTTGCGCTTCGCCAGCACTTGCAAACTCCTTTTGCGTCTGCCTAGTTTTGCCGTTTTTGATACTCTCGCTGAGCAAAATTTGACCCTCTACGCGCAAATTTAAGCGGTCGCTGCCGCTCAAATTTATTAAATTTTTCATTTTTGCTCCTGCGAATTAGTTTTAAAGATTATCACAAAGCGGCGATTAAAAGTCGCTAAATATCGATAACGCCGAGGTGCGAGAGCAAAATTTTAACCCCGATTAAGATCAAAATCGCGCCGCCTAAAACGAGGGCCTTTGAGTGCAGGTATTCGCCCGTTAGCTTGCCTGCGTAGCATGCCGCGACGCACAGTGCGAAGCAGACGAGTCCGATTACGCAACAGGCGTAGAGGATGTTTATCTCGCCAAAGGCAAAGGTCACGCCCACAGCCATCGCATCGATGCTGGTAGCGATCGCGCCCAGCACCAGTTCCTTCGTGCTTAGGCGTAGATCTGGCTCGTCCTGCTCGCGGCGGGATTCCGCGATCATTTTAACGCCTAAAAACGATAAAATTCCAAACGCGACGAAGTGATCGATCTGCGCGATAAATTTTACGAAATTTATCCCCAAAGCGTAGCCCGCAAGCGGCATTATAAATTGAGCCGCCGCGTAGAAAAACGCGACGCGCCCGATCTGTGCAAATTTAAAATTTGGATATTTCGCGCCGTTTGAAATGCTAAGCGCGACGCTGTCCATCGCAAGCGCGAAAGCGATGAGTAAAAGCTCCATATTTAGCCCTTTTGGTATTATAAAAGCGTTGATTATACATTAAAATTTTCGAAATAAAATAATCAATCTTTAATTGGGGAAAAACTTTGCTTAAAAAATTAATCCTTTGTTTATTGCCGCTATTTGCAACTGCTAGCTGGGAGGAGGTCGCCGTAAAGGGACTGGACGTAATGCTTAGCGCGGGCGCGGGCGATAGTGAAAATTTTAAAAACTCACTAAGCACTTTGATTGAGCGCGCTGCAAATGAATACGAACGCACTGGCGTACAGGATTACGAGCTCGATCTGCCTAGCTACATTACCGAGCGCGCGGGCAAAAAAAGCATCGCCGTGCAGAATATGCGCCGCCTGACCACTCAAAAGCTAAATCCGGCGATCGAGCCGCTAAAAAATTTGATACTTACTAAAATCAAAGAGATGCCCGAGGCCGATACCAAGGCGGTAATGAGCGGCGAGGTGTTATTCAGCCACTATCTGCGCACCAACGCCTTTGATGAAATTTACGAAATCATTCGCCCTTTGGCGCGTGAACTAGGAGCCGATGCGAGCTTTGCTAAAAGCTTTAAAAGTGCCGTCGGACGCGAGCCTGGAGACGATTTTAGTAGCGAATTTAGCAGCGCCTTCATCAACGAAAGCTTCGATTTTTTAAGCAAAAATGAAAGGGAATTTCGCAAAAACTCGGGCGCGATTTTAAACGCCATAAAGACGATCAGATAGGCGCGACCGCACTAAAATCTCAGCGAAATTTCACTTTAAATTTATGAAAAATTCTATCTTGGAGCCTGCGGAAAATTTTAATTCAAAACCCGCTTTAAATTTTATCTCAAATCAGGCGTGCGAGCGCGCGAAAAACACAGCGCGCGGCGGTGCGGTAAATTCTGCTCCCGCTTTAAACTCCGCACAAATTCCGAACTGCGCCGAAAATAAAGCTTTAAATTCCGCAAAAGCCCCCACAATAAATCCTTGCGAAAATTCCGCAAGAAATTTCAAACGAAATTTTATATTAAATTTTGCGGAAAATTTCACTCATAGCGGCGCAAATAGCGCGAGTTTGCTAAGCCGTGCAAGCGTCGTAGACGAGCCAAATTTAAGCCCCGCAAAAAGCCTTGCCACAGCTCATATGCGACGCTCCGAGAAAAATTTTACCGATATCCTTGCAAACGATCCAGCCTCCGCTAGCGCGCCGCAGCCGCAGAGGTCTAACTATGGCGCCGCGCGAAGCCCTGGCACTCCGCAAAATTCTAATGCTACACAGAATTTTAACTCCGCAAAAAATTTAAATTCTACGCAAAACTCGAATTCCGCGCAGAGTTTCGGGCAAAATTCTAATTCTGCGCAAAGCCGCGCGCAAAATCCCGCTCCGCCTAGCAGGCTATGGGATCTGGGACTGCTTTTCGTAGCGATCGTTTGGGGCTGTACCTTCGTGCCGGTTCAGCGGGCGCTGCATAGCGGCGACGTTTTCAGCTTTTTGTTTTGGCGCTTTTTGGCGGCGAGCATTTTTACCTACCTCGCCTGTCTGCGCTTCGGCGTCAAATTTGACCGCGGCACGATAGGGCGGGGCGTGTTTTGCGGGCTGATGCTGTTTTGCGATTTTTCGTGCCAGACCATAGCGCTTGATTATGCGCTATCATCGACGGTGGCGTTTATTTTGGGGCTTAACGTCGTCATCGTGCCCTTTTTAATGCTTGCGTTTTTCGGCAAAAAAGTCGGTGCGAGCGCCTTTGGCGGTGCGGTCGTGGCGCTTTTGGGGCTATATTTTTTAAGCGGAGCAAGCGGCGCGGTGGGATTTGGCATAGGCGAGCGACTGACGCTGATTTCCGCGTTTGCATATGCGCTTCATATCGTATTTACCGGCGTCTGCGCGCGCAAAAGCAATCTCTACGGCTTTGTGATCGTGCAGTTTATCTGCGTCTGCGTCTGTGCGCTGATCGCGGCGGTTTTCACTCCGCACGCGGAATTTGAAGGCGAGATAAAGGTGCTAGGAAATTTGATCTTTTCGCCGAGTTTTGATTTTGTTTTCGCGCTGGTTTTGACCTCGATCTTTGCCACCCTCGCGGCGTTTGTGATCCAAACAATGGCGCAAAACCACGGCGTAAGCGAGATAAAAACGGTGCTTATTTTCGCGCTAGAGCCCGTAAGCGCGGGCATAATGGGGTATGCTTTCGGCGAGAAGCTAAGCGCGCTTCAAATTTTAGGCGCGGCGCTGATACTCGCGGGCATCCTGCTTAGCGAGCTGGGCGGGCTTTTAGGCGCGAAGTTTGCTAAAGATCGAGCTTGCGAAAAAGCAGACCGAGGCGACTAGGATTATCGAAGCGCCGCTGGTTAGGTTGAGCTTAAAGCTCAAAACAAGCCCCGCCGCGCAGAAAAGCGCCGATAGCGCGCAGCTTATCGCCATCATCGAGCCTAAGCTTTTTGAAATTTTTTCGGCGATGAAGGGCGGGATCGTCATCAGCGAGATCACCAAGATTAGCCCTACGATCTGAATCGATGCGACCACCGCGAGGCTCGCCATTACCACGAGGACGTAGTAAAAGACGCTCGTATTAACTCCTCGCAGCAGGGCGAATTCCTTATCGAAGCTGATCGCTAAAAACTGTCTGTAAAAGCATGCCGTAAGCGCCGCAAATGCCGTGCCGCAAATGCCGATGAAGATCAAATTTTCATGATTTATCGCTAAGATTGAGCCGAATAAAAAGCTCATCAGATCGGATTTGTACCCGGGCGTAAGATCGGCAAAGATTATCCCAAGCGCCATTCCAAACGCCCATATCGCGCCGATTACGGCGTCGAAGCGCTCGGTGTTTCGCAGCGTAACGTAGGCGATGAGCAGCCCCAAAAACAGCGCAAATACGCTAGCTCCCAGCACGGGCGAGATGCCTAAAAATAGTGCGATGCCGATGCCGCCGTATGCGCCGTGCGCGATGCCGCCTGCTATGAAGCTCATGCGATTTATCACGACTAAAGAGCCCACGACGCCGCAGACTATACTGACTAAAAGCCCGCCGATTAGGGCGTTTCGCATGAAATCGTAAGATAAAATTTCAGCCATTTTCGCCCTCCTTGCAGCAGCATTCGTTAAGCGCGAGATCGACAGCGCAGAAGTGCCCGTGCTCGCGTCGCAGATGATCTAAAAATTCCGCCCTGCCCCCGGGATCGATCTCGTGAGTGTGCGCCGAGCCGTTTGCGACGTAAAGAGCGCGGTTTGCGTAGTTTAGCGCAAGCTGCACGTCGTGGCTGATTAGAATTATGCCGCAGCCGCTCTCGTTTAGGGATTTTAAAAGCTCGTAAATTTGAACCTGCCCCATCGTGTCGATGCTCGCTAGCGGCTCATCAAGAAGTAAAATTTTAGCCTTTGCGCACAGCGCCCGCGCGATGTAAACGCGCTGTCTCTGCCCGCCGCTAAGCTCGCTGATACGGTAGTCTGCTAGGCTCTGCATACCTACGCGCTCCAAGGCTTGCATAGCTTGCTCGCGCTCGGATTTGGAGTAGAAGCCAAAAATTTTCTTATCTATCAGCCCCATTAAAACGACTTCGAGCACGCTTATGGGAAAGCTTTTGTTTATCGCGATGAACTGCGGCACGTAGCCCATTTGCGCCCTAGCAAGCGCGGGCGATCTGCCTAAAATTTCGATCGTGCCCGAGCTTGGTTGCAATAGCCCCAAAAGCAGCTTTAAAAGGGTGCTTTTGCCGCCGCCGTTGGGCCCGAAAATCGCCAAAAAATCGCGCAGCTCGTAGTTTAAGCTTATATCTTTTAAAATTTCGCGTTTTTCGTAAGCAAAGTTTAAATTTCTTATCGTCACGTCCGCCATGAACGCCCTTTCGCCTAGATTTTGAAAGCATTTATTATAGCCCAAATTCGGAAAAATTGCCAAATTTTGCTATTATTACAAAAAATTTAAAGGCTAGCAGTGGAGAAAATCGGCGAAAAATCACATAAAAATAGCTGGGATAAAAAGTCCGAAAGTTACGCTAAATTTAGTGGCGAGCTAGGGGATTTTGGCAAGCGGGTGTTTGAGATACTGCGCGGCTGGGGCGTGAGCTTTGCGGACAAAAGCGTGCTCGACGTGGGCGCCGGCACTGGGGTTTACTCGCTGTATCTTGCGTCGCTAGGCGCCAAGGTCACGGCGATCGATAGCTCCGAGGGGATGCTGCGCGAGCTAAGGCGTAGCGCGCAGGAGTTTGGCATCAGCTTGCAAAACGTATTAAATTTAAGCTTCACGGAGTTTTGCGAGCGGCTGAGCCGCGATGGTTTTGCAAACGCGGCGGGCGAAAATTTTAAAATTTATCCGCGCTCGCGGAGCGAAATTTCAAACTCGCAAGCTCAAGAAAGCACCGCACAGGCTTTAAATTTAAAAGACGCTGTGAGCAAAAACCGCGAGAGCGAAAATTTAAAAATTCCCGCAGTTTTTGATATCACGTTTCTTACGATGAGTCCCGCGCTAAAAAGCACGGAGGATTTTGAGGCGTTTTTGGCTTTGGGCGAGCGAAAAATTTATCTAAACTGGGCGAGCGAGCGCAATTCATCGATGCTAGCGCCGCTGTTTGAGCGCTTCGGCGCAGGAGCTAAAAGACTTGCTACCGCCTCCGAAAAGTTTGAGGCGCTGCTTGGCGCGCGCGACATCAAGTTTAAAAGCGAAATTTTAACTGAAAAGCGCGAGCAAAAACGCAGTCTGCAAGAAGCTGTGCAAAACGCCGCGTGGCACCTGCATATGGACGGCGCGGATGCTAGCGAGCGCGAGATCGAGGAGATTTTGAAAAAGCGGGCTAAAGACGGGGTGATAAGCGATGAGATCGAAGCGAGCTTTAAGCTGTTTTATATTTAGCCTGGCGCCGCTTTTGGGGCTTTGCGGCAATCTTTTCTCGCCGCTTGAGATGCCTAAATACGACCCACAAAAGGCGCGGCTGGGCGCAAAAATTTTTACCGATGTAAGATTTAGCGGCAAAGGCCGCTCCTGCGAGAGCTGCCATAACTTCTATCTAAACGACTCAGGCGCTTCAGTGCGCGATGGACGCGTGCCTACGCTCATAAATTCTTATTACTTTGATCGCTACTTGGGCGATTATAATTTCGCGGGCTTTGAAGCGCGGATCGCGGCGTCTGTTTTTGGCACGAACGAGCTTGATGCGAGCGAAGATAGAATTTTAGAGCTTATCAGGAAGAATTTAGCCTACAAGCAGGCTTTTGAAAGTGCTTACGGCGAGGCGAATACGGAAAACTTCATTGATGCGCTGAAGGAATTTTTAAAGTCCAAAACGGCGATAAATTCTAAATTTGACCGATTTTTGCGCGGCGAGGTTAAGCTAAATGATGCCGAATATAACGGATATGTGCTTTTTGTGCGGCTATGCTCGGCATGTCACAACGGCGTTAGCCTAGGCACCGGCAGCTTTACTAAAATTCGCCCGAGCACGGAAGAGGAGGATGTGCCTAGACATAGGCTCACTTCCGACGGATTTGAGTTGCGCCGCGTGCCTAGCTTGCGTAATATCACGCAAACCGCACCTTACGTAAACGGGCAGACGGATTTGCGTCTTGCGGTGCGGCAGATCGCAAAGGATCTGCTAAAATACGATCTTAACGATGGGGAGCTTGATGCTTTGATGAGCTTTTTGGCTACACTTAAGGGCGATATGACGGAGGCGCAGGATGAAAGATAAGATAATGTGGACTTTGATGGTGGGGATTATGATATTGGGCATAATCATCGCCGGGAATTATTTCTCGTCGCTAAGAGATGTAGCGAGATTTAGCACGATTTCGCGCGAGCTAGCTTTGATCGATAACGCCGATAACCGCTTAAATATATTATTTGATGCAAAGATCGCAAGAAGGGACTTTTCGATTGCAAATGCCGATATGCGCGGCATCTATCAAGTGCTGCAAGCTCTGCAAAAAGACAAAATCATCGATAAAATCGGACTTAGCGGCGATGTGCGCGCGATCGGAAGCGCTTTTAGCGATAAAATTTCGCTTTTAGACGAGCTTGGGGCTTTAAATTCGCAGAATTTAATCCTTTTTCAAAGTCTTCAGCAAAAATTTCTATCCAGTGGCGCAAATGCGCAAAGAGCAAATCTCTACTCTCAAATTTTAGGGCTTAATTATAAAAATCGCTCCGAGATCTCCGCTTTAAAAAGCGCGCTAGAAAGCGCAGATGCGTCAAGCCCCGACGAAGCTGCGTTTATAGGAATCGCACGGCAAATTTTAAGGAATTTCGAGCGTCAAAATATCATCGTAAGTGATAATCTCTCGTTGCTCAACGAGCGCTTCGCAAGTCTGCGCGAGCGATTTTCTTACGCTAGTGAGGAATTCTACGGCTCGTTTATGCAAATGACGATGCTTTACACGGCGGTGTTTTTGTCGTTTTTACTGCTTACTTACATCATAAATTCCGATGCTTTGCGTAGTAAACGCGCCCTCGCACCTTATCGCGCGCTATGCGAGGAGGCAGGCGAAGCGATAGTTTTAGCAGATCAGAGCTTTAAAATTTTATACGCTAATAAAAGCGCGCTTAGCTTAAGCGGCTACGAACAAAACGAGCTGGAAGGAAGCGATCTTGGAGTTTTGATGCCCAAAGATAAAGGGATCGAACTTCCTGCGATGGTAAATAAAAGCGCCAAAGACATGCGCCTGCTTCGTAAAAACGGCGAGCTAGCCGATGTGAGCCTAAGACTAGCAAATATCGCCACCGCATCCAAGCCGCCGCTATATGCGCTTTACGCTCATGATATCGGCGAGCGCGAGATTATGAAACTAGCTCTTGCGAGCGCAAAGGAGAGCTTAAACAATCAAGTCTATATCGATCATCTTACGGGCCAGGGCAACGAAGCAGCGCTATATGAGCTAATAAACGCCGAAAAAACGGGCGTAGCGATCTACATCACTATCGTAAATTTTGCAAATTTACGGCTTTTTTACAAGGCGGAGACGACGAATGAAATTCTGCGCTCCTTTGCGCGCACGCTTGCGATGTGTATCGAATCGCACGAGATCAAAGCTAGTATCTTTCGCATCCAATCGGATGAGTTTTGCCTATTTTACGAGGGGCTAAATGTCGCGCGCGACGTGGAGATCATAAATAAATATTTCACCGATAAAGTTTTCAATCTTCATACGACCGAGGGCTTTGCGTCCGCGCCTTTAAATATCACGATGGGTGTAAGCGAGCGTGCAGACGTAGCGGGCGGCGCAAATAGGGTCTTTCAGGCGGTTATGGCGATGTATGAGGCGCAGAGCAAAAACGAGCACGTGGGCTTTTACTCGCGCCCAAATGCGATTGAGGAAAAATATCTGCAAAATCAGATTATGATCAACACCATTCAAAACGCGATCAAGAAAAACCAAGTCTTTGTGCTTGTTCAGCCCATATTTGATATCACCCACCGCGATCCTAGTGGTAACACATACGGCACCGAGGGCGGTGATTATGTCCCGTTAGTATATGAAATTCTAATCCGTCTAATCGACCGCTCGGGCAAGACGCGCTGCCCGGGTGAGTTTATCGATATCGCAAAGCAAACCTCGCTTTACATCCCACTAACTCAGGTCGTAATAAACGAAGCTTTTCGCTTGCTAGACCGCTTCGCAGGGACTTGCTTTAGCATAAATCTTTCATATTTTGACATCGCAAACGAAGGCATCAAGGAGCTCTTAGAGCGCAAGCTCGCATCCAGTCCAAACGCTTCAAATCTATTCATCGAAATTTTAGAAAGCGAGGAATTCGACGATTACGAGAGCCTACGCAGCTTCATCGCCGTAGCCAAAAACTACGGCTGCAAGGTCGCGATAGACGATTTTGGCAGCGGATATTCCAACTACTATAGAATTTTAACGCTTGATGTGGATTACATAAAGATCGACGGAGCGCTCATCAAAAACATCGCAAACGATAAAAACTCGCGCGCCATCGTCGAAACTATCGCTAACTTCGCGCGCAAGCAGGGCTACGAGCTCATCGCCGAATACGTAGAAAACCACGAAATTTCAATCATCTTAGAAGAGATGGGGATTAAATATATGCAGGGCTACTTCTACAGCAAGCCGATGGAGCCCTCGAGGATAAAATTCTAACTCATCTCGCTGTGGCTTATAGCCCGCCTTTTTAAATTTACGAGCCAAAGATCGTCTCCGTAAGACGATAAATTCTGATTTAGCAAGCCGCCGCTTTAATTCATAGGAATTTATCTTAGCAAATGCTACGCGGTTTTATCGCAAACTTATGTTGCACCTTGTAGCTAAGATTGCCGTAAAAGCTTGCGCATGGCAAATGAAGTGAGAGCTAAATTTAAAATTTAATAGCGGATTTATGGATGAAATTTTGCGAAGTTCAAAATTTTAAAATTCCAAGCCGTAGAATTTTAAAATTTGAAATGCGCGAGCTGCAAATTTAAGGCTAAATTTTAAAATTCCGTAGCGATAAAATTTTAAATTCCGCGCCTTAAATCCGCCTGCAAATTTTAAAATTTTATGGCGCAAATTTTCAATTCATTCATATAATAAACATTTCGCGCGAGCTTTGCAAAAATAAAAATTTTAACGAGCTTTACTCTAAGTAGCGATAGAGCTTTCAAATGCAGGCGGAATTTTTAAGTGCAAACTTTCTTGCTTTCAGCGAGAATGAGCTTAAATTTTAGGCTTTAGCGCATTAGCTCAAGCAAATTCGCTCTAAGCCTTCATACTCCCCGTATCTTTAAATCTTTGATGCCACGACAGCGCCTCGCTTAGGATGTGTGGAGTATGCCCCGCACAGGGCTGCGCACATGCCCGCTCGAAATAATCTCTCAGTGCGTCTTGGTAAGTGGGATGTGCGATACTTATCATCGCGCGAGCCCGCTCACGAGGGCATTTGCCGCGCAGATCGGCGATGCCGTATTCGGTGATGATGACTTGAGTGTCGTGCTCGGTATGATCAACGTGACTCACGAACGGCACGATAGTGCTGATCGCGCCGCCTTTAGCTAGCGACGGGCTAAGAAATAGCGACAAATATCCGTTGCGAGCGAAGTCACCGCTACCGCCGATACCATTTTTCATCTGCGACCCCATGACGTTAGTGGAGTTTACGTTGCCGTAGATGTCTGCCTCTAGCATGCCATTCATCGATACGACGCCAAGCCTTCTGATGAGTGCTGGCGAGTTGGAGACGTCTTGTGAACGCAGTATGATGTGCTTGCGGTAGAAATCGATGTTTTTTTGAAATTCCTCGACGCCTGCGGGGCTAAGCGATAGCGCCGTGGCACTTGCAGTGCCTACGACGCCTCTTTTGATGAGATCTAGCATGCCGTCTTGGATCACCTCGGAGTAGCACTGCAGCCCTTGGTAGTCAGCATTTTGTAGTGAGCTAAGCACGGCGTTAGCGACGTTGCCGATGCCCGATTGTAGCGGCAGTAGCTTCTTTGCGGGAAGTCTGCCGCAAGCTTCCTCGTTTTTTAAGAATTTTACGACGTTGCGCCCAATCGCACTTGAAATTTCATCTACGGCAGTAAAATTATTGACGCGATCATGCGTTCTAGCCTCTATTACAGCGACTACTTTGGCAGGATCTACATGCATGTAAGGGCTGCCTACGCGATCGCCTACGTGCTTGATCGGCAGATCCTCAGCGTGCGGCGGCAAGCGCAGATCCGTAACGTCGTGAATACCCTCCAGCTCAAGCGGCTGATAGTAATTCACTTCTAAAATCACGCGATCGGCGATATCGAGCCAGGCTTGGTTGTTGCCTAGCGATGTGGACGGCACGAGCTCGCCGCTTTCTTTAATCGCTACCACTTCGATCACAGCAAAGTTTAGATGCGGAAAAAAGCCCGCCTTAAGCTGCGCGGCAAGGCTTGATAGATGCACGTCTGCGTATCGCACGGCGCCGCTATTTATCGCACGGCGCATATCGGCATCCGTAAAAAACGGCGCGCGAAAGCTCACGGCACCTGCTTTTGCCAAAACTCCGTCTAAAAGCGGATCGGTCGATGCGCCTGTAAAAATTTTGATTTGATAGGGCTCGCCTTTTTCGTGCAGCGTTGTCGCTCGTTGCGCCAGAGCTTGCGGCAGAGCTAGCGCGCAGCCCGCCCCAACAAAGCCGCTAAAGCCCACCGATGCGCTATTTGGGATCAGTTCGCAGGCTTTCTCGGCGCTCATAATTTTTGATTTTAGATATTCGTTTTGCACGCGTGAGTTCATTTTCCGTCCTAGCCGTGATTTGGGCGAAATTATAATATTTTTGCGCGAAATTTCAAAATCTAAATTTCGTGCGCGAGCTAGGCTATAGAGCAAAATATGGGGGGCGGTCGGTTGGGATACGCCACAAACGCTTCCGATCAGGCTTTTTTTGCTTCGGCGGTTTGCAATACCCGCTTGCACAAGCGCTCCGTAAATAGGGTTTTAAGCGTGATTGAAGCTTGGTTAATGATCTAGCTACGATATCATTAAACGCTTATCTCGCACCAAATCTTGCGGAATTTAGGCGCAAAATTTCATCGCATAATTTGTGAGCTGCGATATTTAAATTTAAGCTTCCTTTTGCAATTTAATCGCTCATCGCACTTAAATTTAAATCCCCACCTCGCAATTTTAAAATAGATATTTTAAAATTTATCGCTCGTGGCGTTCAAATTCCGCGTCTAGCGAGCCTTGAACTCATCTTTGAAATTCCATCACTTACGACACCGCCTTTGCCCGTTACGCTTGAATTTTAATCCGCATTAATTGAAATTCTAGCTGCTTAAAATTATCGCCTCCTCGCACAAGACGGCAGTTTAAAATTTCAAATTTCGCGCTTTTTTTGGAGCGGCTCGACGTAGATACGTAAAATTTTGATAAATTTTACGCTTGCGAAATTCTAAAAAATTATATCATCACGGCTAGATTGCAGATTTCGTTTAAATTCTAGTTCATAAAATTATAGCCTCAGCCGTCACGCACGATTTGCAATTCAAAGAGCCTTGTTACACAAATTCTAATCTCTGCTGAGTCTAAAATCGACGCCGCTTACGACGCAAATTTAAACGCGTTTTAGAATTTAAAATTTAGTCCGCCTTGTTACCATTTTCGGTCGAGCTTTATAAAATTTCGGCAAATTTTATTTTGCTAAAATTCCAAAAATTTTATCGCCGCAAAATAGGGCAAAATTTCATCTCTGCGGCTTGCCGTCGCCGAATTTTGCGACTATCTCCTCGCTGCAGCTCTCCTTGGGCGCCCAGCCTTCGCGCTTCATCCGCGCCAGATTGTCGCACGCCTCCTGCGAGCCGCCCTCACAAAGTTCGTCGTATATCACGAGGCTGCGGCACTGCCCGCTCGCGAAGCTCTCCAGCGCCGCGGCGTTGCCCAGACAGGCTCGCTCGCGCAGATCGCTCACTTTGCTAGGTATTTGGTGCGCGATTTTTACCAGGCTTCGCTTGATTGATTTTTCTTTGACCTCGTTGGCGTATTTTTTCACATCCAGGATCGAGTTCGTGCCGATGATCTCGCTCATCACGTTCTCGTCAAATTTGCTCCCAAGCTTGGTTTTTAAAAATCCCGTTTCGACGGGCAAATTTTCATTGAGGCACTTTACCATCGCGTCGTAAACGTCGCCGTGAGCGCGCAGGTAAAAGTCAAACGGGCTTAGGATATCGAAAATCTCGCTTAGATTGTCCGCGCTATAGATGATGGATGCGAGGATCGCGCGCTTCATATCCAGGTCGTAAAGGTTGTGAAAATCCACGTCGTTAAATTTATTTTTTGCCACTTTCGCTCCGTTTAAATTTTAATATCCGGCTTCATTTAGCTTTTTGTAGTCGTCGCAGCCAAACTGATCGCCCAGATCGCATGCTTTGCCAAAATACTCTTTGGCTGTTTTGAAATTTTGCTCCACGCCTTTTGCATCAAGATATAAAGAAGCGATATCGTAGCAAGCATCAGCGCCCCCTAGATCGCAGGCCTTTTGATAAAGCTCCATTGTCTTTTTGTAGTCTTGTTTCACGGCTTTGCCGCTATTGTATGCATGACCAAGCTGAGCGCAGCCAACGGCGTCTTTTTTATCGCATGTCATTTGCCAAATCTCTATCGCTTTTTTGTAGTCTTGCCTAACGCCCTCGCCGTTGTAATAACTGATACCAAGGAAAGAGCACCCATTGATACTTCCTTTATTGCAAGCGCTCTCAAAGTGCTTTGCCGCTCTTGCCAAGTCTTGATAATAAGATGCTTCCAATCCATATTCAAGCTCTTTTTGCGCCGATAATTCAAAGGCAAAGGCAAAATTTAATAAACCTGCCAAAGCCATCATCACAAAAATAAATTTTCTCATCATTAATCCTTTAAATTTTTATTGATATTTTGATCCGCGTCGGTTAAAAAGCTTTCATCTTTGCTCCTTTTTCGTTTATCCGCTCGCACGCTTCGATTTGCCGCCTCATCGCGCACTAAACTCGCACAGCCCGCTAAAATTTCAAAGGCTCACGCGCTTTGTTTGCGCTCGAAGCTTGGAATTTTACCGCCTCTGCCGCGCTAATTTTTCGGCAGTAGATCGAGCACCGCGCAGGCGCGCTTGTTGTGCATTTTGCATGCCTTATCTAGCGCTTGCCCCGAGAGCTCAAAGCTTTGAGGGGTGCCGATTCCTTGGAGATATTTGACCGACAGCTCGTAGCACGCTTCGCTGCTGCCGGCATCGCACTGCTCTCGAAAAAGCTCAAACGACGCCACGACGTCCTTCTCCACGCCCAAGCCCCGCCCTAGCGCATCTGCGTAGAAAAAACACGACAGCTGATCTTTTCGCTCGCAGCCGCTTTTCAGACCGCGCACGACGCGATCGCAGGAGCCTTCGTCGCTTTTTACGATACAGCTTTGCAGATCCGCTCGCGAAATTCCGTCCGTTTGGATGACTGCATCGGCGCTGCTTTGCGAGCCGGCGCTTGCTTCGCCGCTCTTTATAAAGCGCGCGCTTGCGGTCTCGCCGATACTCGTTGTTTTGTCCGTTTTGCCCGCCGCAGAAATTTTATCTGTCCGCCCGCTCTCGTCGCAGTTTGCCGCAATGGCGCAAAATAGCGCTAAAAATAGAAATTTTTTCATACCCGCCTCCGTTAAATTTAGCGCCATTTTAATTAAAAATGCTGAATTTAAGGAAAATGCGCCTCTGCCCCAAATTTCAGCCCTGTGTTGCAATGTGTTTGGAGTGCGAAATTTAAAGCGCGGCGCCGAATCGATCGATCACAAGCTCTTTAGCGCCGCAAGTACGTTTTGCGCGTCCTGCTCGGGTTCAGCGATGCGGCTAAAGCGCTTTATCTCTTTGCCGTCCCTAAAAATCAGGGTTTGGCGGTGGTAAAATTTCTTCCCGTCGCCGGTAGTGAAGGTTTCGAGCCGCAGCGGCGCTTCAAGCTCGAATTTTTCGTCGTTTATGAACTCAAACGTGGCGCCCGTAGCCCGCTTAAACTCGCTCGTGCCCGCCTCGCCCATACTGCCTACGGCGATAAGCTCGAAGCCGAGGGCTTTTATCTGCGCAAGCGCGCTCTCGTAGGCCCTGCACTGAAGCGTGCAGCCCGTAAGCCCCGCCACGTCGCGTAACTCTGCGGGCAAAAATTTGCCGCTGTCGCCCATTTTCGGGTAGGTAAAAACCACGCAATTTTTCGGTAAATTTATCATTTCTCGCCTTTTGATCGAAATAGGTCGCAAAAATAGCATAAAAAATCTTAAACCCGCTTGACGGATGAAATTTTAATAAAATTTAGCGTAAAATAAGGGGCGAAATTTCGGCAAAATCAAATTTGGAGTTAAATTTTGGATATTGACAGAGCGATAGAGGAACTGGCAAAAAAGCAGCAGCAGTGCAAGGTAAAATTTCTAAAACCGTTGATTTTATTGCTATGCATCGCGGTTTTTTCCGTCGGCTGGTTTATCCACGGCTTGATCCAAAACGAATACTCCTCCGCCGTGCTGATGTCCGCGATGATCCCGATAATTGCGGTAAGCTGCTTATGGGGGATTTTTGATGATTCCATCGCCAAGTGGGAGTACAACGCCTTTTACAAAGACGCCTTCATCCGCGCCATCATTTCAGATATCGACCCCGCCTTTAGATACGAGCCGCAAAGCGGCATAGACGAAGAAGAGATCCGCAAAACGGGCATCTATTCGAACAATGAATTCGTAGCCGAGGATCAGATAGACGGCGTGTATAAAGGGGTAAAATTTAGCCTAAGCGAGGCGATAAAAATCTATGAAACGCGCGAGTCTATGGAGCTTGTAAAGCTATCTCAAAGGGCCAAAAGCGATCTTTCCGCAGCTTTTTTGCTGTCGGCGATCGCGCTTTGGAACGCTTGGAGGCTCGGCGAATATGTGCAGGCCTTTAGCGGCTCGGTTTTGGTGTGCGAGTTTCATAAGAAATTTAAAGGACAGACCATCATCGCGGATCGCTCGCCCGGCACCAAATTTTTAGGCGATCAGGAGCTGATGGACGACGTGATTTTCGGAGAGGAATTTCGCGTGTTCGCAAGCGATAAGATCGAGGCGCGATATCTTTTGACGCCTAGCTTTATGGAGCGTCTCGGAGCTTTGAAGCTTAAGCTTGCGCCCAAGATCGCTCTTAGCGCGGCGTTTATGGACGGAAAATTTTATCTATTTTTAAACGGCGCGAAAAACCGCTTCGAAGCCGCGCTGTTTTCGCCGCGCACTACGCTAAAAGACGCCGAGCGGATAAAGGCCGAGGTTTTGCAGCTTCTTGGTATCATTGACGAGCTGCGCTTGAATGAGGAGCTTTTTGGCGGCGCAAGCGAGAGCGGCGAGCCCACAAATAGCCCGCCACCGGGCGGCGAGGAGCTGCGGAGATTGCGCGATAAAGGCTTGAGTTCGCGCGATCGCTGATTTGAATTTTAAAATGTCATCTCGCGGCTTAAAATTTAACGCTTTTCGTAAAATTTTAATCTCATTACCTGCGTCTTTAAATTTAGCGCTTTTTGAAATTCGGCGTCTCTTGAAATTTAATGCGGCACAAGCGGGTAAATTTTACCGCTTGCGGCAGTAGCTTGAAATTTTAAAATTTAGCCCGCGCGCCGCAAAGCTCGCTATGAAATTTTACTCGTTGTTTCCCGCGATCGTTTCGATCAACTTGCGTTTGTTGCGGCGGTTGTAAAGCACCGACGAAAGGAGCGATAGTGCGATAAATAATATCCCCACGGTGCCCGTTATGATCTCGCTTACTTCAAATTTCAGCTTGGCAAACATTATAAACGCCAAACACGCGATGGCGTAGTGCGCGCCGTGCTCCAGATACGCGAAGTGCGACAGCGTGCCGCGCGCGATGAGATACAGCGTGATGGAGCGCACGAACATCGCGCCGGCGCCGAGGCCTAGCATGATGATGAAGATATTGTCGCTTAGCGCAAACGCGCCGATCACGCCGTCGAAGCTAAAGCTCGCGTCTAGGGTTTCTAAATATAAAAAGCCCGCGAGACCGTTTTTTACGCCGTCCGTGCCGAAAAGGCGGTCGAAGCAGGAGATGAGCAGATAGAGCAGGATCGCGCCGAAATACGCCGCGCCGAGCGTAGCCGAGCCTGTTTTAGCAAGCAGCACGAGCCCTGCGGCTAGAGCGATCAGCGTGGGCGCGTTTGGAATGCGCTTTAAAAATCGCACGAGCCCGTTATTTTCGATTATGCCTAGCCAGTGTAGCTCGCGCTGCGCATCGAAGAAAAAATCGCAAAAGACCATCAGCAAAAACGCGCCGCCGAAAACGTAAATTTGCGCTTCGTTTTCGCTTAAAATTTCATGGTAGCGGTGTGGCTGTTTAAGCGCTAGCACGAGGGTTTCCCAAAGACCTAGATGCGCGCTTGCAGCGACGATTAGCACGGGGAATAAAAATCTCATGCCAAAAACCGCGATCGGAATGCCCCAGAGGATAAATCTGCTCTGCCACACCGGCGCCATATCTTTTAGCACCTTGGCATTGACTACGGCGTTGTCGAAGCTGAGGCTGATTTCAAGTGCGCATAAAAGCGCACAGATATAAGCGCCGCCAGCGCCGCCGATATAAAACGCGATAGCAAGCGCAATTAGGCTTACCACAGAAGAGGAGTAAAAATATTTCATCATCGTCCTAGCCGATTTTTTGCGCGATTTTAGCAAAATTTAGCCCTAAATTCTATATAATTGCAAAAATTCCAAAAAAGGCAAAAGATGCTTACCAATCCCGTATTTATCAGTATCTGTGTGATGTGCGCGCTGTGCTTGCTGAGGTGCAACGTAATGCTTGCGATCCTAATCGGCACGATATGCGCCGTGCTCTCAAGTAAGATCCCGCTGGGCGATGCCATAAATTTATTCATAAACGGCAACCCCGAAAACGCCGGCAGCCTCGGTATGGGCGGAAATTTAGAAACCGCGCTTTCGTATCTGCTGCTAGGCGTCATCGCAAGCGCGATCTCAAAGACCAACTTAACGGCGATCTTGGTGCGCGCGGTAGCAAATTTAATCAGTGACAAAAAATACGTCTTTATCTTTTCGATCGCCTTTTTTGCGTGCTTCTCGCAAAATTTAATCCCCGTGCATATCGCCTTTATCCCGATTTTGATCCCGCCGTTAGTTAAGATCATGAACTCGCTAAAGATCGACCGCCGCGCCGTAGCGTGCGCGCTGACGTTCGGCTTGCAGACGCCGTATATGGCGCTGCCGCTGGGATTTGGACTTATCTTTATGGGACTAATCGAAAAAAATATGAACGCAAACGGCATCGCAGTAAGCCTAAGCGACATATCGAGCGTGATGTGGCTAAGCGCCGTGCCGATGCTTGTGGGGCTAGTGCTGGCCGTGATCTACTACCGCAAGCCGAGGGAGTATGCCGAAACCAAAGAGAGTTTGGACGCGCATTTTAGCGAGCTTAAGATGGGTATGCGCGAATGGGGCGCTCTAGCGGGCATCGCGGTGTGCTTCGCGGTGCAAATTTGGATCAAATCCCTTCCGTTTGCCGCGCTTAGCGGAATTTTAGTAATGCTTGCGAGCAAGGGCATCGAGTGGAAGAAGCTCGATAATGTATTTGACGAAGGCGTGCATATGATGGGCTATATCGCGTTTTTGATGCTGATAGCCGCAGGATACGGCACGATCTTAAAAGAAACCGGCGGCGTGAACGAGCTAGTGCACGTAGCGAGCACTTTAAGCGGCGGCAAGCTCGGCGGCGCGCTGCTTATGATTGGCATCGGACTGCTCGTGACGATGGGTATCGGCTCGAGCTTCGGCACGATCCCTATCATCGCTACGATTTATTGTCCGCTAGCCGCACAGCTGGGCTTTAGCACGGCAGCGACGATCTTTATCATCGGCGTGGCAGCGGGTATCGGCGACGCGGGCTCGCCTGCGAGCGATAGCACGCTCGGGCCTACCGTGGGGCTGAATATCGACGGCGGACATAGCCATATGTGGGACACTTGCGTGCCGACCTTTATTTTCTTTAATATCCCGCTAATTATATTCGGCATAATCTTTTCGATGATGCTATAGACTGCGGAATTTGCGCGGGTTTTCGCGGGCAGAATTTTAGAATTTTAGAATTTTAGAATTTTAGAATTTTAGAATTTTAGAATTT
>CAURUZ010000002.1:0-339389 GCA_963528355.1 uncultured Campylobacter sp.
TTAAATTTACAATGTTATTGGTTGCGGAGCCACTAGCTTTTGCTCCTTTTACGTCACCAGTAACCTTACCGTCATTTAGAGTTATGGCGTTGGCATCTGCATTACCATTTGCCGCTTCACCGCCGTAAGCATCTCCGTTAACTATGGTATCGTTTGTAGTTACGGTATTATCATGAACGTTTCCGTTTAAGGAATAGCCTGCGCTTACGTTTCCGTTTACCACCGCACCTTTTGAGCTATCTTCAAAGCTTAGCTCGTTGTGGTGAACCTCTTGGGTTCCGCTATCGCCGTAGCCTGCATTTACGTTACCGAAATTTGTTCCGCCCTTAACTATGGTTTTATTGTTATAGACGGTATTTGGAGTTACGCTATCTTTGACATCTGCTCTACCCGAGCTTATATTCTTACCGTTTAGATCTCCTGCGCTTTGAGATACGTTTACGGTGTTATTTTTATTGCCGAATAGCTTATGAGCTCCTACTTGGGCATCATTGCTAGCTTGGTTCTTGGTTAGCTCTGTGCTATCGAAGCCGTTATCGATCCAAGCATCGGTAATGGTGCCCTTTCTATATACAAGCTCTTTATCGGCGTTTTGTTTACGGAAGGTTTCACCGTCATATTGGTAGTGGTCTTTATCTGTAATGGTATAGACCTGATCTTTTTGGGTGCTTCTATCTTGGAAGTTTATAGTACCGTTATCCTTGCTGATTAACTTATAGTCTTTGTTATCATCAAGGTTATTGGTATTTACGTTAACGTCCGTATGGCTAAGATCGGTAATAGTACTTCCTGTAAGCTTAAGTGCGGGATCGTTTCCGTTGTAGTTGTTAGGGAGGTTGAAGTCGATCTTCTTAAAGCCTGCGATATCTTCAGCTTCTATACTTCCGGGAGTCATAGAGCCGTCATCTTTACCTATCTTTAAAGTATCATCATCATCGCCGGTAATGGTTCCTATATTATTACCCTCTACTAGAGTAACGGTTGCTTTTATAGGTCTAGCAGGATCGGTATTTACCGTATTTATATCAAGTCCGTTAAAGTTCTTATTCTCACCTGCTTTACCTACGTTGATTATAGTACCTGCGGTAAGATCGGGATCATATTTTAAAACCTCTTCGCTATCGAAGTTTTTATCTGATGAGATATTGCGTTTGGTATCCTTTACACCTTGGATAAATATGGAGTGGTTATCCGTGCTCTTTAACATACCCTTTAAAGAGATCTCATAGGTAGAAGCATCGGTGATATTAAATACGTTTGTCTGCTGCTTGGCTTTCTCTTTGAAATTTGAGTAATCGCCTCCATTTTTAATTAGATAATACTCCTTACCCTCCTCGATATTTAAAGAGCCGTAGCTATCGTTACTTGGATCGTAATCTATTCCGTTTAACTGGAACTTAGCATTATTGATATCGGTATTGCCGGCAGTGGTTAAATTTAAAGCTGCGGCATCTGCGCTACCGTTAGCGTTTGAAATTCCATCGAAGTTTAATACGTTAAGATTTGCTATATCGCCTGCGGTTTTTTGAGTAGAGGCGTTATATACGTTTAGGCTATTGTTAGCTCCGCTTGTATTAGATAGACCATATATAGTTCCTCCTACGCTTCCGCTATGGAAATTTACGCTGTTGCCGCTACCGCTGCTTGCATCTGCAGCATAGACGTTACCGTCAACTCTAGCAGTACCTTTTAAATTTACAATGTTATTGGTTGCGGAGCCACTAGCTTTTGCTCCTTTTACGTCGTGGGTAACTTTGCCGCTATCGACGTTTACCGTGTTATTGGTTGCGCTGCCTGCCGTCGCCTCTGCGCCCAGTGCGCTGCCCGCTACCTGCGTGCCTCCCTCTATTGTCACGGTGTTTTGCGAGGTACCGGTGCGACCGTATCCGCCCCAAACGTTCTTTTTAGCTTCGCCGCCGTTTAATTTCACGGTATTTTTATCGGCAGCTTTTTGTGAGCTTAATCCGCCGTAGACTTCATCATTCGCAGTAGTATTCGTTAAATTTACGATATTTTCTTCTGCATTATTGCTTATGCTATATCCGCCGTAAATTTCTTTCGTCACGGCGCTATCGTTTAAATGTACCTCATTTAATTTAGCGGCTCCGCTTGAAGACTGACCGCCGATAACGGAATTTATTTTTGAGTTATTTTGCGCCGTTACGATATTTTTTGCGGCATCTCCGCTATTAGCTTGGCCGCCACTTACGATGCCGTCCGCTTTAGCGCCGTCTAAGGTTACTTTATTGTCGTGGGCACTGCCGCCGCTCGTATTAACGCCGCCACCGTTGACTTGATTTTTGGCGTGAGTGCGAGTTAAATTTACGGTATTGTTAAATGAGTTTACGCCTCTTCCGCCAAAAATCGTACCGCCTACTTCGCCGTCTTCTATATCTACTATATTTCTTGAAGCATCGTTAGTAGTGGATGTGCCGCCGTAAATTTCACCGGTTACGACGTTATTCCCTCTAAGTTTGACATGGTTATCTTCCGCTTTGCCACCTGCTGCATTACCACCATAAATATTCTCGCCGACTTTGGAGCTAGTCAAAAATACCCTACTGCCGGTTACGGCGCCGTTAGAGCTTTCTCCGCCGGTAACGCCCTTTTTAAAAGTCGTGCCAATAGAGGTTACTTTATTATTTGAAGCGCCTGTTTTGCTCTTGCCGCCTATGGCTTGTTGACCGATCTCGCCGCCGGTCAGATCTAAATAACTATTAGTAACCGTTCCGCCGCGACTTTCTCCACCGATCAATCTTCCGCCTATTTTTGCGCCACCATTAATTTTTGCGTAGTTATTCGCGACATCTTTATTGTTGCTTCTTCCGCCGATTGCATCACCGCTTATCTCACCGCCTGTTAGATCTAAATAGCTATTATTAACAGTGCCGTCGTAGCTAAGCCCACCAAATACTCCGTCATCGCCAGCAACATTCGTGCCCACGACTTTACCACCACTCATATCTACATGAGCTCCATCTATGTCGCCGTAATATGTAAAAGCGCCATAAATCGCTTTATCTACGGTACCGCCGCTGATGGTAACATAATCGCCCTGGCTATTGGAAGCAAGATTATGAGCGTCGTTTCTATAATAACTTCCGTATACGTAGTTAGTTACATGACCACCCTCTATAGTAGAGTGATTTTTTTCGGTTTTGCTAACCATATACGCGCCGTTGATATTTCCAACCTCGCCTTTTTTCAACCAACCGTGGTTGTTTTTAGCCGTTGCCTTACCGCCGCCTCCGGTAATGCCGCCGCCTGTACCGTTGGCGACCAAAACATCAGTGACTTTAGCGCCGTTATTATCTATAGTTACGACATTGTTTTGCAAAATAGCGGTGCTATTTTCTGCAGCTATTACTCCATTTACGTTTGATAAATTTACAACACCGGTAATATTTACTTTATTACCGTCTGCGCCGCCGTTTTCTACCGCAGCACCCGCGATTCTACCGTCGATGATAGGTGTTCCACTGATATTTACTTCATTATTATTTGCTTGGTTTGTACCGGTCGCTCTACCGCCCATTAGCGATGTGCTGTTAAAATTATTAAAATTCTTGTAGTATATCTTAGTAGCGCCGCTAACATTTACGATATTGTGTATGGCGTCTCCGCTATTGCTTGCTCTGCCGTACCACGTGCCGTTACCGCCGAGTACGACATAATGAACTTCTGCGTCATTCAAATTTACAGTATTGTTTTGTGCGCCTTTTCCTTCGCCGCCCACAAGTATCGCCACCGTAGCGCCATTATTGACATTAAGTATATTATTATTTGCCGAGGTAACTTGCTCATATAAAAAACCCTGCCCCAAATTGGTACCATCGCCGTTGCCTCCACCATAGATCGTGCGCTTCCAAGTACTTTCGCCGCCCGAGGTAACGCCTCTTATTGTTACGATATTATTATCGTTTTGTCCGTGAGCATTTGCTTTACTTTCAAAGCCGCCCGAGTAATTTTCGCCTGATGATTTATATAATTGACTTGGGGTGCCGTCACTTTTAGTTACCGTTATGACTCCATTACCGGCTAAAGCTTGTGAAGGAGCAATGGCTAAGCATGCCGCCAAACTTAAACCGGAAATAATCGGTATCTTAATATCTTTCATAGTTGTAATCCTTCGTAAAAAATAAAAACTATCCATTATACTATAAAAATACCTATTTACAATAAATTTAATACAATTTCTAACGAAAGGTAGCTTAATGCGAAAAAATGGGTATTGTGATGCAACGTTTTCGATAATAAAGTAAAATTTCAGCTTATTTTTGTTATTGAAGCTTAAACGAAAAATTACGATTACAAAATGATGGAATTTTAAAATTCCGACCTTAAAATTTAGCCAGCGGAATTCCCAAGAAGTGACGTAGCTGGAAAAAGTGATAAAATAAAAAGGTGGTAGTTTCTGGTAGCAGAAATATGGTAGGGCATAAATTTTATAAATTTGGATTTTGTGGAATTTAAAGCGAAGTAATATACAAGAGGAATTAAAATTTGAAGTAATTATAGGCTAGAAGCCATACTTCTGCGATATGTTGTTAGCAAAGAGATTAAAATTTTAAAGCAGTTCCAGGCGAGGCGATAAAAACGATAAAGTAGCGGCGCGGAGAGTTAAATTTTAAAAATTATAAGTGAAAACAAAAGCAAAATTCTAAGAATTTCAAGCGAAATTTGGGCTTTCAGCGGTATTTTGAAATGGCAAAGGGCTTTCGGCGGAGGTGCTTTAAAATAGCAGAGGGCTTTCGGCAGCATTTTAATGCTCGCCAAAAGCCCATTTTTATAGTTTATGTATCTCTTACGCTCGAAAGCTAGGAATTCCACTTGCCAAAAAGCTCAAATCCCAAAAGCTTCTGTTTGCTTATTCGCAAGCTCCGATAATGCTTTGAGCTGGGCTTGCCGCGGTTAAATTTTAACGCTTGCGCGTTTCTCGCCACTAAGCTTGGTGGACCAAGCTTAGCGGATTACAAGACCTTGCGGAATTCCGCGTCTGATAACCCAAACTAGGGTTTTCTTGCCCTTGTAATCTTTGATATATCGATCGAAGTCGTCTGAGCTTTTGACATCGTTTTGACCGACTTGGATGATCACGTCGCCTACCTCAAAGCCGTAATCATCGGCTTTTGAGCCATCTTTGACGCTTAAGACGAGGGCACCCGAGACATCGTCGTCGAGGTTATATTTGCGGCGCAAGCTGTCATTTAACGTCCTTAGCTTTAGCCCCTCTATTGCGCTTTTTGAGTCCTCGCCGGCTGAGCCTAAGGTGGTGGAGTCGGATTTCATCGCGTCTAGCTTGATAGTCGTGCTCTTGCTTTTGCCGTCGCGCTCAAATTCTACATCCACTGAGCTTCCTGGAGCCATTGAGCCGATTAAATTTTTTAGCTCGTTGGCGTTTTTGATAGATTTGCCGTTTATTTTGGTAATCAAATCGCCGCGCTTGATGCCTGCTTTATCGGCAGGCATATCCTTTTCTACACTTGAGATTAGCGCACCCTCTTTGCTTTCATAGAGCTCTTTTTGATCTTTAGACATATCTGAGATCGTAACGCCTATAAAGCCACGCTCGATCTTGCCGTTTGTGATAAGCTTTTCTGCGATCTCTTTTACCATATTTGAAGGGATCGCAAAGCCTACGCCGTTATTTCCGCCGCCGCGACTTAAAATGGCAGAATTTATCCCTAAAAGCGCGCCGCGACTATCCACTAGCGCACCGCCTGAGTTGCCCGGGTTGATCGAAGCGTCGGTTTGGATGAAATTTTCATATTGATTTAGCCCGATATTGTTTTTATTTAGCGCTGAGATTATGCCTTGAGTGATGGTGCCGCCCACGCCGAAAGGATTTCCGATAGCAAAGACGATATCGCCCTCCATAGCCTTGGACGAGTCGGCAAATTTAACCGCAGAGAGATTTTTTTCGTCGATTTTAATGATTGCAAGGTCGGTTTTAGGGTCGGTGCCGATCACCTTGGCTTTATACTCTTTATCGCCTTCTAGTAGTGTAACTACGATTTCGTCGGCATTTTCTATTACGTGATTATTTGTGACAATATAGCCGTCTTCGGAGATGATGACACCAGAGCCTAGCGAGCTTCCCTCGCGCTCCTGCTGCTGCGGAATGTCAAAGTCAAAAAATTGCTTAAAAAACGGATCGTCAAACATCTGTGACATTGGGCTGTTGCCTGCTTTGATCTTGGTTTTAGTTGCGATATTTACGACGGATTTTTTTACGTCCGTAAGCGAGCTGTGATACGAAAGCACCACATCTTGATTAAAGCCCGGATTTACGCGCTCATAATTGCTTGGGGCTTCTTTAATGTCGATACTGGCGCCAAAAAGCGTACCTGCTAAAGCTATCGATATGATGATCGATTTTTTCATTTTTGCTTCCTTTGTGATAATGAAATTTTGGCGGAATTATAAATTTTGTCCGCTAATATATTCTTAACGCAAAATTAAAATTTATAAATAGAATTTAGCAAACTTGATTGACACTCACTAAAGTTTTATGATATAATCTACATAAATTTTAAGATTTTAAGGATTAAAATGGCAAGCACAAGCAGTTTATACGAAACCTTAGGCGTGGATAAATCAGCAAGCGCCGAGGAGATTAAAAAAGCTTACCGCAGGCTGGCTCGCAAGTATCACCCGGATATCAATAAAGAACCAGGAGCTGAGGATAAATTTAAAGAGATCAACGCCGCGTATGAAATTTTAAGCGATGAGAAAAAGCGCGCGCAGTACGACCGCCATGGCGACGAGATGTTCGGCGGACAGAATTTTCACGATTTCGCGCAGGGCTCGGCGAATATGGGCGATCTAAACGACATCCTAAACAGCATTTTCGGCGGCTCTTTTGGCGCAAAAAGCGCAGGCTCGCGCGGTGGATTTAGTTTCAGCTCTTTTGGTGGCGGCGAAGGTTTTAGCGGCTTTAGCGGCAGCAGTTTCGGCGGCGGATTTGGCGGCGCGCAGAGCCTAGATACGCACAGCTCGATTGAAATTCCTTTTGAAACCGCGATACAAGGCGGCGAGATGAGCGTGCGCATAGGTGGCGAGACGGTTAAATTTAAAGTGCCCGCGGGCATCAATGCGGGCGAGAAGCTGCGCATCAGGGGTAAAGGACAAAGATCGGGTGCGCAAAGCGGCGATCTAATTTTAGAGATAAAAATCGCGCCAAGTGCCGAGTACAGCCGCGAAGGCGACGATCTTTTCAAAAAAATCGACGTTCCTTTAAAAACGGCGATGTTTGGTGGAAAGGTAGAAATTTCGACGCCGAGCAAAAGCGCAACAATAAAGATCGCAAAAAATACCAAAAACGGGCAGAAATACCGCCTAAAAGGCTACGGCGTGCAAAATCGCAAGAGTAAAATTTTAGGCGATCTATATGCGGTGGTAAATGTCGTTTTGCCCGACGTCGATTCGCTGGACGAGGACGTCAAAGCCGCGCTGCAAAAGCTATAAGGAGGCATTAAAATGCATGATTACGATGAGCCGGTTTATCTCATATCGATAGTTTCGAAGGTCCTAGATATCCATCCGCAGACGCTGCGGCAATATGAGCGCGAAGGGCTCGTGAGTCCGGGGCGCACGGAGGGTAAGATGCGCCTGTACTCGGCGCATGATATGGACCGCATACGCATGATTTTAAACCTTACAAAGGAGCTTGGCGTCAATCTTGCGGGCGTGGACGTGATCTTTCGCCTGCAAGAAAGGATCGCCGAGTATGAGCGCGAGATCGAGGAGCTGCGGGCTAGAATTTTAGAGCTTGGCGGAGAGACAGACTAAGGTTTGCGAGATAAAGACTTCAAAGCTCAGCAAAAATCAGATCCTGGTGCTATAAGCCGAAATTTTAATGCTATCAAAAAGCAAGATCGCCTCTTAAGCGTGGATTCAAGCGATAAATTTTGATTTTCAGTGCGGATTTGTGGGCGCGTTAAATTTAAAGTCGTGCTAAGCAAACCCGGGCAAATTTTCTTGCAATTAAATTTAAAAGTCGCCTTGATATAATTTGGCTTTAAAATTTAAAATTCCAAGCCGCGTTAGATTTTAAAATTTTGCCGCGAGCCTCTAAATTTAGCGATAAAGTGCGACATAATTTCTCTATTTTTAAGCGGGATTTTAGTAGAATCACATTATAAAATTTACCCGTAAATTTATATGAAAAGATAGAATTTCATCAATTATCGCCTCCGGTAAATGGTCGCGGATAATGTAAAATTTGACAATAAATTTAGCGCTAAATTTTACGTATAATCTTACAAAAAAGGGAGTTAATGGAGCTTGTTATAGAGCTATTTCTTGCGATCACCGCGCTTGCTATAGTGCTAAATATCGTCTTTAAAATTTTTGAAATTCCCACCATTATCGGCTATATCGTTGCGGGCGTGTGCTTTTCGCAGATCTATAGCTTAAGCAGTGTAGAAAATGCCCATATGTCTGAGCTGGCGGAATTTGGCATCGTCTTTTTGATGTTTACCATCGGGCTTGAGTTTAGCTTCCATCACCTGATGAGTATGAAAAAGGACGTGTTTTTTAATGGCATACTCCAAGTGCTTGGCACCGGTATTATCTTAGCGCTCATCATCGATCAAGCTTTCGGCGGAAACATAAAAACAGTGATGATTATCGGGCTTGCGCTCGCGCTTAGCTCTACGGCGATCGTGCTAAAAACACTCAACGAAACAGGCGAAATCAACCAAAACTACGGGCGCAAGGTGCTTGGCATCCTGCTATTTCAAGACCTCGCCGTCATCCCTATTTTGCTGATGATTGACATATTTGGCTCGACCGACAATACCCCCGTGAACTATCTAATCTTAAAAACCGCCGTAAGCGCCGCCATAGTGGTAGTGATCCTTTTCGTGCTCGGCAAATTTGCTTTTAACCGCTTCCTCTACTACGTCGTAAGGACAAATTCTAAAGAAATTTTCATCGCGACCATCCTTTTTACCGTCGTGGGGGCTAGCTTTTTGGCGCATGTATTCGGCTTTTCATACACGCTGGGCGCATTCATCGCGGGCATGCTCATCGCAGAAACTGAGTATAAACACGAGATAGAGGCTGATCTGACGCCGTTTCGAGACATACTGCTCGGACTTTTTTTCATCACGATTGGCATGCAGATAAATTTTGAAGTCATCGTCTCGCACTATGGGCTGATCCTGCTCGCTATTATCGTTATAATGGCGCTTAAAACGGTTGTGATTTACGCGATCTTATTTCTCTCGACCGGCAAAAGGATAGCGCTAAAAGCGGCGCTGTCGCTATGCCAGATAGGTGAGTTTGCGCTTGCGATCTTTTCGCTGTTGATGAGCCGCGATATGCTAAGTAAGGAAAACGGGCAAATTTTAATTACAGTCGTAACCGCGACTATGATTTTAACGCCGTTTATTCTTAAGAATTTAAACAAAATCGCCAACCGTTTCGAGTCCAAGGTTGAAAAGCTCGAGGATGAGGAGCATAAAACTCAAATCCCGCCGATGAAAAATCACATCATTGTAGCAGGCTACGGCAGGATAGGGCAGGAAGTGGTGCTGCGCCTGAAGGATCAGGGGCTGCTATACGTAGTCGCTGAGAGCGATTTAGAGCTCGTGGATCTGGGCAAATCGCGCGGAGAGAACATATACTTTGTAAATATAATGCAAAAAACTGCGATCGACGAGCTGCATGCGCGCGATGCGTCGGTCATCATCCTAACGATCGCAAATCAGCAAAAGCTCGACATCGTCGCCAAGATGCTAAACGGCTCTAATTTAAAAGCAAATATCATAGTGATGCATACGGGTGCCGATCCGCAAAGCGAGCTGCAGAGCGAATACGGCGAAAATTTTATCTTCGTAAAAAAGGAGAGAGTAGTAGCCAATGCGCTTTTACAAGAGGCGCTGAAATGCAAGCTAACGCAGTAGCCTTGAGCGTTTAAGATCAAATTTAAACGCATTTGCTATGCCTAAAATCTCCACGCTCTTTATTTTCTTACTTCTATACTCAGCTAATTTAAAGCGTTTTAATGAACGTAGATAAATAGATATATTTAAATGATGGGCTTGCAAATTTAAAGACGCAAAGTGCTGCTTTGGATTGATTTAAATTCTAAATTTAAGCTGTCATTCCACAGCAAAAGGATACTCCGATAAGGAGCTGATGAAATATATTTGAGCGATAAAGTTTTTAAAAACTCGTTTAAATTTTACTAATTTCACTCTTTTATCTCTTTATAAACGCTTAAGTTGCGTGCTAGGCAAACAAGGATAGTAATAACGGACACAGGCGTCACTGCTAGAAGATAAAATAAGCCAAAAAATAGCCCTATATCGTTAGATTCACTACCGCCGCCGGCAAGCCATAACGCTATAGCCATAATGGGATAATACAAAACCAATGTCACAATCGCAAAATTTTCTATCGCGAAAATCGTATTGCTTTTTTCGGGATTTTCTACGAAAAGTTTGCTGTATCTGCGCTTTGAAAAGAAAAATATAATCGTGCAAACGGCGCTAACTATAAACGCCCAGTGTAATTCGTACGAATCCGATAAAAATAAAATCAAAAAAACCGTTGTCGCAAAACTCACGAAAGCAAATCTGATCAAACGGTGAAGTTGATATTTTTGCTTTAATTTTTTTGCAATTCGTGCTAGAGCTTTGCCGTACTCTAGCGCTTCCTCTTTGCTTTGGATAGATTCTGTTTCAAGGCTCGCGTCATTAAATTTTTGCTCAAATTTAGCGGCTTCATCTTGGGTAGCTTGCGCCTCGCCGTTTGTTTTGTTAAAATTTTGCTCGCTGGAAATTTTATCAGCGACCGCTCCGCCGATTTTTGTCTGCGATTTTGGCGCCGGTAGATACACGGTCTCATCGGCGTCAAATTCCGGATTTGCGTTATATGTTATTATCGCCACCGGAATAGCGATAAAAATAGCGGGTATAATCTGACGTGTATCCCAGTCTATGTGATATTTTATCTGTAAATAAAATCCGATTAAAGCATAAAGGACGTAAAATATCGCAGCCACATGTATCCATATAAGCATAAAGGCTTTATCTGCATCGCTAAATAAAAGCAGGGCGTATTTTTTATACTTCAGCCTGTTTAGGCAGACGAGTATATTTATCGCAGATAGCGCGAGCATGCATAAAAACGACATTATGGGCGCATCATGTACAAACGTAAGAAACACGATGATATAAATGAGAAAGGTCAAAAGCGTCCCGAAAAACAGATATCTACAAAAGCGAAATCTATCGTAGCTTTTTAAAATTTCTTGCGGAATTTGGCTGATGTCCGCGGGGATTTTGTCTTTTTGCATTTGCATTTGCATTTTTACCGCCTTTCTCGGTTATTTTAGCTCAAATTTTGCTTTTTTACTCCGTAGCGTTTTAAATTTAATGAAGCGAGCTTTTTTTGGCTTGCTTCTTTTTTAGCGGACAAGCGATCCCGATTTTGCATTAAATTTTTAAAAATGAATACTTACCGGCTCTTGCAATTTTATTGATAAAATTTTTAGCAAGCTAAATTTACGCTTCATTTCTAGCTAAATTTAGCTTCAAAATTTATCCTGCTTCATTCATAAAATAAGGCAACCAAGCTAAAGCTCATCTGTTTTATTCACCCGCACGAACGCCCAGTGCATAAAATCCCGCTTTGGCTCGTATTTGCCGCTGTTAAAATACTCCGTCAGCCGTGCTTCCTCCGTGCCGTTTAGCTCGCCGCCTAGCATCCAGCGCGTCTTTTGCACAAACTCCTCCGCGCTTTTTGCTCCGCCGCCGTGACACCAGGCTTTGATATAGCTGAGACTCGGCAGATAGCCCATTTGAAACAAGATGTTTAAAAGATAGACGAAGTCGGGCTTTTGCTCCACTTCGCGCCCTATCGCGTCCAAAATATCCCCGTCCACGAAGCTGCCGCCCACCTTAAACGTGATATAAAGCGATTTTTTGGTCTTTGAGAGCAGTTTTTGCAATACGGGCTTTAGATCATCTACCTCAAGGCAGCGCGAGGCAAAAACGATATCGCACGCGGGCACGTCCGACCAGTCGTCCTCAAAGGCTTTTTGCGCAAATTTTGCGTTTTTCGCGTCGTAAATTTGAGCATTTTCGCGGGCGAATTCCAGCATTTTGGGCGAAAAGTCATAGCCGTAAATTTGATCCACCTTTTCCGCTGCTAGCACGCTTAGCGCGCCTGCGCCGCATGCGAAATCAAGTAGCGTAGAAACGCCCGTAAAATTGACCTTGTCTATGAACTACTCGCGCGCGTAGGCGCTTTGCATCACGCCCTCGTTGAAGCTAGGCGCCTTTTTGTCCCAATGCTCGGCCAGTTTTTTGCCGAATGAGCTTTTTGCCTTTTGTGCCTTATAAAGCGCGTCAAAGTCGATCTCATCGTAGTTTGAAGCTAAAATCATAACTATCCTTTCTAAAATTTTGCGAGCAGATCGAACCGATTTTTCGTTAAATTTTAACGTAAATTTATGCGCCGCTCCAAACCCGCCTGAAATTTCAAACTACCCGGCGAAAAGTGCTAAGGCAAGCCCACCTCTGCGTATTTTATCTGCTCTAAATTCTTTAAATTTTTACCGAATGATTACAGTTAAATTTTAAATCAAAATTTTTACTCTGCCGCTACGAACACGGAGAATGGATGCCGAAGCTAAGCGTAGAATTTCAATGCAAGCAAGAGTACGAATAGCCGAATAGCCAGATACGAACACAAAAAGACAAAGCTTGGGCGCAGTCAAATACCGCTTGCGGTATGCGTCATCGCTCGTACATTTACTTTTCGCGATAGCAAGAGGCCCCGTCTAAACCCCTACTTTTTCGTAATTTTATAGAGTAAATTTCCAATGCTTTGGATGATCTGCACGAGTACGATCAGGATCACGACTGTGTATGCCATTATATCGGGGCGGAAGCGCTGAAAACCATAGCGGATCGCCACGTCGCCAAGCCCGCCGCCGCCGACAGTGCCCGCCATCGCCGTAAATCCGATGATGACGATAAGCGTCAGAGTAATCGCGCCGATGATGCTAGGCAGTGCCTCGACAAACATTACTCGAAAGATTATCTGCGTCTTGCTCGCGCCGAAGCTCTTCGCCGCCTCGATTACGCCGCTATCGACCTCCAGCAGAGCGCTTTCGATTAGGCGAGCGATAAAGGGCGCCGAGCCGATAGTAAGCGGCACGATCGCCGCGGTGGTACCGATGCTCGTGCCGACAAGAAGCTTCGTAAGCGGAAAGAGCACGATCAGCAAAATTATAAACGGAAAGCTTCGCAGCGTGTTTATCACGACGTCCAGCACGGCGTAAACGAGGCGGTTTTCGCACAGCCCGCCGCGCCGCGTAAGGATAAGCACGATCGCGAGCACGAGCCCCAAAATAAACGCCAAAGCCGTGCTTACGAAGGTCATATACAGCGTCTCCAGCGTCGCGTTTAGTAGAAGCTTCGGAATCACTCCGCTAAAAAAATTTTGTATCCACTCTATCATTTATGTCCTTTCATTTTGTGCTTGCTTGCGCTATATCGAGCTTTTCACCATTTTAAATTTCAAAATTGACGGCGCAAGCCCGCTCATTGTATCAGCTTATAGCCTACGCCGCGGATAGCGTGGATGTAGCTGGGCGCCTTGGACGTTTCGCCAAGCTTCAAACGGATGCGACCGATGATGACGTCGATGCTTTTGCTCGATGATTCCTCGCTTATGGAGCTGCAGTTGTAGATGAGCTCCTCGCGGGTGATCGCGCCACCTTCCTTTTTGATGAGATACGAAAGCACGTCGTATTCGGCGATGGTGAGCGACAGAGGCTGTCCTTTGAAGCTGATGACGTGGCGGAAATCATCCACTTCGAGGTCTTTTTTGGGCTTAGCGGCGCGCTGGAGCGAGTTTATGTCGTAGCGCTCGATGTGGCGCTTGATGCGCGCTAAAAGCTCTTGCGGATTATAGGGCTTTGGCAGATAATCGTCCGCGCCGAAATCAAAAGCGTTGATCTTATCGGTCAGATCGTGGCGGGCGCTTGAGATTATGATCGGTATATCGGTGTTTTTGCGGATCTCTTTGCAGACCTCAAGCCCGTCCATCCCAGGAAGCGTGAGATCTAAAATCACGAGGTTGAAATTTTCTAAATTTAGCTTAGAAAGCCCCAAAAACGGATCGTCCGCGACGGTAATATCGATATCGTATTGCTGCAGATATTCGCTTAAAATTTCGGCGAGCTCTAAATCGTCCTCTATCATTAAAATTTTAGTCATAAAAAACCTTTGAAATTTTGCGCGGATTATAACAAAATATAGTTTATATATTTTAAAGCGGCAAATTTGGGCGAAATTTTACAAAAATGAGGCGCGGAGGGGTAAAATTTTGAAATTTTTCGAAACCGGGCGAAATTTCAAAAATCAGCCCCAAAAATATGGCGGAATTTTAAAATTTAAAGAAGCAAAATCTGAAAAATTGACGAATTTGGGCTAAATTCGGCTAAATTTTGCCGATTTTTGCGTTTTTTTCTTAAAAAACTATTGTATTTTTTGCGAAACTATTGTAGAATACCGCTCAAACCACTTTATTTTAAAGGATTAGCATGAAAAAAGCTGATTTTATCCAAGTAGTTGCCGAGAAGGCAGGTCTTTCTAAAAAAGATACCGTTAAGGTAGTAGATTCTGCACTTGAGGCTATCAAAGAGCTTTTGGTAAAAGGTGATGACATAAGCTTCATCGGCTTCGGATCTTTCGGCATTGCAGAGCGTGCGGCTCGCGAGGGTAAAGTTCCTGGCACAAACAGGACTTACAAATCTCCTGCTACTAAAGTAGTAAAATTTAAAGTTGGCAAACAGCTAAAAGAGGCTGTTGCAGCTGCAAAAGGCAAGAAGAAAAAATAATTTTCTTGCTCCAAGCCCCGTCTTCGGGGCTTTTCTCTTTTAAATTTATACAATCATAACTTTTTAAATGCCCGAGTGGTGAAATTGGTAGACGCACCAGACTCAAAATCTGGCGAGGGCGACCTCGTGTCGGTTCGATTCCGACCTCGGGCACCATAAATATTCTTTAAATTTTATCCGTAATTTCAACCGCCTTTTGCAAATTTCAACTTGCTATAAAATTTTTTATACTATTATTACCGCGGTATTTCTTTAAAAGAGGCAATTATTTATGATACGTAAAATTCTTATCGCTAATCGCGGCGAGATCGCGGTTCGCATCATTAGGGCCTGCAGAGATCTGCATATTAAAAGCGTCGCGATCTATACCAAACCCGACATCGATTGCTTGCACGTAAAAATCGCCGATGAGGCCTACGAAGTAAGCGCGGACGCGCTAAAAGGCTATCTGGACGCCAAAAAGATCGTCGAAGTCGCCAAAGAGTGTGGCGCTGATGCGATACATCCTGGATACGGCTTTTTGAGCGAGAATTTTGACTTTGCAAGAGAAGTCGAGGACGCGGGGATCATCTTCATCGGTCCGAAACCCGACGTTATTCGCAAAATGGGCAACAAAAACATTGCTCGCTATCTGATGCGCAAAAACGGCATTCCGATCGTGCCGGGCACTGAAAAGCTAAATCACGAGAGCATGGATACGATCAAAAAATATGCGCGCGAGATCGGCTACCCCGTGATTTTAAAGGCTAGCGGCGGCGGCGGCGGACGCGGTATCCGCGAGGTGTGGGAAGAGAAAGATATGGAGAGCGCCTACGACTCGTGCACGAGAGAGGCGAAGACCTTTTTTAACAACGATGAAATTTTTATGGAAAAACTCGTCGTCAAGCCGCGCCATATCGAGTTTCAAATCATCGGCGATAATTACGGCAACATTATCCATCTTTGCGAGCGCGATTGCTCGATCCAGCGCCGCCACCAAAAGATCATCGAGATCGCGCCGTGCCCCTCTATAAGCGAGCATCTACGTAAGACTATGGGTACGACCGCTGTAGCTGCGGCAAAGGCGGTAAATTATACCAACGTCGGCACGGTGGAATTTTTGCTTGATGATTATAACAACTTCTATTTTATGGAGATGAATACCCGTATCCAGGTCGAGCACGGCATCACCGAGGAGGTCACGGGCGTCGATCTCGTCGTGCGCCAGATCCGCATCGCAAACGGCGAAATTTTAGAGCTCGAGCAAAGCGATATCAAACCGCACGGCTATGCGATCGAGGCTAGAATCACTTCCGAAAATGTCTGGAAAAATTTCACCCCGGTCCCCGGCACCGTTAGTGATTATTATCCCGCTCTAGGTCCCTCCGTGCGAGTCGATAGCCACATCTACAAGGGTTATAAAATTCCGCCGTTTTACGACTCGCTTCTAGCCAAGCTCATCATCAAAACCACCGACTACGACCTGGCTGTCAATAAGCTAGAGCGCGCGCTGAAGGAGTTTCGCATCGAGGGAGTGCGTACTATCATTCCGTTTTTGCTTAGCATCAGCAAATCGCGCGAATTCCGACTCGGCTTTTTTGACACGAGCTACGTAGAGAAAAATTTAGACAAAATTTTAGAAAACACGATGGACGATATGCAGCCGAATAAAAACGAAGCGATCGCCGCCATCATCGCTGCGATGCGCAAATCGGCGCGGATTTAGGAAAGAGTATGGATTTTTTAGATAGCCTAAAAGATATAAAAAAGGATATGCTTAAGGATAAGGCGGCGAGCTCCACGCCCAAAAAGCCCAAAAAGAGGAATCCAAATCGCGACGAGTTTAAAGATATTTTCAGAGATGATGATTCGAGTTCGCAAAGCGAGAGCGGCTTAGAGGGCGTCGCAGATGGTGAATTCGACGTAGCCAAAGAGAGCATCGCCGCACGCGAAAATCGCCTCAAAGACGAGTTTTTAAAATACGTGGACGCGGCAAACATCAAAAAGCTGAATGACTGAAATTCCATTTTGCACGCTGGATTTTGCCTGCCCCTATCTGGACGGCAGAGCCGCGCGCAGCGAGTATCTCTACATAAAAGACTGCGACTTCGAATATAATTCAAGCTTAGTGCAGCATGGCTACCGCCGCTTCGGCAGGTATTTTCAAAAGCCCGTTTGCGCAGCCTGCGCGGAGTGTAAAAGTTTGCGTGTCGATGCTTTAAATTTTAAATTTAGCAGATCGCACCGCCGCGTCTATAAAAATAATCGCACGACCGCCTATGTATGGCAATCTCGCCCGCTTTTAAATGATGCGCGTTTGGAGCTTTTCGCGCTCTATCACGACTACATGCATCTAAAAAAGGGCTGGCCTGTGCAAGAGATCGATTTTGAGCGATATGACGAAATTTACGTCCAGGGTCACGGCGACTTCGGCAAAGAAATCTCTTACTACGGCGAGGACGGGCGACTTATCTGCGTCGATCTCATCGATATCGTGGATGACGGCATCAGCTCGGTGTATTGCTACTACGATCCGTATCTGCCGCATCTAAGTCTGGGTAAATTTTCGCTTTTAAAACAGATCGAGTTTGCCCGAGATCTGGGGCTACGATGGATTTATTTGGGCTATGCGGTTGAGCAGTGCCCGAGCCTAGCGTATAAATTTAGCTACAAGCCGTATGAAATTTTAAACTCATACGTAGAGCTTGACGCTCCCGCCGTGTGGGAGGGGTGCATACAGAGATAGGTTCCACGCGCGGACGCCAGGAGCGACCTAGACATAGGCGCTGCGTAGAGTGGTAAGCTTCACGCGTCCGTACAGCGACAGCGCTCAGGAGTCGAGATCGTGCCGCCGCGCAGAATTTGGTCGTGCACAGATACGACGCGGTATGTTAAAAACGCGCTTCGGCGTCAAATATCGCGCTGAAATTTCGCGCGTTATGAGTCTTCAAGGCTTTTGAGTCGCGGCAGGCGTTAAATTTTGCGCTGAAATTTAGCGCCGCTCGGCCTGCAAAAATATCCGCAGTGATAAAATTTAAGGCGATGAAATTTAAAAGGAGAGCAGATGGATTTGCAAATTTTACGGCAGGCTCGACATTTGTGTGTTGCAAGACGCCGCGCGCGGCTTTTGAGTGTGCTTGGCTCTTGAGTACGCGAGGGCGATTAGTTTCGGCACCGCAGCGACTAGCTTTGGTTCTGTACGGACACCGCCGCGCAAGCGGCGGAGCAAAAAAAGATGGCTTATAAAGCACGATATTGCATATATTTTGTAAAATTTAAGCAAACTGCGAAGCGCAATAAGACGACCGGTTACGGCAAATTTATCAACTCCACCTTGTTTTCCAACGTTTTTGGGATCAATAAAACCTTGCCGTTGCTTGAGATGTCCGCAGGTCTTTGCATCGCGCCGAGGTTTATTTTGCGTATCTGTCCGTTTGCATCAATACGCCAAATTTTGCCGCTTAAAAGATCCTCGCCCCAGTCGCTAACTAAAATTTCGCCGTTTTTTCCGCGCGCTATGCCGTAGAAAACCCCCTTCATATCGGCAAAGATCGAAATTTCTCGAGATTTCAAATCCAAGCTTAGCACGCGCCCCGGGACCTTTCCGCTAAGATCGAAGGTGGTGATCAGAAGCTTATCGCCTTTGAGCAGAAGTGCGCCCGCATTGCCGAGCGACGGGTCGATGCGCGCAAACTCATCCGTGGTGCGCGAGAGCAGGTCGATGCGCCAGATCGTCCTACGCACGGGATCGCTTGCGAGCAAAACTTCGCTGCCGAGCGCTACGACGTCGTTTAAGGCCTGCGCTCCCTCGATTTTTAGATTGAAAACCTCCTCGCCTTTGGCAAAACCCCTGATCGCGTCCAGATCGCACACGTAGAGCACGCCCGCGATCTGCGCCATTCCGCCCGGATTTACCAGATCGTCTATAAAATTCGTCTCAACGACACCCGAGTTTTTTACTATGCGGCTGATGAAGCCGTCGCGCTCTTGTGGATCTTCACTACTGCCGCGATTTGCGATATAAAAAGCGTCATCGGTAATGAGCGAACCACTAGGTGCGCTAAATCCGTCGATCTCTAGGCCAAAAAGCGCGCCCACCAAGGCGCACGAAAGTAGAACTTTTTTCATAATCTCTCCTTGATCTCGCCAAAATTTTAAGAATTTTAAAATTTTAAGGGAAGCGACGAGTGCCGGGTTAAAATTTTAAAATTCGCAGCGAGCTTTAAGATGAGCGAAATTTAAACCCGCAGAGCAAATAAAAGTGTAATTTTAATTAAACAAGGCGGCTTAATCGGCAAAATTCTAGCGGGTCGGAAGGCCTTGCTTCGCGCGTCGCTTTTAATTTGATGCGTCGAAGCCGAAGTGAGTAGGTTTGTGTGCGCTTTGGTTTACGCCATCGCTCGCGGAATTTAGCCGTGAAATTAGACAGCATCTCGCGCGTAATTTCAAGCACCGTTGCATACGTAATTTATTTGAGGTTGTTGCTTTAAAATTTTAATTCTACGAGCGGATATTCTTTTGTAAATTGTGGGCGTGATTTTGATGCGCAGATGAAAGCGTTACGTTTAAAGACGCCTCCGCTTTAAAATTTGATTTAATTTAAACAAAGTGTGATTAAAATGCGATTTAAATTTTATGTACCACGGGTGTAAATTGCGGTCGCGAAAAGAGAACCTGCCGCAAAAATTATTTAAAATTTGCAGTGCACAAAACACCTTTTGAAATTTAAAAATTTTAAAACGAACCTAGCTACTTTTCAAAAATTTAATACGCGAAATTCAAGTGCATGACTAATCGCAGCCGTACACTTGAATTTTAAATCGCAAAACTTAAATTATAGAATTTAACCGCGCGCGCCGAAGCGGGAAGTGAAAATCCAAAGCGCTCTGGCTGACTTAGATGCTAAAATCCTCGCCGAGGTAGAATTTGCGCACATTTGGATCGCTGGCTATCTCTTTTGCGGTGCCGCCGGCGAACAGCTCGCCGTCTTTGATGACGTAGGCACGGTCGCAGATCGCAAGCGTTTCGCGGACATTGTGATCGGTGATGAGCACGCCGATGCCAAGATCGCTTAAATCGCGCACAATGCTTTGGATGTCGTTAACGGCGATCGGATCGACGCCTGCAAACGGCTCGTCCAAAAGTAGAAATTTCGGCGTTATCATCAGGCTTCGCGCGATTTCGCAGCGCCTACGCTCGCCCCCGCTTAGGCTCACGCCTTTGCGCAATCTGATCGGCTCTATGTTGAGTAGATTTAGCATCTCATCGACCTTTCGTGAGGCTTCGGTCTTATTTTTATAGGTAATCTCCGCGGCGAGCATTAAATTTTCCTCAACGCTGAGCTCCTTAAAGATGCTGCTTTCTTGTGGCAGGTAGCCGATGCCGAGCTTAGCGCGCTTATGAAGCGGAACCTTTGCGATGCTATTTTCATTAAGCAAGATATCGCCGCCGCTAGCGCTTATCAGCCCGCAGATCATATAAAACGTCGTGGTTTTGCCCGCGCCATTGGGCCCTAGCAGCCCCACGATCTCGCCATTGTAAAGTTCTAGTGAGATTCCTTTGATGATCTGCGTGCCTTTTATGGTTTTTTTTAGACCCCTGACTTCCAGTTTATGCATAGCTTACCTCGTATTTTCGCCCTTGCGCGTGCGGCGTGATCCTCACTACGCAAAAATCAAGCTCATATTTTTTAAGTAAATTTATCAAATTTTCATCCGCCCATTCGATCAGATGAAGCCCCTCTTCAAATAAATTTTCAAATAGCCCGTTTTTTAAAATCCCCTCACAGCCGCCGTTGTAGATGTCGTAATGATAAATTTCGCCGTAGTTTTGCATGATCGAAAATGTCGGCGAGCTCACGTGCTCATCTAACCCGTGAGCCCGCACGATTGCGCGCGCAAGCGTCGTTTTGCCGCTGGCAAGATCGCCGATTAGCAATATTATGCCGCTTTTTGGCAGAGCCTGCACGAGGCGCGAAATTTCATCCTCGCCGCAGATGAGTTCAAAGCTCTTGGACATACTTTGCCTGCTCGCTTTTGGGCGTATTTTTCGCGCTAGGAAAGGCTAGGACCTTAAAGCTTTGTTTTCTATCTAAAAAGCTTATTGTGATTACATCGCCGATTTTAAGCTCTTTGGCGGGCTTTACTACCGCGCCATTTACGGCTACGACGCCGCTTTTGCACATATCTTCACTGATGGCGCGCCGCTTGGTGATATTGACTGCGTTTAAAAATTTATCGATTCTCATAGGCGTGAGTTTAGCGATATTTGCCTTAAAAGCAACTATTAAACTATTTTTGGTAGAATTTCGCCAAATTTTACGTAAAGGATTTGAGATGGCAAAAGATGTAAAAAAGGTCGTTTTGGCGTATTCCGGAGGACTAGATACTAGTATTATTTTAAAATGGCTCGGCGATACTTACGGCTGCGATGTGGTGACTTTCACCGCAGATATCGGTCAGAATGAGGATTTGGAGCCTATCAAAAACAAAGCTGTGAAACTGGGCATCAAAAAGGAAAATATCTTCGTAGAGGATCTGCGCGAGGAATTTGTGCGCGATTACGTATTTCCGATGTTTCGCGCAAATGCCGTCTATGAGGGCGAGTATCTTTTAGGCACGTCGATCGCGCGCCCGTTGATCGCTAAAAAGCTAGTCGAAATCGCTAAAAAAACTGGCGCGGACGCCATAAGCCACGGCGCAACCGGCAAGGGTAACGATCAAGTCCGCTTCGAGCTTGGCGCATATGCGCTAAATCCCGATATTAAGGTGATTGCGCCGTGGAGGCTGTGGGATCTGAACTCTCGCGAGAAGCTGCTTGCTTACGCTAAGAAAAACGGCATCGACATCGCTTCAAAGCCAGGCAAGTCGCCGTATTCGATGGATGCGAATATCCTTCACATCTCCTACGAGGGCTTGGTGCTGGAAGATCCCGCCCATGCGCCTGAAGAGGATATGTGGCGATGGACCGTAAGCCCTAAAAATGCGCCAGATAAGAGCGAGATCATCGAGATCGAATACAAACACGGCGATCCCGTAAAGCTAAACGGCAAGGCGCTTAAACCGCACGAGATGCTAGCAGCGCTTAACGAGCTCGGCGCTAAAAACGGCATCGGCAGGCTCGATCTAGTAGAAAATCGCTATGTCGGCATGAAGAGCCGCGGCTGCTACGAAACTCCGGGCGGCACGATTATGCTAAAGGCTCACCGCGCGATTGAGAGCATCACGCTAGATCGCGGCGCGGCGCATCTAAAAGACGATCTGATGCCGCGCTACGCCGAGCTCATCTACAACGGCTTTTGGTTCAGCCCGGAGCGCTTGCTGCTTCAAGAGCTGATAAATAAATCCCAAGAGCACGTAAACGGCAAGGTTAAACTCGAGCTTTATAAGGGCAACGTGACTGTGCTGGGCAGAGAAAGCAAGAGCGATAGCTTGTTTAATACAGATTTTGTGACGTTTGAAGAGGATAAGGTTTTCAATCAAAAGGACGGCGACGGATTTATCAAGCTAAGCGCGCTAAGATTTATCATCGCGGGAAAGAACGGACGCAAGCTTTAGCTGAAATTTTGCCGCACGGCGGATAGGCAAATTTCACAAAATGAAATTTTAAAATTTATCGAAAAAGTAGCGAGCGGCTGCGGGCAGGTTTCATGAAGTTTCACTAAATTTCAGATCCGCCCGCGCCGCTTATAAAATTTTATAAATTTAAAGCTAAATTTAAAAGGATAATGGATGAAAGTATTATTGATCAAAGATGTTAAGGGGCTCGGAAAGGCGGGCGAGGTAAAGGAGGTCAAAGACGGCTACGGCAATAACTTCCTAATCGGCAAAGGCTACGCTAGGGCTGCTACGACGGAGGTTTTGCGTAAATTTGAAGCGGATAAGAAAAAGCAAGCCGAGCTTGAAAAATACGAGGTCGCAAGCTTGCAAAAACTGGCCGAGGAGCTAGCTAAGATCCGCGTAAAGATCGTAAAACAGACGGGCGAGAGCGGTGCGCTTTTCGGCTCGGTGACCAAAGATGAGATCGCAACCGCGCTAAAAGAGCAAAAGGGGATCGAAATCGATAAGAAAATTTTAGAGACCGAAGCCATCAAAACGACCGGGATCTACGACGTAAATGCTAAGCTAAAGCACGGTATAAGCGCTAAATTTGAGATAGAGGTGGCTAGTGTTTGAAGCGACTACCATTTTAGCCTACAAGGGCGCAAAGGCCTCTGTCATCGGTGGCGACGGGCAGGTTACGTTCGGAAATACCGTCTTAAAGGGCAATGCGACTAAAATTCGAAAGATCGGTAAAGAGGGCAACGTCTTGGCGGGCTTTGCGGGCAGCACCGCCGATGCGTTTAATCTTTTTGATATGTTTGAGAAGTGCTTAGATGGCGCAAAGGGCGATCTTTTAAGGGCTGTGATAGAATTTAGCAAGCAGTGGCGCAAGGATAAGTATCTGCGAAAGCTCGAAGCGATGATGCTGGTGCTGGACCGCAAAAATATCTTTCTGCTTAGCGGCACGGGCGACGTGGTAGAGCCGGACGACGGCAAGATCGCGGCGATCGGAAGCGGCGGGAATTACGCTCTTAGCGCGGCGCGAGCTTTGGATAAATTTGCAAGCCTAGACGAAGAGGAGCTCGTAAAGCAAAGCCTTAAGATCGCGGGCGAGATTTGCATTTACACAAACGAAAACATCAAAACATACGCAATTTGGGACGAAAAGAGATGATGACGCCAAGGCAGATCGTAGAGAAATTAGACGAATATATAATCGGACAAAATAGCGCCAAACGTACGATAGCGGTGGCTTTGCGAAATCGCTACCGTAGAATGGCGCTTGAAGATGAGATGAAAAACGAGGTGATGCCAAAAAACATCCTAATGATCGGCTCTACCGGCGTGGGTAAGACCGAGATCGCGCGCAGGCTTTCGAAGATGTTCGGACTTCCTTTTATCAAGGTCGAGGCGAGCAAATATACTGAAGTAGGCTTCGTGGGGCGTGACGTGGAGAGCATGGTGCGCGATCTGGCCGCCGCGTCGGTAAATTTAGTACGCGGCGAGGAATTTGAAAAGAACAAAGACAAGATCGATGATTACATCAAGCGTAAAATTTTAGAAAAAGTCCTTCCGCCGCTTCCGCGCGGAGCGAGCGAGGAGAAGATCGCAGATTACGAAAAAAGCTACGAAAAGATGGCAGCCAAGCTCGAGCGCGGCTATCTGGACGATCTTAGTATCGAGATCGAAGTAAGCGAAAACGCGCTTGAGTCAAATCCAAATTTGCCGCCCGAGATGGCGAATATGCAGGAAAGCTTCATTAAGGTAATCGGAATTTCGACGCGCAAGAGCAAAAAAGATATGAAGGTAAAAGACGCCAAGGTTGCCCTCAAAAGCGAGGCTAGCGAGAAGGTTTTGGATATGGAGAGCATCAAAGCCGAAGCCGTTAGGCGTGCGCAAAACGAGGGCATCATCTTTATCGACGAGATCGATAAGGTGGCTGTCTCAAGCGGCAATAGCGGCAGGCAGGATCCTAGCAAAGAGGGCGTGCAGCGCGATCTGCTTCCGATCGTGGAGGGCAGCAGCGTAAGCACGAAATTCGGCAATATCGACACCGATCACATTCTTTTTATCGCCGCGGGCGCCTTTCATATCAGCAAGCCGAGCGATCTCATACCCGAACTTCAGGGGCGCTTCCCGCTTCGCGTCGAGCTTGACAGCTTAGACGAGGCGGCGCTGTGTGAAATTTTAACCAAGCCGAAAAATTCGCTTCTTAAGCAGTACTCGGCGCTTTTAAAGACCGAAGGCGTGGAGCTAGAGTTCAGCGAGGACGGGGTCAAAGCGATCGCGAAATTTGCGGCAAGCACGAACGAAAAGGTCGAGGATATCGGCGCTAGAAGGCTGCATACGATAATGGAAAAGGTGCTTGAGGATATCAGCTTCGAAGCGGATAAGTTTAAAGGGCAAAAGATCGTCGTGGATGAAAAACTCGTAAGCGAAAAACTCGCAGACATCGCAAGCGACGAGGATCTAGCGAAATATATTTTATAAGGCGGCGCGGCAGTTACTCTTAGAAAACTGCGGAGCCGCGGAATTTTGCGGTTTTTAAATTTACAAAGCGTTAGAATTTTAGGTATGAAATTTAGCGGAATTTTAAAATGTGCAGAATTTCATCCTTTTAAATTTGGCGATGTTTTAAAATTTTAAGTCTGTAAAATTTCAGGAATGATCTAAATTTTATGCAGTGCTGATTATATAATGTAGTCGTGGGATGAAATTTAAAATTTCGCAGATAATTTACGAAGCTGCAGAATTCTCGGCTCGCGAGATTTAAAGCGGATAGAATTCTGCGCCGAGACGGGTAAAATTTATCGCTACCGCGCGACTTGAAATTTTAAATTTTACCCGCTTATGTGATGGCGGAATTTCAAATTTCAACCGCTCGTGCAAGAGCCAGCCTGCGCAAAACTAGATTTTAGAATTTACCCGCAAGAGCTTGGCGCTGCGGCCACGAGCAGGATAAAATTTTATAAATTTAAGGAAAATATGAAAAGCGGATTTGTAACGCTCATTGGGCGGACGAATGCGGGCAAGAGCTCGCTGTTAAACTATCTCTGCGGCGAGAAAATTTCGCTCGTCTCGCATAAAATTAACGCCACGCGCCGCAAGATTAACGGCATCGCGATGAATGGCGCAGATCAGGTGATTTTCACGGACACGCCGGGGTTGCATGAAAGCGCCAAGCTGATGAATAAGCTGATGGTAGAGGTGGCACTCGGGGCGATTGAGGGCTGCGATTTGGTGCTATTTTTGGCGCCCGTGCACGATGATATTGCAGAATACGAGAAATTTTTAAATTTAAACGCAGGCGCCAAACACATCGTGATTCTAACCAAAATAGACGAAGTAAACGACGAAAAGATCGCGCAGCGGCTGCTGCAATATCAAAAATTTACCGATAAATTTGAGGCGATAATCCCCGTTAGCGTCAAAAAAAAGGTCTATAAAAAGCAGGTTTTGGATGAAATTTGTAAAATTTTGCCCGAGCATGAGTATTTTTACGATCCTGAAATTTTAAGCGCGACCAATGAACGCGAAATTTACCGCGACTTCATACTCGAGGCGATCTTTGAGGGCATGAGCGACGAGATCCCGTATTGTAGCGACGTCGTGATGGAAAAAGTGGTCGAAAAACCGGGTCTGATCTCGGTATACGCGCGGATCATAACGGACAGCAATTCACACAAAGAGATGTTGATCGGCAAAAATGGCGAGGCGATCAAGCGGATCGGAATTCGAGCCAAAAAGTTAATTTCAAATTTTTCTAAGGTCAAAATTTACTTAAAATTAACAGTTTTTGTAAAAAAAAGCTGGAAAAATGACGAATTTATGGTAAAAACCGATTTTATCTATTGACATTTTATTTTATTTCTATTAGTATTAGCAGCGTAGAAAATTTCATTTGGAAGTGGAGTGTTATGGCAAAGAATAGTAAAAATGCTAGTTCGATTGTTGCGATTAACAAAGTCACGCAAACCATATTCGGTCTAAGTGAGAATGAAGTTTTCGAGCACGACTTCTCAAAAGCGAATCGTGCGAAGGAAACTTACGTCTCATATATTCCGTATAAGGATATAATGACTGCGACGGTTGAGATAAGCAGATCGGTAGAGGACGCGGATCTTTTAGATGCGATCGTCGTTAAGGTGTATGAGGAGCTGGGGCTTGACACCGCTTTGGATTACAAAATCACCTATAGTGAGGTAATAGGCGCTGGCGGCGATGATAGAATTTTCAATGTCTTTGTCGTAGATAATGCCAAACTCACTTCAGAATTCGATGCGATCGCCGCTAGGACGAACTACATCGACTATGTGGCTATGGCTCCGTTTTTATACGAGGGCTTGTATAATAGAGGCGTCCTAACTCGCGACGGAATCGACTGCTTCATCTACTTGCAACGCGACGATGCGTTTTTGGTAGTGTATCAAAACGGCGAATATTTTCAATCCCGCCAAGTAAGATATAACCTAAAATTTTTGCATGAAAAATATGTCGAGCTAGTCGGTAGTAGAGTCGATGAAGAGAGCTTTTATAGATTGCTCTCCAAACAGGGAGTAAATTTAGAAAATCCGACCGAACGCGATTATATGATCCAAATTTTTGACGATATGTTTTACTACATCAACGACGTATTGAACGGTATTAGTAAAATTTACAACGTCAATATTCAAAACGTTTATATCGGAACGGATATCGGTAAAATTCCTGCGATCGAGGTTTTTGTAGAAAATAATCTAAAGCTAAGATACAAGGATTTTAATTTTAACGTTGCAATCAACGCAAAAGATTATCCGCTCACTCAGCTAGATATTTTGATGTTCTTGGTAGGTCAAGATTATTTGGTTACCAAAGATGACGATCACAACTACTCGCCGTTTATGAGACCTCCGCCTTTGACCCAAAGATCAACCGGCAAGCTGATAGGCTATATGTTGCTAGGCTGCTTACTTGGGGCTGTGTATCCTGCGTATAACTTCGGCTACGGCTATTATAATAATATGGTAGCTAATGATAAAACTAGCGAATATCAGGGATTAGAAGATCAGATGGTTCCTGCTAGAGCCGAAAGTGCGCGTTTGGATAAAGAGACTAAAGAGGTAAATGCCCAGGCTGCTAAGAGTGGTAAGGAGCTTAACGACAGGCGCGATCTAATTAATGCCATCTTAGATAAGAAAAATAATTACGCTATGAAGGGTGTTTCTATTTTTGAGCTAACCAATATGGTCGTTAAAAATAAGGGCAATATGGTTAGGATCGGTGATGAGAATAGGACTCTAACTGTTCAGGTGCGCACCAAAAACGATAAGCAGATGACTGAGCTTTTAGAGGATATCAGTAAAAAAGAGGTGTATGGCGTGGATACTAAAACAATCGCGCTGCAAGAGGGCAATAAAACCGTCTTTTACGATAGCAACATCAGTGTGGAGGTTAAATAATGAAAAAGAAAAGTTCATTAGATCAACTTGATCAATGGTTTGCCTCCAAGGGAAATAATGCAAATAACTATTTTTATATAGCTTTATTGTTTGTAGGTGTGGTAGCTTATTTTATTTTGAGTGGCTATGCGGATCCGTATTTAGAGGAGAGCGAAACAAATCTAAGTACTGCCACGACGAAGCTTGAAGGCGCACAAAGAGAGTATAACGAGTTTTTTGGCGGTGATCCTGATGCTTTTGTTAATAATAAACGCAATATCCTCAATGGTGCTAGGACCAACCTTAACAATATTATTGAAGAGCGTGGGTATCTAGACGGCAAGCTAAAAGAAATTTCAAAGCTTACCTATAATGAAAAGAACTGGGCTAAATTTATGGATAGTCTCTCAACGATCGCAGAGAATAACAATATTAAAATTTATGCTATTCACAGCGATAGAAGAGAGCCTAGCATCAAACAAATTTTTCAGCCTGAGGCTTTGCTGGATATAGATGTAAAATTTGAAGGAGCATTTTCGAATGTTCTTAGGTATATCAACCTTATCGAACAATCGGAGATGATCGTAGATGTAAATAAGATGGATATCAATGCCACTAAAAACGGCAAAATCGGTGGAAGCATCGGTATATCTATCTGGGGAGTAAATTACTAATGAAAAAGTTAATTTTATGCTCTTTGCTACTTTCTACTGCTCTATTTGCTGTAGATAATAATCAGACGGTGGCGCCTAGTAATGGAGCTTATAAAGCTAAGTACGATGCGATATTCGATGATCTTAGTAAGCCTAGAGTAGGTCTTAGTGATGAGCAGATAGCTTCTTTGCAAGATCCGTTTTATCCTAAAGAAGCTAATGCACCTAGAGAAGCTAATCAGCAGGTGGATCTAGGTTATCAGCTAGTAGGTATTATGGGTGATAAGGTTAAGCTAAACGATAAGTGGTATGGTTTGGGCGAATATGTAGGCTCATATAAGATCGTGCAAATAACGGGCAATAGCGTTATTATTACCAACGACGATGAAAATAAAGTCGAACTAACACTAAAACAAGGAAGTCAAAATGTCATTATTACATATAAGTAAAAAGCTTAGCATAGCTGCTATGCTTGCTTTGTCTGTTACGGCTACTAGTCTATATGCCGCTCCCGCAACTGCAGGTAACTGCGATAGGAAGGCGCTAAATATTAAGATTAACGATACCGTTACGCTAAACGAGATGCTAACTCAGCTATCCGATATGTGCCGCTTTTCAGTGGTAGCAAAAGACGCTATCGCTCAAGAGGAGATGAGTAAGCCACTGCAGGGCGTAAGCATCAAAGACCTTTCTTTACGCGAAGTTTTAGATCTACTCATAAAAGAGAATAATCTAAGCTATGAGTATTCTCATGGCATATTAAAAATTTCAGCGCTAGAGACTAGGACTTTTAAAGTGGATTACATCACCTCTATTAGAGAAGGCACTGCTGTTACTAAATCTTCTGTCGATTCCGCACCTACGAAAGTGGATGATAGCGACGATAAAGAAAATAAAGAAGATAATAAGATCACTACCAAAGAGAAATTTGATTTTTGGGAGAAGATTAGCGAGGAAATCACTTCTGTTTTAAATAACGGTACCGAAAAATACGTCGCAGTCGCTCCTATTATAAATCAAAATGCCGGTTTAGTAACCGTTACTGCTATGAAGTCTCAGATAGCTCGCGTCGATAGATATCTAAGCGGTATGCAAAAACGCCTTAGTCGTCAAGTCTTGCTAGATGTAAATATCATATCTGTTGAGCTAAATAACGAATACACTACCGGTATAGATTGGAGTAAATTTCAACTAGGATTTAATACCTATGTGGGCGGGGATCCAAAGAAACTTTCAGGCTATCACATAGATAACGGTAATAGAGGAAAGGCTAGCGATACTCACGGAACTTGGACGATAGGGGCTAATCTAAATTTCAATATCGACGGTTTGATTAACTTTCTAGAGACTAAAGGTAAAACCAAGATTATTTCAAGCCCTAAGGTAACTACGATGAATAATCAGCCTGCTATTATCTCTGTAGGTGATACCATTAACTACGTATTAAAATCCACTACTACAGGTGATTATCAAGGCGGAGATACTCAGTCAGATGATCAGTATTCGATCTTTGTAGGTATTCTTTTGAATATCTTGCCTGAAATTTCAGATGATAATAGGATTATGCTACGAATTAATCCGTCTTTAAGTTCTCTTAAATATGCCGAAGATAATGTAAGGAGAGAGAATGGCAGAAGAGATATCGCACCTGATACCTTGCAAAAGAAACTCTCTAGTGTAGTTTGGGTAGATGATGGCGATACTGTAATTTTAGGCGGTTTAATCGGCGCAACTAAGTCCAAGAATAACACTAGGGTGCCTGTGCTAGCTGAAATTCCATTAATCGGAAATCTTTTCAAAAGTACTGCCGATGTTTTGAGCACATCAGAGCTAATCTTTGTAGTAACTCCACATATCATTGACAATACCGGCGCGCCGCTTGCTACCTCTCTTAAAGAGCTAGGTTACTCAAAATCCATCTACGAAAATGAGTAATAACTATACGGCGATCAAGGAGATTTTTATCGAGGATAACGAAGTCTCAGACTTCGTTAATCTCGATAAATCGACCCTTGCTTATCATAAAATTTTAAATGCTTTGCAAAAGCCGTTAAAACTTATACTTTTCTACGGCAAACCGGGCTGTGGCAAGACATTTTTGCTTAATAAAATCAAGGTCGATCTTGAAAAAAAGGTAAGAGTCGTATTTGTGCCGCAGCCGTTTTTTGATGAGAAAGAATTTTTCTTAGAGCTTTATTCGCAGATTTTTCATTCAACTCCTAGTGAGCCGATTGATAATTATGAGAATTTTATGCGGGTTTACAGAGAGAGATTTGGAATTTCTACTAACGTAGGGGCGGTAGAGCAGGTCGTTATTTTGCTTGATGAGGCTCAGCTGTATCCTGGGAATTTAATAGAAAAAATTCGTCTTATGGCAGATACTAGATTATTTAAATTTTTATTTACGGTTCATAAGACTGACGAGGAAGACCGCCTCGCAAAGGATTATTTTAAAACTAGAATTTGGGAGAGCATTGAGCTCCCTAATTCAAATTTAGGCGAAGTCAAGCTGTATATTGAAAAAAAGCTTGTGCTTCATGGCTTTCAACAATACTATTTTATGTTTAGCGACGATAATTTCGATTTGATTTTAAATTTAACGGACGGCAATATGAGAAATATCAACAAGCTTATGTATAAGATGTATGAGCTTTTTGAGTATTACGAAGTAAATAAACCTACGGAAATTAGTTTTTCGCAGATTAATAATAAAATCATAGAGATGGCAGCGATAGGCTCGGGGATAATAAATGCTTGAATTTTACGAAGTAAACGAACTTGAAAAAAAATGGGAAGAGTATAATAAAAACAGAAAGCAGTTTTCTTTCCTAAAATCTAAGCCGAATTTCGTATTGAGATTCGATAAGACGATTCTGGGGCTTTTGATATTGATCTCGGTTGCTATCGGAGCGATATTTTGGCTGCTTAAAGACAGTGATAGCGTCAGTATGGCAAGTATCAATCAAAATATTGAGGACAAGGGTGGTGCTTCAAATTCTGCTAATGATGCCGAGCAGCAGGCGGCAGATCTTGCAGTGCAAAATAATATTTCCAAAGAGGATTACAATATCAGCGCGCCGAAAGTTGCCCGCGCCTCTAAACACGAAAAGGAACGCCCAAGCTTAAATTTAAACGACGTGGGTGTGCTATCCAGCGAGGATTCCGGTGGGTTTAAGATAACCAATAATTACGAAAATGGCGGAAACTATGGCGGGCAGGCTCAGGCGCAAAATTTCGGCGGTCAAAATTTTGGCAATCAGAATTTTGGCAATCAAAATGCTCCTACATTTAATGTGCCTAATACCAATAACGCAGCTTTCGCAAATCAGCCGCCTAAAAACGAGGTTATAGATTTTGGGCGTGCTCCATTGCCGCCTAAATCAAATTTCTCGGGAGGTTCTACAAATACCGCAAGTAGCGCTCCGCTAAGTTCCAGAATTGAGATAAAAACTTCAAATTTAAGCGAAGATAAACAGAGCTTGGAGAGCAAATTTTATGCAACAAATAAGATTGAGTATTCGCTATCGCTAGCCGAAGAAGCGTATAATAAGAAAGACTACGACAATGCGATCAAATGGGCTCTTACGTCAAATGAGCTTGATAAGGACAACGTCGCCAGCTGGATAATTTTTGCCAAAGCCAATTATAAAAAGGGTCGTAAAGAAGACGCGCTTTACGCTCTTGAGACCTTTAATGCAAAGGCGAAAAATAGCGAAATTTCTAACCTCATTTCAAAGATAAGAAGCGACAAACTATGAAAATTTTATATATTTTAGCTTTTACGATCGCGTCGTTATTTGCAGTTAGCGCCGATGACGTGCGCAACTGGGATCAGATCGGTCAGTATAACCGTATCTGCCAAGAAAGTGTGCGAAATTTATTCATCGAGGAGCAGAGCGAGGCGCTTGCAAATATGTATGCCAAGGCGTGCCTCAAGATGGATAAAGTAAACGAGCTTGTAGTGCCTACGGTGATGCTTTATAAGACGAAAGAGGCTCGCGAGAATGCTTCTCTTTATTCGACCATAATTTTTCAAAAAAAGATGCTTTATTTGGCGCTTTGCGACGGCGTGGATATTAGCTATATACGCACGCCTAAGATCAATTATATTTTGTCTGAAATTTTTGATAAATTTACGGAGAGAGCATACGTAAAAAAGAGTGATACGTATGTCTTTACCCTAGAAAATGGCGAGCGTGCCGAGCTTTTTATCAAAGAAGAGGAAGAGGTAAAAAAGATGGTAATTGCAATTTATGCTGGCGATAAGCTTAGCTCGATTAAAATTTATTGGTGATCGCGATGACAAAAATTGAAGAGCAGATTGTTGCGATTTTAATACGAAACAATATCCTTACTAGTACCGTTGTTCCAGAAATCAAGGACAAGATGGATATTGGCTTGACGCTAGGAGAGGTTTTAGTCGGAGATAACTATCTAAGCCAGGATGATTTTTGCTCGATTTTAGTTGAGCTGTACAAGCGTCGTCAGATAGCATTTGACGATATAAGCGAAAAATTTTCGATGGATCCGAAGGAATTTTTGCAAATTCTAGCCAAGAAAATGAACCTGTCGTATATGAATTTAGATGATATCGATATAGACTTCAGGCTATCGGAACGCACTCCTACCGCACAGCTTAAAAGATACGGCGTGATACCGGTTAAAGCGGATGATCTGAATATTTACGTTGCTTTTTCTGATCCGTTTAACCTTGAGTCGCAAGATAAAGCGCAGGCTATGTTTAGCAAACAGCTGCTTAAAATCGTAGTAGCCGATCCAAATCAGGTAAATAAATATCTATCTAAGCTTGAGCTTTCAGAGAGTATTAAAGGGCTCGTAGCGGAGATCCGCAAAGAGCTTGCCAACACCGGCGGTAGCGGAAGCAGCGATGATACCTCGGCGATTTTGAAGCTTATTGAGATGATAATTAGCCAGTCTATTAAAATGCGCGGTAGCGATATTCACATCGAGCCGACCGAGAATAACTGCGTCGTGCGCACCAGAATCGACGGAATGCTCGCTGAAATTTTTATCTTTGATAAAGATATCTATCCGCCGCTAGTAAGCCGCTTGAAGCTACTTTCGAATATGGATATCGCCGAGCGTCGCAAGCCGCAAGACGGCAGATTTAGTATGAAAATTTCAGGTCGCGAATATGACTTTCGTATTTCGACACTGCCTATTATCAACGGTGAATCTACCGTTATGCGTATCCTAGATAAATCCAAGGTTATCATAAGCCTGGAAAAGCTCGGCATGCACCCTGATAGCTTTAAGAAATTTAATAACGCTATGAAGGCTCCATATGGTATTATCTTGGTTACCGGACCTACGGGAAGCGGTAAATCTACGACGCTATATGCAGCGCTAAACGATATTAAAAATATCGACACTAAGGTTATTACCGTAGAAGATCCGGTAGAGTATCAAGTAAATTTAATCCAACAAGTCCAAGTTAACGAAAAAGCGGGTCTTACCTTTGCTTCAGCATTGCGCTCGATCTTAAGACAAGACCCTGACATCATAATGATCGGTGAGATCCGTGATCAAGAGACCCTTAGGATCGCGATCCAGGCTGCTCTTACTGGACACTTGGTTTTCTCGACCCTACACACCAACGACGCCGTTAGTGCGATCCCGCGAATAGTGGATATGGGTATAGAGGCCTACCTCATAAGTGGTGCACTGATTGCGGTAGAGGCGCAGCGTCTCGTGCGAAAGCTTTGCCCGCACTGCAAGCAGCCTACGAATCTGCCTAAATCGATGCTTGATCAGCTGAAGGAATTTTTGCCTGAAAAATACACATTTTTCAAGGCTGTAGGTTGCGATCAATGCGGTCAGACGGGCTATATGGGGCGTGAGATGATTAGTGAAATTTTACCTATTACCGATAAAATGCAGAGCTTGATCGCTAACGGCGGCTCAAAGGACGATATGAGGGCCTTGGCGAAGGAGGAGGGTTTTATAGATATGTTTGAAGATGGTGTTATACGTGCTGCGCGCGGAGTAACTAGTATAGAAGAAATTTATAGGGTGGCTAAACAATGAAAAAGCAATTAGAAGTTGAATACAACGCCAAGGGCGCAAGAAAGAAGATGTTTTTGCAAGCTAGCGATAAAGTGCAAGCAAACAACCTCATGAAGCAGCGCGTAGGCGGGACGATCGTAAAAAGAGGTGAAACCCAGGTCGTAGCCAATACGGGCGGCGATTTTAAGGCGCAGGTTTCGCGCATGCTAGGTGGTAGCGGAAGAGTTAGAACGTTGCCGTTAGTAGCGTCGATCCGTCAACTTTCGGTTATGACAAATGCCGGAATTTCAATCCACGACTCGATCAAAGAGGTCGCAAGAGCGGCAGAGGATAAGACGCTAAAAGAAATTTTCAGCGCGATGAACGACGATCTTAACGCAGGTCTTAGTCTTACCGAATCTACGGAGAAATTTAGAGGTCAGCTCGGTGATGTCGTCGTTGCGATGGTAAGCCTTGGTGAAGCAACCGGTAATATGGCAGAGTCTCTAGCCAAGCTTGCCGCTATGCTTCAAGAGCTTTGGGAAAACCAGCGTAAATTTAAAAAGGCGATGCGTTATCCGATGATCCTTATGATCGTTATGGCGATTGCATTTTCGGTTTTGATGATGTATGTCGTGCCGAAATTCCGCGAGATTTTTGAGGATTTGGGCGCGGATTTGCCACTACCTACTAGAATTCTACTTGGTATCGAAAGTACTCTTAATAATTATGGAATTTTTGTTTTAGCAGGCATTATAGGCACTATCATAGCTCTTAGATGGGCATATCGCAATAATCCTGAGTTTAAAAAGGGCTTTGATAAGACGATTTTAAAGGTCTATCTATTTGGTAAGATCATATTTTTCTCGACTATGTCGCGATTTATGCTGATTTTTACAGAGCTTGTGCGAGCGGGTATTCCTATTGCAGATGCGCTGGATACATCTGTTTTAATGGTGGATAATCATACTTTAAAAGAGAAACTCTCTACCGTTAAAATTGCCGTGCAGCAAGGCGTGAGCCTAACAGAGGCGTTTAACAATACAGGGCTTTATGAGAGTATGCTTATTCAGATGATCAGCGCGGGCGAGCAGGCCGGTAACCTCGATAAGATGCTTGGCAACGTCACGGATTATTATAAAGAAAAATTTGATGATATCATCGATAATATCTCAAGCTACGTCGAGCCGATCATGCTATTTTTTATGGCGGGCATGGTTCTTCTTTTGGCTCTGGGTATCTTCATGCCTATGTGGGATTTGGGCAAAGCCGTCAAAAACTAACTCCTTTAATTCCGCGCCTGTGAGGGCGCGGAATTTTATCAAAGCATTAAAATTTCGTCCTTCAAATAAAATTTTAACCTTCGTTTGGCTAAAATACCGCTTTAAATTTAAGGATCTATCATAATCAAAGAAGTATATTTTATCGTCGTATCGGCTATCATAATATTTTTTGGGCTTGCTACTATTGCGCCCGATTCTGCGCTCGTAGGCAGCGCGGGTAACGCCATCCGCTCGTTTAATACCCAGCTATTCGGCTATTTTGCATACATCTATCCGCTATTTTTGCTCGCCTTAGCATACGTAGCCTATAAGCATTTTCGCGGTTTTGACTTTAGATTTTTTGAGTTTAGCATTGGCGCGATTTTGCTGTTTTTTACCATTTTGATGGTGCAGTCGAGTCTCTTTGGCGCTAGCGGCGGAGCAGTTGGTAGCTTCGCGGTGGACGGGCTTAGGCGAATGATCGGAAGCGTCGGCGTGTGGATTTTTAATATTACGATTTTTGTGCTTTCGCTAGTACTTATATTCGAAGATCGTTTTACCGACATCATCAAAAACTGCTTTATTGGCTCAAGAGATGAAAGCTCACAGGATGAAATTGGGGACGATTTCGCTAGCGACGCGGATGCAACACAAAGAGGCGGGCTCGCAAGGTATTCGTCTGCGCAAGGCTTGAGAGGTGCGGAAAATTTTAACGCTTTGGATAACTCTTTGAGCGCAGAGGACGGTTCGGCGAAACAGGGTAATTTTGCGGAGCAGGGCGCAAGCGAGCGCGGTTTTGAAGGCGGGCAAAATTTTCAAAATTTAAACGATACTCGCGAGCCTGAAAATGAGCAGAATTTTGGTGACGCGCAGGGTCTGCAGGCTTCCGTTGAACGCGAGCTTAAAATGCCGCAAAAGGGAAAGCCGAGCAGGCTAAAAAGGGTCGAGCGCCTAAGCGAGGTCGCCGAAAATAAAAGGCTTTTGGATCAGCTAGATAAGGGCAGGGTGGCTAAGCCCAAGGATTTTAAACTGCCGTCGCTTGATTTTTTAAATTTGCCGCCGAAAAAGAAAAGCAGCATCGACGAGAGCGAGATCGATCGTAAAATTTACGACCTGCTTGATAAGCTGCGTAAATTTAAGATCGACGGCGACGTGGTGCGAACCTACTCGGGCCCGGTCGTTACGACATTTGAGTTTCGCCCCGCTGCACACATCAAGGTAAGTAAAATTCTAACGCTGCAAGACGATCTGGCGATGGCTCTTAGGGCGCAGACCATCCGCATCCAAGCGCCGGTTCCGGGCAAAGATGTAGTGGGTATCGAGATCCCAAATCAAAATATCGATACGATCTATCTGCGCGAAATTTTAGAAAGCGACGTATTTAAAAGCGCCTCCAGTCCGCTTACGATCGTGCTTGGCAAGGATATCGTGGGGCAGCCCTTCGTCACCGATCTTAAGAAGCTGCCGCACCTTCTCATTGCAGGCACCACGGGAAGCGGCAAGAGTGTGGGTATCAACGCCATGCTGCTTAGCCTTTTGTATCGCAACTCGCCCAAGAGTCTGCGCCTTATAATGATCGATCCGAAGATGCTCGAGTTTAGCATCTACAACGACATCCCGCACCTGCTAACGCCCGTCATCACGCAGCCTAAGCAGGCGATCATCGCGCTAAGCAATCTCGTTGCGGAGATGGAGCAGCGCTACTCGCTCATGGCGCAAAACAGGACGAAAAATATCGACAACTACAACGAAAAGATGCTGCGCGAGGGGGGCGAAATTTTGCCTTACATCGTCGTTATCATCGACGAGCTCGCGGATCTGATGATGACGAGCGGCAAGGACGTGGAGCACTACATCGCGCGTCTGGCGCAGATGGCGCGCGCCAGCGGCATCCATCTCATCGTAGCGACGCAGCGCCCTAGCGTGGACGTCGTCACGGGGCTGATAAAGGCGAATCTGCCTAGTCGCATCAGCTTCCGCGTGGGCTCGAAGGTCGATAGCAAGGTGATTTTGGATCAGATGGGCGCGGACAGCCTGCTTGGGCGGGGCGATATGCTGTTTACGCCGCCTACCGCGCCGGGGCTCATCCGCCTGCACGCGCCGTTTACGACCGAGAATGAGATCAACAAGATCGCGGAATTTTTAAAGGCGCAAGAAAGCGTCGTTTATGACGAGCGATTTTTGATCGAGAACGAGGGCGCCAAGCAAGAAGGCGGTATAATCAATCCGCAAAATATTGTGCTTGACGAGCTTTACGATGAGGCGAAAGCGATCGTTTTGGAGGAGGAAAAGACCTCGATCAGCTACCTGCAGCGCCGTTTACGTATCGGGTACAACCGCGCCGCGACGATCATCGAGCAGCTAGAACAGATGGGTGTTTTAAGCGAGATCAACGCCAAAGGCCAGCGCGACATAATCAAGTAAATTTCAAAATTTTGATAAAATTTAAACGGCGAAATTTTGAAATTTATTGGATTTGCGGGTACCAGAATTTTTAAAATTTAATCGATCTGCGTCGGTAAAATTTTAAAATTGATCGGATATGCAGCAGTAAAATTTTAAAATTTTTTTGATCTGCATAGTGGATTTTAAATTTTAAAATTTGCGCGTTCTGCAGCTCGCACTTGTGCCTCTGTGACTGGGGGAAGGCGGACGGTTTATACTGATGCGAGGATGCGATCGAAGCCTCTTGCAGCGCGGGAGGCGTTTTAAAAGTAGTGCTCGGCAGGTACAAACAGCGCGTTTTGCAGCTTGCGTTTACGGCGTGCGCCCTGTCTAAATTTTATAAGGCGCAAGTTAATGTGCGCTGTGCTCTTGGCGCTAAATTTCAATCGCGGCGTGAAATTTTAAAGTGCAAACGGAGTAGAAATAGGGCGGTTTTAAAATTTAAAAATTGATTGTAAAAATTTTGCGATTTAAATTTTATAAATTTATAGAGCCCCGCAGAATTTAAAATTTTAAAATTTCACTTCTTTTTGGGCTTTGAAATTTTGAAATTTTAAATTTGCCGCAACAGATTGAAATTCTAAATCGCACCGCGCCTATAGGCAGACGGCGTGTGCGGTATAAAAATTTAGATGCCGTACACTGAAAGCCGATGCGGAATTGCTGCCGTTCGTGGCGGCTGATTTGCAACGCGAGTGCTCGCACTGCACACGCTAGAAACCGTTGTGTAGCAAGCTGCTCGACAGAAAGCTGTTTGGCGCGCGGTGTTTTGTCGGGCGTGTTTTGTAGTGCAACTGCATTTGCGGTATGTTTTGCGAGCGAGTGCTTACATACTCTGCGGCGTAAAATTTTGAATGGAATTTGTTTAGCTGCGCGTATAAATTTAACAAATTTGCGCCGTAGCGGCGAATAAATTTAAAACGAAATTTCGTACCGCCTGCGGTACAAGCGCGTTTTACGGCGAAGTCGCATTTTGCAGTGCGGCTATATTGTAAGATGCGGCGCGTTTTACGTTGTCCGTGCGCTGAAAATCGATCGGCATGCGAGCGTTTGTAATGATGTTGCGGCGTAAAATTTTGCAACTATCGCGTGCTAAAAGCCACCGCGATACGCCTGCCAGAGTAGAATGCACCCGCCTGTGTATTAAAAGATAGTGCGAGGTTGCGCTCTACGTACGGCGTGGCAGTGTGCGTCGAAAGGCTGCACGATGCGCGAAAGTAAAATGCGTACTTGCGGCGACGCAGGACGTGGCTGTGCTTTACGGCGCACTATCCTGCAGCATGCACCGCAAAGCCGCCTATGCGCGAGAATAAAATTCGTGCCGCGCGTCAAAGACGCACGATCGTGCTGCGTTCCAAAAGACAATGTGTGATCGTGCCACGCGTAAAAGATGCGCGATCGCGCTGCATGCCAAAAAATGATGCGCGATCGGCGCCGTGCGGCACAGGCGCGATGCGAGGTTTCAAAACATCGCGCGGCAGACGAAGCGTGCACGGCGCACGTAAATGCGAATAAATTTTAAAACGGAGAGATGATTGAGAACCGATAAATGGCTATATTACTTCACCTGCGCGCTCATTACGATCGGCATGATATTTTCGCTGTCGCTGAGCTCATATACGGTGCTTCTGCTGGGTGCTACACCACTGCATTTTTTTTATCGTCAGTGCGCGGTAGGGATCGCCTGCATCGCGGTGATGTGGATCGTCTCTCGCGCCGATCCCGATAAATGCCTAACGCCGGTGTGCATGTCGCTTTTTGCGATCATGGGGATTTTGATGCTTGCGATGGGCTTTTTACCTAAATCTTTGGTCGCCGACGTAAACGGCGCGGCGCGCTGGATCAGACTGCCGTTTTTTAACCTCGCGCCGGTGGAATTTTTCAAAGTGGGCTTCATCTACTTTTTGGCGTGGAGCTTCTCGCGCAAGCTTGATCACTCCAAAAAAAGCATCGGGCGCGAGATCGCGACGCTGCTTCCTTACGTAGCGCTTTTCGGCTTTGTGGTGATCCTGGTCGCCATCGTGCAAAACGATCTGGGGCAGGTCGCGGTGCTGGGGCTTACGATGATTTTTATGTCGCTTTTTGCGGGCACGAGCTTCAAACTCATCGGCTTTAGCTTTATGGGGATTTTGGGGCTTGCTTATGTTTTTATCGTCACGAGCGCGCACAGGGTCGATCGCGTGCGCTCGTGGTGGGGCGGCGTGCAGGATTTCGTACTGTCGTTTATGTCGCCGGAGACCGCCGCCGGGCTGCGTATAGAGGACGCTAGCGCGCCGTATCAGGTCGGACACTCGCTAAATGCGATAAACAACGGCGAGTTTTTCGGGCAGGGGCTTGGGCTTGGAAGCTTTAAGCTCGGCTATCTGAGCGAGGTGCATACTGACTTCGTGCTCGCAGGTATCGCCGAGGAGTGGGGATTTGTCGGGATTTTGCTCATCGTGGCGCTATTTTATGCGATGCTATTTCGCATCTTTCAGACCGCGAGCAAGTCGCCGAGTAACGTAAATTTCCTCTTTTGCCTGGGTATCGGCTTTATGTTTTTCTTTTCGTTTATCATCAACTCCTACGGCATCACGTCAATCTCGCCGGTTAAGGGTATCGCCGTACCGTTTCTGAGCTACGGCGGCAGTCACCTACTCGCGGCGTCGTTTGCGGTGGGGCTCGTTTTGATGGCGTCGAAAAGGGCGAAATTCTAAAGCTTTTGCGGGTTTTGGGCGAGCGTAGTTTAAATTTAGACGTAAAATTTAGAGCCGAATTTGCGCCTAAAATTCTACTCCAAAGCGCGCCGAGGCTTAAATTTAAACGCGAAATTTTATAAATTTAAAGGAAATGTATGGTCATAGCAATCAGCGGCGGCGGCACCGGCGGGCATCTGATAATCGCTAAAAATTTAGCCGCTCATCTCGCAAAGCAGGGCACCAGGGCGATCTTCATCGGCTCAAATCGCGGGCAGGATCGCGCGTGGTTTGAAAAAAGCGAGCTTTTCGCGCGCACATATTTTCTGCAAAGCTCGGGCGTCGTCGATAAAAAGGGCTTTGCCAAGCTAGCCTCGCTGCTAAATATCCTGCGCCTTTCGCTTGCGGCGCGTAAAATTTTAAAGCAAAACGGCGTCCGCGCACTCATCAGCGTGGGCGGATACAGCTCGGCGCCCGCATCCATCGCGGCGATCCTTTCTCGCGTGCCGTTTTTTATCCACGAGCAAAACGCCGTTTGCGGGCGACTCAACCGCCTGCTGAGACCATTTGCGCGCGCGTTTTACAGCTCCTATGAAAAGCCCGCATTTGCTTATCCGATCGCGGATATTTTTTTCAAGACGGCGCGGCCGCGCACGGCGCTTAAGAGGGTCATCTTTTTGGGTGGTTCGCAGGGGGCGAGCTTTATCAACTCGCTTGCCGTGGAGCTTGCGCCCAAGCTTTTGAGCCTCGGCTACGGCGTGATCCATCAGTGCGGCGAGCGCGAGTTTGAGCGCATCTCGCAGATCTACGCGCAGCAGGGCCTAGATGTACGGCTCGTAGGCTTTTGCAAAAATATGCACGAGCTTATCGCAAGCGCCGATCTTTGCGTCGGACGCAGCGGTGCCAGCACGCTGTGGGAACTCTGCGCAAACGGCCTGCCTGCGATATTCGTGCCATTTCCGTTCGCGGCGGCGGATCATCAGTTTTACAATGCGAAATTTCTTAAAGAGCGCGGACTTTGCGAAATTTTACGTCAAGAGGATGCGAGCAGCGAGCGGATCTTGGGCTTGATTGAGAGCTTCGACGTGGCGCGAGCGAGCAAAGGACTGCTTGAGCTTGCTGATCGAAACGGCGCACAAGCGATAATCGACGACGTAATGAGTAAAATTTAAGGCGCCTCCGTTTTTTTATGCCCGTACTTTGCGCGTAATTTCATCGCAGAGCAGGGCGAATAAAATTGAAATTTGCTCTTTCGCGCGCTCTGCTACGCGGCAAATACGGCGCAATAGAGCAAAATATGATGCTTTGAGAACGAAAGGCGGCGCAAGGATCGGCTACGTAAGATCGGCGAAAACGATAGCGGCGAAATTTAAATTTAATTTGAGAAAATTTGAGAGGTTTTACCCGAGTTTGAATTCGGCTCGGGTAAAATTTGGATTATTTTAGTAATTCATACATATCGCAAGCTTCTTGAAAATACTCTGCGTCGTCAGTATTTTTTACAAGCTCGCAAGTTTTTTTGTAATACTGCATAGCTTCGCTCATATCGCTATTGCTATATCTATTGTTATATCTATAATAATACAAATCCGCTAAGTCTTTACATGCATGTGGATATCCGCCGTCGCAAGACTTTTTTAAGTACTCGCCGCCTTTTTCTTCATCCTTGCGCATTGTTCCATTACGATTCCCATCAAAATACATTCTTCCCAAGCTATAATATAACTCATCAAGCTTGCCGTCATAAGCCGTAGCCGTATTAAATAGTTCAAAAGCTTTTTTATCATCTTTCTCTACACCGAGTCCTTCAAGATACATATATCCTAGGTAAAAGTAAGCTTCTCGAACATAAAATGCATAAAGTTTATCTTCTTTTTTAACGTTATCCTTTTTGCAAGCTTTTTCAAGAAAAAATTTCGCTTTTATATAATCGCGATTTGTACCAAAAAGATATGTTGTGCCATAATCAAGACAAGTATCGACGCTTCCGCCCTCACACTCCTTTTTATTCTCTGAAAAATTTTCCATTCTTGCAAACGCCAAATTCGATAGAACTACCAAAACCAAAATTACTTTTTTCATTCTTTTCTCCTTTGAAATTATTTGTGAATGCAATACGCTAAACATGCAAGTAGAGCCATTATTATGAGTAAAAGAACAATCAGAATAGGAAATCCTATCTTTTTATCTAATTTCTTATCGTGCCAAGTTATTGTTGCATAGACAATAAAGCCCGCTACAGCTATAGTTAATACATTAATCCATAAATCTTTATCTAATATATTAGCCCATGCGCCGCCTACTATACCGCCCAAAATCGATAAAGAAACCTGGACAAAAGCTTCATTTTCTTTATCTTCATTTATATTTTTCGTTTCACTTTCTTTCTTATTGTTGTCCATGCCGTTTTGGGTCAAGACTTCGTTCTTATTAATCTTATCCTCAGCCATATTTTTCCTTTCAATTAAAAATTTAGCGCATTCTATCCCCCCCACTTAAAAATCTATAAATTTAATTATCGGTTTTTCGTTTTTCCTTTTTGCAATGAATACTCACTGTAATACGCCCAAATTTTTATTAAAATTTTACGTCGAGCGAGCGGCTATTTCGTAGGTAGCAAATCGAGCAAAATTCCACGCTAAATTTTAAAACGCACCTCTAAATTTACAAAACTTGATAGGATGTATATCAAGTTTATTTATTCTACTCTTGACAAGATTAGCACTCCATGATATAATCTGCCAAAATTTTTAAAAAGGACCGCATAATGGCAAAGAAAAAATTTAAGACCGAAGTGAATGATCTGCTAAATTTGATGATCCATTCGCTTTATTCAAACAAGGAAATTTTCCTGCGCGAGCTCATCTCAAACGCAAGCGACGCGCTGGATAAATTAAACTATTTAAGCCTTACTAACGACGAATACAAGGCGCTTTCGTATGTGCCGCGCATCGATATCAAGATCGACAAAGAGGCCAAAACGCTAAGCATCGGCGACAACGGCATCGGCATGGACGAAGCCGAGCTTGAGAGCAATCTCGGCACCATCGCACGCAGCGGCACGAAGGGCTTTATGGCGAGCCTTAGCGGCGATGCGGCGAAGGACAGCAACCTCATCGGACAGTTCGGCGTCGGGTTTTATTCGGCGTTTATGGTTGCAGATCGTATCGATGTTATCAGCCGCAAGCCGCTCTCGCAGGACGCTTTTAAATGGAGTAGCGACGCGAGCAACTACATGGTCGAAAAGGCGCAAAAAGAGGACTTCGGCACGACGATAATTCTGCATATGAAAGATGAGGAGTTTTTGGACGAATATAGGCTGGAAGGCATCATCAAAAAATACTCCAACCACATCCCCTATCCGATCTTTATGGATAAAGAAGAATACGTGCCTGCGCAAAAAGAGGGCGAGCAGGGACATGGCGAGGTTAAAAACGTCCAGATCAACCGCGCTAGCGCACTTTGGCAGCTGCCGAAAAGTAGCCTAAAGCCGGGCGATTATAATGAATTTTACAAGCAGATCAGCCATGATAGCGGCGATCCGCTGTTTTACATCCACACCAAGGCCGAGGGCACGCAAGAATACACGACGCTTTTTTATGTGCCTAGCAGCGAGCCCTTTGATCTATACCGGGTCGATTATCAAAGCGGCGTGAAGCTCTACGTCAAGCGCGTTTTCATCACCGACGACGCCAAAGAACTGCTGCCTAGCTACCTGCGCTTCGTACGCGGCATAATGGACGTCGAGGATCTGCCGCTAAACGTAAGTCGCGAAATTTTGCAAGAAAATCGAATTTTAACCTACGTCCGCGAACAAAGCGTCAAAAAAATTCTATCCGAGCTAGAAAAGCTTTTGCAGAGCGATCGCGAAAAATACATAAAATTTTACGAATTATTCGGCAAGGTTTTGAAAGAGGGACTTTACGGCTTCGGCGCAAACAAAGAGGAAATTTTAAAGCTTTGTCTTTTCAAATCGAACCTGCGAGACGGACTCATCACGCTTAGCGAGTATAAGGAAAAAATGGGCGCGGAGCAAAAAGAGATCTATTATATCGCGGGAAACAGCGCTGCGATGCTTAAAAGCTCGCCTCTGATCGAGAAATTTAACGCCGAGGGCACGGAGGTGCTACTCTGCGACGATGAGATCGATACGATCGTGATGCCGGGCGTTTTTGAGTTTGATAAGACGCCGGTTAAAAACGCAACTTCGATCAAGCAGGAAGCTGCGAGCGACGATGCCGCGACGCCGCAAGCCAAAGAGATCGCCGCAAAGATCAAAGAAATTTTAGGCGAACGCGTCAAGGACGTTAAAATTTCATCGCGCCTAAGCGGCTCGCTTTCCTGCCTTGTTTTTGACGAGAACGATCCCGATTTTGCGACGCAGCAGCTGCTTAAGCAGATGGGAAACCGCAATCTGCCGCCAATAAAGCCGATTTTGGAGATCAACGCGGATCACGAGATCGTCAAAAAGCTGCAGGCCGACAAACTAATGCTGCCGCAAGTAGCCGAGATAATCTACGATCTGGCGCGCCTTAGCGAGGGGCAGGAGCTTGAAAATCCGAGTGAGTTTATCAAAAACGTAAACGAGCTAATCGCAAAGGCTCTGTAGATTATCTAAATTTAGAGCTTCGATCCGCTAGCAAAATTCCGCGCGGCTGCATATATCTATGTGGCCGCGTTTTAAATTTAAAGAGAAATTTCTGCAGGCAAACTTCACGAGCTTTTTAAATTTTAAAATTTAAAAGCGGCGAAATTTCACCCTTTGATTTCGGTAAAATTCTATCCGGCGGCTCGGTTTGACGTTTTTGAAATTTTGAAATTTTGATCGCTTTTATTCGCGAGTCGAGGTCGGGGCGCAAGCCGAAAATATCCGTCAAATCATAAAATCATAAATAGGGCGATAAATTTCGCTATTCATTAATTTAATCTTTACAAAGTTGCGTAATTTTATTTTAAATTTCCCCCTTTTTTATCGCAAACAGCGAGATTGTTTGATATAATTCATTTTATAAATATTTGTAAATCTTTATGAAAGGAGATTTCGAATGAAGCTCATCAAACTAGGTTTAGCTGCGGCGGTTTGCGCATGTGCGGTGTCCTCGCTAAGCGCGGCGGATAGCGTAGCCGAGGCGATCACTAACGGTAAGTTTGGCGGAACGGTAAAGACCACTTACGCCAATAAAACCGTAGATAATAGAGGCGAAGCCGCTACGGGCGATAACGACTACGAGGCATTCGGCGTGGGTCTTGAGCTCGGATACGTTACCGATCCTCTTTACGGCTTTAGAATAGGGCTTACCGGACAGGGCTGGTTGATGCCGTATCACGTAGGCTCAAGCAATAAGATCGCCTACGATAAGGAGTGGTATACTAAAGGTGCGGTATTATCCGAATTATACCTAGGATACGGCATAGGAAATACCGATATAAAGGCGGGTAGACAATATGTCGTAACTCCGCTCGTTGCTGGCAACTATACGAGGGCGTTTAAAGAGGCTTTCGAGGGCGTAGCGATATCTAACAAAGACATCCCCGATACTACATTGTGGGGCGGATGGTTTTATAAATTCCAAGGAAGGAGCAAAACCGCCATGGGCGCTCCGGCAGGCGAAGGAAAGGCTCCTTTATTTAAAGATAGGGTGATTTTGGGTAATATGACTGGTCCCGTTACCGTAAAATTTGAAAATATCTTCTCCGCATACGTTCAAAACAAATCCTTGCCTTATACTACTTTAACCGGCGCTTACGCAGCGGTAACGGACGTAAAACCGGCTAACGCGTTAAAGGACGGCGACGTTAGCTTGTATCTTGCCGAGGCAAATGTAAAAGTGCCGGTAGGCGAGATTTTAAAGCTGGGATTTGATCTTAACTACAAAGGCTCGCGCGTAGACGGAGGGCTGGAGCCAAGAAGGCTTGACGGCGATATGTTCGGCGCAAGAGTCTCGGTTAGCGAGTTTTTCGGATTCGGTCTATCGTATGCCTATACAACCGTTAGCGATGATGATGCCGTTATTTTGGGCGTCGGCAACGGCCCAGGATCATACACCGCTCTGCCTATCCGAGGTCCGTTCGTCTTCACGGGATATGCGGGTATGGATACGCACAAGATCGTGCTTGATTACAACTTCGGCGCTATCGGCTTGGACGGCTTCAAAACCGCGCTGCACTACGTAAAAGGCGATCAAGACAGAGTAAGCGGCACGAATAATATCAATGCTAGCAGGGCTGCGGGCCAAAAGGTCGGTACCAGCATGGACGTAGAGGGCTGGGCGGTAACGGCAAACTACGCTCCTAAGGCCGTTAAGGGGCTAAGCTTGGGTGTAACTTACACTGCACTTGAGAGAAGCGACCACTACGCTAGCGGCGTAAATAGAAAGTTCGACGAGAACGAGCTGTGGTTGCAGGCTGCGTATAAATTTGATCTAAGCGGCGACTAAAGCTTTAAAGAGCGGAGTATTTCCGCTCTTTCTCATCTGTATTATTTTGCCTCGTATATAACGCAAAAGGGCGTTAAACCCGAAAAATTTACTCTTCCCCATCATGCATTATCAAGCGGGCTCGCGCTTGATAAATGTTTCATCCTAGCTCCTTAAATTTAAACATGCTCTTAAATTTTAAATGAAACGGAGGTAAAATTTATCTCTAAAATTTCGCCGCAGAGCTTGACGTACCGAAATTTAAATAAAGCTTGGGCGTTGAAATTTTGGCGAGGATTTTGTTACGCGTGCTTTATAGGAATTTTAAATTTATAAAAATTTTAAAAATTTCCTTACAATTACAAGAAATATACCTTTCTAGCGTTTTAAATTTTTTGATACGAAAGTTACTTGAATATTTTCTTTCGGGACAAATTTATTTAAACTTGCACCGCCTCTATACTCTTCTAATGCGTCTTTTAAAATTTTAACTATTTCATCCCTTGATATACCATAAGTATGGGTTTTTATAGACTTTAATTCATATAAGATTTTAAAAGGGTTGTCCGTAATTTTCGTGCTAGTATTTTTATTGTTTATATCTCTTAAATCAAGATCAATATCTTGATCATCATAGTGTAAAACCCAGATCCGTTCCCCGCTCCATCCATCTCTATGATCTGGCAAATACAAATTAACGACGGATATTAGCCAAATGTCTCTTTGCCTATCAATCACCCAGTAGAGTTGATCAATTAAATAATCCGAATATTCTTCTTCATTATATTTGCGGCAGCATGTATTTATAATATTTACAATATCATATTTCTTCAAGTCCTCTTTAGAAATATATTCCGCTACAAACGCCATCGCTTCCTCCTAAAATTTTAATTCGATTATACTCTCGATAATTTATGCTAGCCTTATGCTCTCATAACGTGAGTATGAAATTTTAAGTTAGTACTATAGTAAGGCTCATAAAGATGCAATTGTAAGGGTTTTTGTGGATACTTTTCGTTTACGACCTGGCGAGTAAGAAGCGTATAAACTTAAGTTGCGGGCGGTTGGTTTAAATATAGTCTGATAGATGAAATTTTAAATCGAGAATTCGGGTAAATTTTAAATCTAAAAGTCGATAAATCCAATAAAAATTTTACAAAAACCTCGCCAAAATTTCAAAAATCCCGTCAAGGTCTCAGCTAAACCTCGGCGGAATTTTAAAATTTAGAAATTCTAGGATTTCAAGCGGCGTTATTTCTTCGCGCTAGAAGCGTCCATAAAGGCCTGCTCTTCGGCGCTCGGTTTATACTCGTCGCCGAAAAATCCCTTCTTTGCCTTGATCTTTTCTTGCATCATCCTCTTTTCGTAAATTTTATACGTCGGTCGCCAGTACTCTAGGTAGTTGCGAAGCCCAATGCCGTGTCCCGCGCTTACGTGGCAGCTCGCGCATTTAAGCTCGCGCTCGGTGCCTAGGAGCTTTTTGTAGTGCGCGTGCATGCGTTGCGCCTGCTCGGAGGTGATCTTGCTGTCGATCACGGTGGCGTGGCAGCTCGTGCAGCCGTTGTCAAACACATAGTGCTCGCGGTTTTTGCGCCTTGCGCTCCAGTCGTATTTTTCGGGCTCGTCGAAGAAGTGCGAGTAGCCCTCCAGCACGCCGTTTTTGGCCTTTTGATAGACGTATTTTACGATATTGTCGTGCGGTAGGTGGCAGTCGACGCATTTGGCTTTGACGCCCGTTTTGCCCTTGCCCGAGTGGACGTCGTCTTGATAGGCGATCACCATCGGATCCATCTCGTGGCAGACGTCGCAAAATTTATCGGTGCTTGTTTTTTCAAGCGCGTAATGCACCGGCACGACGATGAAAAACCCTATAATGCCGCTTATTAAGATAATAAGCGCTAGTAATTTTTTAGAAATTCTCATGGCGTCACCCCCATCCATTGCGGCACTTCGTGCTCGTGGCATTCGGTACACATATTCGTAGATGCCTTGTGCTCGTTGTGGCATTCGTCGCAGTATAGCGTAGGACCGTCGTGGACGGAGTTGTGCGGATTGGCCTTGAGCGTATCCATAAATTTAAGCCTCAAAGCGAGTTTCTTTTTGTCGCCGTGGCAGCTGATACAGCCCTTGTCGCCAATACTTTTAAATTTAGATGGATCGCCTCCTTGATTTACGTGGCAGTCGACGCAGTCAAACGACAAATGCTCGTGATGAGGTTTGATTTTGTATTTTGCCCTGAGCTCATCTGAAACGACTATGTTCGTGGCGTTGGCGTCGTTAGCAGACGGCGCGCCGAACAAAGTCGCGATGATACAGCACAAAATTAATGCTGTAAAACTGAAATTTTTCATTTACAACCTTTTGCAGAAGTGCCTTGCGGGCCCGCTTTCGCTAACCCGGCAAGGCTTTAAAGAGCTTGCGCTCGGGCCTAGTTAGGCGATCTGCTCGCCCGCGATCATTCCAAACACTATGCAGTCGGTGATCGCGACGGTGCCCAGCCTGCTTGCGCCGTGAGTTCCGCCGGTGATCTCGCCGGCTGCGTAGAGGCCCGGGATCGGTTTATTCGTCTTGCTTGAGATGACCTCGGCCTTTTCGTTGATCTTTAGACCGCCCATCGTGTGGTGAGGCTTCGGCGATAGGCGGATGACGTAGAAAGGTCCCGCTTCGTTGATCTCGCTAAGCGCGCTTTCTTGCTTGCCGAATTCGTCTTTTTTCGCCTTAACGCCTTCGTTGTATTTTTTGACGCTCTCTTTTAGCGCGTCCGCAGGCACGCCGTATTTACTAGCGATCTCATCTAGGCTCACGCATTCGCCCACTACCTTACCGCCTGCTATGCCTTTAGAAATAACCTCTTCGCTTAGGTCTTTAAACGCCATTTTGGTATCGGCAAAGGTTATCGGATAGGCTTTTGGATCCTCGCGTAAAATTTTAAACTCTGCGTCCGCGCGGGTCTTGCGATCTGCAAGCTCGTTCATAAAGCGCTTGCCGTTGCGTACATCCACGGCGATACCGTATTTAAAGGTGCCTTGCTGAGTTAGGATCGGAGCGGTGCCAAAGCCCTTCTCATCGGGGCTCGCCCACGGACCGAACTGGATCCAATCGACCTGCACCGGATATGCACCGATCTCAAAGGCTTTTAGTAGCACGCCCGCAGTCGCTCCAGCGTGATTTGTGCTATCGACGTCATCTGGGATGCGCGGATCTTGAAGCTTGCGAAAAATTTTATCGCGGCAAAATCCGCCCGCTGCGAGTACTACGCCTTTTTTGGCTTTGAGCGTCTTTTTGGTGCCGCTCGTGTTTTCAAGATCGTCGCTGTAGAGATTCGGATCAAATTTATACTCCTCGCGGATCACGACACCCGCTACGCGATCACCGTCCATTACAAAATCATCAAATTTCGCGCGGCGGCGAAGCTCGCAGCCCTTATCTTTTAGCGCTTCAAATTTTTCAAGTATCGGCTGGATGTAGCCAGAGCCGCTATCATTCGTAGTTAGCATCGAGCGCGCGACGCTGTGTCCGCCAAAGTGCGCGCAGTGATCCATCTTAAATTGCACGCCGCTATCGACGAGGAATTTAAACGCGTCCAAGCCGCGATCGGCTAGGGTGCTTAAAAGCTCGGGGTGGTTGATGCCAAGGCCCGCCTTTAGGCAGTCGTTCATAAATAGCTCTTTGCTGTCTTTAACACCCGTTTTTTCCTGCACGGGGTTCATCGGCACGCTCATACCGCCGCCGTTGATGACGGAGTTTCCGCCTATACGGCCCATCTTTTCGAGGATTAGCACTTTATTGCCTTTTTGCGCGGCTTTTAAGCCCGCCGCAAGCCCTGCAAAACCGCTGCCGATGATGATTACATCCCACTCCTCGTCAAATTTAACGTCCTTTGCGTCCACTGCGCTTGCTTGCGCATTTACCGCGCCGAGTGCGAGTGCACCGGCTCCTACTATACCCATTTTCAGTATGTCGCGTCTCTGCATATTTGCCCCTTTACTTAGAGATTTTTTAATCTTAAAGATTAATGTCGTAATTTTATATTAAATCTTTATGTAAGTCAAATGTTATTTGGTATATAATTTAATAGCTAAAGGCTATAAAATTTCAACCGAAGGGGCAAAAAATGAGCCTGCGACATATGGAATTTGCGGTAAAAATTTCGGAGCTTAAAAGCTTTACAAAGGCGGCGAGCGAGCTTGGAATTGCACAACCGTCGCTTTCAAAGAGCATTATGCTTTTAGAAAAGGAGCTAGGGATCGAAATTTTCGATAGGAAAAACGGCCTTGAGCTTACCTATGCCGGCGAAATTTACATCGCCAGAGCGAAAAATATGCTTAGGCTCAATAAGGAGCTAAATAACGAAATCCACGGACTTTCGTCGATCAAGACGGGCAAGCTCGTTATCGGCGCGACCTCGACCAGCTTTAAATTTATCGAAAAGATCATCGCGATGTTTTATAGCAGGTTTTCCAAAGCCGACATCAGGGTTGTGCACGCTCACTCCGAACCCGCGCTTATCGAGATGCTAAAAAGCGGCGAGCTTGATATCGTCTATGCCGCGCACTTCGGCGAGCTTTCTGTGGAGGGGCTTGAGTGCGAGTTTATAAAAAAGCGCAGGCTGCTTCTAAGCGTCTGCTCCTCTCATCCTGCTGTTTCGCGAGCGAGTATGAATTCTACCGAGAAATACCCCAAGATCGCACTTAGCGAGTTTAAATCCGATAAATTTGCAATTAGTAGTAAAATTTTAAAAAGCGAATCGAACTTCAAAAAGATATTTGAAAACGCGGGCTTTACGCCTCAAATTTTCTGCGACACCTCCTATCTATACGTGGCTAACGCGATGGTCGCGGCGGGGCTTTGCGTGAGTTTCAGCTTCGCGCGGTACATTTTTGAGACGCAAAAGGACTACATCACGCTCTTTGACGTCGCGGATGAGCCGCTTTTGGACGTGTCGTTTTCGGTTGTGTATAAAAAACCCTCCAAGCTCGCAAAGGAATTTATAAAGATGATAAAAGCGGGGAAAAGCGGCGAGTAGGGCGGTCTGCGGCGCGCAGATTTAAATTTAATAACGCGCCGCAAGGGTTTAAATTTAAAAATGCACTGCATAGGTTCAAATTTAATAGCATGCTCCGAGACGCTGCGCCAAAGATCAACTTTTAAAATTTATCCCGCAACCTTGTTTTTTAAATTCCGGTTCGCAGCTTGCTTAGCCGAAATTTCATCTCAAATTTTATCTTGCGCTCTAATCGGTTAAATTTTATCTTGCACATGCAGGCTAAATTTTATCTCGCGGCGCATTAGACTAAATTTTCATTCGCCGCGGCTACGTAAATTTACGGCGCGCTATTTTATAAATTTTATATGCAAGCGGAGCAAAGAGCGTCTATTCGGTGCTTTCAGCTCTTTGGCTACCGCTTGATTAGCTGCTTTTCTTGCTCGCCGCCAAAACTTGCGCTAAGACCGCCGCTAGCGCGATATTGAGGCTGACGCAGAGCCCAAACAGCGCCACGGCTTTAGTGGAGCTGAAAGCGAGCGTAAAAAAGGAGATTATGCTGGTTAAAGACGCGAGCGTGATGCCGAAAATTTTATCGCTAAGCGCCATCTTATCGTTGTTTGCAAAGATCATATAGTCTATCCCCACGGCACCTGAGAGGATCAGCGCAAAGATCGCAAATATATTCACGCTCACGCCGAATGCGCTAAGCAGGGCAAGCACGGCTAAATTTGTCGCAAAAACGCAGATGACGATCAGCCACGCCGTCCGCGCGCCGAAAAACGCCCACAGCAGTGCGAGCGCGAGGGCGTATGCAGCGCATTTTAGATACAGGGCGTTGATTTTGATCTGCGAAAACGCTTCGCTTATGGCGCTTCGCATATTTAGATGCAGCGCGCCCATCTGCGCGGCAAGCTCGCTTACGGCAGCTTTATCGCGCACGCCGCGCAAAAAAGCGATATGCGGATCGATGCTCGGCATCGCGGCAAAAAGGACGGAGCTTCTAGCCTGTTCGTAGCTTAAAATGGGTGCATCCGCGATCTTGGCAAAGTTCGCGTCCACGAGCTCGCGACTAAGCCCAAGACGTAAAAATGCGCTTCTATCGTAGTTTGCAAAGGCCTGCTTGATAAAGCTCTGCGTAGCTGGATCCAAAATTGGCGCGCCGGTGTATGAGTCTGCAAGACCGCGCGCCACGGCCTCTTTGGCTACCGCGCCTGCATCGTTGCCCACGATCAGATCGAAGCTGGAACCTCCGATGCTTGCGAGCTTGGCGCTCATCGCGATCAGGTTTTTATCCAAGCTCGCGTATTCGCTGACATCGTCCTTAAGCTCCATTTTAAAATACAAAAACGCAAGCAACGCCGCGCAAATGAGAATGAGCGCTTTTAGGCTTAGGTTTATCTTGCAAAGCGCCTTTGCGTAGAGCTCAAGAGCTTTTGCAAAGAGCGGGGCGGGGCGAAATTGCACTCCTTCAAGAAGCAGCGGCAGGGCGAAGTAGCTAAAGCAAAATGCCCCCGCAAGTGCGGTTATCGCAAAGATCGCGATCTCTTTGAGCAGAAAAAACGGGCTGAATAAAAATACGAAGTAACCTCCCGCGGTGATGAAAAAGCCTAGAAGCAGGATGTTCCGCATGCTTTTTATCGAGCGAGCCTCGATTTTGCGCGCAATGTTTGCGCCCAGCCAGTGCACCGCGTAATCCAGCATCAGCCCTATTAGGCTAGTCGAAACCACGGCGCTTAGGATGTGGATCGAGCCGCGGATCGCCATCGTGGCGGCTACGCCGCAGGCGAGCCCGAAAAGCGCGGGCAGCAGCAGGCAGAAGATCCGTGCGCGCGAAAATGCCGCCAGCAGCAGCGCCGCGCACAGGCTAAGCGAAACGGCGCCAGCGACGGAGCTTTCGCGCACGCCCGCGCTTTTGCCCAAAGCGCTAAAAAGGGCGGTGCCTGAGATTAAAATTTTGCTCTTTTGCGCCTTGTGCACCAGCGCGCTAAGCGCGTCGTCGTTTGCTTTCGGAGCGAGTTTGGCCGTAGCGAGGTAGTGCGGCGCGCCGTCAATGGTCGCGATGAAGCGGTTTTGCGCAGGATCAAGCTTGATTGCGCCGCGAGAGCTAAGGCGCGAGTGAAGGCTGAGCGAGAAAAAGTCCTGCGAGAGGCTAAGCGGACGAAATTTTGAATAAAGCTCACGCGCGCTACGCTCAAAAAAGGCCTGCGGATCGCTTTTTAAAAGCTCCACGCTCGCATCATCGAGCATCGCGGGCGCAAAGCGCGCAAGCTCGCTCTGATACACGCTTGCGTCCTTCACTTCGTAAATTATGCTCTCAAAAAGCCCGCTTTTTTGCATATCTGCAATGAACGCGTCAAAGCTCGCTCTCTCTGCGCTTGCGACGATGATTTGCCGCGCAATCTCGCGGTTGAAATCCTCGACGCTCTGTTTCTGCTCGCCGGAAATTTCAATGCCGCTCAGCTCGTAAAAATCGGAATTTACGCGGTTTAAATTTAACGCTATAAAGGCGCAAAGCGCGATGAAAACCGCGCCGAATACCGCTAGGATGGCGCTCTTACTCATCTAAGCTCACGACGCCCGAAAATACGTTTTCGCTCACGTCGCCGTTAGCGCTGCTAATTCGCAGCACCCTGACGTAGGCGCCGCCCTCGATCACGATATTTTTAAAGATATTTTGCAGCATCCCTTTTGGGCTTAGCTCGGCGCGCCACGCATCTTTGCTGCCGCTTAGCGCGATCGAGAAATTTTTGCTAAGTCGCGCTACGTCCAGGCGCGAGATCGCCAAAAAGGTGTCCTTATCAAAAAGCGAATCGGCGCTTTTGACCCACGCCGCTCCGCTGCGCTCAAAAACGCCGTCCGCGCCGATTTTTAGCTCGCTTCGCACTGGCTTTAGCGTCGTCCAAAACAGCTCGCCGCCTTTGATCATAAACTCGCCGCTGCTTCGTACGGGCTCAGCAAAGCCCTCAATGCTGAGCGTTTCGCTAAATTTGCCGCCGATATTATCGGTCTTAAGCGCCAGATCGCTTACTTCAAGCGCGCTCGCAAGCCCCAAAATCGCTAAAAATAAAGCTAAAATTTTCATCATAGTCCTTTAAATTTTATGCTCGCTAAAATTTTTACTGCCCGTTATTGCTAGGCAAAATTTCATTTGCCACGGCATTTTGAGAGCGCTCTTGCTCGGGCACAGCTTTGCTTGTCGCTGAAATTTTATATACCATTGAAATTTTACCCGCGGAATTTTTCTTTGCTAAAATTTTATCCGCGCACGCCCTTAGCTGCGGCGGTATCTCATACAGCGTCCTTTTGGAATCAAGCTCCACCGCGGCTTGCGACGTGGTTGCCTTGGCTAAAAGCGCGCCCGATGGGCTTTTGATGCGGTAGGAGAATTTTATAATCGTGTCGCACTCGAGCAGCTCGATGCTCACCGCAACCTCGTCGTCAAAAAGTATCGGCGCGATAAATTTAAACTCCATTTTGATAATGGGATATATAAATCCATCATCTCTCATCTGCATATATGTGTAGCCCGCGTCGCGCCAAAACTCGCATCTAGCGTCCTCGCAGAGCTTTACGTAGTTGCCGTGCCACATCACGCCCATCGGATCGGCGTCATAAAATCTGGCGCGAAATTTATACTCTTTCATTCCTCTCTCCGCTATGAAATTTTTCGTCTTGCGAGGCGGATTTTGCGGCGGCTAAATTTGAATTATCTAAATTTAACGCGGTATCCGAGCTCGCCGTACTTTTTAAATTTGACGCCGTATTTGAACTCGTCGTATCATTTAAATCCGCTGCGCCATTTAAATTTGACGCAGCGTTTGAACCCGTCTCGCCGAAATTTTGTGCGCCGTCGCGCTCCACATTGCTCGCATTTTTCCCTTGCGCCCAAAAATCAAAGAAATTATACCATTGAGAAGGAAATTCTTTGACATAAAGCTCCAGCTGCCGCACGTAGCATTTAAGCGGTGGAGCGACCGATCGCGCCTTATCGCGGCTCTTTAGCGGCGCAGGTAGCGGCTGCAGCCGAAGCTCACGCCCTTCGCGCCCCTCGTAGCACCATAGGCTAAATAGCGGCGCGTCCAAAATTTTAGCGAGCAGATAGCCGCCGATCGGGAAGTTCGCGCTGCGCCCTAAAAAATCCTCGCTTTGAAATTTATCCGAGCCCACCGGCATGCGATCGCCCATTACCGCGATGTGCTCGCCGTTTTGCAGTAGCTCTTTGATTTGCAGCATCTCGCCGATACCGAGCTCGCCGACGTAGAGAATTTTAACGCCGCCGCCCATTTTTTCGATAAATTTCATAAAATTTTCACTGTGTTTGCGAAAGATCAGCACGTTGATTTTTATCCCCGCCGTGTTTGCCGAAAGGGCGCGCGCGATCTCGGTGTTGCCGAAGTGCGAAGTGATTAAAATTTTGCCCGTTCCATCGCTTAAAAGCTCCTTCATACCGCTTTGCACGCGGATTTGATCCAGCGCGATCTTGCCGTTCCAAACCGCGATTTTTTCGCACAGACTGAGGGAAAATTTATAAAAATTCGCGTAAATTTCGCGGATCTTGGGCTCGCGATCAAGCGCGCGTTGCAAAAACTCCCTGATTGCGCGCCGTTCGTTTTTAAGCAGCGCAAAATAGATCGCCGAGATGCAAAGCGCGGTGCCTCGCATGCAAAAATCAGGCGTGTGAAGCGTGATGAAGCGGGCTAAATTTAAAAGAGCCGCGCCCGCCTTTTCGTTGTTTTCGCTCCAATGTTTAGCCATCGCGCCCGTCCTTTGCGGCGGCATGTTGCGACGAGGCTTTTACGAGCGAACTTTGCGCTGCGACTTTATCGCCGCATTTTTCGGTACCAGCTTTTTCGTCTGCGCCGCCGTCCATCTCTTTTTTCGCACCTTTGCAACTATCGCGCCGCGCGTCGCTGCAAAAGTTTTGCTCCACTAGCCCTTGCAAAATTTCGTCTGCGTTCTGCTGCGAAACATCCTGCAAGCCGCGCTTTTTAAATTTATCGCAGGCGCGTTTTAGCGCCCTTTTTACAAGCCAAAGCGGAAGCCCGCAAAATAGCCTCGCATGCATCAGTGAAATTCCAAAATTATCTCGAAACGGCGCGAAGTGGCTCACCCCGCCCGCTTCGTAGCGCACAGTCAGATCGAGCCATTTTATCTCTAGCCCCGCCCGCACGGCCAGGATTAAAATTTCGGCATCAAAGCCCATCCTGCGGCTCTTAGTTCGGGGCAGAAGCGGCACGATCCCCTCTAGCGGGTAAATTCTAAAGCCGCACATCGCGTCTTTTATGCGGTGCGAAAGGGTATTTATCACGCACCAAAAGTTCATTATCTTGCGTCCGTGCAGGCGGGATTTGGGCGCGCTTTCGTCATACACGGGCGCGGCGCAGATCAGCGCGGCTGGTTTGTGCGCCGCAAGCGCCAAAAACTCCTCGCACCTGCTTACGTCGTGCTGAAAATCCGCGTCGATCTGAAAGGCGTGCGTAAATCCAAGCTCCTTCGCCCACACCAGCCCGTCGCACACTGCAGCGCCTTTGCCGCCATTTTGCGCGCGGGCGTAAATTTGAGCAGCAAGCCCCTTTAGCGCACTTTTGCTCGCCTCGTCGCTGCCGTCGTCCACGATCAGTACGGGCGCGATGGGCGCTAGGGCGCTTACGAGCTCGGCGATACGCGCGGGATGGTTGAAGTAGGGCAGCAAAAACGCGGGCTTAAAGGCAAATTCTTCCACTGGCGCAGACCTTGTCGTTTGAAATTTCAAAGCGGAGTTTGCCGCTTGCTTCGGTGATTTTGATCGAAATTTCATCGCCGGGGCGGATGAAATTTTTAAATTTTAAATTTTCTATCTTTTGCGTGCCGTCCAGCTCGTAGCCCAGGGCTTTTGCGCAGATCATCACGAAGCGAAGCTGCATAAACGCGGGCACCAGCGCAAATCGCGCAAAGTGTCCGTCAAAATAAAAGTCGCTGGCTCGCACCTTCGCGCGAAACTCATTCTCCGCGCTACGCTCAAAAACCGGCACCTCGTAGCGCTGCAGGGCGCTTAAAAAGTCCTTTTTGCTTAGCTTACCCTGCTCGTTAAAAGGCAGCTTGCTTGCGATCTTGAAGTAGCGTAAAATCGCGCCGAATTCGGGCTTTAAAAAGGCCTTTAGCTCGTCCGTGACGCCCTTTTTACCGCCTGCGCGAAACGCCTGCTCGCCGCGCTCGCTAAGCTTGATAAGAGCTACGGCGCGGTCGCGCTGCGGGTGCAGATCGATCCTGCACTCGTCGATAAATTCGTGCGAGCGGAGCTTAGCTTCGAGCAGATCGAGGCTCACGCGGTTTTCGTTGATTTTGACGGTGCGGTCGCCGCGCCCCAAAAGCGTGATCTCGTCTGCGCGCACATAGCCGAAATCGCGGCTTTCGAAGCGCTCGCACCAAGGCGAGCTGATCGTAAACTCGCCCGTTTGCGAAGATTTGTCGGAGGGTTGCTTTGCCCTAAATTTATCGCAAAGCCCGCTCTCTTGCGTAAATTTATCGTCGTGTTTTGTTGTGATGATCGGTGCGGAGCTGTTTTTCTGGCCGGCCGCGGTTTTATCGCTAACGTCTGCATTAAATTTAGACGCCTGCTCGCCCGAACGGTTTGCGTCTTGCCCGTCCGCATTTTGCTCGCCCACACAGCGCGTTTTAGGCTCTGCCGCGGAATTTTCGCCGCAAGAGCTTGCCGCGAGATCGAAGGGCTTGCCCTCGCGTTTTGCCGTGCCGCTATCGATATCCGTGCGGATCTGCACGCTTACGGGAGCAAATTTCTTAAGTCCCGCGCCTTCGTTGCAAGCGATCACACCCGTTTCGCTCGAGCCGTAAATATCGACGATGCGGGCATTGCTAAGCGCGCGCAACCTATCTCGGATCACAGGACTTAGCGGTGCACCGGCGCTAAAAATGGTGCTCAAAGGCGCTATGTTTGCGGCGTCTACGTGCTCGCACAGCGCGCCGAGCACCGTGGGCGAGCTGATCAGCACGGCGCCCGCAAGATCGGCTGCGAGGATGATTTCAGGGTAGTTTAGGCCGCCTTTTTGCGTGTGCGAGCCGCAAAGTAGCGGCACGAAGATGCTAAAGGTAAGCCCGAACATATTTTGGTGCGAGACGCCCGATAAAAATCGATCGCTTGCGCAAAGGCCGAATCTTTCTACTAAAAATTCCGCCTCTAAAACCATATCGCGCAGGCTTTTTTTGATGTTTTTCGCCTCGCCCGTGGAGCCTGAAGTTTTGATATAAAATTTTTGATCGGCACGCAGTAGGTGCAAAGAGACAGCCTCTTTCTCGCACGGCGCGTGATTTTGCGGCGCGTTTTTAGATGAAATTTTAGGCGCGGATTTTTCGGTATCGTGCGGCGAAATGTTTTCTAAATCATGGGAACAGAATTCGTCTAAATTTTGCGCTGCAGCGAGATTTGGAATTTTTACGTCGCCGCCGAGATGAAATTTGCCGCTAAATTTTGGCTCTCGCAGCAGCACCGGCGCAAAACCCGCAATCAGCGCGCCGAAAAAAAACGCAATAAACTCCGCCGCATCCTCGCCGTAAATTTCAATCATCGACGCGCGTTCTTGCTCTTGCGTCTGCGCCGATTGCAGGTCGCGCGCGGTATCTGTGCCGCCGCTAGAATTTTCCGCGTCATTGAAATTTGCGCTTCTGTTAGAATTTTCCGCATCTTTTAAATTTGCGCTTGCCGCGCTGCTTTGGAGTTTATCCGCGCCTTTTAAGTTTGCCGTTTCGTCTTGCTTGCGCCGAGTTTCCGCTAAATCGCGTACAAGAGCCGCCGCGGCAAGGATTTCGCGCTCGTAAGGTTTCAAAGAATTAATCAAATTTTTTAACATAAAATTTCCTAAAAATCATCTCGCCGCCGATCAGCGTGCCGATGAGGACGTATGAGATCGCGCCGCAATAAACGCTCCAATAAATTTTATCTCGCGGTAGCAGCAGCGCCGCGCTAAGCAGGCCGTTTAGCACGAAAAATCCGAGCCAAACTTCGGTCAGCTTGCGCGTGTAGGCGCGGCCGTGCTCGTTGAGACATGGCTGCTTCAAAAGCGCCAGGCGCGTGATAGCGGGCGTCGATCTTAGGCTGAGTGCAAAAAGCGCCGCGAGCGAGAAATTTATTATGAGTGGATACAGATACGCGAGCGCTCCGCCGCCAAATAGGGCGCACAGCGCAAAAAATGCCGCGCTCGCGCCCTTAATAGCGCGATCTTTACTTTCAAAAACAGCTCGCGCTCCCCATAGCGCGCTCATCGTCGCGAGCAAGCAGACCCGCGCGCCGCCGTGCAAAAAATAGAGGCCGAAAGGGTAAAACACGCTTAAAATTATGGTAGCTGTTTTTAAAAATATCGTTCGTCGCAATCTTTGTAATCCTTAAATTTAGCCGCGAGGGCTTAGTTTTTTGCCGCGGCGGCTTTAGCTTCGTCGCAGCGTTGAGCTTTGCTGCGGTAGTTTTGGTTTTTGTTACGGCGGTTAGGCTCTTGCCGCGGGCGCGATCGGCGCGATTATTACCGCGCTTCGATATTTTAAATTTAGCTTCGGCGTTCAAATTTTAGGCACTATGCTTTTAAAATTTAAATTTAGCCTTGCTCGCCGCATTTAAATTTCAGCAGTGCCGCTTTTAAATTTAGCTACGCTTTAATTTAGCTCGCGGCACTGCGCTCGCGATCAGATCCGCTAAATTAAATTTAGCCGAAATTTTAAAATTTTGAAATTTTACGAAAATGACGGTCGCAAAAGAAACGACGCCTTTTAAAATTTCAAAATTTCACTCAAGCTCGCAGATTTAAATTTTAAAATTTTGATCTGCAAAGCGCTTTACATACTGGCCCAAAAGCGGCAGTTAAGCGGGCTTTGTGCCGTGCCGCTTAACCGCCAAGCTCGCAAGCCGCTCGCTCCACGCTCTTTCAATTAAAACATTCGCCGCTTGCTGCACACCTTTGATAATATTCGCCGCTCGCCGTCAAAACACCGCGCGCACCAAACAAAATGCCGCCGTTGCTATCTATCGAGCCAATCGCCGCCTCTGTGCCGACGCAAAGTAAACTGTCAAACCGCAACGCACGCGATCTTGCCGCGCCGCACGGCGAAATTTAACTCTCGCCGCCCGTAGTCTCTACGCTCGCGCCCTGATCGAGCTTTGCGGCTACGGCATCCACGATGTCGCCGAGAGTTTGGATGTTTTTAAAATCATCGGGCATCAGCTTGTAGCCGGTGTTTTTCTTGACGTAATCGACCAGATCGATCGCGTCGATGCTGTCGATCTGCAGATCCTCGTAAATTTTAGCCTCGGGCACGACCTTGCTCTCATCGATCTCGAAAAGCTCCACGAGCGCCTTTTTTAAAATTTCAAAAATTTCATCTTTACTCATTTTTACTCCTATTTTCGGCGATGTATTGCGCCAAAGACGCGACGGATGAGAAAATTTGCTTTAAATTTTGGGTTTTTGAGTTAAGCACGATGCCGTATTTTTTCTGCACCAAAAGCCCGAGCTCCAGCGCATCGACCGAATCGAGCCCGAGCCCGTCGCCAAAAAGCGGCTCATCGTCATTTATGTCGCCTGGCGCGACGTCTTCGAGGTTTAGCCCCGAAATGATCAGCTCCTTAAGTTCCAAAATTTCTTCGTTCACAGATTCTCCTTTTCATATAGATTTGATATTTTTTCGTAGAGTTTGCGCACGCGAATCGGGTTTGGGCGATCCGGCTCAAAGCCCGTTAGATCCAGCGCGCACAGCTCGTAGAGGTCGTATTTCATCCGAACCTCGGGCGTATCGTACCATACTTGTCCTTTTTTTAGGCTTTTAGGATCCATTTTTATCGCGACGCAATTCATATTTTTTGCGAAATTTATTGCGATGTAAAACGCCGCTTTGTGCATGGCGATGCGATCTGCGGTGCGCGTGCCCTCGGGGAAGATGATTAGGCTTTCTCCTCGCGCAAGGGCGCTGCGGCACGCATCTATCATCGCTTCCGAGCCGGTGTTTGGGATGTAGCCTGCGGCTGCGATGGCGGCGGAGAGGAAGGGATTTTTGCACAGACTTTCCTTGACTACGCAGTTTGCGCGCCGCACGTGAGCCAAAAAGATCACCACGTCAAGCAGGCTGGGGTGGTTTGCGATGATGAGAGTGCCGCCGGGCGGGAGCTTGCAGCGCCAGCTTACGCCGATGCTGCCGTAAAGTCGCGCGAGCAGCAAAAATATGCGCCACGAGATCATTATAAAATCGCGTACGAAATTTCGCACGGCGCCTATGCGGTTTAGCCGCAGCAGCGCTACCGGGAGGAAGAGCAGGTTGCCTATCATACACAGCGCGCCGAAGCTTGCGAAGCACAGCGCGATGCCGATCTGCTTGATTTTGCGCCTTAGCGGATCTGTCTGCTTCATCGCGCGGCGCCTCTTTCGGCGGAGATTTTGCGGCAGCTTTTGTTGGAAATTTTACGGCTCTCGGCGAGGGTTTTGTTGTTCTCGGCGGGGATTTGATGGTTAATCATGCGCGAGATCTCGATAAAATTTCTACGGCTTGCCGCTCGCCGCATCGCATTGAAATTTCTGCGGTTCTCTGCGCGTGATATTTCGCCTTGCGGCGTGTGCCGAAGCAATAGAGCTTTCATGGTCTGAGCAGAGGCGATTTCGGCGCCGTGCATGTGCCGAAGCAATAGAATTTTGGCGGCGCACGGCAAACTGCGCTTTTGCAGAATTCTTGCCGTTTGCCGTGCGTACTGCCTCGGTGAAATTTCCGCAGCTTGCCGCATGCTTCGTCGTGCGTATTGCTGCGATGAAATTTCTATCTTTTGCCGCACATATCGCCGCAGTGCAATTTCCGCGGTTTGCCACGCACGCCGTCGCGACGAAATTTCTGCGGAGCGCCATATGCAGTGTTTTGGCGCCGCCATATGACGCGCCGTCTGATTAAATTTGCAGCTCGCGGCGTCGTTAAATTTAAAATTCATCGCAACGCCTTGCCGTGCGCATCTTGCTTGAGCGGCTACTCGGTTCATCGAGCGGCTAAATTTAAACTCGTAGCCCAAGCCTTGATCTGCTAAATTTATGAAATTTACAGCTTGCCGCGTGTACCGTTTCGGCTCGCCGCATCTGTCTTTATAGCGGAATTTTACGGTGTCTTCCAGGCGCCGCCGCGGTAAAATTTTTATAGCCCGCGACTCGCACCGTTTAGGCGGATTTTTTTTAGTTCGTTGCGTATGCCTCAGCGGCGCATTTTCGCAGCGCGCCTCATTGCAACGCGATTTGGGGGCGTATGGCGCGCGCCCTTTCGGCGTGCTTTCAAGATGCGCCGTTTGGCTGAGCTCATATTTGATCGCGCGGCTAAATTTAAAATTTTCATCATATCTGAGCTTGACGGAGCGGCTAAATTTAAAGCTCGTCGTTCGCGCCTTTGAGGCTTCGTGCAACCCGGGATTTTGATCAAATTTGCTCGTCTCGCCACGCTCGCTCATGCGATGAAATTTTGCTATTTTAACGCTCACGATCTTGCCTTAAAAAAGCTGCGATTTTGGCGGGATCTTTGATGCGCCAAAGATAGTCCAAAACCCCGTCGCTGCTGCGCCATTCGCGCTTGCCGGAGAGGATTTTAGCCAAAAATTCCACCGCGGTATCTAGAGGGATTTCGCCGTCCCCTTTAAAGTTTCGTAAAATTTCATTCTCGGCTCGTGGTTTCGGATTTTGTGCTTCTAGGCTCTGCGCCATCGCATCCGCAACGTGCGGCGAAATTTCGATCTGCACGTCATCTCCGCGCTGAAGCACCAGAAGTAGAGCGCAGGCGAAGTTGCAGCGCTTCAGATAGTCGTTATTTGCCTCCTCAAAATAGCAGAGCAGGGCGATTTTATCGTTATCCGACTTGCATTCGCCGTTTTTGCTAGCTTCGTTTGCGTCCTGTGCGGAGCCGAAATTTTCCGCGCTTTCTTTTAGCCTCGCAGCGGCGATTATTGCGCCGTTTTCGAGCGCACACGCCGCAGAGATCGTCGAAATTTCGGCATGATTTTGCGTAAAAATAGCATTTTGCGCCGCGATCGCGTTGAGTACGCTAACGCAAAAGCTCGAAGGCGAGACGCTTTCGCTCATCGAGCCGAGCAGGCTAAAACAGCGGTTGATCTCGCCCAGGCGCGAGCAAAAAACGAGCGGCATCCCTTCGCGCTGCGTCGCGGAACTTTGCATCGCATGATCGCAGGCTCCCGAGCTTTCGTTTGTTTTGGAATTCTGCCTCGCGGAATTTAAAGAATTTTCATTTGTGAAATCCTGCGGCGTCGAATTTAAATTTTGCGGCATAAAATTTAAAGAATTATCATTTGAAAAATCCTGCGGCGGCGGGTTTTGCGCAGCAGTACGATTTTCACTCGTATCTAAATTTTGCGGCGCGGAATTTAAAGAGCCTTTCTCAGCTAAGCTCTGCGGCGCGTTTTGAGAAATTTCGCCTAAAAGCGAGATGCAAAGTTTCGCCCCGAGCCCCAAACGGCGGCGCTGCAACGGCGGAATATGCGCAAGATCGGGCTTTTTCTTTAAAGGCTCTAAGGCTAAAATTTCCTCTTTTAAGCGAGCGTGGGCAGAAATTTTTAAATTTTCTACGGGGCTATTTTGTAAAGCCTCGCCCTCACGCGCGGCGAAATTTTTATAAAGCTCCGCCGCCTCTTCGGAGTTGCAATCAAAAGCGCGCGCGGAGCTAAATTTAGACGTATCCGCTTCTTGTTTTAATCCCCGCTGCGAGCCACGCTCGGTAGAATTTTCATCAAAACCTTCTGCGGCAAGGTCGTAACCCGCTCTTTCGTTATTTTTGCACGCCGTAAAATTCGCGGAATTTATAGAATTTTGCTTGCAGTCCGAAATATCTGTAAAATCTTGCGTAGAATTTAACGTGAAATCATACGTAAAATTTTGATCCATATCGCAAGCGAGATCGGAATTTCCGCCTAAGCTTACATCTGAAATTCCGTCCGAGCAAGCGGCGAGGTTTTTATAGAACTCCGCCGACTCGCCCGAAATTATCGCGCTTGCGTAAGATATACCGAAGCTTAGTTTATTTTGCAATGTAGCCTCTTAGTGTGACACCGCTCATTATCGTGCCTACGCCGCATTCAAACTCTTTGTCGCTCATGAAAACGTTTTTGTAATAGTAGCTCGTGATATTGACGACCTTATTGCCGCCCTCTTTTTTGGCGCGATCTTGAAAACTAAGCAGCGCCGATAAAAACGCACGGTTGCATGCGGCTTGATCGCTCTTGCCGACGCCGTTTGCTTTTTTATTCGAGCTTAGCTGCTGCGTAATCTTTCTGCCTGCGGATTTGTTGCCGAAGTAGAATTTTATGTTCGGATCAAGCTTGGCTTTGGCGTCTGGCTCTGCGAGTGCCGCAGCGATCGGGAAGCGCACGATATCGTTTTTGGCATAAGCCGCATTAGCGACAAAAAGCGTCGCAACTACGAAAAATAGAAATTTTTTCATTTTCTCTCCTTTAGTCGATAAATTTTTTAAAAATCAAAGATGTATTTACGCCGCCGAAAGCGAAGTTGTTATTCATGACGTAATTCGTCTTTATCTCCTGCGGCTGCGTGAGGTATCTAAGCGGCGCGCACTGCGGATCGATACCTTGTAAATTTAGATTCGGATAGAATAACCCCTCGTTCATCATCATCACCGAGATGAAGCTTTCTAGCGCCCCGCACGCGCCCAAAGTATGACCCAAATAGCCTTTGTAGGAGCTCACTGGCGTTTGCGAGCCGAAAATTTCATGCGTTGCCGTAGATTCCGCGACATCGCCCTGCTTGGTCGCCGTAGCATGGGCGTTTACATGCCCGATGAGATCCGGCGAAATCGCGGCGTCTTTGAGCGCCAGCTGCATCGCCGCGCGCATAGTCTCACTCTGTGGGCGGGTGATATGCGTGCCGTCGCAGGTCGTGCCGAAGCCCACTATCTCGGCGTGAATTTTAGCGCCGCGCGCAAGTGCGCTTTCGAGGCTTTCTAGCACGAACATAGCGCCGCCTTCGCCCAAAACCAGCCCGTCGCGCGCTATATCAAAAGGTGCGGGGCTGAGAGTAGGGGTGTCGTTTTTGCAGCTTGTCGCGTAGAGCTTATCAAATACGAATGCCTGGCTTGGGTGCAGCTCGTCCGCGCCGCCTGCTAGCATCATATCCGCAAGGCCGAATTTTATCGCTTCGTAGGAGTAGCCGATCGCTTGAGATGCGCTCGTGCACGCAGAGCTCGTGGGGATGAGCCTGCCTTTTAGCCCGTAGTAGATCGCGATATTCGCAGCGACGGTGTGAGGCATCATCTTGACGTAGGAGTTGGCGTTGAAGGTGCTATCCTTGCCATGCAAAATATCTATGACCTCGCCAGTAGCCTTCGCATCGCCGCTACAGCTACCCGCTGCGACGCCCATACGGCCGTCCTTTATGCGCTCATCTTCCAAAAGCCCCGCATCCGCCAGAGCTTCGCCCGCGGCATCTACGCCGAACATCGCTACCTTGCCCATCGAGCGGGTATCTTTGCGGTTCCAGTGCGCAGGCGGCGCGTAGTTTGGTATCGGCGCACCCAGCCTGGTGTTTAGCTCCTCGCCGAAAATATCCCATTCGCTCATATAAACTACGGCGCTTTTTTGCTGCGCTAAATTTTGCTTGATGCTCGCCCAGTCCCGCCCGAATGCACAGACGTTGCCAAAACCCGTAATAACTACTCTATTTAACATAATCCACCGTCTATTTTAATAACCTCTTTTGTGATGTATGCGGAATTTTCGCTTAGCAAAAACTCCACCAAATGCGCTACCTCACTCGGCTCGCCGATGCGCCCTAGCGGAATCGCGCTTAAAATTTGCTCGCTTGCGGTTTCGTTTATACCTTCGCTCATCGCCGTTTTTATGAGCCCGGGAGCTACCACGTTTACCGTGATCTTGCGGCTTGCAAGTTCTATCGCTAGCGATTTTGCCGCGGCGATTAGGCCCCCTTTGCTAGCGGCGTAGTTGCTCTGGCCGCGGTTGCCGGCAATTCCGCTAACCGAGCTCATCACGACGATACGCCCGCCTTTTTTGGCACGGATCATCGGCATCAGCGCGGGCTTTAGGACGTTATAAAACCCGCCTAAATTCGTATCTATCACGCTTTGCCAATCCTCGCGCTCAAACCATACGAAAGAGTTATCTCGCGTAATGCCCGCGTTTAGCACGATGCCCCAGTATGCGCCGTTTGCCTCTATGTCTGCTTCGATACGCTCCTGTGCCGTGGCAGTGTCTGCGACGTCAAATTTTAAAATTTGAACTTCCGCCGCGCCCGCGTCTAAACAGCGCTTTGCTACGTCATTAAGCTTTGCTTCGTTGCGCCCGTTTAACGCCAAGCCGTAGCCCTTTTGCGCTAAATTTAACGCGCACGCCTCGCCGATACCGCCGCTTGCTCCGGTAATTAAAATTCTCTTAGCCATTTATACTCTTTATCATTTCGTCGCTCGCGCGCATTACGCTAAGCGTGGCGCTTGCGATATGTTCGCCGTCGCAGCGGATCTCGCAGTCGAAGATATATAAACCCTCGCCGTCGCTTACGCTCTGCCTCGCCGTCGTGATTACGCGCTCGCCCACCTTTAGGCTCGCGCGCGAAATATCGAGGTTTCGCACGCCTAGCAAAAACCCGAGCCTCGCCTCGCCGTCGTTTCGGTAGCCCGAATACACGCCGATACACTGCGCCATTATCTCCATATACGCGTAGCTGCCGAGCTTGCCGTCTTCGGTAAACGGCGAGTCCTCTTTAACGCTAAACGCGCAGCTCGCATACCCGTCGCTAACCTCTAAAATTTCATCCGCGAAGACCATATATCCGCTCTGAGGGAGGATGCTAGAGGCTCTCATACGCGTCCTATTATGGTTACGGCATTGTCGCCGCCGAAGGCAAAGTTTAGATTCATCGCGGTATCTACGCGCGCTTTTTTTGCTTCGCACGCGAGGTTAAATTTTGGTAGCGCCGCGGAGATTTCACTTGTTTGCGAAGCTTGATCCGCGGCGTCTTTTAAAATTTTATCGTCCGCGCCTTGCAAAGCTTTAGACGCGGTCAAAATTTCATCCGCGCTGCTTTTTGAAATTTTACCCTGCGCGTTTTGTAAAATTTCACCTCCCGAGCTACATGAAATTTGATCGCTTGCGCTGTCTAAAATTTTATGGTTTTGCTCGCTGTGCCGCGCCTGCGCGCCGTGAAAAATTTCAGCCTCCGAGCCGCGCCAAATTTTATCGTTCGTAAAATTCGGCGGGATCACGCCCTGCCTGATCGCCTCGTAGCACACGGCAAGCTCGATCGCCCCCGCAGCGCCCAGAGTGTGTCCAATCGCCCATTTGGACGAGCTTGCGGGCGCTAAGGGTAGGGCGGCGCTCATAGCCAGGGCCTCCATCGCGTCGTTAGCCGCAGTGCCCGTGCCGTGTAGGTTTACGTAGTCGACGCTTTGCAGCTGTGCCGACTTCAGCGCAGTTTTGATTGCTGTAATCTGCATGCGTGCGCTAGGATCGGGCTTGGTGATGTGGTAGGCGTCGGAGTTTGCAGCGTGAGCTAAAAACGCAACGTCGCTTATGTGCTCGCGCGAAAGCACGAATGCGCAGGCTCCCTCGCCCAGATTTGTGCCTGATCGCGCCTCTGAAAACGGCTTTAGCGGCTGCTCGCTTAAAATTTCAAGCGCGCTAAAGCCCTGCAGCGTGAGTTCGTCTAATGCGTCGGCGCCGCCGAATACGACCGCATCGCAAAGTCCCGCGTAGATGAGGCGCGAAGCTTCTATCAGAGCTTTGTTTCCGCTGGTGCAAGCGCTCGAAACCCCGATCGCGACGGATTTTAGTCCGAAGCATTCGCGGATAAAATTTGCGGGGTTTGCGTGGGAGTTGCGCTCGAAGCAGAAGTTTTTAAATTTATCGCTTGCGTCTTTTGAAATTTTGGCGAAATTTTCGCCGTTTGGAGTGAAAATTCCGCGGCCCAGTGCGGAGTTTTCGCCGTCTTGCGAGATAAAATTTCCCGCGCCCTTATTGCAAGCGAAAAATTCCGCATAGTTTTCCTGCACGCCGGTGTTGGTGGTCGCAAACACCACTCCTACGCGGTGCGCGCCGAATTTTTGCACGGCTTGCTCGATCTGCCCCTGCACGCCGAGGCAAGCGTAAAGCGCCAGAGCGTTCGTGCGCGTGGCGTAGGCGCGATCTTTGATCTTCGGCAGCGGCGTATCCACGCGCCCAAAGATGAAATTTTTACCGCAGACGCTAAGCTTTCGCAGCGCGGATCTTTTTTCGCACAGCGCACTAAAAAGCTCTGCGGCGCTGTTTGCACCCGCGCAGATAAGCCCGGGGCTACTTAGATATTGCGTCATATCGGCGCCCCTTTGCGTTTATGGTGAAATTCGGTTTATCCGCATTCTCAAGCAGGACTAAAAATACTCGCTCGCTTTGCGAATCGGGCGGCAGGAAGCCGTCGTTGCGAAATTTAGCCTCGCCGCCTTTGATCGATAAAATTTTGCGTGCTATCGGCGCGCCTAGCATATCAAGCCAGACGAGCTTGTAGCGGCTCTCTTCGCTGCTTGCGGGTGAAATTTTTGAGATCAGGGCTCTGCTTTTCACGCCGTTAGTATCCGTCAAGATGAACTGTTTTTGGCTAAATTCCGCTATTTGCCCAGGCGCTTTGTGCGCGCATCCGCCTATAAAAAACGCGGCGCAAAGCAGAATGAAAGCCGTTTTAGAAATAGCGTAAAAACGATAAACAGGTCTCAAAAATTCTCCCTAAAAACGAGCGAAATCAAAATCTCGCCCTCCAAAATATAGCTCTTGTGTGACCACGCCCTGCCGCGCTCATCAAGCGCCAGAGCCTCACCGCCTGCGCCTCGCGCTAGCCCCACGCGAGCAAGCGCGTAAAAACCTAGGTTTCGCGCCTTAATCAGCGCCTCTTTGATCGTATAAATTTTATAAAAAACGAGCGTCTTTTCGCTCTCGTCCGCCGCCTCTAAAAGCTCGCGCTCAAAGGCGTTGAAACAAAACTCGCTCACTGCGGCAAAATTCCGCGGTTTTAAAATTTCAAGATCGAGTCCGAACTTTTGCCTCGCAAAACCTACGGCGACGATCGTTTTGTCATCCTCGCTTTTGTGCGAGATGCAAAATTCGCCGCGTTTTTTAAAGCGCGCTTTAAGTGCCCGCGAAACGCGAAACTCGCGCAGATGGGCTCGCGCGCACGCCAGCTTCTTATCGCGCCTGCTCAAAAGCCGCTGCGGAGCGCACAGATCCTCGTCGGTGATTAAAATTTTTATCTCGCTCATAAAGCTCTGATTTTACTAAAATAGTCTTTATAAAAATATAAAATAGCGCGGCGGCGTTAGAATTTCGTTTAAAATTTATTTGATGCGATTGGGTTTAAAGGCCTGCTGCATTTAAAAATTTATCGCGTTTGCGCTAAGGCCTCGGGCGCGGTAAAATTTTAAAATTTATCGCGCTTGTGATCTGCGCCGTGCGCTTTTTGGTTCGTCGCGTGTCGCTATACAGCGTAGGTTGTGTTCATTGCGCTCGTCTTGTTCGTCGTATTTTGCGCGACCATCATGTTTGGTTAAATTTAGCGCGGCTGTATCAAGAGGCAGGCAGCACAAGGTCTGAAAGTCTCGGCGCGGAATTTTAAAAATTCTGCGATAAAATTTCTGCCGCTGGCGGCGTTTGTGCCAGAGCTTTTGCGACGAAATCCAGATGCGTTGTGCGATGAAATTTTAAAATTCCGAAGCGAAATTTTAAATCGCGAGCAGTGCGTGGCGAAGCAGACGTCGCAGTATGACAGCGCAAAATTAGCTGCATTTGAATAAACGGCATAAAATTTAAGCGCTCCTAAATACGACAGCTTGAAATTTAATTAAAGCGGCACGAAATTTAATCGCGCTTAGCTAGCGCAACCGCATTAAATCCAGAGCTACGCCGTGCCACACTAAATTTGCCACCAAGCCGCATTAAATTTTATGTAAAAATTTCGCTGCTAAGCTACGACAAATTTAGATCAAAATTTCGCTAGCGTGCCTATCTGTGGTAATTTTTTACGAATTTTTCTATGCGCTCAAAGCCGCGTTTTAGATTTTCCATGGAGCATGCAAAGCTTATGCGGAAGTGCCCATCCATGCCAAATCCGCTTCCTGGCACCGTGGCTACGAGCCCTTTATCTAGCAGTTGCATGCAGAATTTCATACTATCGGGTTCTACCTGAGAGCAATCTATGAAGAAATAAAATGCGCCGTCAGGTTTTACGACACTAAGCCCTGGGATCGCGCCTATCGCGTCCGTGCCGAAGTCGCGCCTGCGCTCGTATTCGCGCCTCATCTCCTCGATATAATCGTCTGTCTCGCCGCGCAGCACCGACATAGCGCCTGCCTGGACGATACTTGCTACGTTGCTGACGCTTTGACTTTGCAGGTTTATCATCGCCTTATTTAGCTCATCGATTGCGCACGCGGTGTAGCCGAAGCGCCAGCCGGGCATCGCGCCGCATTTGCTTAGCCCGTTGATCGTCACGGTGCGCCTAAACATATCCTCGCTGATGCTTGCTGCGGCTATGAAGCTCTTGCCAAAGACGATTTTTTCGTAAATTTCATCGGCAATTACTAAAATATCCGTGCCTTTTAGCACTTCCGCAAGCTCTTGTAGCTCCTGGCGCGAATATACGGCGCCTGCGGGGTTGCTCGGGTTGAAAAGGCACAGCGCCTTCGTGCGCGGCGTGATCGCGGCTTTGAGCTGCGAGGCGGTGATTTTGTATCGGTTTTCTGCCTTGGTGTTTACGATGACGGGCTTGCTGCCGCAAAATTTTACAATTTCAGGGTAGGTGACCCAATAAGGCGCCGGTATTATGACCTCATTGCCTTCGTTTAAGATGCAGTTAAAGGCGTTAAATAGCGAGTGTTTGGCGCCTACGTTGGTGATGATCTGATCAGGCCTGTAGTTTAGGCCGTTGTCACGCTTTAGCTTCTGCGCGATTAAATTTAAAATTTCAGGCGTGCCGGCAACAGGCGTATATTTTCCGCAGCCCTTAGCCATAGCCTCGATGACAGCCCTTTTGGCGACTTCTGCGGTATCGAAATCAGGCTCACCCGCACTTAGGATTACGACGTCTTGCCCCTGCGCTTTCATCTGCTTGGCTTTGGTGCTAATTGCGATCGTTAGGCTTTCGCCGAGCTTGCTTACGCGACTTGAAAGTGTTAATTTCATTGATGCTCCTTGGATTGGTTTAGACAATTTAAAATTTGATTTTTGACGCTAAAAGCTCTGCCGCTACTTGGGTCTTGGTCGTAGATATCGTCGATTTTATAATCTCCTCCGCTACGGACGAGTTTGTAGATTATCGTCTGCGCGCCGTAGGGGCAGGTCTGCGTCACTACAACGGTATCGCGCTGCCCTAGCTCAAAATCATATTTCGCGTCGTCACAGACATCCTGACCGCCGATTATCGGATCGTAGTCCAAGCAACCTACCTCACCTTCGCCGGCAGATGCTTCGTCCTGCATAAGCACGGATTTGAAAGAAGCCGATAGGGCATTTTTGTGATCGCCGAAATAGGTGTCCTTGATATATAGGCTTTTTACTAGGCTTATTCTGGCGTCGTCCGCGGAATTTTTCGCGTTATTAGCATCGCTGCCGCTTGCCGACAAAATAGCAAAAATTGTAAAAAATAGAGCTTTTTTCACTTTAACCCTTATTATTTTAATGATTTTAGATACTCTTCGTAGAATTTATTTAGATCCTCATCCATTGCGGAGATATCTTTTCTGCCGCTGCAGATGCAATCTTCCAAAATTTCGATACGTTTGATGAGATATTTGATAAGCTCCTGGCTGATATCTGGAATTTTATTATGCGCCAAAGGATCGCTCTCGCAGCTTCCTAAAATTCTAGCGGGCACGCCCACGGCGGTGCAGTTTGGCTCGACATCCTTTATGACGACGGAATTTGCGCCGATTTTGGAATTTTCGCCGATGGTGATGTTGCCTAATACTTTGGCTCCCGCGCCCACTACGACGCCGTTTTGCAGCGTCGGATGGCGCTTGCCGTGCTCTAAGCTCACGCCGCCGAGAGTGACACCCTGATAGATCAGGCAGTTATCGCCGATGATCGCCGTTTCTCCGATGACAAGCCCCGTGGCGTGGTCGAAAAATACGCCCGAGCCGATACGCGCGCCCGGGTTTATATCTACTGCGGTGATTATGCGGGTAAGTCCGCTGATCGCGCGAGCTATGAGCTTAAAACCTCGCTCGTAGAAAAAGTGTGCGAAGCGGTAATTTATCAGCGCCCAGACGCCGGGATAGCAGAAAAATATCTCAAATACGCTATTGCATGCGGGATCTTGGCGCATCGGTTCGGTGAAGTCCTGTTTTAAAATTTGCCAAAAACTCATTTGATCGTCTTTAAGTAGCTATTGTCGTTTAAAAACAGATATAGCTCGCCCAGGATATGCTTTTTCTCTTTATCTCCGATAAGATTTGATTTTTCGACGCGCTCGTTTAGGCTTTCGCGGATATCTACTACGTCGTAGTCCATATCCTCCAAGATGTCGATGACCGATTGCGATTCGATAAAATCCTTGATCTCAAAGCCGCCGTCATCCTTTAAAATCACGGTCGCTTCGGTGGGGTGTGCAAAGAGGTTGTGGCTCATGCCAAGCACCTCCTGGTAGGCTCCGACAAGAAAAAAGCCCAAAAAATACTCCTCTTTTTCAGGATCGAAATCGTGCAGAAAGAGCGGATTTTTTTGATTGTCGAATTCTATCTCTCCGTCGCTATCGCAGGTGATATCCCAGATCGATGCCGATAGCGTGGCGCGTTCATCCAGCCTCTCTAGCGGCATGATCGGGAAGTGCTGCTTGATGCCCCAAAAATCGGGCAGGCTTTGAAAGATCGAGAAATTTACCAAATAGCGTTCTTGGGCGTTGCCTAGGGAGTTTAAGAAATTGCTGTATTCTTGCTTATTGCCTAAAATTCCATACGCCTTTCGCATTATTAGATGAACTAAAATTTCGCCGTTTGAGCGGTCGATCAGATCGACATATCCCAGATCAAAAAGGGTAAGCACGCTCTCCATGTGCGACATAGCATCGTGCAGATACTCTAGCGCGTTGGACGGCTTTAGAGTTTTATACAGATCGTATAGCTCTGCGACTACCGGCGGATTATCCTTTTTTAAGGCAAGCTTTTCTTCTGTGTATTCTTGGGTAAAAAGCTCCAAAATCGGCGCTACTAGCACCGCGTGGCTGGCGGCTACGTATCTGCCGCTCTCGATAAAGATATCCGGCTCGGCCTCTTTTTTATCCTCTGCGATCGATTTTAGCAAAAAAACCACGTCGTTGGCGTATTCTTTTAGCGTATAGTTGCGGTTGGAGCTTTCTTTGGCTTGGGAGTATTCGATAGCAAGACCTCCGCCTAAATTTATGGATTTTAAATTTTTCGCACCCATTTTACGAAGCTCGGTATAGATATTGCCCGCCTCGATGAGAGCTTTTTTGAGCGGGTGGATCTCTGTAATCTGCGAGCCGATATGAAAATGAATCATCGTAAATTGCTCGATGAGGTCGTTTTTCTTGAGTAAGCTTATAGCCTCTATAAGCTCGGTCGAGGTAAGACCGAATTTGGAATTTATCCCGCCGCTTTTCGCCCACATGCCGCTTCCGGAGTTATGCAGCCTGATGCGAAGCCCGATGAAAGGCTTTGGCGCGAATCGCTCCTTAGCCGTTTCGATGATGGTTTCAAGCTCGTTTAGCCCCTCGATCGTAAGAGTTACGTTATGCCCCATTTCTGCGGCGATGAAACCGATATTTATAAGCTCCTTATCTTTAAAACCGTTTACGGTAATCGGTGCGCCGTATTTGTTATATGCCATCGCTAGCAGCAGTTCGGGTTTGCTGCCGGCCTCGAGTCCGTATCCGTAAGGCTCGCCGATATCGACTAAATTTCTAACGAAGCCAGGGAATTGATTTACCTTAAGCGGATAGACGGCGTGGAATTTTCCCTTGTAATCAAACTCCTTAATGGCGCGGTTAAAATTTGAGTAAATTTCAACGATCTGCTTTTTGATGAGGTGCGGGAAGCGCAGTAGTATCGGGCCTCGCACGCCGTCTGCGCGGATCTCTTTTATAATGTCCACCAAAGGCTGCTTGAAATCGGAGTTTAGGCATAGTTTGCCGCCGTCTATCGTGAAGTTGGAATTCCCCCAAATATTTAGTCCGTAATCGCTCATGCTCTATCCTTAAAAAATGCTTCGACCTCTTTAAATTTAATCGCAAAGGTGGTTTGATCCTCTAAATTTTTACACCATATCTCGGCGCGGTCAAACTCGTCCTGCCCGATGCAAAGGCAAAATTTCGCCTCCGCTGCGTCGGCTGCTTTTAAATGCTTGGCTAGGCTCTTGGGCTCGTATGAAATTTGAGTTTTACAAAACTTTCGCAGCTTTAGCGCAAATGAAAATGTCGTGCTAACAAACGCCTCATCCAGCGCGCCGATATAAATCCCTTCGCGCTCTTGAGGGGCTTCGCGCGTTTTTAAAATTTCGGCTATTCGCTCGATGCCGATCGCAAAGCCCACGCCCGCCGTCTTTCTGCCGCCTAAAAACTCCACGAGTCTGTCATAGCGCCCGCCGCCGCCTACGGCGCTTTGTGCGCCAAGCTCGGATGAGACGAACTCAAAGGCGGTTTTGCAGTAGTAATCAAGCCCGCGCACGAGTTTCGGATCGATCTCAAATTTTTGCCCGTTTTGGGTTAAAATTCTTTGCAGCTGCGTAAATTCCGCGGTGCAGGCGTCGTTTAAATTTTCCGTTATAAGAGGCGCGGCGGCTAAAATTTTCTGGCAGCTTTCGTTTTTGCAGTCCAGCACGCGGATCGGATTGGTGTCGATGCGCCTTTGGCAGTCCTCGCAAAGCCTGTCTTTACGTTCTTGCAAGAAATTTACGAGCTTGGTTTTATACGCGGGCATGCACTCCTCATCGCCTAGGGAGTTGATTTTAAGCGTTGCGGAGACATTTAGCTCACGTAAAATTTGAGCTAGCATCAAAATCACGCTCGCATCCTCATAGACGCTACTTTGCCCGAAGCACTCGACGCCGAATTGATGAAACTCGCGCAGGCGCCCCTTTTGCGGGCGCTCGTAGCGAAACATCGAGCCTTGATAATAAAATTTATGCACGCCGCCGCTGCGGTCTAGCTTTTTTTCGATAAAGGCGCGCACGACGCCCGCGGTGCCCTCTGGGCGCAGACAGACGCTCTCGCCGCTTTTGTCGCTAAACTCATACATCTCCTTGCCGACGATGTCGCTGCTCTCGCCGACGCTGCGGCGAAATAGCGCGGTCTGCTCGAGCTTGGGAGTTTCGATGAGACAAAAGCCGTAATTGCGCGCCACGCGCTCGCACACGCTTAAAATTTGCGAGTAGATGCGCGCCTGTTCGCCTGAAATATCGTTCATACCGCGAAGTGCCTTGATCATTTATAAAATCCTTTGTGAAATTTTAAAATTTTCAAATTTTTGCGGCGATTATAGTTAAATTTTCCTAAATTTTAAGCCCTGCCGCTGCCGCTTCGCATCGGTTCTGCTTATTTGCATCGCGCGTCGTTTCGGCTTAGGCGTCTATTTTAAATCGGCTAAGCTCGGCGGTAAAATTTCTACTTCGTCGCCTTGAAGCTCAAGAATTCCTCGTAACGGCGGTCGATGATCTCTTTGATCTCGGCGTAATTTTGCGGCGAATTTTCTATGTAAAAATAGGCGTTGTCGAAGTTTTTATCGCCGAATTTGCGCGCGACGAAATCGTCGTAATCTTGCAAATACCAGCCGTGCGTTTTGGCAAATTTCGTGCGGTCCGTGGTGTAGTAGGCCTTCGCAAAGGCCTTGCCCGCGGTATTTAGCTCGTCGCTGCTTAGCACGCCGTCCATGGCGCCAAAGAAATACCCGCGATAATCAAAGCTATCGTCCATCCGCGCTATATCGTCCGCGAAATCCGCCGCAAAGTCCTTGGAGTAGAGCTTGCGCTCCATGCACCAGCGGAAGAAAAACGCGATGTGCGTCGCGCCGTTTTCAAGCGGGATGTCCGTCGGCGCGTTTTTCGCGCCCCAGTGCCATTTTGCCTTGTCGTAGGTCACGTAAGCCATTTTGCTCTCCTTTTTTTGGACTTTAAGTTGCATAAATTTTAGAAATTAAAAGCAAACGACGCTTGGTAAAGCTCTAAATTTTATCCGATGCAATCTGCGCCGTGAAATTTCAAATTTTATATCAGATCGCCCATTGCCTCATAATCGCATTCGCTTCGTAAAATTTTGCCGAGACTAAAATTACGTTTAAATTCTATCGCATCTCGTAGAATTTCATGCACCCCGTCCTATGTCTTTCAGTCGCTGTTTTGCCGCCGCCGTTACGTCCTCTTCGTAATCATACCACGCAAACATCGCGCCGTGCTGCACCGAGCCGCCCAGCAGATCGCCTCCCTGGCGGTTTTTCAGATCGATATTTGCAACCTTGAATCCGTCCAGCGTCGCTGCGAACTCGCGCAGGCGCTGCGGTGGGGATTTGAGCTTGGTGTAGAGGTAGCAGTGCCCCGCCTGGCCTTTGCGTCCGACGCGCCCGCGTAGCTGATGAAGCGACGCAAGCCCCATTCGCTCTGCACCCACGATTAAAATGACGCTAAGTCGCGGCAGCGAGATGCCTACTTCGACGATCGTCGTGGTTATCAGCAGCCGCCCCTCGTCGCGGAAGCGGCGCAAAACCTCTTCCTTGTCCTTGTCGCTGCCGTGGGTAATCATCACGTCTGCAAACTGAGCCTTCCAAAACGGCGCCGCCTCCTCAAGGCTTTGATAGACCGAGCTTTCGCTTTGCTGCACGAGCGGATAGACGATGATCGCTTGATTGCCCGCGGCGAGCTCGCAGCGCAGATCTTGCATAAAGCCCGCAAATCCGTCGTTTTGCAGGATTATAGTTTTGATCTGTTTTTCAAACGGCAGCTGTTTTAAAAAGCTAAAGCTCACGAGCTCGGACTGGATCATGCTTAGCGTACGCGGTATCGGTGTGGCGCTAAACTGAATGAAATGCGCTCGAAACTCGCCGCTCCCCGTGAGGCGCGCGATCTTTTCGCGTTGGTTGGAGCCGAAGCGGTGCTGCTCATCGACCATTATGAGATTTGACGGCGCGAGCTCGTGGTAGAGCAGGGCGTGAGTGCCGATGATAAGGTGCGCGTCTGCGAAATTTGGCTCGCGATCGCCGCTTTTTACGAGCAGGACTTTGATCTGCGGCGGCAGCAGGCGGCGCGCCTCGGCGTAAATCTGCTCGGCCAAGATGCTTGTAGGCGCCATCAGATAGCTGATGCGCGGGTAGTTCATCGCCGCGCTCGCGAGGATGACGAGCGTCTTGCCGCTGCCTACGTCGCCCATGACGACGCGGCGGCGCGCCAGAGGGCTTTGCAGATCGCTAGCAATGTCCTTTATCGCGGCTAGCTGATCGCGCGTAGGCTCAAAAGGAAGTGAAGCAAGCCAGTCTGAAATGTCGTGCAGCGGGTAAATTTGCGCAGGGAAGCTCGTTTTTTTCGCGCTTAGCTTTTGCAGGTAGTTTAGAATTTCGACAAATTTCAGCGTGCGTAAAATTTCAGCTCCGCTCATAGATGCGACGGCTGCAGCCTGTTGTACAGCCTCGGCGGCATGGACAGTTCCAGCGTCGCTTGCAATTTGAGCTATTGTAGGTATGGCGGTTGTAGCTTGGGCGGCTGCGGTCTGGATAGTTTCAGTTTGATAATGCGTAGGTTGGGCGGAACAATCGCGCGAAGCGCTCATCGGTGCGGCGAGCGCGTCCTGAACAGCCTCGGCGGCGCTTGCAGTCTGAGCGATCGTAGGCTCTGCGGTCTGCACAGCTACTACCGTCTGAACATTTTTGGTTTGATCGCAGGAAGGCTGTGCGCCCGCAGCTTGTGCGTTCAAAGTTTGGGCGGCGGCGGGTTGCGTATCTATGTCTTGGGTGCTTAAATTTTGTTTTGCAATTGCGGCTTGCTCGGCTATGGACTGCTCGGTCGCGATATGCTCTAGCATGGGTTGTGCGGTCGCAGCTTGAGCATCTGCCGGCCGTGTCGCTGTTTGGGTACCGGATACTAGGTCGTTTGAAATTTTATCGCCGCTCGCCGCCGCTTCATTATCGGCTTTGAGGTCGTTTGAAATTTCATCTCTGTGCGCCTCGGCGCCGTTTGCGGCAAGAAAATCCTCATCGCCTTGAGCGCTAAAATTTTCGTCGTTATAAATTTCTACTCCGCGCGCCTGATGCTCATTGCCATCTAAAATTTCATCGCTCGCAATCTCGCCGTCGCGGAGACTTGGGTGGGGCAAAGCCTTCGTGTTCTTTGGAATTTCTCCGCTTAAAATTTTATTCGCCGCACCACGCTTTGCCTCGCAGGCAAGAACTCCGCCGCTTCGCGGATAGTTTGAAATTTTGTTGCCCAAAATCTCATCATTTTGCGATCTGCCGTTTAAAATTTCAGCGGCGACCGAGCTTTGCGAGCTCGGAATTTCGCCGTTATCTAAAATTCCGTCGTCATTTAAAATTTTATCGCTGCTTGAAATTTCATCGCCTAAAATTTCACTGCCGCTTGGAATTCTGCCGCTGTTTGAAACGTCGTCGCGCTCGCCGAAATTTTCCGCGCCGCCCTCTTTGAGCTGCCTATTTAGCGCGGCTAGCATTCGCACGCTGCGCGGCGAGCTCTCGTGTAGCGCGAGCAGTACCGCCGCCTCGTCCGCGCGCAGCCCGCAGTCTAGAAGCGCGCCCGCGCTTAGATATTTTTTGATCAGCTTTTGCGCCGCGGCGTCGCTCAGCGCGGCTTTGTATTTGGGCGCGATCCTGCCCGGCTCGCTTACGATTTTTGGGTTTACGAACTGCCACGAGCCGAAGCTCTCGTCGCATTTGCCGTGGATGAAAAATTTTTTGCCGCGCTTAAAGGCGCCGAAGTGCCAGCTTTTGGCGTTGAAGATCACTATTTTGATCTCGCGCTCCCAGCTGAGGCAGTGCGCCGTGACGATGAGCATCGAGCCGCGCCTGTGCTGGAAGAGGCACTCGACCTCCGCCGTGCTCTCGCCCGCGCAGGGCGCGTCCCCCACGCTTAGATCGTCGAAGCTTTTGGGCAGAAGCAGCGCCAGATCCAAAGGCGTCGTAATGCCCGCCTTTTGCGCCGCCGCCGCGTCTTTTGCTTCAAAAATCAATTTTCATCCTTTAAATTTTAATAGGCGGTTAAGCCCTCGCGCTACGAAATTCTATACACCGCAGTGGAATCGCTCGCCGAAATTTGATCGAAATTCTATGCGCTGCATCGAACGCTTGCTTAAATTTGCTCGGAATTTCGCCCATTGCGGCAAATTTGCTCTCCGGCTTTGCTTGTAAATTTTACTCGTTTGCGCGTGTTTTGTTTGGCAGCCGTGTTTTTGCGGCGTGCACCGGGTTTTAAACAGAGCGCGATCGCTTGAAATTTCACGGCGCGATTTGCGAACTGCAAAAATTCAATTACGGCAGCCGCCGCGCGCGCCTTTTTAAATTTCACGGCGCGACTTACAAACGGCGTGCGAGGCAGGACTTCGATTTTGCGCGCTGAAATTTTACCGAGCCGCGCACGACGCCTTTAAATTTAGCCGCTTTTGTAAGGCTCGTAAATTTAATCGCTTCTGCAAAGCCCCGCAAATTTTAGCGCGACCATAGTTTTAAATTTTAAACGTAAGCCGTCCGCAAGCGGAGCGAAAAAGTAAAATTTAGCGCCGTCTGCGCCGCTTTACAAATTTTAAAATTTACCCAAATTTTAAGCCGGTCGCAGGTATGCACTCGCTGTGCCGCGACGGGCTAAATTTCAAGCCCCTTTTTCGCGGCGGCCTCGTCGCAAATGACGGAAAAGCTTAGGTTCATGATCTCGTCGTGCGACTTGATGAAATCGTTGAGCGCCCCGAGTTTTAGCGTCTCGATGCGCTTTAAATTTCGCTCGAACTCGCCGAATGCGTAGCCCTTGTAATACTCGCTCTGCGCGATCGCCACTCGCTTAAACATCGTCTCTTTTTGCAGCACGGCGCTTCCGATTAGGAATTTTTTGGCGCTTTTCAGCTCCGCTTCGCTCACGCCCGATGCGATAAATTTCGCGATCTCCTCTTTTACGAGCGCGGCGGCGTTTTGCAAATTTTCGTTTTTGGTCTGCAGATAGCCCCAAAACTCGCGGCGGCTAAGCTCGAAATCGCCGCGCGCATAGACCGAATATGCAAGGCCGTGCTTGACGCGGATGCGCTCCATCAGCCTGCTGCCAAAACCGCTGCTTCCAAGCACGAAAAGCGCGGTGTTCGCGATGAACTCCTGCTCCTTTGGCAACGCAAAGGGCGCGCCGAAGTAGATGTAGGCCTGCTGCGTCTGCTCCTTTTGGATCTTTATTTTTTTCGCATCGCTCGGCGTGAAAAACGGTAGCTCGCGCTTTTCTCCGCTTGCAAAGAGGCTTAGAATTTCCGCGATTTTCGGGTTTTTATCGCTCACGTCGCCGCATAAAACGACATATAAATTCTCTAAACTCAGCGAGGCAAAAAACTCCCGCACGTCCTTCATCGTGATCTGCTCTATGCTCGCCTCGTCGCCTATAAGCGGCCGCTCGAGCCTCGTGCGCGGATACAGAAGCGCTTTTAGGTTGCACGTCGCGATGTAATCAAACTCGCTTTTTAGCACGGCGATCTCGCCTATGGTTTGCATTTTTAGTTTTTCCAGCACCGAGGGCGTTAAATTGGGCTTGCTAAGCAACTCTCGCAGCATGTCTAAGCCGAAATCGAAGTGCTCTTTTAGGCAGTTTAGCTGGATGCCGAAGGTTTCAAAATTGCTCGCGGCGCTGATCTCGACCGCGCGGATATCGAGCTTGCGATGAAATTCGCTCACTCCCAGCGTCTTTGAGCCCTCGCCCAAAACGCCCGCGCAGATGCGCGCAAGCCCCGCTATCTTCTCGCTCACCGCGCCGCTTGCTTTAAAAATTAGCTTGAAGCTCGCCACCGGCAGCGAATCGTCGAACTGATACAAAAAGTCGATTTTAGCGCTCTTGCCGCCTTTAGTTTTAAGTGAAATCTCTTTTTTTTCCATAGTTTTCCTTTATAAAATTTTTAAATTTTATCGCTCTTGCAAGACATTCTTTAAAATTTTAACGTAGCCACGCCGCTTTTAAAATTTGCGCCGGAGCTCGCTTTTAAAATTTCGCGCTAGGGCAGTTTTGCCCGTCCTGCTTTAAAATTTTAAAATTTAATCGCGCCGCATTTTTGTAAAATTTCAGCGCCCGAAACGCCGCGTCGCGCCGTATTCGCAGTACGAGACGAAATATATCCGCGCTCAAACACGGCAAGCGTTGTAAACGAAATGTCTCTCACGCGCCGTCTCCGTCGCATTGATCTTGCGGCGTGAAATTTCGCGTCCAAAAAATTCTAAGGCGAAATTCCGTAGCGAAATGAAATTTTACCGCGCGAATTCCGCTCGCACCAGTAAATTTAAACCCGTACCGATACTAAAATTTTAAATCCCACGCCAAAATTCGACGATCGCGATCGCAAAAATTCGCTATCTGTTTTAAGACAAAATTTTACGGCTAAATTCTAGCCGCAAGCGAATAAATTTCCCGCCGCAAACGCGCAAAAGCCCGCAGCTAAGCGTAAGTCTCCAAAATATCGTAGTTGGTGTTGCGCTTGGCGGGTATTTCGTCCACGTCGCGGATCAGCGCTATCATCTCGTCCTTGCTCATCCGAAAGCTCGCGCCTGCCGCCTTTACGACGTTTTCTTCCATCATCGTGCTTCCTAGATCGTTCGCGCCGAATTTCAGCGCCAGCTGCCCGATGTAGCTGCCCTGCGTGACCCAGCTGCTTTGGATGTTTTTGAAATTATCCAAAAATAGCCGCGAGACGGCGAGCAGGCGCAGGTAGCGGTTCGGGCTTTGCTTTTTGATCTCTGGATGCTCGCGCAAAAGGCGGGTGTTTTGCCCTTGAAAACTCCATAAAATGAACGCTCGAAAGCCGCCCGTGCGGTTTTGCAGCTCGCGGATTTTATCCCAGTGCTCTACGATCTCACGCGTACTTTCAAGCGTGCCGAACATCATAGTGGCGGTCGTTTTCATGCCGATGCTATGCGCCTCCTCGTGCACTCTAAGCCACGTGGCGCTGTCACTTTTGCGCGGTGCTACTAGCTCTCGCACGCGGTCGCTTAAAATTTCGGCTCCGGCTCCGGGCATCGAGTAGAGCCCCTTGGCTTGCAGCCTGCGAAGTACTTCAAGCGTGCTGATGCCGCTAAGACGCGCGATATAATCGATTTCGATCGCCGAGAAGCCGTGGATCGTGATGCTGGGGTAATTTTTGTGGATGAACTCCACCAGATTCTCGTACCATTCGATTTTTAGCTTCGGATGAACGCCGCCTTGAAATAAAATTTGCGTGCCGCCCACGGCGATGAGCTCCTCGATCTTTTCGCTAATCTGCTCAAAGCTCAGCACATAGGCATCTGCGTCGCTTGCGTGGCGGTAAAATGCGCAAAATTTGCAATCCACCATGCAAGCATTGGTGTAGTTTATGTTTCGATCGATGATGAAGGTCGTGACGCGATCCGGGTGCAGCTCGCGCTTGCGCGTAAACGCCGCGCGCCCAAGCTCGTTTAGATCGGCGTGCTCTATTAAATTTAGAGCTTCATCTATACTTAGTCTTTTCAAATTTATCCTTCCGATTTGCCTTTGCGATACGGTTTTAGTGCGTCGATGATTTTTTGATTTAGCGTCGGTAGATAGTCCTTGATGGCTATCTCTATCGGCTCAAAATTTAGTTGTTCGTATTCGTGTGAAGCGATATTTCTAGTAGCGTTGATAGCTCTTATTTCATCTTTGCTAAAGATCGCCAAGGCCTGCAAATCGTTGCTTTCTTGCAGCCCTTTTAGCAGGGCGTGGATATTTATGAACTGCATCATTATCGCAGGTTGCAAAACGTCCTCATCGGCAAGCGCCTGCGCTACGCCGCCCTCGCATTTTTTTAGGATGGATGAAATTTTATCAGATATCTTTTTTAATCGCTCTACGCTTGATTTTTCAAACATAAATCGCTCCTTGCAGCAGCTTTGTTTTTTCTTCGCGACTTAAAGAGGTAGTATCGCACAGATCGACATTTGTATTAAATTTACTGGATAACTTTTTTTTAAAATCGTCTAAAAAAACTAGCGCCGAAAATGGGTTTCCTAAATTTTTTACCATTTTTGCCCCGTCGGTTTCGATCGCAATGTCGATGTCCGAAAACGCATCGGCGCTATCTTTGGCGTAGCTGCCGAAAAGTCCTAGCTCGGTAACGCCAACTGCAAAAAGCCTCTTTTTTTGCGACGATAAAAATTTTAAAATTTCATCTTTGCTGTTGATCGTTTTTTTCGGTGCGGTTTTAGCGCTCACTCTACGCCTCTTTCAGATCTTCGGGCGTTTCTTCTTTAGCGCCAGAGCTTCGCGCGCTTTTGCTAGCGATGGCGTTAGAATTTTTATCGTCGGCACTCGTGCTGTCCGCGTCGCTTAAATTTGCGTCGCCGTTATTTAAATTTACGCCATCTGCGCCGCTAGAATTTCGACTGCTATCTTTTTTAACCACGATTTGTCCGTTTTTTACGCCTAAAATTTCGACGCGGTCGCCCTCGCTAAGATCTGAAATTTCATCGCTTTTCCAAAACGTGCCTTTGAAATAGACCATGCCGTTTTTGACGGTGCCGATGCCGCTTTCGTCCAAAAAATTATCCTTATGCTTCTCTTCGGGTTTGAAAAAACGCGATTTTAGCGGCTTTTTAAATGCGATCAGAAGCACGAAAGATAGCACGAAAGATAGCAGAATCTGTACGTCCCAATCAAGATGAAAACCGAAGCTCAAAAGCCCTGTGATGAAAAATCCGGCGCTGAAAAATATAAAGGTAAAATCCATCACCAAAAGCTCGACGATCGCCAAAATCACGCCGATTATGATAAAAATCAGCGCGTTCATTTAGCATCCTTCGCGCCGTTTTTACCGAGGAATTCTTTAAGCACGCTAAGAGAGCCGAGAAGCTCGCTCGTTTCGTAAGGGATCAAAATTTTATCCTTGCTCGGGTTTTTAGACAGCTCGCTAAAAGCGTTTACGCGACCCTGCGCGAGCAGGTATTCGGCGGCGAAGTGTGACGAGCCCATCGCGATATTGATACTCTCCATCGCGTCCTTTTGACCTTGCGCGAGCGCGATCTGCTCGTATTTTTTCGCATCCGCCATACGCTCAATCGCCTCGGCTTCGAGCACTTTCTCCTGCTTTAGCGCCTCGGCGTTTCGTATGAGGGCTGCTTTTTCAGCCTCGGCTTTAAGCTCGATCGCGCGCTTTTCGCGCTCGGCTTTCATCTGCATATTCATCGCCTCTTCGATGCCGTGCGGTACCGAAATTTCGGAGATCTCCACGCGCATGATCTTTACGCCCCAGTTATCTGCGGCGTCGCCCAGAGCGATTTGCAGCTTGGAATTTAACTGATCTCGCGAACTAAGCGTGCTATCTAGGCTCATCTCGCCGATCGCGCTACGTAGCGTCGTCATCGCTAAATTTGAAATCGCGCGGCGATAATCCTCGACGTTGTAAAGCGCCATCTTACCGTCGATGACCTTCAAAAACACGATACCGTCCACGCTTATGTTGACGTTATCTTTGGTGATGACTTGTTGCTTACTGATGTCCACAAGCTGCTCGCGCACGCTCATCTTCGCGCGCACCGCGTCAAAAAACGGCACGATGATGTGAAAGCCGCCGTCTAGCACCTTGTGAAAGCGACCCAGCCGCTCGATGATTAAAATTTCCGATTGCGAGACGATCTTGACCCCCATCTTTAAAATTGCCGCGATGAGGACGCAAAATACTATTACCGTAGTTACGAACCCTTCCATTTTCACTCCTGAATTAAAATTTCGCAATTATAGCATTTTTAGCTTATTTTGGCTTTTAAGGCGCGTCGTGATACAATTTCGCTAGATTTTTTATATTAAATTTATAGGATAAAATTTTATGATCAGATACATCGTGCTGCTTCGCCATTCACGCAACTACCGCCTGCTCTTTTCGGCGGGTTTTATATGTATGTTCGGCTTGTGGTTTTCGGTCGTCGGGATCGCTACGCTGCTGATTGAGCTTGGCGCGCCGGTGTGGGCGATTACGGCAGTGGGCGTCGTTTCGTTCGTGCCGAACGTTTTTTTAGCGCCCATCAACGGCATCATCGTGGATAAATTTCAACCAAAGCCGCTGATGACGGCGATGTTTATAACCGAGATGATCAGTATTTTCATGCTGATTTTTATCAATAGTTTGGATTATTTGTGGCTGCTACTTTTGATCGTAGTCGTGCGCAGTGTCGCAGGCACGCTGTTTTTTCAAACCGAATCATCTACGCTGCCGAAATTTCTAAGCCGCCCCTATCTCAAGCTTGCTAACGAGATGACGGGCATTATTTGGACGATCACATATACTTTCGGCATGGCAAGTGCGGGTATTTTTATCCACTATTTCGGCGTGCGAGCGGCGTTTATTTTGGATTTTTGCTTATATGTTTTTTCGTTTTTTATCCTGCTGCGGCTAAATTTTAAAGACCTTGCAAGAAACGCGCCAGAGCCGGTGTTTAAGATGCTAAAGGAGGGCTTTTCTTACCTGCGCTCGCATCCTTTGGTGGTGCATCTCATCGTCCTTCACGCCTTCGTCGCCGTCACCACCTACGACAATCTCATCGCGCTTCTTGCGAAGTATAAATACAAAGAAATTTTAAGCGCTTCGCTAGTCATCGGGCTTATGAATATGTCGCGCTCGGCGGCTGCGTTTTTCGGACAGATATGGCTAAGCAAGATCGTGAATAAACATACGTTTTTTTGGCTATTGCTGGGGCAGTTTGCGGGCATCGCGCTGTGGGCGGTGCTGGAGTTTAACTACTGGCTTTCGTTTGCGGGCATGATCGCGGCGGGATTTTTCATCACGACGGTGTGGTCGTATTCTTTTACGCAGCTGCAAAGCCACGTCGACAGGGAGTTTTTCGGGCGCGTTATCGCCTACAACGACATGGCGTATTTCATCGTCGCGACGCTCGTGTCGGCTGCGATCGGATTTTTTTTCGAGCTTGGATTTTCGCTTTCGCAAATCACCTTCGGCATGGGCTTTATGTTCGCAATCGCGGCATTTTATTATAAATTTTTGATCTACGAAAAAATTTAAAATTTTAAAGCTATCTTTTCGGCGCGATCTCGGGACGAAAAATAGCAAATATAAATAAAAAGCTCATCGCCGCGAAAAACACCCAGATAAAGCCGTTTGCGCCCAAAAATTTCATCATCGCGCCGATTATCAAAGGCGAACAGAGCGACGCGCTCGAATAGATAAAAAGCATTGCCGCTGAAATTTGCACGCGAGATGCGCCCTCGCCGGTGATGGAGTCGTTTGCGCGCGCTATGGCAAGCGAATATAAAGGAAAAGCGCCGAATCCTAACATCAACGCAAGCGCGCACGTTAGGATGAAGCTTTTAGCAAAAAATAGCGCCGCGCAGGAAGTAAGACCCACGACGCAAACTATCATTATGGCGCGTTTGCGACCAAACTTATCTGAAATAGTGCCGCAGACGAGCTGCGCTAAGAAGCCTCCTGCCATCGCCGATCCCATAAATGCGCCCACCGAGCCCACTCCAAGCCCCGCGCTTAACACGAAAACGCTCGCCATCGAAAAAAAGCCGTTAATCAAAATGCCCGCGCAAACCACCGTCGCAAACGCAAGCGGCGGCACTATTGAAATTTGCGGCATCGAAACTCGCATGCGAGCGGGGACTCTAGGAGGGTTGAAGCGGATTAAATTTACCGGCAGCAGCGCCAGGATGATGAAAAATGCGCTTAGCACGAAGACCTTCATCGTTCCGAAATTTAGCGCTAAAATTATAACTCCTATCGCAAACGCGCCGTAAAAAACCGCTTCGTAGATCGCGAGCACGCGGGAGCGGATGGAGTTTGTGATCTTTGAGTTTATCCAGCTTTCGATTATCATCAAAAGCGCGTAATAACAAAAGCCCAAAATAAAGCGCAAAATTGCCCAATACACGAGGTTCGAGCCTAGATCGTGCAGCATTGCAGCAATTCCGAAAAGCGCCGTAAAGACCGCGTATGCCCGCACGTACGAGAGCGCGCCGATTATCGAAGGCACAAAAAAGCCGCTAAATATCGCCCCTAAAAAGAAAAACGCCGAAATCGCTCCGATCTCAAGCTCGCTGTGGCCGGATTCTTTTAGCATGATGCCCGCGCTTGCGATGACTAGCGCGTCGCCGATAAACATAAAGAAAATCCCCAGAAATAGGGGGCTTAGCGAGCGTGCCGCGCGCATAGATTCAAACAATGACTTTCCCTTGGAATTAAATTTGGCGTTATTGTAGCCTTTTATTGATTAAAGCTCGGTTTTTATATAAAAATATTTGAAAAATTTCGATTCGGATAGAGATTTTAAAAAGATGCGAAAATTTATAAAGGAAAATAAAGCTAAAATTTTACCGCAGATGCCTAAGATCAGGTGCAGGTAGCGCCCAAAAGCCCAGTGTGCGATAAAATTTTACTGCAGCGGTTTTAAAACGGCGCGAGCGTTTAAATTTAGAGACGAGCCGCAACGAAGCGCTAAAATTTTGAGATAAATTTTTAATCCAAACGTTAAAGCTCTAGCAGCTGTGCCGTACTAAAGAGGCGAGCTTTATTAAAAAGCACTGCAGCTAAAACAGCGATCCGCGCGGCTAAATTTTAAAATAAAATTTCAATCTTTGCGGATAAATTTATGCGACTTGCTTCAAAGATAAAATTTCAAAATTTCATAGAGCAAAACCGGGGCGTAAAAGGGGCAAAATTTTAAAGCTCTAGCCATTTTGCATGATCCCCTTTAGGCCGCGATACTCCTCGCATTCGCCCGTCAGCTTCGCGTCGGTGCCGATAGCGAGGATGCGGCCGTTTTTCATCACAGCGATACTGTCGGCGCGCTCGATCGTGGAGAGGCGATGCGCGATTACAAAGACGATTTTGCTTTGTTTGATCTTTTCGATGACGTTTGAGATCTCCTTTTCGCTTGCGTTATCCAGCGCCGAAGTCGCCTCGTCGAATATTAAAATTTGCGGGTCCTTATACAGCGCGCGCGCGATGGCGATACGCTGGCGCTGCCCGCCGCTAAGGTTTGCGCCGAACTCGCTAAGCACGGTGTAAATTCCATCCTTCATCGAGCTTACGAACTCATAGGCGTTGGCGAGCTTCAGCGCCTCTATGACGCGCTGTTCGTTAAATTCCGCTCCGTAGCTTACGTTTTGTGCGATCGTGTCGTTGAAAATATAGACGCGCTGGCTTACCAGGCCGATATTTTCGCGCAGGCTAGGGATACTAAACTCGCCGATTTCGTCGTTGCCGTTAAATAAAATTTTACCGCTACTTGCGTCGTAAAAGCGCATCAGCAGGTTCACGACCGAGCTTTTTCCGCCGCCGCTGTTTCCGACGAGCGCTAAAATTTCGCCCTTTTTGACGCTGAAGCTTATATCTTTCAGCGCCGCCTTGTCGCCGTAGTTTAGCGACACGTCGCAAAAGCTCACCGAGCCGATCTCGCCCATCTGCTTTCCGCCTCCTACGATCGTAGGCTCCAAATCTATGAGCTCAAACGTCCGCTCGCTCGCTGCGATGGCGTCTTGCATGTTGTTGTAGAGCGATGAGACCTTTTTTATCGGCGTGTAAACCATAAAAAGCGCCGTAAGGAAGCTGAAAAAGCTGCCGATGCTCATCTGACCTGCGATAACCTCCTGTCCTCCGACGATGATCACCACGGCGATGCCCACGGCGCCCAGCATCTCCATGATCGGGCTTACCAGACATGTCGTTACGACCGCCTTTAAATTTAGACCGAAAAATTTCTTGTTTTCGGCGTTAAATTTCTCCACTTCAAAGCTCTCGGCGTTGCTTGCCTTGACGATTTCGATGTTGGAGTAAATTTGGCTGAGTGCCGAGGAGATATCGGAGGTTTTCTCTTGAGACTCGCGCGAAATTTTTTTCATCCGCTTTGCAAGGCGCGCGAGCGGATATATCGCGCACGGAAAGACCACGAGCGCGAAAAACGAAAGCTTTGGGCTCTGATAGATCACGACGCCCAAAAGCCCCAAAATCGTAATGATTTGCGTGAAAAAATCGGGGATCATATTCGAAACCACGACGCGGATGCGCTCGATGTCGTTGATCGTGCGGCTGATGAGCTCGCCCGTGCGGAAGCGGTTGAAAAAATCCACGTCCAGCCGCACGAGGCTTGCGACGAGCCTATCGCGGAAGCGGCGCACCGTGTCTTGACCGATGAAAGCGGTGAAGTAGTTTTGCATAAACGCGCCGCCGCTTTTCATCGCAAAAACCACGATGATCGCGATCGGAAGCGTGTAGAGATACGGCTCGTTTTTTTCGACGAAAATTTTATTTAAAACGGGCTCAACTAGCTTCGCGCTCGCAGCAGTCGCCACGCTCGTCATCACCATACCCAAAATCGCCAATGCAAACTGCGGCTTGTAATCCCTAAAATAGGGCTTAAAGCGCGATAGTAAAGTTTTAAAGCCGTTCAAATGCTATCCTTTTTTATAAAATTTTTAAAATTTGAATCCAAAATTTCTGAAATTTTAAAATTTATAATTCCAAAATTCCTAAAATTTTAGAATTTCCAACACAAAATTCTTGAAATTTTAGAATTTATAATCCCAAAATTCTTGAAATTTTAAAATTTCGGCCGCGAGGCAGCATGAAATTTATGGGGCGGCGCGGGACTAATTTGCGCTTCGCAAGCCCACTAAATCAACTCGCTCGCATGCGGCGATCGTGCGGACGACGCCAAGATTTAGCTTTTTTTGTTTGCTGCTTTTAAAGCGTTAAGCGCTTAAAGCGAGCGAGTTTTTATTCATCGCGATCTTTCGCGCTTTCGTACGCCATAAGCGTTAAATGCTTTGAGGCGCCATAAAGCGCTACAAAGTGCCGTTCGTTATACATCGCGCGTATCGCGACTTCACATCGCCGCGCCGCATTGCGCTTTCATGCTACCGCGCCTTCAAAAAAATCGCGCTGAAATTTACGCACAAGCGCTGCATTGCTGTTTCTGCACTGCACCCATTCGTATCGCCACATGCTGCCGATAAAAAATTGCGATCCGCCTTATGCCTTCGCCGCCACATCGCCGTATCATCGTATGGCCGAATAAAAATCGCACTAAATTTACACACAAGCACTGTGACACTACCTCGCCGCGGCACTATTCCGCTACACTGCAACTCGGCATAAGCTAAAAATCACGCTTTCATCATCGCGTCGGCCGCACCGACGAATTAAAGTCCGCCTTGCGCCTCTGTCGCCGCGTCGTGCCACACATCGCATCACTCCTGCGCCGCACCGCTAAATAAAATCGCACCGCCGTATCTAAATACCGCAGATAAAAATCGCGCTGAAATTTGCGCACGAATTAGCGTTCGGATTTGTATCCCGCATGGCAAAAATCATAAAATTTAGCGTAAAATTTTGCGATAAATTTTACGTTCTACTCCGCCGCGACCTCCCAAACGGTGCCGCCAGGCGTATCCATAACTTCGATTTTCATATCCGTAAGGCGCGCCCTGATGGCATCCGCGCTCGCAAAATTCTTTTCTGCCTTCGCCTGCGCGCGCTGTTTTATCAGCTCCTCGATCTGCGCCCTTTGCTGCTCGCTCACGCCGAAGCGAAAGTATTCGGTCTCATCCTCATATAAAATTCCAAGAACCTGCTTCGCAAACTCCAAATTTGCGGCGATCTTAGCCTTTAGCGCCTTGTCTTTGGGTGCTCGATCGAGCGCTTCGTTCGCGCCTGCTACGAAGCTATCGAGCACCGCAAGCGCGCCTGAGGTGTTGAGATCGTCGCTTAAAAACTCCATCATCTCCGATCTAAATTTAGCCTCCACGGCAGGCAGCTCGGGTGCTGAATTTTTAAGTTTAGATTTCGACGCCGCGCTTGAGCTTAAATTTTGAGATCCGCTCGAAGCTAAATTTTGCCCCGCGTCTCCGCAGGTCTGCGCAGAGCTTGCGGATGAAATTTGCGCGGTATGTTCAGATACGCATGCCGCGGAATTTTGCCCCGCAGCGGGAGCCAAAACGTCACGGACGCGCTTTTTAAGGCGGTAAATTTTATCGAGCCTCTTTTTGCTCGCAAGTAGATCGGTCACCGAATAATTAAAATTTGCCCTGTAATGCGAGCTTAAGAGATAAAATCTCAGCGCCTCGCCGGGTGCGATTTTTAGAGCGTCTCCTACAAAAAAGGAGTTGCCGAGGCTCTTGCTCATCTTTTCGTTATTCACCTGCACGAAGCCGTTGTGAAGCCAGTATTTGCTTAGCGCTCTATGACGGGCGCAGCGGCACTGCGCGGCTTCGTTTTCGTGATGCGGGAAGAGCAGATCGGCGCCGCCTGCGTGAATATCGATGCAAAATTGCGGATCACCGCTATCAAGGTGCGCTAAAATCATCGCGACGCACTCGCTGTGCCAGCCCGGGCGCCCTTTGCCAAACGGGCTATCAAACCAATTCTCGTCAAATTTCCACAGCACGAAGTCCTTCTCGTCGTGCTTAGCATCGTTTGAGGCGACGCGGGCAATGTTTTTGCCGGCACCCTCTTTTTTGCTGCTAAGGCTTAGATAATCCCCGTCCTTGCGCGTGTCGAAGTAGATGCCGTCCCCTGCGATCTCGTAGGCAAAGCCTTTTTGAAGGAGCGAGGATATGAGCTCGCAGATCGCGGCGATATTTTCGGTCGCTTTGGGCGAAATGCTTGCGTCCGCGACGTTTAGCGCGCTCATATCCTGCAAATATCTGCAGGTATAAAATTCCGTGATCTCCTCGAGGCTCTTACCGGTTTCCGCCATCTTTTTTAAAATTTTATCGTCTATATCAGTGAAATTTCGCGCAAATTTAACCTCATAGCCCTCGGCTTGCAGCACGCGGCGCAGTAGATCGAAGCTCACGGCGCTCTTTGCGTGCCCCAAATGCGCATCGTCATAGACGGTCGGACCGCAGGCGTAAATGCGCGCCAGCCCCTCGCTAATGGGCTTAAATGGGAGCTTCTTTTTGCTCAAACTATCATAAATTACCATAATAAAAGCCTTTTAAAATGTATAGAATCGCCGCCTCGCCCGCGCAAAGCGCCGCGATCGCAATAATTTTTTTTGCACGGATTATAGCCAAAAAGTTATTAAATCCAAAAAAATAGAGATTAAAGCCCAGCAGAAACGCCCCCGTTATCGTGCTTGCAAACGCAAGCCCCACCGCTCCGAACGGTTTAAAAAACAGCGCGCACAAAGCGACATTTATAAAGACGCACCAGATCGAAATTTTCGCGCTTAGTTTCTGTTTCATATTCGCATACAGCCAGTGCGAAAAAATCCTAGACAGTCCAAACGGCACGAGCCCCACCATATACGCGCCGAGAACTGCGGCGCATTCTATGGAATTTTGGCGGGTAAATTCTCCGCGCTCAAACAGCAGCTGCGTGATCTCGTTTCGCAGCATCACGCCGCCTATCGCAGAGAGTCCGAGCAGCGTCAAAAGGAAGTAAAATCCGCGCTCGACGAGCGCCAGAGCCTGCGCGTCGTCGCGAGCTTTTACAAATTTGCTCATGCGCGGAAAGATCGCCGTGCTAAGCGCGATCGCAAAAAGCGCGAGCGGCAGCTGAAATATGCGGTTGGCGTAATAAAGATAGCTGATACTGCCGCTAGCAAGGAAGCTCGCAAAAAAGGTATCTATAAACGAGCTTAGCTGAAGCGCCGACGCACCAAAAACGCCTGCGAAAAAATTTTTATAAAAGCCCTGTGTCTGCGGTTTATCGCCCCGCGCGAGCCGTGCAAAGCCGCCCGCTAAGACGCGCAGCATACCGGTAAATTTTAGCGCATAAACATGCACCGCGAGTTGCAAAAGCCCGCCCGCCACGACGCCGAAGCTAAGATAGAGCACTGCCGTGGCGCCGTCTTTGCCGCGAGCCAGTAGAAGCGCCGCGATCATCGCTAAATTTAAAAGCGCGGTCGAAAACGCCGTCGTAGCGAAATGATCGCGGTACTGAAGCAGCGAAGCAAAGAGCGTAACGACGAAGATAAACGTGAGGTAGAAAAAATTTATCCGCACGTATGGCACCGCAAGACCGATCTGCTCGGCGCTAAATCCGTATGCCAAAACTTTAGTAAAAACGGGCGCGGCGAGCAGCACGAGCGCCGTTAAAAGCGCGATGAAAATGCTAAATTTAATAAGCACCGCTGCGGCAAAAATTCCTTTTTTGCGCGCGGCGGTAAAGCTAGGCAAAAATGCCTGCGTAAAGGCTCCCTCGCCGAATAGTCTGCGAAAAAGATTGGGTAGTTTAAACGCTACGAAAAACAGATCGCTGTAAATTCCCGCGCCCAAAACCGATGCGGTAAGTAGGTCGCGCACGAAACCCAAAACGCGCGAAACCAGCGTGCCTACGCTATTTGTGAAAAAGCCTCTGAGCATAAATCTCCATTAAATTTTATAAAATGCCAAGGTTGATTATATTATAATTTCCCCTATTTTTTGATTTTGGAGAGAAATTTTTGCGGAATTTAGCCTTTTCGCTCGAAAGCTCGGGCGGGAAAAACACCTTATCGCTACGCGGGCAGTGGAACTACAAAAGCTCGCGCTCCCAGCTGCTTGCACTAAAAAAAGCGGTAAAAAATTTAAACGAGCTGGAGCTAAGCTTAAGCGAAATTTCAAATTTGGACTACTTCATGGCGCTGATGATCAAAAACGCTCTTGCCGGCAAGCGGGTAAAGCTCACCGGTCAAAACCGAAAAGCGGAGAAAATTTTTGATTTCATAAATGATGAATCGATCGATTTTGGTTGCGTACCGAAGCCTCTTGCGCCGGGCTTTTTTGCGCAGATCGGGCTTTATATCCACATAGGGCTTTTGGGGCTACTAACTTTAGCTTCATTTTTGGGCGAGTTTTTCGTAAAGCTCGTCGCGATTTTTGCAAAACCTTTCAAATTTAGATTCAAAGAGACGGTAAATTTTATCAAAGATAGCGGCATAGACGCGCTTTTCATCGTCTCGCTGACGGCGTTTTTGATCGGTATCGTGCTTGCATACATCGGCTCGGATATGCTTTCTAAATTTGGTGCCAGCGTCTATATCATCGATATTATGGGCTCTTTGACGCTGCGCGAGGTGGCGCCTCTAATCGCCGCCATCGTCATCGCGGGCCGTTCGGCCTCGAGCTTTACGGCACAGATCGGCGTGATGAAGATCACCGAGGAGATCGACGCGATGAAGACGATGGGCTTTGATCCCTTTTATTTCCTGTCGATGCCGCGCATAATCGCGATGGTTTTTGTGATGCCGCTAGTTATTTTTATCGCGGACGGCGTGAGTATTCTCGCGCAGATGATCGTGTGCGAGGCGTATTTGGAGATCCCTTTTAGCGATTATCTAAATAGATTTAAATCTGCGGTTGAGTTCAGGCACTTTTTAGTCGGCATGATAAAAGCGCCGTTTTTCGGGGCGTTCATCGCCATCATCGGCTGCATGCGAGGTTTTGAGGTCAAAGGAAATACCCAGAGCATCGGCGAATACACCACGATCAGCGTCGTAAATGCGATATTTTGGGTCATCGCGATCGACGCGGTCTTTGCGGTTCTGTTTTCGGAGATCGGGCTATGAGCGAGCAAGTGCAATCTAGTGCGACCTCTAAAATGATAGTCGCGCGCGATGTTACTACCGCGTATGGATCGCGCGTTATGCACGATAGCGTGAGCTTTAGCGTCAAAAAGGGCGAAATTTACGGCTTCTTAGGCGGCAGCGGCAGCGGCAAAACGACGCTGATGAAAACGCTCATATTCTTAAAGCGCCCGCAAAGCGGCGAGATTAAAATTTTCGGACGCGATATTTGGGGTGCGAGCGAGGCGGAGCAAAACGAGATCCGCCTAAAATGCGGCGTGATGTTTCAGTTCGGCGCGCTTTACAGCTCGATGAGCGTGCTCGAAAACGTAGGCGTGCTGCTGCGCGAATACTCTAAATTTAGCGAGCGCGAGATAGATGAGCTATCGATGTTTTGGATCCAAAAGGTGGGGCTTAAGAAGGAGGCCGCCGCGCTTAGGCCAAACGAGCTTAGCGGCGGTATGAAAAAGCGCGTAGCACTGGCTCGCGCGCTAGCACTTAGCCCTGAAATTTTATTTTTGGACGAGCCGAACTCGGGGCTTGATCCGCTCAGCGCCAGAGCCCTTGATAGGCTTGTTTGCGAGCTTAGAGACAGCCTCGGCGTCACGGTCGTGATGGTCACGCACGACGTGGACAGTATCTTTGACATTTTGGATCGGTTTTTGATCGTGGATAATCAAAAAATCGCTTTTGAAGGAAACATCGAGGAGATTTCAAACCTAGAGAACAACCCGCTCGAAGAGCTATTTAAGATGCGGCAAAGAGATTAAGCTTCGGAATTTACCGAGCCGAAATACAGATCGCGGCGGGTAAAATTTTGAATGGATGAAATTTTAGCGGTTAAAATTTAGCGGGCAAATTTTAAAATTTAGGAGCCGAAATGGATAAGCTTAGAGAGAAGTATATCGCGCTTCAAAAGGCGTTTTGGGACACGGACGGCGGCGCGGCGAGCATTTTGGCGCTGTATGAGTTCAAAGATGAGCTGGAGACTGCGACCGAAAAAGAGGCAAAGCTCGTACTGGTGGACGTTTACGAGCTACTTGGGCTAAAAAAGAGCGCCTGCGAGCTACTCAGCAAAATTTGCGATCCGAAGGACAGAAAGCAGCTTAAAAAGCTCGGTTATCTGAAGCAATACGCCGTAGACGGCGACGCGGATGCGATAAAGCGTCCCAAAACTGCGAGCAAGGCGGCGCGCGTGAGCGAAAAATCAAAAGCCCTACCTCATTTTCGTTATCACCCCGACCCATTTAAAATGGGCGTGTTTAAAGAGGATGTAAGCGTGCTTTGCGAGTGCTGCGAGCAGGCGACGGGCGTTTATTATCGCAGTAGCATTTACTGCGCGGCGGACGTGAAATACCTCTGCCCGCACTGCATCGCTAGCGGCGCGGCTGCGGCGAAATTTGACGCCGGCTTCATCCAGGACGCCGACCCTCTGCCGCCTAGTACTTCGGACGCGCAGGCTAAAACAGAGGAGCTGTTTAAAAGGACGCCCGGATATTTTAGCTGGCAGGGGGCGCATTGGCTCACGTGTTGCGACGATTACTGCGAGTTTTTAGGCGACGTGGGCACGAAGGAACTGCAGGATTTGGGTATCGCGGAGGAGGTCTTTGCCGAATACGCCCTGCGCGGCGAGTTTGCGATAGAGGACGTGCAGGGCTACCTCGTCGCAGGAGGCGATACGGCGGGCTATCTGTTCAGATGTCTGCACTGCGGAAAATATAAAATTTATGTCGATGCGAGCTGAATTTTTAAAGTAGCGGCGGGACAAATTTCAAGCCTTCCAAGCTGAAATTTTAAAATTTAAACGGGAGCGCTTTTAAATTTTAAAATTTTAACGAGCAAGCGGCGTTAAATTTAAACCGAGGCGGTAAAATGCGCGGCGATATTTTAAAATTTCAAAATCGGCGCTAAATTTTAAAATTTAACGTCCTGTGAAATTAGGAGAAAAGATTGGAAAATAGAACTTCATACACGATCGTAGGCATATTTGCGATGCTTTGCGTGACCGCATTGTCTGCGTTTGTGTGGTGGATGCTCACGAAAAGCACTCCGGGCGAGAGCTACCGCTCATATTTCATCCACACCAAGGAGCTTCCCGCGGGGCTTAAAGAAAACGCTGAAGTCCGCTTCATCGGCGTAAATGCGGGCTTTGTGAAGCGCATCGACTTTGCCGATATCGAAAACGCGATCATCGAGATTGAAATTTCGGTAAAAAGTAAGCTGCCGATCTCAAAAGACAGCATCGCAAAGGTCGAAACTCAGGGCATTAGCGGCATCGCGTTTATAAATATCACCAAAGGAAACGGCGAGCTGTTCGCGCCGGAGGATCGAAAGCCGATCATCGCGCTTGATAAGACGCTGCTCGATAAGATCGGCTCAAAGGCCGAAATCATCACCGATAGCGTGGGGCAGATGATCTTTAAGATAAACACTCTTCTTTCGCGCGAAAACACCGAGAAATTCGATCGCATTTTAAGCTCGCTGGATAAATTTAGCGCACTATTAGCAGACGAGGAGAAATTTAAAAATTTGGATAAATTGATGGCAAATGCCGACAGATTGGTCGCGAATTTAAACGAGCGCGAGAAGGAATTCGATAAGCTATTAAACGATTTTGACGCTTTGGCGATAAGTGCTAAGAAATTTAGCGATTCGCTTAACGCCTCGCTAGCGGCGATTATGAAGCGCGTCGATCGCGGCGAGTATAATTTAAAAGAAATTTTAGACCCGACCCTCGGCGAGGCAAAGACCACGCTGCGCGAGTTTAACAGAGCCTTGCGCGAGTTTCAAGACGCGCTATTTAGGCTGGAGCAAGACCCTTACGATTTCTTTTTCAAAGACACGTCGGGTAGCGATAAAAAGGACAATAGATGAGAAAATTTTTGATTTTAGCTTTTGCGGGTGCGCTTCTTAGCGGTTGCCTCGCGAAAAAGGCGACGCCGTACACCTACTACGAGCTCAAATATCAGCAGAAAAGCTGCATCCAAGCGGGCATCAAGCGCCGAAATATCTTTATCGACAATGTCGCGGCAACCGATCTTGTAGATAGGCGCGATATTTTAATAGTGGATTTTAGAAACCGAACGCGGTTCGCAAGCGACGCTAAATTTATCACGATGCCTAGCGAGATGGTCTATAAGGCGCTGATCGACGCCGCGTTTTCCACGTGCGGCTTAAATCCGATCTTCGTGCCTAAAGAAAAGGATCTGCGCTTAAAAACAAACGTCGTTGCGCTTCAAGTTAACGGCGATCAGGCGGTTATCACGATCGCATATGAAATTTTAGACGCGATCAGCTCTAAAACCTCCGGCATCATCACAAAGCAGGTCTTCGTGCCCGATCCGAGCTCGCAAAGTATCTTTAACGCTATGAACTTAGTGCTAAATCAGGCGATCGATGAAATTTTAAGGGCGATACAATGATAGCGGCGCTTGAGGGGATCATTACCAAAAAAGAGCCTACGCGCTGCGTTTTGAAGCTCGCTAGCGGCGTAAGCTACGGCGTAAATATCTCGCTAGGATGCGCCGCGCAGCTGCAAAGCGGCGCTAAGACCGAGCTTTTGATCACGCAGATCATCAGAGAGGACGCCGATCTGCTCTACGGCTTTTTGGACGAGAGGGAGCGAACGATGTTTGAGATGCTGATCAAACTTAGCGGTATCGGCGCAAGCACGGCGATGGCGGTGTGTTCGAGCCTCAGCTCGCAAGCGTTTATCAAAGCGATCGCTAGCGGCGATGCGGCGACGCTTACTTCGGTGCCCGGCATCGGTCCTAAGACGGCTCGCAGGATAATTGCCGAGCTGGGGGATGCGAAGCTGATGGAATTTAGCCCCGATCAGACCTATAAAGCGGAGGCGATCTCGGCGCTTGAGAGCCTCGGATTTAAAAGAGACCGCATTAATAAAGCGATGGTTGATTGCACCAGCACGAGCACGGCGGAGCTCGTAAAAGAAGCGCTTAAAAAATTAGCATAAGGAGAGATGATGAAATTTGGTATAGTTTTTGGCGGACAGAGCTACGAGCACGAGGTAAGCATAATCTCGGCAATCGCCGTTAAAAACGCGCTAAAAGGACAGAGCCTGGAGTTTATCTTTTGCGATCGGGAGCGCAAATTTTACCGCATCGAGGATAAAAATATGCGCGCGGCGTATTTTAAAAACGGCGAATATGCCAAGGCGAAGGAGCTTAGTATCGGCGCGGGCGGGTTTTTTGCGGGCGGAATGTTCTCAAAAAGCATGCTCGATCTCAACGTCTGCGTAAATTTGATCCACGGCTGCGACGGCGAGGATGGCAAGATGGCGGCTTTCTTCGAGTTTTTCGGCATCCCTTACATCGGACCTCGCATCGAAGCTAGCGTTCTAAGTTATAATAAAATTTTAACCAAGCACCTAGCCGCAATCGCAAATGTAAAAACCTTGCCGTATGAGATCGTAAATCGTACTAGCCTGCCTAATTTTAATTTTCCGATCATCGTTAAACCCGCTCATTTGGGCTCTAGCATCGGAATTTCTATAGCCAAGAACGAAAGCGAGTTTAGTTACGCGCTGGATCAGGCTTTTGAGCTGGACGACAGCGCGATCGTAGAGCCGTACTGGGAAAACGTAAAGGAATTCAATCTTGCAGGCGCTAAAATAGACGGCAAAATCGTATTTTCGAACATCGAAGAGCCGAAAAAGGAGGGCTATTTAAATTTCGATCGTAAGTATTTGGATTTTTCGCGTAGTGGCGCGATCGAACCCGCTCGTCCTGGCGCTTTGCTAGAGGGTAAGATGAAAGACGCCTTTACGCGGCTTTATAACGCAGGATCATTCGATGGCGCGCTAATTCGCTGCGATTTTTTTGAAAAAGAGGGCGAAATTTATTTAAACGAGATAAATCCAAACCCAGGCAGCCTCGCAAACTACCTATTTGATGATTTCTCCGAGGTTTTAGCAGCTCTTGCTTCGTCGCTGCCGCCGATGAGACAGATCCCTGTAAGCTACGAGCTGATCACCAAAATCACCGCTAATAAGTAGCCAATCGTTTAAAATTTTACGCTAAATTTTGCGTAAAATTTTACCCCAAAAGGTCGAGTTATGATAAATCAAGACGAAATTTACACCGCTACCGAGATCGTGCGCAACTTCAGCACCGTTTTAAACAAGATTAAAAACCAAGAGATCAAAAAAGCCCTGATCGTCAAAAACAACAAATTCGAAGCTGTGATGATCAGTATGAGCGAGTTTGAGCGGCTCGAAAAGGCAGTCGAGCTACTCAAGGCCGTTTATGCCAAAAGGAGCGGCGGTGGCGAGTAAGGAGCTCGTCTGCGGCGGCGAGAGCTACAAGATCAGCTACGAAATTTCAAATCTGCAGCGCACCGAATATATTTTGGTGTTGCACGGTTGGGGTGCAAACAAAGCGCTTATGTCTCGGGTTTTTGCGGATAAATTCCGCCGTTACGCGTTAGTGTGCGTCGATCTGCCTGGATTCGGCGCCAGCTCGCAGCCCGCGCACGCCCTTGGCAGCGAGGATTACGCGGAGATTATGCGCGCCTTTATCGCGGCTTTTGGCAGGCAGCCCGCAGCGATCATGGGGCACAGCTTCGGCGGCAAGATCGCTGCGTTGCTGGCTCCGCGCAATCTAATATTACTAAGTAGCGCCGGTATCATCGAACCCAAGCCCTTTGCCGTGCGCGCCAAGATCGCGATTTTTAAAATTTTAAAAAGGCTTGGACTAGCGGGGCTCTGGCGTGCATTTGCGAGCAAGGATGCCGCAGGTATGAGTAAGACGATGTATGAGACGCTAAAAAACGTCGTAAATGAGGACTTTCGCGATATTTTTCCCGCGCTAAGCCCACAAAATGCGCTCATATTTTGGGGCAAAGACGACCGCGCCACTAGCCTAAAAAGCGGCGAGCTGATCCACTCGCTCATTAAAAACAGCAAATTTTATCCGCTAGAGGGGGATCACTTTTTCTTTTTGCAGAGCGCGGAATTTATTGGCGAGCAGATCGAAAAGGAGCTTGGCGGCAGCTAAATTTAACGATTTTGCGCCGCACTAAATTTAAAACAAGACGCGATTTTGTATAAAATTTTAAAATTTAGCCGCGAAATTTTAGCGCCGCTAAAAATCGCGCTTTAGATGCAAAGACAGATCGCGCGAATGTAAGAGCGGAGTGCAATTTAAAAGCGTTTCATTGCGGCGCTTTAGTGCAGTTCTCCCGCGTTTTAAAATTTTGCAATCTGTTTGCGTCAAAGATCGCAAACCGAAGCGTAAATTTAGATTATAAAGTCGCGAGCACGCGGCACATATTTAAAATTTAGTGGCGCAAAATCCGCTCTTTGGGCGCGTAGTACAAAACGCAAAGCCCAAATCACAGCGTGTCGTGTTAAATTTTAAAATTTTAATGCGGCAACGGATCGTTTCTGTTCCGCGTTCGCGGCAGCCGTATAAATGAGGTGAAACCGCGTGTGCACCGCAAAGCGGGCAATTAAATTTAGTCGCATAACCGCGTCATGTATTCGCCGCGACAGAAGGCCTATGTGCCGCAAATGATGCAAATCATCGCGCGAGATAGGGCTAGATATCGTAAGATATACAGCGTGCGAAAATTTTAGGTCGCGAAAGATAGATACGGCGCGGTATCGAAAACGCAGACGGGGCGCGGCAGCGTAAATTTATCTAGCGTGGCTCGTGCAGCCAATACGAGCGCGTGAATTTATGAGTGCGCAAGTTTGCAAAAATAGAATTTGCAAAGCGAGAATTCATAAAATTTACAAATGAGGTCGAATGCCTGTTAGCCCGAGCTCGCCGCGTTTTGCCCGCACAGGCTTGCAAGGCGGGCGCGCAAATTTATAAAAAGGAATTTTAAAAGATGAATATAATATTTTTGATCGCGCACGCGGCATTCATCCTGATGCTCGGCTTTTATCTGATCACCTGCTTGCAGTGGTTTTCATACAAGCCTGCGCGCATCATCTTTCACTTCACCAAACCCGCGTGGCACCTTTATTTTTTGATTTTGCCGCTGGCGGCGTATTTCGGCTGCGAGATCGCGGCGGGCTTGGGCGCGGCTAAATTCGGTTTCGCATCCCTCTACACCCTGCGCGCCGCTAAAATTCTAATCGTCGCGGTCTATGCGCTAGTGCTGTGGCTTTGGCAAAGAGGGCTTGATAAAAAGCTCGTCTTTACGCCGCGAGTGAAGCGATTTTTTGCGATTTTGGCGGTTTGTGTGTTTAGCTTTAATGCCGCGTTTTATGCCGCGGGGGGTCCGATTTTGCCGATCTTTTTACCGCTTGGCGCGGGCCTTGCGGCGAGCTTTGTTTACGAGCGGGCGCAGGCTGCGAAATTTAAGGCCGCTGCGCGCAAAAAACTAGCCTCGATGCCCTCCCTTACGATCATTCAGATCACCGCGAGCTACGGCAAGACGAGCATTAAAAATTTCTTGTATCAAATTTTAAAAAGCGACTTTCGCTGCTACAAGACGCCGCGCTCGGTAAACACGCTAGCGGGGCTCGTGCGCGATATAAACGAGGCTCTGCCCGCAGATACGCAGATCTACATCGCCGAGGCGGGCGCCAGGCTAAGCGGCGACATCGCTGAGATCACCGAGTTTTTGGCGCCGCAGATCGTCGTTGTGGGCGAGATCGGCGCGCAACACATCGAGTATTTCAAAAGCATAGAAAACATCCGCAAAACCAAGCTCGAAGCGCTCACAAGCGCGCGGCTAAAGCATGCGTTTTTGCACAGCTCCACGCAAAAAAGCGCGGACGAGCGCGTCACGATCTACGACGAGGGGCTGGAAATTTGCGGCGCGGATCTGGACGGAATAAAATTTAGCCTTAGCTTGAGCGAGAATGAGCCCCTCTCGAGTGGCGAAAATTCCGTGCCGCATGCAGACACATCCGCCGCAGAGGGCGAAGGGCAGGGCGGCTTAAGCGAAGACTCGAATGGCGCGCATAGAGAGTACGGCGCAGAGCAAAAAAAACATGAAAAACAAGAAAGACGGGAAAATCAAGATAAGCGAACGAGCGAGGGCGATAGACATGAGTTTTTCGCGCCGATTTTGGGTAAATTTAACGCCGCAAATCTCGCCGCGTGTATAAAGATCGCGCGATTTTTGGGTCTTAGCACAGATAAGATCAAAAGCCGCGTTGCGCACGTCGGCGCCGTCGAGCACAGGCTTGCGCGGCTCGATGCAGGCGGCAAGATCATCATCGACGATAGCTTCAACGGCAATCTAAGCGGCATGCTGCAAAGCTACGAGCTGATGCGAAGCTACGGCGGCCACAAGGTCATCATCACGCCGGGCATCGTCGAGAGCACACGCGAGGACAACGAGACGCTCGCCGCCAAGATCGATGAAATTTTTGATCTCGCGATCATTACGGGCGAGCTAAATTCCGAGGTGCTGCAAAGTAGGATAGATCCAAAAAAGACTATCGTTTTGAAAGACAAGCGCGATTTGCAGCGGGTTTTGAGCGAAAATACGCACAGCGGCGATCTGATTTTGTTTTCAAACGACGCACCGAGCTTCATTTAAGCGGCTTTGGCGATACGGCTTGTTTCGCCTGGAGCGGCATATTGCGCGATTTGGCAGTCGTGTTTTTGAGCAAAAGACTTTGAGCGGGTGCGGCGAGCGACTTAAACGCGATCTTATCGAGCGATTAGTTTGAGCGTGCGGCGTGATCTGTTTAGATAGGATATCCTGTGTGGAGAAATTTCGGCGCGTCGTTATAAAAATCGTAATCTCGCGCGCGATTAAATTTACGATCAACTTTAAAGGAAAGTTATGGATTTACGAGAAAAGATGCTAGGGCAGCTGCGGGCGCTAAGCGAGGAGAAGTTCGCGCAATTTTCGCAGCGCCTAATACCCGCGCCGCAGATTTTGGGCGTGCGCACCCCGGCGCTTCGCGCACTTGCTCGCAAAAGCTTCGCCGCTTTGGGAGAGGCGGACGAGGCGTGGCGCGAGCTGCAAAATTACGAGCCGGTTTTTCACGAGGAGTTCGTGCTAAAAGGCTTTTTTATAATGCTTTTGAAGCAGGACGAGACGAAATTTGCGCTTGCGAGCGATTTTATCAAAACGATGCCTAATTGGGCGGTTTGCGATATGTTCGCTCCGAAATTCAGGGGCGACGCTTTCGCGGACGAGCTGCTAAAGCAGGCTAAGGGCGGCGCGGACGAGTTTGAGAGGCGATTTTTCTACGTTTATTTTATGCAAAATATGGGCGCGATCTCGCCCGAGGAATTTTTTGAAATTTGCGCCGCCGAAAGCGACGGGCGGTACTATGTGCAGATGGGCGCGGCGTGGGCGATAGCGGAGATGTTTATTAAGCAGCGCGAGATCACGCTTGTGTTTTTGGCGAGCAAGCGGGCGGCTAAATTTATCCAAAACAAGGCGATATCAAAGATCCGCGATAGCTTTCGCGTAAGCAAAGCCGAAAAAGATGCGCTTTTGAAGTATAAAATCTAACCGCGGCGGAAAGTGGCGGAGGTAGTTAAAATTTCAGTTGCGCGCGGGGCTTGTCAGCCAAAATCGCGAGCTTTAAAATGTAAATTTAAGGAGAGAAAATGTTTAGCAAGGAATTTTTGGAGATTTTGAATTACGAATGCCCCGTAGGTATCGCTACCTGCGCGTATGGCGAGGCTCACATCAGCAATACGTGGAACAGATATCTCGTCATTAAGGGTGATCGCATCCTCATCCCCGCTGCGGGTATGAAAAAGACGCAAAGCAACGTGGAGGCTAATCCGAACGTCGAGCTTAGCGTCGCAACGAAGGAGCTAACAGGCAGGTTCGGAGCGGGGCGTGGCTTTGTAGTGAAGGGCACAGCGCGTTTTATTGATAGCGGTGCTGAGTTTGAAGAAACGAAGGCGAAATTTCCGTTTGCTACGAGGCTACTTGAAATCACGGCTAGTAGCGTAAAACAGGTGCTGTAAGCCAAGCGGCGCAGTTTGGGTGGAATTTACGGATGAAATTCCGCCGCGAGCTTTACGATGGAATTTTGCCGTGAAATTTTATCGATGGAATTTTAAAATTAGTAAAATTTTATCGACGAAATTTCGCTTCGCCGCGAAATTTTAAAGCGGGTAAAATTTCAAAGCCTGCAAAATTTAGAAGTTTGCAAGATCCGTAAGTCTCGCTCAAATTTTTAGAGCATAAATTTACGCATTGAAAGGAAAAGTATGAAACGATTAGAGGGCAAAACCGCCGTAATCACTGGCGGAAGCGACGGCATAGGGCTTGGCATAGCAAAGTGTTTCGCCGAAGAGGGCGCAAATTTGATCCTGCTCGGCAGAAGCGAGGAGAAATTAAAAATCGCGCAGGAGGCATTGGGCGGTTACGGCGTGAAAGCTTACGCGATAGAGGCGGATTTGGCGCAAAGCAAAACGATAAAAGGCCTTTGCGAGCGCATTTTAGCACTACCTCTTAAGATAGATATTCTCGTAAATAACGCCGGACTGGGAAAATTCGTACCCTTTGAGGCGACCGACGAAGCGCTGCTGGACGCTCATCTAAAGCTAAACGTCAAAGCGCCCTATCTGCTTACTCAGGGGCTTTTGGGCGCGCTTGCGGCTAGCAAAGGCTGCGTGATCAATATCTCGTCGTATTTTGCGAACCGAATGCTCGTGGGACGCACTACGACAGCATACTCGATCACCAAAGGCGCGCTAAATTCTTTCACCAAATCGCTTGCTTTCGAGGTCGGCAAACTCGGTGTACGCGTTAATGCCATAGCGCCCGGAAGCGTGCTAACGCCGCAGTTTGAGCGAAATTTAAGCGCACTTAGCCCGCAGGGACGCGAGGCGTTTGAACAGATGGTGAAAAATATCTATCCGCTCGGCAAAATCGGCAGCGCGCAGGACATCGGCGATGCGGCTGTGTTTTTAGCGTCGGATGCGGCGAAATGGGTCAGCGGTGCGATATTTGCGATAGACGGCGGGCTTACGACGAATTAGCCGTGACTGGGCGGAATTTTGGGCGCGGATTTTGAAATATAAAATTTTACAGAGGCGAATTCCGCCGCGAGAAATTTTACCCTGCAAAATTTCGCAGCGGCAAATTTGCAATGAAAATTTAGCCACGTAGAATTTTACGGCGACGAATACTGAGCGCGAAATTCCGCCGTGGCGAAAGCGCAAAATTCTGCAAGTCGTGCGAATTACAACGTAAATTTTAAAATTTATATTGTAAAATTTTACGGCGCGCGGTTTGGGCGGAATCTCGCGGCGCAAAATTTTAAGCTGCGATAAAACGGCGCCTGCGGGGCTAAATTTAAAAAGCGGGCTTAAAGCAAGTTTGAGATAAGTAGAAATTAAACGAGATTGGAGAGGGCTTGAGGGTTTTGTTTCTAGCGATTTTAGCGGTGTTTTTGAGCGCGAGCGCGGTGCTTTTTAGCTCGTGCGCGGCTCCGCTGGCGCCCGCGGGCAACGCGCTTAGCGTATACGACATCTACTCCGTAGCGCGCGACCGCCGCAGCGTGAGCGAGGTCGCTAGTGACAAACTCATCCAGACTAAAATCCAAAGCAAAATTCTATTTACCAAAGGCCTTAGCAGCTGGGATCTGGAGGTCGAGTGCTTCTACGGCGAGGTCTATCTCATCGGGCTACTGGATAGCGAAGCGATGCGCGAGCCGCTGCTTGCTTTAGCGCACGAGACGGAAGGCGTGCAGCGCGTGCATACCTATCTGCGCGTCAAAAAGCCCGAATACCCGTGCAATTCGTTTGAAATTTTTACAAATTTAAAGAAAAATCTCTTTTCCGATACCGACGTTTCGGGCACTGCGGTGCGCGTGGCAATCGTAGGCTGCGACGTGGTGTTTAGCGGCGTGGTGAGCGACATCGAGCACGAAAAGCACGCGATCTGGTACGCGACGCACGCGCCGGGAGTTCAGGACGTGTATTCGTTCCTGCGCGTGGTAAAGGAGTAGGGGCTTTGCGGTTAAATTTGATCGCTTCGGCAGGGCAAATTTAACCGCTTACGGCGGGCTAAATTTAAAAAGATACGCGCTCGGTTCATTCGGTTTGCTTGCGGGGTGCCAGTGCGTATGAAAATTATAAATTTCGGCGCGCAAGGATAGCTGGGAATTTTAAAATCTGGCTCACGAGCGAGAGCATTAAGTAAATTTAAAGCCGCCTCAGACGATAATTTCGCAGATGAAATTTACGCCGCGAGCGCTTGCCGAAAAGTAGCGCTCGGTGCCGATAGAAAGCGCGCCCTGTTTAAATAGCGGCTAAATCAAAAGCGCACGCGCAAGCTAAATTTAAAGCGTTGCGTTTTAAAAGCGCTAAATTAAAGCGAGCCGCCGAGTTAAATTTAAACGTCGAGATACACGCGTCGTAGGCAAAGACGCTTTAAATTTAAAATCGCGTTGCCGTTATCGGCGAAATTTCAGCGACATGACGCGAGCGCTCGCGCTAAAACATACGATCAAAATGCCTAAAAGGGCGCAAAATTCAGTAAATTTAAGGAGAGAAAATGAGCCAAAGCCAAAAATGTACGCACCAAACCGCGTGCGAGCTGCCTAACGTGAGGCTTATCAAGCACCCGCTGATCGAGCATAAGCTCACGATCCTGCGCGATCGGGGGACCGATCCGTTTCAGTTCCGCATGCTCGTCGATGAGATCAGCTACCTGATGATGTTTGAGGCGACGCGCGATCTGGCGCTGCGCGAGGTGAGCGTGCATACGCCTGTGGCGCAAACTAGCGCGTATAAGCTCGCCACAAAGATCATGATCTGCCCGATTTTACGCGCCGCGCTGGGGATGCTAGATAGCGTTTTCAAGCTCATACCGGATGCTAGCGTGGGATTTTTAGGCTTTCAGCGCGACGAAAAGACTGCGCAGGCGGAGTTTTTTTACGCCAAGCTACCCACCGATGCCGCGGAGCGCACCGCAATCATCATCGATCCGATGTTTGCGACCGGCGGTACGGCGATCGATGCGGTGAAATTTCTGCTGAAAAACGGCGTCAAAAAGATCAAATTTATCTCCATCATCGCAGCGCCCGAGGGGCTTCATAGATTTAGCGAGATCTACCCGCAGGTCGAGGTTTTTACCGCGGCGATCGACGAGAGATTAAACGAGCAAAAATATATCGTGCCGGGCCTCGGAGACGCGGGAGATAGGGTGTTTAATACGATGTGAATTGCGCGGCGAAGGACTTTGCGCTGCGTTAAATTTGCGCTATAGTATTTTATGCGGCGATAAATTGATCGGTAGCAAACTTTACCGGCAATGGAATTTTACGCGATGCGAAATCTATTTATCAAATATACGGGTTACTGTGGCGCAGAATTCCGTCGCGGCAATAAATTCGGCAGGGCGCGTATTTTTTACAACGCGCGCAATACGTAGTGAAATTTTAAATTTTTACAGCGCTGTAAATTTGATGCGCCTTAAAATTTTAACTCGTCGTAGAATTTGCGGTATTTTGAAATTTATCAAATAAAATTTGAGCTCCGCGATGTATAAAACACGCAAATTTCAAAGTAAGAAAAAAAGCAAAATAGGGCGGTGAAATTTTATTATCTCAGAATTTTGCCGTAGAATTCTACCCGCGTAAGATTTTGCGGAGATTTTTACTGCATTAAAATTCTGCAGAGAGCGGGAGCTAAATTTTAAAATTTAATCCCGCAAGTTGCAGTGTGAAATTTTACAGCTGCCCGCGCCGCAAATATCACCATTTTAAACCGCCTTTGATTGCACTGCCACATAGCTCGCGCACAGCTCGCAAAAAAACTCCGAGCAGTCACGCTTTTCATAGCAGCTTAAAACCCAGCCGTCGCCTGCTAAATTTAGCGATCCGTAAAATATCGCGCAACGTCCGCGCTGCAAAAATTTACAAATTGCAAAATTTACAAAAATCGTGCGGCGAAATTCTTACCCCAACGATCCGATAAAGAAGCCGAGACGGCGGCATGTCAGACGCACGCGAGGAGTAAAATTCTTACTCAAACGATCCGTCCGCGCTAAAATGGAATTTCAAAATTTAGCGAGCAAATTTCGCTTACTTCACCAGCCCCGCTTCCCTTAAAAAGCAGCTCGGCTCGTAGCTAACTTTTCTGATCTTATCAAATTTCGCGTAGCTTAGCACCAGCTCGTCGCGCGCCCTGGTGACCGCCACGTAAAACAGCCGCCGCTCCTCATCCAGGCTGCCGCCCATCGCCATTAGCTTGAGGTTCGGGAAGCGGTTTTGCGCCAGATCGATGAGATAGACGCTGCAAAACTCAAGCCCCTTGCTTGCGTGCACGCTGAGCAGATTTACCCCCTCGCCCTCGCTCATCTCCTTTGCGCCCAGAGTTATGAAGTTATAAAAACTCTGCGGATCCGCGTATTTACTAGCAATCTGCTCTAAAATGCCGCATTTATCGTAGATGCGAGCGGTCTCGTCCTTCTTGCGATCCTCGTCTATCTTGCCGTTTTTTAGCGTCGCGCGTTTCGTCGCGATAAAATCCGCCACGAGCGCAAAAAGGCGCGAGTCTTTGATATGCGAGATGAGCGTAGCGGACCTCGCAGCGGAGCCGCTTTTTTTAAAAATTTTATAAATTTCGTGCAAAAATACGGCGCCGCCCTCGGTAATTTTATTGTGTTTTAGAACCGGATGCGAGCGAAAAAACTCGTCAAATTCTAAAGCTTCAAAGCGCGATACCGAGCCGATTATATCGACATCGTCAAAAAGCCCGAGCTGATAGTTTTTCCTCTTTTTTTCAAAAATTTTAACGCTCTCGTCGGGGCGCAAAAGCCCTGCGTGGATGCTTCCGTGTCCAAGCGCGATTAGCGCGTCGAAAAGCTCCTTGCTTAGCGCGCTGCCGACGCCTCTTGCGTATTCGCACGTGCTCATAAATGCCATCATATCTTTTGGATTTATTATCATCGCGAAGACGTCCGTAAAGGCCTTGATCTCGCGGCTTTCAAAAAAGCTCACGCCGCCTTTTCGCTTCGCGCCGATGCCGAGCTCCTTAAGCGCAACCTCGACGCCGTCGGCGCTGGAATTATTGCGAAAGATGACGGCGATCTTTTCGCGCGGGGTGCCGCTTTGCGCGATCTGTGCGGCTACGTGGGCGTATTGCGCCGCCGTATCGTCGTAAACATGCAGCTTAGGCGCGCTAAATTTTCCCTCGCGGCCCACGATCAGCTTCTTTTCGTAAAGGCGCGGATTGTTCGCGATGACGCGGTTTGCAAGCGCCAAAATCGCCGAGCTTGAGCGGTAGTTGATATTCAGCGCGTAAATTTTAGCGTCCGCAAAGCGCTTGCCGAAGCTGCCGATGATATCGATGTTTGCGCCGTTGAAGGCGTAGATGCTCTGATCGAAATCGCCGACGCAAAAAAGGCTTTTCGTCGCAAAGGCATCGATGAGACTTCCTTGCAGCGAGTTCGTGTCCTGATACTCGTCCACTAAAATTTCATCAAACCGCAGCGGCGCGCCCTTTTGCAGCTCATGGCGCATTTTTAGCAAAACGTCGTTGAAATCGGCGTAGTTAAATTTCGCCTTTTCCTCCTCAAACTCGCGCAAAATATCTGCGTAAATTTCAGCAAATTCCGCCTGATCCTCGTAGTTTTTGCTAAGCCACGTCTCAAAATCCGCGCTCATCTCCTTGTTTTGATACAACGAGTACACGTCATATAGATACGCCCCGCCGTAGGGGCGCGCGTCGCTTACGTGATAAAATTTGCGCTTTTCTACGAGGCTTTTTAGCAGGGTTTTTAGCTCGGCGGGCTGCTTTAGGATCACGCCTTTACCGAGCTCGCGAAGTAGGGCGTAGGATACGGCGTGGAAGGTGCCCGCGACGATTGCGGAGGTGATTTTTTTATCAAAATGCCGCTGCAAGCGCGCTATCATCTCGCTCGCGGCCTTGTTCGTAAAAGTAAGAAGCAAAATTTTTCTAGGGCTCGTGCCGAGATTTAGCAGATGAGCGATCCGTGCGACGATGGTGCTGGTTTTGCCCGTGCCTGCGCTTGCGATTACTAGATTGTGCCCCGCAGGAGCGGTTGCTGCGGCGTATTGTTCGGTGTTTAGCTTAGCTAGAGCGTCCAAGGTTATTCCTTTGCAAAAAGGCGCCATTATAGCCTAAAATCATTAAAATTCTTTGATATAATTGCGCGATGAAATTTCTAAAATTTACGTTAAAAATCGCGCTATTTTGCGCATTTGCATTCGCTCTGTTTTTGATCCTAGACGCGCTTTATCCGCTAAATTTGGATATGCTAAACAAGCAGAAGAGTAGAATTTTATATGACCGAAACGGCGAAATTTTAAATATGCAGATCAGCGACGATCAAATTTGGCGCTTCTACGCGAGCGCAGACGAGATACCGCCGCGGCTGAAACAAAGCGCGATTTACTTCGAGGATCGCTATTTTTACTACCATTTCGGCGTCAATCCAGCCTCGATCCTGCGCGCGGCTACGTATAATTTTACGCAAAATTTTACTAAAAAAAGCGAGGGCAATGTCGAGCGCGTCGGAGCCTCAACGATCACGATGCAGGTTGCGCGTATGATGCGCCCCAAACAGCGCAGCTACAAGAACAAAATCATCGAAATTTTCAACGCCTTTCAGCTGGAGTGGCACTTCAGCAAGGATGAAATTTTAGGAATGTATTTTAACCTCGCCCCATACGGCGGCAACATCGAGGGGGTCAAAACGGCGGCGTATTTTTACTTCAAAAAGGACCTGCGCGAGCTTAGCAACGCTCAAATCGCGCTTCTTAGCGTGATCCCGAAAAACCCGAACAAAAACCGCCTGGACCGCAGATCAAACATCAACGCGCTTAAAAACCGCCTAATTTCGCAGCTGCGAGAAGGCGGCGTGATCTCGCAAAGCGAGTATGAGCGCGCCCTCGCAGAGCCGTTTTCGCCCAGACGCTACGCAGCGCCCAATTACGCGCCGCATTACGCGCTACTGGCTTTTAACAATTATAAAATGCAGAATTTTACCGCCAAAGATGACGTAAATTTCACTCAAAATTTAGAGCAGGGCGGCGCGCCCGGCGCGACGGCAGAGGAAGCAAGCTTGGCTGCGCGCAGAGCCGCGGCAGAGGCAGAGTCAAATTTTTCGGACGCGACTAGTGCCGAATCAAATTTTACGGCTGCGGCGAATGTTAGGGCGAATTTATCAAGCGCCGTAAACGCGCAGGCGGGAGCGGATTCGAAAGAAGCGGAGACGACGGAGAGTTTAAATTTGGGCGGACGGAGGGGTCTAAATTTAAAAGAGCGCGAAGGCGCGAAATCGCAGGCGGGCGTAAAACCGAATGAAGCGGAAAGCGTAAAACCAAATGAACGAAAGAGTGCGAATTTAGATGAGTGGCGAGATTTTATTGATGCCGCACATCCGTCGCAAAACTCGCAAAATCAGCAAAGTCTAAATTTAAACGAACAACGAGGCGCTGTGTATTCGCCGCAGAATTTTAGCGCAGATACAAATTCAAATAAACGACAAACCGAGTATTCGCCGCAAAATCCGAATGCGGATATGAATTTAAACAAGCGGCAGAATGTCGCCGGTGCCGCATATCCGCACCAAGAGCCGCAAAATTCGAAAAAGCTAAATTTAAACAATCGGCAAGATACCGCGCGTTTGCCGCAAAATTTTCAGGCAAATGCAAGCTCTAGCAAGCGCCCGCACGTAAATTTTGGTGCGCAGATAAATTCTGTTTCGGATGTTAGTATGCAGGCGGATTTCGCTTCGTCGAACGCTAATGCTCGGACAGATTCTACTTCGGACGCCAAAATGCAGACGGATTTTGCTGCAAGCGCCGAATCGCGGGCAAATTCCGCTCCCAACGCCAAGGTGCCGCAAAATTTCACTTTAGCCGCCCAGGCGCAGATAAATTCCGATCTAAACGCCAAGATGCGGAAAAATTCCGCAAACTCTAAAGGGGGCGCGCAGTCCAAGGAGCAAACTGCACTAGAGCAGGAGCTTGCGCGTCTAAACGAGGGTAAAATTTATTCGAGCTTGGATCTGAAAACCCAGATCGCGCTTGAGGGCTTTTTGAAAAGCGAGATTCTCTCTCTGCGCGATAAGGGCGTTAGAAACGGCGCTGCGGTGCTGATCGACAACGAAAGTATGAGCGTGATCGCTTACGTTGGCAGCCACGATTTTAGCGCCAATGAGGGGCAAAACGACGGCGTGCGCTCGCAAAAAAACGTAGGCTCGACGCTCAAGCCCTTCATCTACGCCAAGGCCCTGCAGCACGGGCTCATTACCCCTTCAAAAAAGCTGATCGACGCGCCGATAACCTTCGCGGGCTATGTGCCGCGCAACTACAATCAGGGGTTTTTGGGCGCGGTGAGCGCGACCGACGCGCTAAGTCTTAGCCTAAATATCCCCGCGGTGAAGCTAAATTTGATGCTGGGTGACGACGGGCTGTATGAGATGCTATCAAACGTGCATCTGGCGGAGTTTAGCAAGGATTATTACGGCGCAGGTATCGCTCTGGGAAGTATTTCGATGAGTCTAATGGATCTTAGCCGCCTTTACAGCGCGTTTGCAAACGGCGGTAAGCTGCGAAAGCTCGAAATAGCGGGTGCAAAGATCGGCGACGATACTAAAATTTTAACCCCGCAAAGCGTCTACATCGTAACGCAGATGCTAAGAAATGCGCCGCGCTCCTACCTCGGCTCGGTGTGGCAAAACACTCTAAACGCGCCACCTCTGATGTTTAAAACGGGCACGAGCGCCGATGCGCGTGATCTCTACACCGTCGCTCTGACGCCGAAATTTACCCTCGGCGTCTGGCTGGGAAATTTCGACGGCTCCAAGACTAGAGATCTTAGCGGCGGCGTGAGTGCGGCGAAGGTGGCGTTTAATATGTTTGCTTTCCTCGACAAATCGGGCATGCTGGGCGAGGCGGAGTTTGCGCGTCCCGCGGGCGTGAGCTTTCGGCGAGTATGCACCGACGCGTACCGCGAAAAGGAGTGCGCTCAAAGCGCCGAGGATCTTACGATCGATGGAGTTGAGCCCAACGAGGAGTGCGAAATTTACGGCACGAGCGAGCTTTTTTATCTGCTAAAACACGGGCTCGTCGATCCGCAAAAGGTGCGCACAGGAAGGTGCGCGGCTAAATTTGCCACCGTAAGGCCTGTGCTAAACGATATCAACGCCAAAACCTACGAGACTGGCGCGGACGGCTTTTTGCGGCTTAAAGTGCAGTGCACGGCGGTTTTTGGCGAGCGGGTATATATCAGACTAAGCGGCGGTTCGCGGGAGTTTATAGTGCTAAATTCCACCGCGTTTGCGGGGGAGAATTCCGCGGATTTTGATTCCAAGCATTCTAGCGCGGCGCAGCAAGATAATTTAAAGCAGAATTTAACACAGCAAAATTTTGTAGAACAGAATTCTACAGCACAAAATTCTATGCGACAAAATTTAGCGCCACAGAATTTAAAATCACAAAATCTTACGAAGCAAAATTCTGCGGGATTGAATTTTATAGCTGAAAATCCAGCCATACGAAATTTGGCGTCGCAAAATTCTATCTTGCAAAATTCTACAGAGCAAAATTCGGAGGCGCAAAATTTCACAGCGAAAAATTTCACAGATCAAAATTCCTCGCAGCAAAATTTTGTGGCACGCGATTTCACCACGCAAAGCCTAGCGCCTGTAAATTCTAAAGTTAAAACGGGAGAATATTTTGCGCGCACTAACGGCGAGGCTTTTACGCTAAGTCTTGGAGCAGGGGATTTTGAGCTTGGCTGCCTGGACGAAAATGCAAATTTCGCTAAAGCAAATTTTAGAGTAAATGAAAGAAAATAAAAGGTTAATTTGTATATAATTTCGTAAAATTTTTGCAAAGGAATTTTATGAAGACAAAACTACTAAGCGCAGCGCTATTTTGCGCTTTGGCTAGCTTTGCCGCAGGCGTAGAGATCAAATACGCTAGCGGGGCTTACGAGATTAGCGGGGTGGACGGCAATGGATTTAGTGTCACGCAAAAGCAGATCTTAAAATGCACTCCCAAAATCACGGGCACCTACGAAAGCGTGAGCGAGAGCTCAATCAGGCTCTATCCAAAGCCGATGCTTAGCGCCGGGGTTAATTATTCGTGCGAGGCGCGCGGGGTGCGCTTTGAGTTCGAGACAGAGCCTTTTAGCACCGAGCATATCGCACTTCTGCGTCCGGGGTTAGTGGCAATTAAATTTAACGATGCGGTTAGCAAGGATGCTCTACAGCAAGCGACCAGAATTTATCGCGCGCAGAATTTAGCCCAAAACGACATATCCTACGAGCTTAGCTCGCACGATGATAGGAATTTTTTATTCAGCTTCGATCCTAAGGCGCAAAACGTCGTATTGCAAATAGAATCCCTCACCTCAAAAGCAGGCGCAAAGCTGCAAAATCCGGTGGAGCTGCGCACGGACGAGGAGCCTTTTAACGATAGCATTAACGCTTCAAATTTAAGCGGCGTGCAGATCCGCCCTGCGGCTCTAAAAGACGGCTCGCTCGCAGCTAGAGTGTGTTTTCCTAACTATATGGACGAGCTGTCCGCCAAATACGTAAGAATTGCAGGCGTGAGTAAATTTAGCCTCACTCAGCCGCGATATTATTATTATGACGAAGATGAAGAGGATGGCGGAAGCGACGATCCTTCATGCTACTACTATGCAGATATAGTAAGCGACGAGTTTATGCCGAATAAAAGCTACGAGATTAGGCTGCTAAAGGGCTTCGGAGATAGCTCATATATTTTGCGTGACGAGATAAAACAAAGCGTAAAAATGGGCGACAGGCTGCCTTTCGTAGCCTTTAGCGACGAGAAAAATTTTATCCCAAAATCCGCTTCGTTAGCTTTTAAAAGCTCAAACGTAAATGAGGTTAAAATTTCGATTGCCAAAGTCCCTGAGCAAAATTTTAGGTATTTTTTAAACTTTGAAAGCAACGAAGATAGTGTAGGTGGGTTAGCTAGCGAGATCGCGGTTAAGAGCTTTGATATAGGGGGCGCTAAAAACGCCGTTGCGGAGCATAAAATCGCGATGGATTTTAAAGGCTATGAGGATGGAATTTATAAAATCACGGCGTTTTACAAAGTGGGCGAAAAGATGCAAGAGGTTTCGCGCGTAGCCTATCTTAGCGACATTACGGCTCAAGTGGTGCTGCTTGAGCGCGGTGCGCTAATTTATACTTCTAGGCTTAGTAATGGCGAGGAGCTAAGCAGAGCGAAGGTTAAAATTTACAGCGATAAAAATGAGCTAATCGCGGAGGATAAAACGGACGGAGATGGAATTTTGCGATTAGAAAATATGGAAATTCTAGCCAAAAATCCACGCTCTATCGAGATTAGCAAAGGGGATGAGCATGCGTTCGTGCTGTTTAATAACGCCGTAGCAAGCGTCGAGAAAACGATTACTGCAAAGCGTCCGTTTGTTTATCTTGCAAGCGAGCTGATAAGTCCGAATGAGCGGCTTTTAGGCACGATTGTGATGAAAAATCGCGATTTTAGCTCTTTAAAAAATACGCCGATTAAATTTAAAATTTACGATCCTAGCGGCACTGTGGTCATCACGCGCGCGCAAAACACCGATGAGTTCGGCAGCGTTAAAATAGACGAGCTGATGGGCGAGAAAAGCGGCACTTACCGCCTAGATCTCATCTATGAGGACAAAATCATCGCTTCTAAAAGCTTCAGCGTAGAAAATTTCCTCCCAAACCGCATTAAAAATGAAATTTTAACTGCTAAAGACGAATATGGCGCGGATGAAATCATAACTTTAAAGCTAAGCTCAAACTATCTTGCTGGCGCGCCGGCTGGAGATTTGAAAGGCTCGCTGGAAGCAAACGCCTATGAAAAAGAGCTAAAAATTAAAGGCTACGAGGGCTTTTCGTTTCTAAACGATCGCTTAAAGAAAAAGGGCGCTACGCAGCTTCGTAGGGCAGAATTTACGCTAAGCCCCGCCGGTAAAAAGGAGCTTGCACTCTCGCCGGCAGCAGCTGATCTTAATGTCTCTAACGCCATAAATATTCTACTAAATTTCAGCGTAACCGAGGAGGGCAAAAACGTAAGCGCATATCGCAGCCTGAGCTATCTGCCTTATGATCGTATCGTAGGAATTCGCGCGAGCAAGGACTTTATCTCAAGTGGAGATAGCGTAAAATTCGGCTTTGCGCTGCTAGATTCCAAAACCAAAACCGACGTCAAAGGCAAGATCGACGTTGAAATTTACCGAGACGATTTTACTTACGTTTATGACGGCAACAGATACGTCGAGCAAGAAAGCTTTAATCTCGTAAGCGCCGTTAGCACCGATGCGCGCGAGTTTGAGTACAAATTCCAAAACGGCGGCAATTATCTAATCGTCGCAAACGATTACTCAAGCGGCGCGAGTGCTGGCGTGCGCGTGGACGTAAGCGGCTGGGGATATTATGGACGGGTAAACGCTAAAGACGTGCAAAGCGCTAAAATCAAACTCGCAAGCAGCAAGGTTAAAGCTGGAGATAAAATTAAAGGCGTCATCAATTCGCCGGTAGAAAGCGGCGTGCTAAATATCTCGCTCGTAGGAGAGCAGGTTTACGACTATAAAATTCTATCCATAAAAGGCGGTAGCGCGGAATTTGAGCTTAGTGTGCCGGATAATTTCGTTGGAGGACACATCAACGCTGTAATCGCGCGCGCCGCGACACCCGCTGCGATGCCGCTTAGAGCCTATGCAAACGTGCCGGTGGCGCTAGATGCGAGCTCACACAAGGCTAGCGTGCAAATCCTAGCTGAGAAAAGCTACAAAAACGGGCAAAATGCGCAGATCAGCGTAAAAAGCGAGCCAAATTCAAAAGTCATACTCTATGCAGTCGATCTTGGAATTTTAGATATCGTCTCACAAGAGGAGCTCGATGCATTTAAGGCGTTTGACGTTAGCGCGTATTTTGCGCTGCGGTACTTTGACATTTACGATGATCTTAGCATGTATCAAACTACTGCTAAAGAGCTAAGCTTCGGCGGCGACGGCGTGATGGCGAAAGCTAAACGGAATTTAAGCCCGGTCGAAAACAAAAAGCAGAAAAAATTTATCAAAATGCTGATCGCAAAAGCGGATGCAAACGGCGAGGCGAAATTTGAGCTTGCGATGCCGAAAAATTTTAACTCCACGATCCGACTAAGCGCCATGGCTATCGGAGAGGCGGCTACGATCGGCTCGGCAAACGTCGAAGCTAAGGTTCGAGACGACGTGATAATAAAGCCCGCCGATCTAACCTACATGGTGCGTGGCGATGAAATTTCCGTGCCGCTAACGCTCATCAACACCACCGATAAGGAGCAAAAGGCGGTCTTAAAAATCAGCTCATCTCCTTCGGTTGCTATAAGCGGCGGCGAGGCAAATTTCACACTTAAACCGCTTGAGGTCAAGCATACGAACTTCACCGCGAGCGCACTTGATATTGCGGATGCAAATATTAAATTTGACCTTGACGCAAACGGGCAGAAATTTAGCAACGACGTGGAATTTGACATAATCAGCCAGTTCCCGCGCTCGAAAATATTTCACGCAAGCTACGGCGATAAGCCCGTAACACTCAAAATCGATCCGAGCTATAAAGAAATTTATACCCACGTCAGCTCTACGCCTAACGCTTTTAGCCTAGCGGAGGAGCTTTACTCCTATCCTTACGGTTGCACCGAGCAGCTTGCCTCAAAGATGGTGGCGCTTGATTATATCGCGCGCAAAGACTCCAACCAGACCGTAGTAAACTACGTAAACGCTCATGCAAATCGTATCCTCTCTCGCCTCAAACCTAACGGCGATTTCGGCTACTGGAGTGCTCACGGCGTTACTAATTACTACGCTTCGATTTACGCAAGCGACGTTTTACTAGAGCTTGACGCGCGCTATAAATTCCTTAGCAATAAGCAAAGATCGCTGATATTTAGCGCCTTAAAATCAGACTACGAAGATCAAGCGACGCTTCGAGTATATGCGGATTTCGTGCTAGATCAATACGGCAAGCTCGATGACGATGAGATAAATTTCATTTACGACAACGGCCTTTATGACAACTCGCCGATGGCTCGCATCGCTATGGCTGCGATACTTAAAAAGCACAATATGACGACCGAGTTTAACTTCATGCGTGAAAAAATAAACCAGATGGATTATGACTACGCCGAAGACGGAGCGGGCTTGACGTTTGCTAGCGACATAAGAGACGCCGCCTTTAAGCTCTACGCATTCGGCAAGGCGGGCATCAAGGACGATAGCGCAAGCAAGGCAGCTATCGCGCTCGTGCGCAACCTAAAAGATGCGGACAATACGCAGGAGCGAGCGAGCGTCATACGCGGATTTGATGCGTATTTTAAGGACGCGAAAAAAGATATTAGCTTTGCTTTGAAATACGACGGCGAGACGAAAAATTTCAATTCGCCGCTGGATACCAAACTCGCGATTAAAGACGGCTCGATAGAATTTACGCCGATGAGCGGCAACGGCGAGCTGTTTTTTACGGTGCTGGGATTTGGATATGAAAGCGCTGCGGTCAAACACAATCCGCTTAGCATAAATAGACCGTTTGATAACGACCGAGATAAGAAGGTTGAAATTTATCGCGAGTTTCTCGATGCTCGCGGCAACATCGTCGATCTAAACAAACTCAAAGTAGGGCAGAAAATTTACTCTAAGATCAGCTGGCGAGCGAATCATTATCTGTATAATTTCGCGATCGACGAGGCGATGCCTAGCTGCTTTGAGGCGGTAAATGAGCGCTTGGGCTCGGCCGCACAGGCTCGCCCGGAAGGCTTTGTGGATAGCGTAGCGATCGAGCATACGGAGTATCTGTATGATCGAGTACTTCACTTCCCGAAAAGCGGCTATTTTTACTACGATCCGCAAGAGGGCTATAATAGTACCGGCGTCATCTACACGCCGATAAACGTGATTATGGCAGGTTCGTGCGCGCTTCCTGCGATCTCTATCGAGGATATGCAATACGAGCGAGTAAATAATTACGATCTGCAAACGCTTAAATTTAAAGTCGCTCGCTAAGGGCTTAGCGATTTTAAGGCTCGGCGCGAATTTTGCATTAATTGCGATTTTCGCGCCGAGTGCGCTTTTGCGTTCACAAGCATTTCACAAACGAGCACCTGATAAAATTTTAAAATTTTAATTCCGCTCGCCCGCCGAATTTCAAAATTTTATATTAATCCCTAAATTTCATAGCTTTTTACTATCCATTCATAGCGTCGTTCTATTTGACTTACATTTAAATTCGAGTTATCATTTCTTTTAAATATACACTTTCAATTAAAGGAGTTGCAAATGCAAGACGTATCAAGACGTAGTTTTTTTAAAGATTAGCGCAGTGGGTGCGGGGGCGCTTGCGCTGGGAGCTAGTAGCGCGTGCGCGGCACAAAACGCCAAGGATGTCAAATTTGACGAGGAATACGATATCGTCATCATCGGCACCGGTTTTGCGGGACTTGCTGCGGCGATTAAAGCTAGCGGGCGCGGTAAAAAGGTGCTTATCTTAGAAAAGATGGGTCGCGCGGGCGGAAATTCCGTCATTAACGGCGGAAATATGGCGGCTCCGATGAATAAATTTCAAGTAGCGCAGGGCATCAAAGACAGCAAGGAGCTTTTTATCGCTGATGCCGTAAAAGACGGGCTCGGGCTTAACCATACCGATCTTTTAGGCGTGATGTTCGATCGCAGCAACGATGCGGTGGATCTTTTGGTAGGCTGCGGAGCGGAGTTTAGCGATAAACTGATCTTTGAAAGCGGCCACAGCGTCGCAAGAAGCTTGCAATCAACCAACGGCTCGGGCTCGGGTTACATCCAACCGATGATGGGTAAACTTCAAAACGATCCTAACGTCACGATCAAGACCCGCACGAAATTTGATGATTTCATCGTGGATGACAGCGGACGCGTCGTGGGCGTAGAAGCGCGCGAGGAGTATAAATTTGATCCGAAGCTCTTTAGCGACGATCTGGAAAATAAAAGCGGCGAGAAAAAGAGCTATAAAGCCAAAGACGGCGTTTTGCTGGCTTCGGGCGGATACGGACGCGATCTATGGTACCGCCAGATCCAAGATCCGCGCGTAGTGCCTAGCATAGACAGCACCAACCATCCGGGAAGCTCGGCAGGAGCGATGCTAGCGGCAAACGGAATCGGCGCATTTACCCTTTTAACGTCATGGATTCAGTTCCTTCCGTATTGCTCGCCCGACGAAAAGGGCTTCGGCGCCGCAGTAAATTTCACCAACCACTGCTGCAACACCTACGGTCTAACCGTCGATCCAAAGACCGGCAAACGCTTTATGGACGAGCACGCAGGGCGCAAGATTAAGGCGGATGCTTGCTTTAAGGTCATCGGCGAGAGCGAGAAAAACGACAACTATCCGGTAAACGTCTGCGACTCTCAAGCCGTCGCCGCACGAAACCCGGTCTATACATCAAGGCCGCTGGAAGCGGGCGTCGTGAAGAAATTCGATACGCTAGAGGAGCTTGCGAAGGCTTATAACTTGCCGCTGGAGCCGTTTTTAAAGACCGTCGCGGATTATAACTCTTACGTCAAAGCGGGCAAAGACCCAGAATTCGGCAAAGTGGTAGATAAGCTAGACGGCATCGACGTTTCCAAGCCGCCGTTTTACGCAAGCCGCACGATGCCGAAGGTGCACCACACGATGGGCGGACTCGAGATCAACGCCAAAGCCCAGGTAATCTCGAGCCTTACTCACGAGCCGATCCCGGGGCTTTGGGCTGCGGGCGAGGTAACCGGCGGCGTGCATGGCGCGAGTAGGCTCGGAACCTACGCGATCCTTGATTGTATGGTTTTTGGAATGATCGCGGGCGAAACAATCGGGGCTTAAATTTAGCGCCCGCGAAATTTCGGCGCGAAGCGGGCGTAAACGCGCGTTTTGTTAAATTTCGGCGCGAAGTAGCGATATGTGCTTTGCGCCGAAATACTATGTGCACCTTTAAAATTTAGAAGCAGAGCCGCAAAGCGTGCCGTAGAATTTCAAAGCATTTTAAAATTTAAAGCGCTTAAAATTTTGCGGCGCGAGTTTTAAATTTAAATACCGCGCACTTTAAAATTTTATAGCGGCGGCAAAATTTCGCACGGGCGGCGAGTAAATATGTGCGTCAAATTTTAAAATTTACGCCTAAACTTCGGCTAGCGGAGCGGAATTTATTCGCTTTAAATTTGCACTTTTAAAATTTCTTTTCTAAATTTTTAAAATTCTATCACTAGGTCTTTACGTTAAATTTTAAATTTCGTTACGTGGGTGTATAATCTATAAAATTTCAACGCAAGGAGCAAAAAATGCAAGAAATTTCAAGACGAAATTTTATGAAAATCGGCGCGGCGGGAGCTCTGGCTTTAGCTGCAAGCAGTGCAAGTGCAGCACAAAACGCCAAAGACGTAAAATTTGACGAAGAATACGATGTTGTTGTTATCGGTAGCGGTTTTGCAGGCTCGATGGCGACACTTCAGGCTCTTAAGCGCGGCAAAAAAGTGCTTATGATCGAAAAGATGGGCCGTGCGGGCGGTAATTCCGTTATTAACGCCGGTAATATGGCGGTGCCAAATAACGAATTCCAAAAAGCCGCGGGCATCACGGATAGTAAGGAGGCTTTCATCGCAGATTGCCTAAAAGACGGGCTAAATTTAAATCACGTAGATTTGCTAGGCGTCATCTACGACCGTGCAGGCGACGCTTTTGAATACCTAAAAAGCATCGGAGTGGAGTTTTCGGGCAAGGTGATATCTGCCAGCGGACACTCGCTAAAGCGCGCCGTACAGGCCAAAAATGCTAGCGGCTCGGGCTACATCCAGCCGATGCATAAGGCGATCGAGGAAAATGCAAATGCCGTAATCAAGAAGCGTACTAAATTTGATGATTTCATCGTAGATGACAGCGGCCGTGTCGTAGGCGTGAAGTGTCGCGAAGAATATAAGTTCGATCCGCAGCTTTCTAGCGACGATAGGGAAAACAAAAGCGGCGAAGTAAAATTTTTTAAAGCCAAAGATGGCGTCATTTTGGCTGCGGGTGGATACAGCTCGGATAAATGGTTTCGCGCTCAGCAGGTGCCGTATCTAAAAGACAATATCGAAACCGTAAGCCAACCCGGCGCTACCGCAGGTGCGCTTATCGCGGCGATGAAGCTAGGGGCGAATCCTTTGCAACTCAGCTGGATTCAACTAAATCCTTATACTAATCCTAGCGAGAAGGGATTTGGTACTTCTGCGCTATTTTCAAATCACTGCGCTAACGACTATGGTCTAACCGTCGATCCAAAGACGGGCAAACGCTTTATGAACGAGCACGCCGGGCGCAAGATCAAAACCGAAGCGATATTTAAATGCATGGCGGAGAGCGAAAATAACGACAACTATCCCGTAAATATCTGCGATCAAGCCGCAGTTGATGCAAATAATCCGGTCTATACATCAAAAGGTGTAGAAGCAGGCTCAATTAAAAAATTTAATACCTTGGAAGAGCTTGCAAAATTTTATAAAATTCCGCTGGAGCCGTTTTTAAAAACCGTCGCGGATTTTAACGGCTATGTCAAAGCAGGAAGTGACCCGGAGTTTGGCAAGCCTTTGACAAAAGCCGACGTAGGCGGTATCGACGTATCAAAAGCTCCATTTTATGCATGCCAAACAAGCCCGAAAATTCTTTACTGCATGGGTGGCGTGCAGATCAATACCAAAGCCCAGGTTATCGACGCAGCTAGCGGCGAGCCGATCGCAGGGCTATATGCAGCGGGCGAAATCACCGGTGGCGTTCACGGCGCAAGTAGGCTCGGTACTATGAGCATGGCTGATTGTATAGTTTTTGGCATGGTGGCGGCAGAAAATATCTGAATTGATTTTGCTTTTTTAGGGCGCGACGGCATATTTAAATTTCGCCGTCACGTCTAAATTTTAAAATTTTATGCAAAAGAAACGTAAAATTCTATTCGTTCGGTAAGGGTTAAATTTCACCGAAATTCGTATAGTCTGGGAGACGGGCATGATAGCGATCTATTTTAGCGCCACGGGCAACACGAAGCATTGCGCGAGTAGGCTCATCGCTCATCTTGGCGGCGTCTGCGTCTCGATCGAGAGCGAGGCCTGCGGCGAGCTTTTAAAGCACCACAACGACGTCATTTTGGCATATCCTATCTATTTTAGCGACTTACCGCGTATCGTGCGCGACTTCCTCTACCGAAACGGCGCGAGCTTTAGCGGCAAAAACGTATTCATCCTCGCTACGATGGAGATTTTCAGCGGCGACGGGGCAGGGTGCGCGGCTAGAGTTTTAAAACAATTCGGCGCAAACATAACGGGCGGCGCTCATATCAAAATGCCCGCGTTCATCCTCGATGTGGCGATTTTTAGCTACTCGCAAGCGAAAAACGAGCGCATAATCAAAGAGGCGGACGCTAAAGTCAGACGCGTTGCGAAGGCGCTTATCGCAGGCCGTCCGCCGCAAGAGGGGCTAGGTGCGCTTTGTCGTATCGCAGGGTTTTTAGGACAGCGGCTTTGGATGAAAATTTGGGACAAAAGTCCCTTTGCTAAGCGCAAGCCGAGCCTCGATCCATCGCGATGCAACGGATGCGGAGCCTGCGTCAAACCCTGCCCGATGCGTAACATAAAGCTCGCTTGCAAAAAGGCGCAATTCGGCGATGAGTGCACGCTTTGCTACAGGTGCGTAAATATATGCGAGCACAAGGCGATTACGATCCTAGGCAGGGCGAAAAATTTAGAAAAGTCCATCGCCGCAGACTTATGAGGACGAGCTCATGCCTCGCAAGTTCGCAATAAAATGCGTAACAACGGGCGAGGAAATTTTACTTTTTGATAGCACTGCGCACGGCTAAAGCGCGATGTTTTGCGACGAATATGGCGCAAAAAAGTAGCCCGCTGCGAGCTAGTGAAATTTAACCTGCCGCCGTGCAAGACCCGCGTAAAATTTGGCTATAGCACCCACTACGACGACTACGAGACCAACGAGCACGGTAGGGTCATACTAATAAACGGCGGGGCTGCCTCATGGGGCGAGGTAAGGCAAATGGTTTTGATTATATCGCCGTAAGCTACGAGGACGAAGCGGGCAAAAATACAAAATTTCGCTTATGTAGGCGACCTTAAATCTCAAGTCCGTCTTTTTTGCTCCGTATTTAAATTTTATTCGGTCGCTAGATGCTCCTAAATTTAAATTCTCTATAGCCGAATGTGGCGTCTTAGAATTTTAGCAAAGGTTTATCCTGCAATACTGCGCCGTGAAATTTCAGCGAAGGCTTATTTTGCCGCATACCTCAAAATTCTTAAATTACCCGTACCGGCCCACTTAAGCTCTAAAGCGCTTGCCTTATCACTTCGCCCAAGGGTAAAATGCTGCGCCTTGTCTTATTAATTCGCCGCAGAATTTCGCGGTAAAACTAAATTTTAAAATTTGGCCCATTTAAATTTAAAAGCGCACGACTATCGCAAAAATCATTCGATATTATTGGCGACGCCGGCCTAATTTTAAAATTACACCATCACCCCTATATACGGCTATAGTCGTTAAATTTTAAGCAACAATAGGCGATAAAATTTTTAAGAATTTCGCCGCCCAGCATTTCTTTACGCCACCAAGTCCATAAAATCGCCTAAACTTTCTTAAGCTTTACGCTAAATTTGCTTCCGCGTCCTACTTTGCTACGTAGTGAAATCTGCGCGCCATGGATTTTTGCGATTTGTGAGGTGATGGCTAGCCCGAGCCCTGCGCCGCTATTTTGCTCGCGATTTCTGGAGCGCTCGATTTGATAGAGCTTGTCCCAAATTTTATTTTGCAAAGCAGGCTTAATGCCCTCTCCGTCGTCGCTTATGCTAAGTTCGCACGCGTCTGCACTGACACAAAGCTCTAAAGCGACGCTGCTGCGCGTAAATTTTAAAGCATTGCTTAAAAGGTTGTTAATCAGCCTGATCAAAAGCAGCTCATCGCCGTTTACGCGCACGCCCTCGGCTATCTGCGAGCTAAAGCTTAGCCCTTTTTGTGCGCACAAAAGTTGAAAGTCTTGCGCACACTCGCTTGCGATTTTGCTTAAGCTTACGGGTGCCAAACGCGCGCCACGCTGTAAGCGAGCAAGCTCTAAAATTTGCTCTATTAGCGCCGAAATTTTACGCGCTTGATTGTTGATGACCGCGAAACTCTCCTTTGCCTCACTCGCGTCTTGCTCGTAGGCAATGGCGTAGTCGCTTTGAGCCAGTATGACGGCAGCGGGCGTGCGCAGCTCATGCGAAAGGTCGGCGCTTAGCTGCCGCTCGCGCTCAAACGCGCTTTGCAGCGATGCTAGCATTTCATTAAACGTAGCTGCGAGCGCGCTTAGCTCATCCTTGCCTCGCGGTAGTTCTATTCGCCGCGTAAAATCGCCGCTAGCTCCGATCTCGCTAGCTATACGCGACATAGCACGCACGGGCTTAAACGCTCTTTTTATGATCGCGTAGCCGCCGTAGATGACGAGCATCACAAATAGCGGCGATAGGATAAGAGCGATCAGCATCACGCGCTTCATCGCAAGCTCAAACTCGCTAACTGCGATGACGCCGCGTATCCATGCACTGTGCCCTTTGATCTGCGCGTCGTAATAGAAAAACTCGTCGTCATCAAGCTCCACCTCGCGCGCGCCTTGAGGCGAAAGCGGCAGCGCAGGATCGAAGCCTTTAGGCACAAACCCCGCGATTACGCCGCCTTGTCCGTCATGTTTGTAGAAAAATACACCGTCATCAAAGCTTTTAAATTTTCCCTCGCGCGCGGCTTTTTGCACTAGGTGGGCAAGCTTTTTTTGGCTGACGGAGCTTCCTGATACTTCGTCTAAAATATAGCCGCAAATGCCGATAATAGCGCCTGCAAGCGCCAAAATAAATACGCTGTAATAAAGCGTCACGCGTAGGCTGATAGGTAGCGCGTGTGAGCTAAAATTTTCCTTAGCGGTTGTAAATACTCTAGATAAGACTTGAGCAAAATTTTGTATTGTGATTTTAGACGCGAAATTTTGTTCTTGACTTTGCGCGAGGACGCTATTAGAATTTTGCGCTAGATCGGGTGTTGCGCCTGTAGCAGAAAAATTTGGCGCGGAATTTGATGCCGGATTTTGCGTGGAATTCCGTTTAAAATTTGACGCCTGGCTTTGAGTAGAATTTAGCGTCTGGTTTAACTTAATATTTTGCGTGGGATTTTTCTTGCAGCTTTTCTTTAAACACGCAAAGTTATGCGTAAAATTCTGTTTAAAATTTCGCACGAATTTTAATATGAAAAGCGCCGTAGCGGCAAAAATCTGCTTCGCAATCGCCGAAATTTTAATCCAAATCTTGCTATCTTGCCACGACATAGCCAAGCCCTCGCTTTGTTTCTATTATATCGCCGTGCTCGCCTAGCTTTTTGCGGATATTTTTGATTAAAACATCTATGACGTTAGAGCTTGCTTCGTCACTAAAATCCCAAATGCTCTCGCCGATTTGTTCGCGGCTTAAAATCGCACCGCGATTTAGCATCAAAAGCTCTAAAATTCTATATTCCTTACCCGTTAGCTCCACTACCTCGCCCGCGCAGACGACCGATTTTTTACTTAGATTTAGGCGCACTTGCCTTATGATAATTTCGTTATCCGCAGTAGCGTTTTTACGCCTGATAATTGCGCGAAGTCGCGCCAAAAGCTCACGAAAATCAAAGGGCTTAACCATATAATCGTCTGCGCCCATATCAAGCCCTGCGACGATATCTTCTTTGGCGCCCCTCGCAGTTAAAAATAAAACCGGCGTGCCCAGTCTGCGCGCCCGCACCGCCTTCAAAAACTCAAAGCCGTCCATCACAGGCATCATCGCATCAAGCACGATAGCGTCATATTTCGCGACATCCAAAAACTCTAGCGCTTCCTTGCCGCAAAAGGCGCAATCTACGCTGTAGCCGTCCTTTTTCAGACATTTTGCGATGATTTGATTTAGATCTTTTTCATCCTCGACAAGTAAAATTCTCAAAGTGCTCCTTTAAAATTTTGCTAATTCTAATCCGCCATTTTAGCCAAAAACGTATAAATTTTTGCGGCGCCTTGGATGTGTAAACCTGCTCGCTTTTAAGCACCGCTAAATTTCAGTAGCGTTAGGGAGTTGCACTAATTTGCAGGCGCCTTTTGCCTAGCTCTAATCTCGCTTGCCTTTTTATCCGCTACGCTTCCTAACCGCCCTAAAAAATTTAGTGCGCCTGCTGCGATATTTAGCGCAAAAAGCCCAAATCCTACGCAGCCAAGCTTAAAATTTTGCTTAGCGATTTCGCGTTTGCAGCGGTTGCAAAGCATTGGCTTGCAAGAATTACAAACCTCCGCACAGCTTGCTGCGCTGGCAGAATCTCGCGCGCTTGCGAAATTACTTGTATCAGAAAAATTTTGTGTATCGGCGAAATTTTGCTCGCTAGCGAAATTTTGCGCACTTGATAAGTCTTGCGTCTGCGAAGAATCCCGCTCGTCCTTATAATCTTTCGCTTCCGCAGAAATTTTTTGATTTTCGCAACATTCCACGCTGGAAAAATCTTTAGAATTTTGCTCGCAGGGCGCGAGATTCCGCTCGCTTGTTTCGCTTGCTAAATTTGCCGAAAAATCCTGCGCATTTTCATCTAAATTTTTAGCCGCGCCTGCATTTTGGGCGCCATAAGTTATAGCATCAGCGTTTTCGTTTATGCTAAAATCCCTAGTGTCCAAAGTCTCACTAGTTTGGGTGGAGTTATCTGCTCCACCCTTTAAGCTTTGATTTTTCATCTCGCACCTTTGCTTATTTTTGACGCTGCGAGATCTGCTCGCCCGTAGCGGCGTCGATTAGCACCTCTTTTTTGCTCATGCCTTGACGCAGTTTGACTTCGTATGCGGGCTTACCGCCGTTGCTTTCTAAGTCAACCTCGCGAAAATCCCAGCCGGCGTTTACGCTAAGTGCTTTGGCGCGAGCGTCTGCGGCACTTATTTTGACCTGCGAATAATCAATTTTACTAGGCTTTAGCTTATTTTGCGTTTGAGTCTTTAAAATTTCGCCGCTTTGAGCGTCGATTTTGATCTCGTTTTCGCTACCTTCTTTATATGACTCGATCTCATAGACGAGCCTTCCGTGCTCATCGTCGATTTCTACGCTTTTTATAGTCGCGTCACCAAAGTTTTGCTGCGCGATCCCTATTGCTTGATCGAATGAAACTTTAGCGTCCTTTTCGATAAAACTTCCTGCGTTTAATGCGCCTGCAAGGGCGAATGTAGCGGCGAGTGCGCCTAAAGCTTTAAGATTTTTCATCTTTAATCCTTTTGATTTTATTTCCAAATTTTATTTTGGATGGCTCAATTTTAAAACTTCAAGATGAAGTTAAGATGAATGCGCGAAGAATTTTAAAATTTCACAAAAATTTTGCTGCGATTTGTGAGATACGAAGCGCGGAATTTCCGAGCATTTACCAAAACGCCGTAAAATTTCAACTTGAAATTTTATCTCAAGGAACGCTTCGTGCCTAGCTTTTTTAAAAATCCGTCGCAGCAGAAACTTATTTTTCTAAGCTCGCTTGCTTTTGTGGCGTTTTTTAACTTCTCGTTTTTTAAAAATATCATAAATGCCTACGGAATTTCGGGGCTAAATTTTATCTATCTTGTCTGCGACGCGGCGGCCTTGATCGCTTTTCTGACGCTATTTTTTACGATTTTTAGCTCGCGTTATACGACCAAGCCGATTTTGATGATCTGCTTTTTTATTTCGTCGTTTACGGCGTATTTCATGGATAGCTATAATGTTGTAATCGATTCGGAGATGATCCGTAACGCAGCCCAGACGAACTTTGCCGAGTCAGCAGATCTTTTTAGCCCGAGACTAGCGATTTATGTGCTGGTGTTGGGCATTTTGCCCTGCGTGCTGATTGCTCGCTCGCACGTTAGCTACCGCCCGCTTAAATTTGAAATTTTAGCTAAGCTCAAAACAGCGGGCATTTGCATAATAATCATCGCGGCGCTGCTTTTTGGATTTAGCAAATACTATGCGTCATTTTTCAGAGAGCATAAAATTTTACGCAGCTACGCAAATCCCGGATATTGGATCTACAGCGGCGTTAAATTTGCCGCAAAATCTAAAAAGCAGGGCTCACAGCCTCTGATGCAAATCGCTACGGACGCGCATATCGATGAAAATTCCACAAGTCCAAAAAAGCTCGTCGTCGTAGTCGTGGGCGAAGCGGCGAGAGCGGATAGATTTTCGCTAAACGGCTACGAGCGGGATACTAATCCGCTACTAGCCAAAGAGCAGGGTGTCGTAAGCCTAAGCAATACCCATTCTTGCGGCACTTCGACGGCGCAAAGCGTGCCGTGCATGTTTTCGCTGCTAAATCGCGAGGAATTTAGCGTCGAAAAGGCTGCGGAGGAGCAAAACGTATTAGACATACTAAACCGCGCTGATGATATGGCAATTTTGTGGCGCGATAACAATTCCGATTCCAAAGGTGTGGCGCTGCGCGTAAAATATCAGGATTTTAAAATTCCGCAAAATAATCCGATCTGCGACGTAGAGTGCAGGGACGAGGGGATGCTTGCGGGGCTTGATAAATTTGTCGCCGAAAACGCGGGCAAAGACGTATTAATCGTGCTGCATCAGATGGGCAATCACGGGCCTGCGTATTTCAAGCGCTATAAGAAAGAATTTGAAAAATTTAGCCCCGTTTGCCGCGATAACGAGCTTGAAAACTGCTCGCAGCAAGAAATTTCAAATGCCTACGATAACGCGATTTTATACACGGATTATTTTTTAAGCAAGGTTGTAGAATTTTTAAAACCATATTCTAAGACGTACGAAACGGCGATGATCTATATGAGTGATCACGGCGAGAGCCTCGGCGAGGGCGGCGTTTATCTGCACGGCATGCCCTATCTTTTCGCTCCCGAGGCGCAAAAGCATATCGGTGCGATTGTTTGGCTAGGTGAGGGAAAAATGCGCGAAAGATACGATCTAAGCGCACTTAAATCGCATAAGGACGACGCTTTTTCGCACGATAATCTTTTTCACACGCTGCTTGGAATTTTTGAAGTAGATACCAAGGTGTATAACAAGGATTTGGATATTTTAAGCGGAGTGAAAAATTAGAATTTCGCGCTAAATCCGTCGTAAATTGTGAGTGAAATTTTAGCAATAAAAAATTCTATTGGCAAAATTCTAATTTAAGCTTAGTTTGAAATTTCATCCCAAGTTTGGGCGAAATCTACTCTAAAATTTTTATGCAAAAGCTAAAAGAAGGGCAAAGTGCTGCAAAAACTCAATCTCTCATTTATCGTTGCGAGATATGAATTTTAAATTTCATTAGAAATTTTACGTGCAGTTTTGATAAATGCCTGCGCTAGATGGTTTAGACGTTTGCCTTTTTTGTAGGCAATTATCAGCGTATTATCGAGCTCACGCGCGCCTACATCAAAGAGCTTTATCCTGCTCGCTTTATCATCTTTTATCATCTGCGGTATGCTAAAGCACGCTCCTGCGCCGCTTGCGACGATAGCATTGGCGATATCAAAGGTCTCCGTACGGCATAGCACTTTCGGCGCAAATCCCGCAGCAGCAAAAAATGCATCTATCTGCTCGGCGCTTCTTAGGCTTTGATTAGGCAGGATGAATCTTTCCTCTTTTAAGCGCGAAATGTCAATTTTGGGAACAGATTCGTTTTTAAACTCAAGCGAGAGTGGATGGGTGGAGCTTAGAGCGACATAGGTTTTTTGCGTTAGAATTTTAACCCCGTCAAGCCCACTCATATCGATGGGCAGTATCAGCATACCGACATCAAGATTACCTTGAAGTAGCATTTCGCGAATGCTAAGCGCAGAAGAAAACTGCGTGATTTGTAGATCCGAATCCTTAAATTTCTTGCAAAACATCGGTAGTAGCGACGGCAGTAGATTATAGCCGTTTTGCGAAAAACCGATGCGAATTTTATCATTTTTTACGCCGCTTATTTCAGAGATATCGCTTTTTAGGTCGTTTATGGCGTCAAAAATTACTTTTGCTTTACTAGCGTAAATTTTTCCCGCGCGCGTAAGCGAAATGGGATTACTCGTGCGGTTAAAAAGCTGCGTTCCAAGCTCACGTTCCAGTGATAAAATGCTCTGTGATAGCGACGGCTGCGGGATTTTAAGTGCCTCGGCAGCCTTAGTAAAGCTACGGAATTCTGCTACTTTTAATACTAGCTCCATGCGATGCAAATTCATTTAGCCTCTCCAATTGATAATTTGATTCTTATGAAATGATACACTAAATAATATTTGACTTATGTTAAAAATGAAACTAAAATTACGTTTTTAGTTTAGAACTTTAAACTTAAGCTAAGAATTTCTAAAATGGAGAGGAAAATGAGCGAATCAAATTTCAACAGACGCGATTTCTTAAAATCGGCCTGTATCAGCGTCGGCGCGCTTAGCCTTAGCGGCTGCGTGGATACCGACAAAAGTAAAAGCGCAGACGGCGGCAATGAAGGCGGCCTTCCTAGTGTGGACGTACTCGTTATCGGCTCGGGAGGCGCGGGTCTGCGCGCAGCCGTAGCGGTAAGAAAGAGCAATCCAAATCTTAGCGTCGTCGTAGCTACGAAGATGATGCCTTCGCGCAACGCCACCTGTATGGCGGAAGGCGGTATCAACGGCGTTACGAGCTTCGCAAACGGCGATTCATACAAGCTTCACGCCTACGACACCGTAAAGGGCGGTGCATATCTCGTAGATCAGGACGCCGCGATTAAATTTTGCGAGCTTGCGGGCCCTACGATTGCCGAGATGGATTACATCGGCACGCTGTTTTCCAGAAACGCTAGCGGCGGCGTGGACGGCAAAGAAAGCGGCGTCCCGGGCGGCGTAGCACAGCGCTTTATGGGCGGCGCGTCTAAAAAGCGATGCAACTACTCCGCCGATAAGACGGGTCATATCTTGATGCACGCCTGTTTTGACGATGCGGTCAGCAACGGCGTGAAATTTCTAATTGATCACGAGTTGCTTGAGATCAGCGCGCCTGAGGGCAAATGCGAGGGCGTCGTGCTTCGAAATATCCAAACCGGCGATTTTTATCCCGTGCTTTGCAAAGCCTTGGTAATCGCAACGGGCGGATATACGAGGATGTTTTACAACCGCACCTCGGTGCCTTATATCGCTACCGGCGACGGTATCGCGGCTGCACTGCGCGCGGGTCTTGGATTTAGCGATCCCGAGATGGTGCAGTTTCATCCGACCGGTATCAAAAGCGGCGGCGCGCTCATTACCGAAGCTGCGCGAGGCGAGGGCGGATATCTGCTCAATAACAAAGGCGAGCGCTTTATGAAAAATTACCACGAAAAGATGGAGCTTGCGCCGCGCGACGTCGTAGCTCGCGCGATCGAAACCGAGATTCGCGAGGGCAGGGGATACGGCGAGGGGCTAGGCGCATACGTGCTGCTTGACGTAAGACACCTCGGAAAAGATAAAATTTTAAAAGCCCTTCCTAAGATCAGACACACAGCCATTTTGTTTGAGGGTATCGATCTAATCGAACAGCCGATTCCAATTCGTCCGACCGCACACTACTCGATGGGCGGCATTGAAGTGTCTAAATTTGACGATATGAGCACTAAAATTTCAGGGTTTTACACTGCGGGCGAAGCGTCTTGCATCTCGATCCACGGAGCAAACCGCTTGGGCGGAAATTCTTTGACCGACGCCGTCGTAACGGGCAAGCTCGCAGGACTCGGCGCAGCGGATTATGCCGCGAAGCAGGAGGGCTTCGGCTCTGGTAAAAGAGCGAGCGAGCTGGCGCAAAAATGGCAGGCTAAATTTAAGCAGATCGCAAACGGCTCGGGCAAGGTAAACGAGATGTATGAGTTACGCGAAGAGTTAGGCGCGCAGCTTTGGGACAATATGGGTATCTTTAGAACCGGCGAAAAGCTTGATCTGCTTTCGCAAAATTTAGAGGGTATCAGGGCGCGCTACGACGAACTGCACGTCGCGGATGCAAATCCGGTTATGAATACCGCATTTACCGACTACGTCGAGCTTGGAAATTTAATCCTGCTTGCGCGTTGTGCGTGTTTGGCTGCGCAAAAGAGGCTGGAAAGCCGCGGCGCGCATACCAGAGAGGATTATCCGAAGCGCGACGATAAAAATTTTTTAAAGCACAGTATCGTGACGATGAACGACGCAGGCGAGCTAAGCTTGGGCTACAAAGAGGTCGTCGTTACGGAATTCTCTCTTGACGGAAGGAAACCTCAATGAAATTTATCATAGACCGCTTCGACGGAAGCAAAAATTATAAGCAAGCCTACGAATTAAGTTTGGAGCAGATCAAAGGAAAGACCCTGCTTGGAGTTTTGCAATTTATTAAGCAAAATTTAGACATCACTTTAAATTTTACCGCAGCGTGCCGTATGGCGATATGCGGAGCCTGTGCCGTGAGGGTAAACGGGCACTCATATCTCGCCTGCGATACCAAGATGGAGGCTTTGCTTGCGGAGTATGAGAACCCGGATAGCTTTACGATCTCTCCGCTAAATAATTTCCGAGTGATTTCGGATCTAGTGGTGGACTGGGAGCCTAGTATCGAGAATTTAAGGAAGATCAAACCAACCATTACGCCTAAGAAAGAATTTAGTGCCGAAAAGGGCTGTAAACAAAGCCCTGAGCAGATGGAGCGCATCAAAAAGCAGTGGGATTGCATACTTTGCGGCTGCTGCGCTAGCGAATGCAATAAGCTTGGAGCCGATGCGAGCGATTATATGCAACCTTTTGTTTTTACGCATGCTAACCGCGCCGCGTTTGATTCAAGAAGCAAGGACGCTATGCCTCATCTAAAGCCTGCGGTACTAAACGGATTATGGCTATGCGTACACTGCCAAGAGTGCGCCGATCGCTGTCCTAAAGGCATAAGCGCTCAAAGCGACATCACCGCACTTCGCGCTCTAGCGATGAAAAAGGGCTTAACCGCAGGAAGCGGTCCAGCTCACGCAGAGGCATTCCTGCTAGATATCGTAGAGGGAAGCGGAAGGCTAAACGAGATCAAGCTCGCTTTAAGAAGCGAAGGCGTATTTGCAAATATGGGCAAGATGGACGTAGCGGCAAATTTGATGATGGCAGGCAAGATGAATCCTCTTCATGCTTTCGGCGAAGAGGAGATCGAGGGACATGCAGGGCTCGTTAAGATGATAGAGGCCGCGCGTAAGGCTCAGGCTAGCGGCGAGATAGAATAAGGAGGAGAGGATGAATAACGAATTTGCATTTTTCCCGGGTTGCGTTTTAAGTCAAGCCGCAAAGGAATCTAAAATTTCACTTGAAGCGATCGCTCCGGTGCTGGGTATTAAACTTCACGAGATAAAAGGTTGGAGCTGCTGCGGAGCTAGTCAAGCTCAATGCGTCGATCCCATGGCAAGCCTAGTGGCCAATGCCAGAAACATCGCGCTAGCCGAGGGTATGAATATGCCTCTGTTAACTACCTGCTCCACCTGTATGCTAACTCTAACTAAAGCAAAGCTAACTTTGGATAAGGGAGCCAAAAGCTATATCAATACCTTTTTAAAAGAGGGCGGTATGCAGTATCAGGGAAGTACCGAGATAACGAGCTTGCTTTGGGTGCTATATCAAAACTTAGACACGTTAAAAGCTAAGGTCACGAGGCCGCTAACAAACTTAAAAGTAGCTCTATTTTACGGCTGCCACTCATTAAGACCGGAGCGCGAGCTTAAGAAGGAGAGCTCAACCAATCCAAAAAGCTTTGAAGCGGTAGTTAGCGCACTTGGTGCTCAGATCGTGCCTTTTGAAAAGCGCCTTGATTGCTGCGGCTTTCACGCTAGCTATCCTGCGGTAAAATCGGTATCTAAAATGTCAAGCGAGATCGTAAATGACGCTGCCGAGCACGGTGCCGACGTCGTAGTTACACCTTGTCCGCTATGCCAGATGCAGCTTGATATCTATCAGGAGCGATACCAAGAAGCAAGGAATTCTAAAGTAAGAAAGCCGATCATCCACCTATCCCAGCTTGTGGGGCTTGCTCTCGGGCTAAGCAACGAACAGCTTGGACTAAATATCAATATCCAAGATGCAACGAGATTGGTAAGCTGATCTTTGGAAATTTTCTAAAATTTAACGGATGATTTTACAAAAATACTTCGCTGCGGTGCACACGTAGTGCGCCTTGCGAGTATTTCACAAAATCATCCGACCTACGCCTGCTTTATCTTGAACTGCTTTTCGCCACTATAAAATTCTTGGATAAAATTTCACTGCTTTATAAATTTTAATGCTTCGTAAAATTTAACGCTTTTTCTGCCGTAATTTAACGTTTCGCCCACCGAGCAAATTTTAATCCGCCTTTTATTTTTTAATTTAAAACCCATTAGACAACGAATAAATATAAAATTTTAATTAAATCTAACGAAATTTAAGGTGCATGAATTCTAAATTTTGATAAAATGCTATTTAAAAATATCCTAAATTTCAGGAGGACATTATGGTTGATTTGGCTCAAATTTCGGCTAGACTTGATGCCGTTGAGCGTTTGCCGCGAATAAAAGCAGAGGAGAGCATACAAGAAAGGCTTAAGAGCAAGGGTTTTTCGCGCCGCGATTTTATGAAATGGAGTGGAGCGATGACCGCGATGCTAGGGCTTCCGGCTGCATTTGCGCCGAGCGTGGCGCGAGCGGCGGAGCTTGCGGATCGCTTGCCTGTGATCTGGCTTCATATGGCGGAGTGCACGGGCTGTAGCGAGAGCTTACTTCGCACCGATACGCCTACGATCGACAGTCTCATATTCGATTACATCAGCCTCGAATACCACGAAACGATAATGGCTGCCGCAGGCTGGCAAGCCGAGGAAAATTTAGAGGGCGCGATCGAAAAATATAAGGGGCGCTATATCTTAATGGTCGAGGGCGGAATCCCAAGCGGCGAGAATGAATTTTTCCTAACTGTGGGTCCTGAGGGCAAAAGCGGAGCTCAGCACTGCAAGCACGCTGCCGAAGGCGCTGCGGCGATATTTGCGATCGGCACCTGTTCGAGCTTCGGCGGTATCCAAGCCGCGGCCCCGAATCCGACCGGCGCCGTAGGTTTGGACAAAATCATAAACAAACCCGTCATCAACGTCCCGGGCTGCCCGCCTAGCGAAAAAAATATCGTCGGCAACGTGCTAAATTTTATCCTTTTCGGCACGCTTCCAAGCTTGGATGTTTATAACAGGCCTAAATGGGCTTACGGGCTGCGAATACATGATCTATGCGAGCGCCGCGGGCATTTCGACGCGGGCGAGTTTGTAGAAAGCTTCGGCGATGCGGGCGCGAAGGATGGATACTGCCTTTATAAAGTAGGCTGCAAGGGTCCTTACACGTTTAACAACTGCTCGCGCGAGCGCTTCAACTCCCACACTAGCTGGCCGGTACAGGCCGGTCACGGCTGCATAGGCTGCTCGGAACCTGATTTTTGGGATCATATGGGACCTTTTGAGGAGCCTTTAGCGGATCGCCTTTACGAAAGCGTTTTCGGCGGGCTCGGCGCTGATGCTACCGCAGATAAGATAGGTGTCGGAATTTTAGCGATCACGGGTGTTGCGGTAGCGGCACACGCGGCGATTGCGTCATTTAAGAAAGATAAAGGGGAATAATCATGTCGCAAAGAATCGTAATAGATCCGATAACCAGAATAGAGGGACATTTAAGAATAGAGGTTGTAGTAGACGACGAAAACGTCATCCGCGAGGCCTATAGCAGCTCCACTTTATGGCGCGGACTTGAGACTATAGTAAAAAACAGAGATCCGCGCGACGCGGGATTTTTTATGCAAAGAATTTGCGGCGTCTGCACCTTCTCGCACTACAAAGCGGGCATCGTCGCGGTAGAAAACGCCCTCGGCATCACTCCGCCGCTAAATGCCTTGCTAACGCGCACGTTGATGGCTAACGCGCTGTTTTTGCACGATCATCCGGTGCATTTTTATCAACTCCACGGGCTTGATTTCGTGGATGTCGTAAGCGCTCTTAGCGCCGATCCTAAAAAGGCGAGCGAGGAGGCGTTTAAATACTGCGACATCCCTTATGCGTGCGGTGCGGATAAACTAAAAGAGGTGCAAGATCGCGTGGGCGCTTTCGTTAAGAAAGGCGCTTTGGGACCTTTTGCCAACGCCTACTTCGGCCACCCAACATATAAGCTTAGCCCGGAGCAAAATTTAATCGCTCTTTCGCACTATCTTGAATGTTTGCGCATTCAGCGCACGGCGGCTCAGATGATGGCGATATTCGGTGCGAAGCAGCCTCATCCGCAAAGCCTTACCGTAGGCGGCGTAACCTGCGTGATGGATATCCTAAGCCCTGCAAGACTGGGTGAATATATGTCTAAATTTAAAGAGGTCGCGGACTTCGTAAATCGCGCCTACTATCCTGATCTAGTAATGGCTGCGAAGGCTTACGGCAACGAGCCTAGCGTGCTAAATGATATCGGCGTGGCAAATTTATGGACTCATCAAGAATTCCAGCTTTCAAAGAACGAATGGCTATTTCAAAGCGGCATGATCCTTGACGGCGATATTAGCAAGGTTTTGGAGCTGGATGAGAACAAGATCACCGAGGAGGCAACGCATGCGTGGTATAAAAACGATGCGCCGCTTCATCCTTACGACGGCGAGCAGGAGCCGAATTATACGGGTCTTCAGGACGGACAGAGCATCGACGCGCATGGCAAAGAAGCGCATACGAAGGTGCTCGATACCCAGGGCAAATACACCTGGATCAAAGCTCCGCGCTACGACGGCAAGCCGCTTCAGGTAGGACCGCTTGCAAATATCGTAGTAAATTACGCCAAGAAAAACGAGCGCGTAGTAAAGGTCGTGGATCAATTCCTAAAAGATGCCGGCTTGCCGCTTGAGGCGGTATTTTCGACGCTTGGACGAACGGCGTGCCGTATGATCGAGGCTAAAGTCGTAGCCGACAACGGACTGATTGCGCTAGAAAATTTGATCGCAAACATCAAAAGCGGCGATACGCAGACCTGCGCAAAATATGTAATCGATAACTCTAAAGAATACAAAGGTCGCTATATCGGTCATGTGCCGCGCGGCGCACTTAGTCACTGGTGCAGGATCGAAAAGGGCGTCATCAAAAACTGGCAGGCGGTCGTGCCGTCTACTTGGAACGCCACTCCTAAAGATAAAGACGGCGCTATGGGCGCTTATGAATCCTGCTTGATCGGACTTAAGCTTGCCGATCTTTCCAAACCGCTAGAGATCATCCGCCGCATCCATTCATTCGATCCTTGCATAGCCTGCGCCGTGCACGTGATGGACGCTAAAGGGGCGGAGCTTGGCTGCTATAGGGTAGATCCCAGCAAAGGATAAACGATGAAAAAAAGATTTGCGGAATACGAGTTCTCAATCGGCCTTAGGCTCACTCACTGGCTGCGTGCGCTTTGCATTACGATTTTGGTGATTACCGGATATTATATCGCTTTTGTTTTTACCGCGCCCGAGGTGAGTCCCGAGCCGGTGCTTTTCATGCAGGCTAAATTTAGATTCGTGCATCTGATCTTCGGCTTTGCGATGATCGGCGCGGCGATCTTTAAAACTTATCTTTTCTTCTTCGACAAAAAGAGCAGAAAAGAGCTTTTAAGCATCAAGGATTTTTTTAGCCCGCGCGTATGGATAGCTCAGATCAAATACTATATCTTTTTGGGCGAGCACCCGCATCTTCGCGGCGTTTATAACCCGCTACAGTTCATCTCCTATCTGGGCTTTTATCTAGTGCTGTTCGTAATCTGCCTAACGGGTATGATATTATATGTGCATGTCTATCACGAAGGGTTAGGCGGTGCGCTATACGGGCTCTTACGCCCGCTGGAAGCTGCGATGGGCGGTCTAAGCGAAGTACGAATGATTCACCATCTTTGCATGAATATCATCATAATCTTCGTGCCGATCCACGTCTATATGGCGGTCTTTAACGCCGTCAAGGGTAGGGACGGCGCGATGGATGCGATCGTAAGCGGCTATAAATTTAAAAAGGAAGAGCACGCTTGAGGGTGCTGGTACTAGGTATCGGCAACGTCATCTACGCGGACGAGGGCATAGGCGTGCACTTCGTCCGCGCGCTCGCGCAGAACTATAAATTTTATCCTAAAGCTAGCGCGCGAAATTCTATGGCGGGTGAGAATTTAACGGCGCAGAATTTCATGCAAAATTCCGCCCAAGTCTCTGCGATACAAAATTCTACCTCGCAAAATTCCATAGAGCGCGACTCCTTGCAAAATTTTGCGGATGAGAATTCTATCTTTAAGCAAAATTTCGCGACAGTAAATTTAAACCGAAATTCTACTTCAGAAAATTCTGCAAAGCAGGATTCCGCTTCAAATTTTACTTTGCAAAATTCCGTCATAAATTCCACAGCGCAAGGCTCTATTAATGCGAACCTCGTTGCCGAAAATCCCGCCGCGCCGAGCCGGAGCGTGGATCAGATCCGCTTTATCGACGGCGGGACTTTGGCTAGCTTTTTGATGCCTACGATGGCAGAATTTGATGAAATTTTGCTCGTAGATTGCATAGACGCGGACGGCGCAAAGGGCGGCGAGGTGTATTTTTTCGACTACGACGCGATGCCTAAGCAGATCAGCTGGAGCGGTTCGGCACACGAGGTCGAAATGCTTCAAACCCTGCAGATGATGGATCTTTGCGGCGATCTGCCTCACGTTAAAATTCTAGCTGTCGTGCCGCGGCGCATCGAGGAGGCGAGCTTTAAGCTAAGCTCCGTGATATTAGAGTCCTCAAAAATCATGGAAAAAACGGCGCTTAAGTACCTATCGGATCTTGGCTTCGCGCATGAAAAAATCGCCGATCTTAGTGCCCAAGACATCGCGGATCGATTTGCAAAAAGGGGGCGAGATGATAGTAGCATATGAGTTTAACTACCTTAATGAAAACGCGCTGATAGCGCACTTCTTGCTGTTTTATGCTCGCAAAAGCACGCTGGAGTTTTGCCTAAAAAAAGAGGCGAGCTTAATAAGCCTTTTCGTGCGCGGCGGCGAGGATGAAATTTTAAAATTTAGCGACGAGGCGATGCCTCTGATTCCAAACTCCATATTTTTGGCAAAATCCTCCGTGCGCGTGGTGGACGAGGACGGCGCCGAAGCAAAAGCGCTGAAATTTAACGGCACGTTTGAAGATACCTCCTCGGGTGATATAAGTAAATTTTTAGAGGATGAAATTTCAAACGCCCACAACACCGCTAGATTTAATAACTTCACTCCGCGAGTGATGAAAGAATACCTCGCTCACGCCGAGCCGTCTCAAAACGAATTCGGGATAATAAGCGGTGCCGGCGTACTTCATGACGGCAAATTTGAAGCGGTAAGCAGGGAAAATTTTGCCCGCTTACTAGAGTTTTGCCGCATAAACTTATTTCATGTTCAGCAGGTTCAGATCGAGCGCGGCGGCGCAACTTTCACGCTCAAGGCAGACGTGGATTTTAGCGCCGATTTTCTGATAGCCGCAGGAGTGGGCGCGCTGGATGGGATTTTTGTGAGCGACGAAAAGAGCAAAATCGCGCTCGCAGCCTTCGAAAAGCCGCTCATAAGCTTAAAAACCAATGCAATCTTTAGAAAAAATCACGAGGACGCGCCTAAATTTTTTGACGTAAAGCTTGCGGGCGACATATTCGTGTTTGCACTGGGGCGCGCTTTGGCAAGCGACGGGATCTATTTTTTAAGCGCAAAATGCGAAAGCGCGGCGCAGAAAGATAAAATTTTTAAGGTCGCGCCGCTACAAAACGGCTTTTTGATCGTGCAAAACGAGGATTTTTTAAGCGGCAGCGCAAGCTCTTATCTGAAAAACTCAAACGACAAAAACTCCGCTCTTTTTGCGCTTACGTGCCGCGAAAAAGGGATTTTCAATGACTCCAAAAAACGCGTTTTGCGCTGCTTTTTGGGCGTGGGCACGGACGATGAGATCGCAATTTATGGCGAAAGCTCTAAGAAAATTCTGCTGAAATTTGATCTGCCGCGCAGCTTCGACGAGCTTAAGGCGCAAATTTGCGCAGATGAGACGGGCGCGAAGCTGTTTGAAAATTTCAGCGCCAAATTTAACGTAAACGCCGCAAAAATCGATGAAATTTTAAAAAGCGCAAACGCGGGATTTCACAGCATCTTTAGCGTCGCCGCACAGCTTATCTGGGGGCGCGATGCGGCGTTTTTGATGGCGGCTGCGGAGGATTTTGCGGGCGGCAAAGGGGTGCGGCTTGATTTTTGCACCGATGAGCGCGGCTGCGTGCAAGCGGATAAAATTTTGCGTTCGGCGATGAGCTATGCGCTCGCAGGCGCCAATGAGAAGCTGTTTGCGTTCGGATTTTTCGATAGTTTGGGCTATTTCTTAAGCGATCTGGCGGATGAGCGCAAAGAGGATTTTGACGTTTTGATCTTCGGCGGCGCGATGTTTAGCGGGCACAAATTTGCAGATTTGATGCTTAAGCTTTGCAAAAATTTTGACGCGAGTTTTAGCGACGAATTCGCGCTTCAAGCTCGCTAGATCGGGTGTATATGCGAATTTTCGGCAAAGCTTCAAAACCTTATTCGCAAAACGGCGAGTTGCGCGGGCATTGCGGTGCCGATAGCTGCGCCATATGGACTAAGCTTAGCGCAAATGAGACCTCGAGAAATTTTAAAAAAGCGGCAAAAGGCGCGGGCGCGAAGGATCAAAATTTTATTAAATTTAAAACATATTTTGAGGCGCTCGGTACGTTTATCTGCCCGCTGCGAGCGCAACTTGCTTGCAAAACAGCTACTGCGGCGCATAATTTATGAAAGCACGTGGATGAAAGCAGCTAAATTTGAGGTTTTCGGAGCGGTGCAGGGAGTCGGGTTTCGCCCGTTCGTCTACAAGCTAGCCGTGGATTTGGGGCTAAAAGGCGAAGTTTATAATGACGGCGAGGGCGTTAAAATCATCGTTTGCGCAGATCTTTCCGAGCCGCAAAAAGGCTCGATTGATAAAAATTCCGCCCCTTTAAATTTAAGTGAGCCAAATTCTAACGAAATTCAAGCGCAGAAAATATCGTCATCAGCTGCTCGGTCTTTAAATTCTGCCGAGTCGGATTCTAACGAGGTCGCGAACTCATCACTAAATTTTACAAGTTCAAATTTAAACAAGAGCTCCTTTTTGCCGCAGAGCGCACCGAACTCGCCAAATGATTTGACCGGCTCGTCGCGCGATTTAGCGAATGGTTTAGCTGGCATGCCTGATTTGACGAGCTTGCCGCATGATTTGACGGATGATTTGCAAGCCGCAGCGAGCGAGAAATTTTTACCAAACCTATTCGAGACCGATCTAAACGAGCAGGACTCCATTTTGCCCGCTTCGTCGGATCAAAATTTCGTCGTGCAAAATTCGTCGCAGCAGCGCGGTATGTCTCAGAATGAATCGCTGCAAGACTTGCAAAATACTAAGCGCGACTTGCAAGATGCGAAGCAGGGTTTGGACGGCTTTAAACGCGATTCGCAAAGCGCCGAGCAAGATCTGCGCGAAGAAGAAATTTTAAAAATTTTCGAGCAGCGCCTTCGCGGTGAAGCGCCGCCGCTTTGTCGTATCGATAAAATTATCCGCACTGATCTAAATACACAAGATTTTACGCAGAATTTTACTGATTTTAAGATCACACAATCCAAAGAGGGGCGTAAATTTAATCCGATTTTGCCCGATTTTGCGATCTGCGATCAGTGCAAAAAAGAGTTTTACGACCCGCAAAATCCGCGCTTTCACTACCCATTTATCAACTGCACGGATTGCGGCCCGCGCCTTAGTATTATCGCTGCGCTGCCGTACGACCGCGCAAACACCACGATGAGGGCGTTTGAGATGTGCGAGTTCTGCCGCGGCGAATACACGGACCCGCTCACGCGCCGCTATCACGCCGAGCCGATCTCCTGCCCGCACTGCGGCCCGCAGCTGTTTTTATGCGGCATAGGCGGCGAAATTTTATCTAGCGGCGAGGATGCGGTAGCGCGCACGGCGGAGCTTTTACGGCGCGGGCAGATCGGCGCGATCAAGGGAATGGGCGGCTTTCACATCGTCTGCGATGCGACGAACGAGCGCGCGGTACGCATGCTGCGAACGCTCAAAAAGCGCCCGAGCAAGCCTTTCGCGATCATGTGTCGCGACGCAGCGCAGGCGGGGCGCGCAGCGAACCTAAGCGCGGAGGAAGAGGCGCTGATAGACTGTAACGTCAAGCCGATCGTGATTTTAAAAAAGCGCGAGTTTGTTTGGCGCACAGAGGCGGGCTTTGCGGCGGATTTTGGCACGCAAAATTTAAAGGCGCAAAGCAAAAATCCTATATCACCGAGATTTGTGGGCGAGCAAGAAAAGTCGGCGCAAAGGCAAGGCTCTGAGCTACAAAATTTACGCAATTTCGCAGCGCAAAATTTTAACATCCAAAGCACTGAAGATTATGTGGAGCAGGGCGGATTGCAGAATGCGCAAATTTTCAGCAAAACGACGCACCGTAATTTCGCCTGCGATGCGTCGGTTGCGGGCGGCTCGCGGAGCGCAGAAAACGAGCTAGGACGCGCATCGAATGGGTCTGGTTCGCAGTACGCGGCTAAAAATTTGAACTCGCCGCAAGCAGAAGGCGGGCTAGAATTGCGACATACAACTGATAAGTTAAATTTGCAACTCGCAGCGGATGGCCAAGACTTGCAATGCGCGGCGAAGAAGCCTGATTCTTGGCTTGCAACGGACGAGTATATTTCGCAAAATTCGGCGAATATGCAGGGCTTGCGACATGCTGCAAATAAGGCAGATTTGCAGCGCTCGGTGAGCGAGCCGAGTCCGCAACAGACGATAAATTTGCAAGGTTCATGCTCTGCGCAGGCGTGCACGGCGGACGCGTGCGGCGCCCATTCCGATAGCAGCAGCGATTTCGTGCGTTTACCTGCGAGCTTTTCGGTGATTTTTAAGGCGGGTGCGATTTTTATCGCTCCAAGCGTGGCGCCGAACCTTAATAAAATCGGCATTTTCCTAGCCAACACCGGCGTGCATCTGCTGCTTTTTGAATACTTTGATCACCCGATCGTCGCAACAAGCGCCAACATTAGCGGCGAGCCCATTATTTTTAACGCCGAGGAGCTGCGCGCGAAGCTGGGCGGCGTCATCTCGTTTTACCTGGATAACGACCGCGAAATTTTAACACCGAGCGACGATAGTATCGCCTTTTTACCGCCATTTGAAGCACGAGCTTTAGCGCCTGCTTCAAAAATGAATCATAGCTCCGGTAAAATTTCCGCGCCGCTTCCGACCTGCACCGAGATGAAAAACTCCGCGCAAATTTCCATTCTAGCGCAGAATTCCGTCATAAATTTCGCGGACGCGCAAACCCTTACCGCGCCGCAAAATTTTAATGAAAATTCCGCCGCCGAAATAAATTCTGACTGCGAGACGAAATCCGCCTGCGCCGCAGGTATCGCAAATTTAGCAAACGATGCAAATCCCACAAGCCCCGTAAATTTCGCAAATGCCACAAAACCGGCAAGTACCAGTACCGCAAATCTGGCGAGCTACACAAATTTTTCCGCCGAAGAGGACGCTTTAGATCACGCGCTATTTTTGCGAACATCTCGCGGAATGAATCCAAAAATTTTCCCTAGCAAATTCCGGCTAAAAGGCACTTTCCTGGCGCTCGGAGCGGAGCTGAAAAATCAGTTTGCGATCTACAAAGACGGGCAAATTTTCATCTCGCCCTACATCGGCGATCTTAAAAACGTCGCCACGAATGAGCGATTTTTCGCGCTTTTGGATATGTTCGTGCGCGCCTACGAACTGAAGTTCGACGCCGTCATCGCGGATCTGCACCCGCAGTTTTCGCACACGCGATTTTTCGAGCGGCGCAGATACCCCGTGATCCGCTACCAGCACCATTTCGCGCATCTGGTGTCGAATCTAGCGCAAAATGAGCTGCTAGGCAGCGGCAAAAAATACCTCGGCTTCTGCTTTGACGGCACCGGCTACGGCACGGACGGCAAAATTTGGGGCGGCGAGGTGATGGTGTTTGACCCGCACGGCTACCGTCGCGTCGCAAAATTTGACGAGATCGCGCTTATTGGCGGCGAGAATGCGATCAAAAACATCTACAAGCTTGCGCTTGCGCTCGTGTTTAAATTTAATGCAAAGAATGCTGCACGCGAGTTTTTGGCAAAATTTAGCGCGAGCGAAGTAGCAAATTTAGAAAAAATCGCGCCGCGTGCCGTCCGTTCAAGCTCGCTAGGGCGGCTATTCGACGCGTTTGCAGCGGTGATCTGCGACCTGCGAGCCGTAAGTTTCGACGGTGAGGCGGGCATGCGACTTGAAAACCTATACATCCAGGGTTGCGAGCAGAGCTATAAATTCGCGCTAAAAAAGGCGGGCGCGGCAAGCGAAGCGGGGATTTTTGACAAGATAAAAAGTTCTATCGACTCTGCGGTGCGCATGCCCGAGAAATTTGGCGCGGCGAAAAATCCTATCCGCAGTGCAGAACGCGAGGATAAAAGCGGCGTCTGTAGAGGAAATTCTATCGATGCCGCGGTGCGAATAGCGGAAAATTTTAGCGGCTCGATAAATCGCGATAGCCGCGCGACGAATTCTAATAGCGGTGAAAGATTTGCAGCCGCGAACGCCGCGAACGTTTGCGGCTCGGCTAGCGACGCGGAAAATTCCGCGGCAAATTCCACAATCGGCGATACCGAGCAAAATTTTATATACGCGCCGAATTCGACAAGCACTCGGAGTTTAAATTCTGTGTATGGAATCAATTATGACTTATCGATGAGCGTAGCGGATTCTGCGCCAAATTTTACGGCAAATTCTTCAAGTCGTGAGGCGCCGCAGGGCTTTGAGGACGAATGCTACGTGATCGATTACAAAGAGGCGTTTTTGCAGGCTTTGAGCGATGAGCCGCGCTTGGCTGCGACGAAATTTATAAACGCTATCGCAAACTTCATCGCGGAGTTTGCGGAGGGCTTCGGGCTCGAGGTCGCGCTAAGCGGCGGGGTCTTTCAAAACGCGACGCTTCTAAATCTTACGTGCGAAAAGTTGCGCGCGCGAGGGATAAAATTTCATCTAAATCGCGCCATTCCTTGCAACGACAGCGGCATCGCATACGGACAGCTCGCGGCATATCTAAGCGAAATTTCACGCTAAACTCGTCTATAAAAAACACAATTATAGCCGTTAAGCTCGCTCTTTGTAAAAATTTATTAGTCTCATCTCGCCGCTAAATTTGATGGCTCTGCGTCCTGCCTGCGCTTTGCGTAAATTTCTAACGCTACGGGCGATAAAATCCACCGAGGCTAGCTTTTCTAAAATCGCAAAATCAGCGAACAAATTTACGCCTTGCCGTCTTCATATGTCGCAGCCGAAACGTTAAAATTTTAAAATTTAACGGCGCGCCCACGCTGTCGCTATAGCATTACGACGCGCTGCTATGGCAATCGATGCAAAATTCTACCGCGGCGCGTAGCTAGATACTGCGCAAATCCCAAGCCAAGACGCTATTTAGCGCCTGACTCTTAAAATTGAACGCAAGCTCGCGGTAGAATTTAAAATAACGTAGCACCGGTAAATTTCATCGCGCTAGCACTAAAATACAACGCGAAATCGCGAGCAAAATTTCAAAATAAGCGCGGTGCCTTGGAGCTTTAAATTTTAAAGAATAAGCCAAATTAGCGCGAAATTCTTACTATTTGAGCGGAATTTCGGTAAAATTACGTTCAAAATACGCGAAATGAGGGGAGCTATGAAAAAAGAGGAAAAAGAGAGCGCCGTAAGATTTAGCATTTCGCTGCCGACGAAGCTTTTTGAGGATCTCGATGAGATGGTGCGCGCCAAGCAATACCTAAGCCGCAGCGAGTTTATCCGCGATCTGATCCGGGAAAAGATGGTCGAGGGCGTACTTCACGGAGATGGCGAGGATGACTGCGTGGGCGTGCTTTGCATCGCTTACGATCATCACCAAAGCGATTTGATCGAGCAACTCGTAGAGATTGAGCACCACGCAAACGTCACCATCGTCAGCACCAGCCACTTCCACATCGACGAGCGCCACTGCTTCGAGGAGATCACGATGCGGGATAAAATTTCAAAGATCGAGCGGCTCAGCGCCAAAATCGGTGCTCTAAAAGGGGTGAAATTTTCCAAGCTCGTAAAGGCGATCATCACCGAAGCGTAGGGCTTTTGCACGTTTTTAAAAACAGCGCGTCGTGCTAAATTTATGCGCTTCTAAATTTAAACGTAGGCTGCGCGACTTTTGCAGGTTACGAAGCGCGATTCTCGATCGAGTGGAGAATTCGGGTAGGGTGGCTGCGCGGCGCGGCAAATAAAATTTGTTTAAATTTATGCGGCAAACGAAAGCGCAAAATTTTAGAAATTTTAATCAAAAAGCATTCTTGCCGCGAGTTTAAATTTTACCGCACAGGCACGAAACCGGCGCAGCAGCTCGCTACTAAATTTTATAAGGCGCCGCGCTTTCGTGCCGTATTTGTAAAGCTGAATTAGCGTAAAATCGATATGAAACGACTGCCTCGTTAATGTTTGGCACGCCGGAGAGCACGCGCGAGATTGTAGAGCACCGGGATAAAATCCGCTCGCAAGCCCTGAATTTCGCGCCCCTATCTACAGCGATCTTTAAGTTTGTTTGAGCCGTTGCGAGCTGCTAGGTCTAAATTTGCAGAGTGCGGCTTTGCAATCTGTAAGCAAGCGATTAAATTTAAAGCAGCGCTTTACTCGCGAGCTTTAAAATTTGCGGCGAGCCTTCGCAAACAACGTATGAAATTTAGATAAAACCGAAGCGCATAAATTTCAAGCTCGTTAAATTTCATAAAATTTCGCGCTTCGATATAAAATTTATCAAATTTACGCCATTTAAAGCAAAAACGTGGTATTTTACGCGCAAAATTTATTATCCAAGGAGAAAAAATGTGTAAAGATTGCGGCTGTTCCATCGGCCACACTCACGAAGCGGGCGCCCATTCGCACGCAGATATGACACACGAGCATGTCCACACCCACGCGGACGGCACCATCCACTCCCACGCCCATATGCATGAGGCGGGGGTCGATCACGAGCACGACGCGCACGATCACATCCACGCAAATGCCGCTATTAATGACGCCAAGACGATCGAGGTGATGAGTAAAATTTTAAGTGCCAACGACGAGGAAGCCGCTCACAACAGAGCCCATCTGGATGAGGATAAAATTTTATGTCTAAATTTGATGAGTAGCCCCGGCAGCGGCAAGACGACGCTACTTGAGGCAACTATCAAAAGCGGCAAATTTAAAATCGGTGTCATCGAGGGCGATTTAGAGACTAACCGCGACGCCGATCGCATCATAAAAGCGGGCGCACAGGCCCATCAGATCAGCACCGGCGAAACCTGCCATCTGGACGCCTTTATGGTTCACGAGGGACTTCATCATATCGATACGAAAGGCTTGGATCTGGTTTTCATAGAAAACGTCGGAAACCTCGTCTGCCCTGCGGCATTTGACGTGGGCGCGCACCTGAACGTAGTGCTTCTAAGTGTGCCCGAGGGCAGCGATAAGATCGCAAAATACCCCGTGATATTTCGCCGCGCAGACTGCGTCGTAATCACCAAAACCGCGCTGCTACCGCATTTTGACTTCGATATGGAGGAGGTGGTGCGCGAAGTGCACAAACTCAATCCGAAAGCCGACGTCATCGCGCTTGATAGCAAAAGCGGCGAGGGCGTGGAGAAATGGCTGAAATTCCTACAATACAAGAAGGAATTTCGCTAATGTGCCTTTCAATCCCTTCAAAAATCATCTCGATCGACGAAAATAATTTCGCGACCGTAGAGACTCTGGGCGTGCGCCGCGGCGTGAGCTTGGATCTGCTCCCCGAGCCCGCGACCGTCGGGGAGTACGTGCTGATCCACGTGGGCTTTGCGATGGAGAAGATCGATACGCAGCGAGCGAAGGAAAGTATCGAAATTTACGAGCAGATCGCAAAACAGATGAGGGCGGAAGAGAGTTCCGTGTATGAAAGCATAGAGCCGAGAGCCAGCGCAGAGAATTAAAGCGGCTTGTAAACCCGTAAAAATTTAAGGTAAATAATGGATCTAATCAAGGATTTTAGGGATAAAGAGCTGATTTTAGCGCTTAGCAAGCTGATAATTTCTAAAAGCAAAAAGCCGCTAAATATTATGGAGATTTGCGGCGGACACACGCACTCGATCATGAAATTCGGCCTTCCGAGCCTGGTCGGCAAAAATATAAAATTTATCCACGGCCCCGGTTGTCCGGTATGCGTGATGCCGCGCAATCGCATCGACGAGGCGATCAAGCTCGCCGCTATGCCGCAGAGTATTTTTTGCACTCTAGCAGACATGCTTCGAGTTCCTGGCTCTCGCACCAGCTTGCAGAAGCTGCGCGGCGAGGGGCACGACATCAGAGCGCTTTATAGCCCGCTTGATTGCATAAAGATCGCGCAGGAAAATCCGCAAAAAACGGTGATATTTTTTGCGATCGGCTTTGAGACGACGACGCCGATGAGCGCCGTGCTGATCGATAAAACGCTAAGCTTGGGGCTAAAAAATCTCTTTTTTCACATCAACCACGTAACGGTGCCGGCGCCCGTGCGAGCGATCTTAGACGACGCAGACGTGCAAATAGACGCGTTTTTGGGGCCTAGCCACGTAAGTGTGATCACCGGCGCGAAAGCCTACGAGAGCATTGCGCGAGACTACAAAAAACCGATCGCCGTAAGCGGATTTGAGCCGCTTGACATAATGGCGGGCGTGTTAAATTTGGTGGAGCAGCAAAACGCCGGTACTTACGAGGTTTTCAATGAATACGAGCGCGTCGTAAAAGAGGGCGGCAACCAAAAAGCGCAAAATTTGATAGATAAATATTTTGAAATTTGCGATTTTCCGTGGCGAGGGCTCGGCGAAATTCCAAAAAGCGGCATGAAGTTGCGCCCGCAGTACGCGGCACTGGATGCCAGGGTACAGTTTGATTGCAGCGTACAGAGCGCTCCCGAGAGCAAGGCCTGTATCTGCGGCGAAATTTTGCGCGGCAAAAAAAGTCCCTATGATTGCAAGGTTTTCGGCAAGCACTGCACGCCTCAAAACCCGATAGGATCGTGCATGGTCTCAAGCGAAGGCGCATGCGCGGCGTACTATAAATACGGCGACGTCAAAAACGCGGGCTAAATTTTGCGCGCGGTATCGCAGAGCGTAAATTTTAAAAATAAGTCGTACTTTAAAATTTTAATCGAAGAAAAACGTTGCACTAAATTTGCTTTAAAATTTTGCGCGGCGCCGTAGCGGCACGGCTTGTTCGGCTGCGGAATACGGGCTTATAAATTTAAAATCGAGCGAAAGGGAGAAATTTGAACGAAACTATACTTTTAAGCCACGGCGGCGGCGGCGAGGAGATGAATAAGCTCATCAACGAGACGATCTTTACGGCGTTTGATAATGAAATTTTACGCGCCAACAACGACAGCGCTATACTAAATTTAGACGCCGGGGCGGATTTTGACCGCGTGACGCCGAGCTCTGCTCTGAATTCGGCGGCTAGTTTCGACGGTGAGCTAGCTTTCAGCACCGATAGTTTCGTCGTCACGCCTCTGTTTTTTAACGGCGGCGATATCGGTAAGATCGCCGTTTGCGGTACTGTCAACGACCTTGCGATGGTGGGCGCGAAGCCGCTGTTTTTAAGCTGCGCGCTCATCATCGAGGAGGGGCTTAGCCTGAGCGAGCTGCGACGCATCCTGGACTCGATGGCAAGCACTGCGCGAAGCTGCGGCGTTCGTATCGTTTGCGGCGACACAAAGGTTGTGCCGCGCGGCAAATGCGATAAAATTTTCATCAACACTAGCGGCATCGGCCGTGTTTTACGACCTGCGCGCGTGCAAAACATCAAAGCGGGCGCAAAAATCCTACTTAGCGGCGACATCGGGCGGCACGGGGCGGTGATACTCGCAGCGCGCGACGAGATCGCGCTAAGTAGCGAGCTACAAAGCGACTGCAAACCGCTTTGTAGCGCGGTCGAAAAGCTGATCTTGCAAGGCGTGAAGATCCAGGCGATGCGAGATGCGACGCGCGGCGGGCTCAGCGCAGTTTTGAACGAATTTGCAAGCTCCAGCGGGCTTGAATTTTTGGTTCGCGAAGAGGATATCAAAATCAGCGACGAAGTAGTGGGTGTGTGCGAACTGCTAGGCTTCGAGCCGTATGAGCTTGCAAACGAAGGCACTTTCGTAGCGATCGTAGAAGATGACGCCGAGGCGGATAGGGCGCTTGAGATACTGCGCGAATTTGACGCGAACGCCGCAATCATCGGCGAGGTACGCGAAGTAGGACACGACAAAGGCGAATTTAAGGGCGCTTTGACGCCTAAACTTGGCACGCGGGATGAATCTACGGGCGCGAGCGACGCGGGCGCGGTATCAGAAAATAGGGCGGGGCAATTTCAAACTCCGCATGCGGCAAAAGGGCGAGTGATTTTGCAAAACGCCTACGGCTCGCAGCGATTTCTGGAGCTTCCAAAAGGCGAGCTGCTGCCGCGGATTTGTTAAATTTGCGTGCAAATTTGGCAAATTTAAGCCTAAATTTCAGGCGTATTTTTAAATTTACAACAAAATTTCGCATAAAATACGGCACGGCCGTAAAATTTAGAGGGAAAAATGCATGAACTATCGATCGTAGCAGATCTTGTGGCGTTATGTGAAAAGGCGCTAAACGCCGAAAAAGCGAAGAAAAAAGGCGCGGCCGAGCAGGGCGATAAAAATAGCTGCGACATCGCCGATACTGCCAATGAAAATACGAATTCCGCGAATACTCACATGGACACCGAGAATACCGAAAATACGGGTGTTGCGGATACGGACTCGAACGGAAAAAACGGTGATTTTTATAAAAATTTGGATGCAAATCCGGAGGCATCTTACGATACATTTGGTTTAAAAAGTCCGCAGATAAGGGAACTGCACGTAAAAATAGGGCGGCTAAGCGGCGTGGAAGCGCATTATTTGCAAAACTGCTATGAAGTCTTTCGCGCAGGCACCGTCTGCGAAAATGCTGATCTCGTCATCCACACCCAAGAGATCGTCGTAAAATGCAAAAACTGCGGTTTTAGCGGAGATTTGACGCAAAACGACTTCTCTTGCCCGCGCTGCAAAAGCTCCGAAATCAGCGTAATCGACGGCGAAGATATGTATCTAATGCGCCTGGTTATTGAATAAAAGAGGGCGTTTTAGGCGAAAACTTCCTATATTTTAATTTTAACTCCTTGCTATAAGCAAAATTTCATTTCCGCCCAATTTAGATATTTTATCCCTATTTCATTCTTGCAATAAATACTATCCATTATCCTGTTGATTTCATTTGAAATCACAAAATTATGAAATGTAAAAATTCTTCTAATAAAAAATCACTAATAAAAACACCAAATGCGTTAAAAATACATGAAATTATTCATATAATTATACGTTAATTTCGTATTAGATTTTTACTTGAAAATTATAGTTTTCAATATAGAATACCTAGAATTATAGTGTTTTTACTCAAAAAAATTGAAAAATGATGAACTACTGATATATATTTTCCTATTAATGATTTCTATGTAGTAAACGATTTATAAAAATGAATTTTTTGATTTTATTAATTTTTGCATCATTTCCATAAATTTTATGAACGTATTTGTTTAAATTATAATAAGTTTATTGTATTGCCCTATTTTGTATCTAAATTTGCAACATTAAATTCAATATAAATCATGCTTATATTTTACATTAATTTAATATTGTAGTAGTATTGACAATGATTATCTTATCTGATATAATAACGCGAAAATTTTATCAGATTTTAGGAGTTAAATTTTGAAAGTTTTTACTCTCTCTCTCTCTCTCTCTCTGAAGCTGCAGCCGCCCTACTTTTATTGAGCGCCGCAAATCCAGCCATAGCCGACGAGCAAACTAAGCAAAGCATAAATCTCGGTGAAGTAGAAGTTACCGCAAACAAAATAAGCGAAAATTTAAAGGATGTGCCACAAAGTATCAGCGTCGTAAGCGATACTGAGTTACAAGAGCGCGATGTCAAAAACGTCGAGGAGCTGGTAAAAACTATGCCAAACATTACCGGTGTGGGCGGAATGTATGAGGGCATCAGTACTAGAGGACTCAATCCTTCGATATATACGAGTTCCAACCCCGTCACGGTCTATGTCGGCGGCGTAGCACAAAGCAACAAAGATGCAGCCTATATCCCCGTTACAAATATTGATCACGTCGAGGTTTTGCGAGGTCCTAGCAGTGCGATCTACGGCAAAGACTCAATCGGCGGCATATTAATATCGTTTTAAAAGAACCGACTAACGAGTGGAGCGGCAGCGTCGGCGCCGAATACGGCTCGCACAAATACATGCTAGGTCTTTTTGAAGCCAGCGGCGCGCTGATTGATGATAAACTATTTTTAGGATTAAACGGCTCGGCGTCCAAAGAGGACGGCTGGATCATCAACGATCTAAACGGCGATAAAGCCAACGACAAGAAAAATTACAATTTCGGACTAAATTTAAAGATAGTGCCGACCGATCGTTTTACGGTTAAAATTTACGGCGATCTTTTTCACCGCCAGGACGACTCGCTCGACGAGCTTTTTATCCCAAAATCGAGGTTTGGCAATATCTCAAAAAGCGAAGCCAAGCATATAAACTTAGAAACTCCCGCCCGCGTAAAGCAAACCTCTAGCTCGGGAGCGTTAGATCTAAAATATGAATTTGACAAATTTGACGCGACCTCGGCTACGACTTTTCGTAGAGCCAAAAAAGACGGGCTTTACGACGAGGATTTTGGTAGTAAAATAACCTATCTCGACCCCGATCACTACGGGCTAATTACATTTTTAAATTCTAAAAATGATACCTTCTCCGAGGAGCTTAGATTTAGTAGCGTAGGCGAGCAAAGCTTCAAATGGGTTGTGGACTTTATTACGAAAACGAAAAGCAAGTTTTAGGCCCGATCGGCGACCAATACGGCGACGGCGGTAGGACGATAGTCGAGGATTGGCCTTCAATCAATCGCGCGCAGACAGCATCGGTATTCGGTCAGATCATCTATCCGATCACGAGCAAATTTGATGCTACGCTTGGCGGTAGGTATCAGCAGATCAGAAAACACACAAAGGTCGATTACTTTTCATGCGAGCTGGGACACAATCCCGGTGCGCCCGCGTTTTCGATGGACGAAAAAGCGACATTTAGGACGTTTTTGCCAAAAATCGCACTTGGATACGATATCACCGACGAGCTAAATATTTACGCGATGTATTCGAAGGGCTATCTAGCCGGCGGTTTTAAATTTCTACACCACCGGCGGCAGTAGAGAGGATAATAAATTTGACGCACAGACGAGCGATGACTACGAGATTGGCGTAAAGGGTTCGTATGAGAGCTTTAGATTTTCTACCGCGCTATTTTATATGGACATCAAGGGCACGCATATATTTTATACCGACCCCAATAACCCCAACATCTACTCGACCGCAAACGCCGATAAATCAAAATCTATGGGCGTGGAATTTGAAGGCGTCGCAAAAGCTAGCAAGGAGCTTGATATAAGCCGATAAATCAAAATCTATGGGCGTGGAATTTGAAGGCGTCGCAAAAGCTAGCAAGGAGCTTGATATAAATTTAGCCGCGAGTCTGCTAAAGACCAAATACGGAGATTATATCAACAAAGACGGCACGAATAATAAAGGCAATAAAATCGAGAAAAACCCCGAGTATAAGCTCTCTTTGGGCGCGTCATACTACGCTCCGATGGGAATTTATACGAGACTGGACGGAAATATGATAGGCAAGACCTACTTCGATGCTCAAAATAAGCTAGCCCAAAAGAGCTATTTTACGGCGGATGCAAAAGTAGGCTACCTAAAAGATGGCTTTGACGTGTATTTTTACGTCAAAAATTTGACCGACAAAGAGTATTTCTCGCACATACGCGACAGAGCGAGTAATGTCTTGATCACCTATGGCAAAGGCAGAACGCTCGGCGTCGGCGTAAGATATAGTTTTTAAATTTAGTAAATTTTATTAAAGGAAAGGATGAAAAATGAGGAAAAGTTTAGCTGTATTGGCAGTTTTAGGTGCATTTAGCGTAGCAGGCGCGCATGATTTTTGGCTTGCGGGCCAAAATGACGACAAACTGAGGGTTCAGATCGGATTTGGAGATGGATTTGCCACGTGCGAGCCGATCGATAAGCAGAGGGAGAATAATTTTGAAATCCCCGTAGTCATAGATAAAAACGGCAAAAAAATCGAGCTAAAGCGCACGAGCAAAAACTATAAATTTGAGGGCGAAAAGCAGCCGGAAGGCGTCTATATTATTACCGGGCAATATAAACCGACCTTTTGGACCGAGGATAAAAGCGGTAAATGGCATATGGGCGGCACGAAAGATACGATCAAAGACGCTAAATTTTGCCGTCGCGCCACTATGCTCGCAAAGGGCGTAATCAACACACAAGCAGGCGATCTCATAACTAAGCCCGTGGGCGAGCGACTAGAGCTCGTACCTTTAGAAAATCCGGTAAATTTCAAAGCTAATAAGCCGTTTAAAATTAAAGTGCTATTTGAAGGCAAGCCGCTTGCAAATGCCGCGGTTGAAGGTGCGCCGGATGGATTTCTGGAAGATATGAGCGCATTTTATGGTATGACTAACGATAAGGGCGAAATCGAGGTAATGGCGCTAAAGCCGGGCCCTTGGATACTAAAAGCAAGAAATAAACTCGCATTTTCGGACCCAAAGAAATGCGACGAAGAGACGATCATCGCGTCATTTGCTTTTGAGGTAAAATAGTTTAAATTTACTCTAATTTTACTCCGGCTATTAAATTTAAAAGCCGGAGTACGCTATGCGCGAGCTTTAAAGGTTGCGTGCGTACGCTGCGCTTTTAACTCGTCGCAATTTGCGCATTGTGCTACGACAAGCCTTCCTGGCAAAATTTCAATTTTAGCTTGAATGCTCACTTTTTCATAAATGAACACTTATTTCAAAATTCAGCTTCTAGTGCCTATTCGCCCGAAACAATCCTCGTTCAAAACCAAAAGATTAAATTTAATTCAAAATTTCGCTCTATTTAAATTCCACTCGTGCTCTAAAATTTATCTAAATTTCAAACCCCGCAAGTATAATCCGCCGTAAATTTTAAAATCCAAAGGTAAAAAATGAAGCGTGATACTTTAAACGCCATAAAATTTCGTGGTATAACCTCTAGCGTTTTGGCAATCTGCACTTATCTAATCATTTGGGTTTGTTGCGAGTTTTTGCACGGCATTACGATGAGCGGGTTTTTCGCCGCCGCGGCCGCAATCGTTGCTATAATTTTTGCTTCAATGAGCTTTAAGCTTTCGGCAACCAAAATGATCTCGGATATCTCTGATAGTAAGGTCTTTAGGGCGTATTTGATTAACTTTATCGCCCGAGTGCTTTGGGCTATCGTATTTATTTCGCTTTTACCACATTCTATGAATAATAATATTGTGAGCTTGGATACTCTAGATTATACTTTACACGAGCGAGGCGGCTCTTTCGTGGAGGCATTCTATTGCATTTTAGCGGCTATGGCCATAGGACTTAATCACTCTATGGAGATTAAAGAGACGCAATTTGTTACCATTTGGTATGTAACGATTACAGCGTTTAAGATTGTCAGCACCATAGCCCCGGCAATAGTATATTGCTACTTAGGAGAAGCCACTAAGAGTAAAATTTTTTATGCTTACGCGTGGTTATATTTTATATCTTTAGTACTTGTAGAAATCATTAATTCGTTTATTAAACTACCGGAAATGAGTAGTGCAACCACAGCGTACATTGTACTCGCGATAATCCTTTTATCTGAAATTTTAGAACTTATCGCCTGGATTAGGATTAAAGGCATTGCGGGCGCGGAGCTTTGGAATAAAAATTTATAGACGACGCCTGCAAAATAAATCAAAAAACCAATCGGTTTCGCTTGGTACCGGGCAGTATCCGGTCAGCCTAGATATGAAGGGCAAAAATTTTTACCAGCAAAATTCTACGTAAAATCACAAAATTCTGCCCTACGAAAGCATCTGAAATCCCCCACGATAAAATGAAATTTATATAAAAATTTATCTGGATTTTATGCCGATCGGCTATAATTCCGCTATTCTAACCCCGCATATTTTGCGGAATTTTCAAGGAGAAAAAATGCTTAAACTTCACTCAATCCTTCTTGGTGCAGCGCTTTGCGCTAGCCTGGCTTTTGCAGATCGCACGATTACCGATCAGCTCGGTCGCAAGGTCACGATCCCGGATCAAGTAAATCGCATCGTCGTGCTACACCACGAAGCGCTCAATGTCTTAAACGAAATCAACGCCCAAGATAAGGTCGTAGGCATCCTAAAAAGCTGGGAGCAGCGCCTAGGCAAAGAGTATAATCGCTTGGCGCCGAGTTTTAAAAACCTACCTAATCCGGGCGATATCAAAGATGTCAATTACGAAGCTCTGCTTAGTCTAAAGCCAGATGCGGTCGTAGTGGTCAACTACTTTCCTAAAGAATATATCGCTAAAATGGAGGAGTTAAAAATCCCAGTCGTAGGCATTTCATTTTTTAGCTCTGCACAAGAGGAAAAGGCCAAGCTAAATCCGACCTTTAAAGATGAGCGCGATAGCTTCGCTGCTTACGATGAGGGCTTTTACGAGGGGGTTAAAATTCTAGGCGAACTAAGCAATCACGAAAAGGATGCCGCTGAACTAATAGATTTCGTTAAAAAATCGCAAGCTGATTTAAATGCCAAATTTAGCAATTTTATCGTAGATAAAAGACCTAGAGTTTATATGGCAAATCCCGATCTTACGACCTACGGTAGCGGCAAATATACTGGCGTAATGCTAGCAAGAGCGGGTGCGACAAACGTCGCCGCTGCGGATATAAAGGGCTACAAGCAGGTTTCGCCGGAGCAAATTTTAGCATGGAATCCGCAGATTATCTTAGTGCAAAACCGCTATCCTCAAGTACCTGCCGAGCTTAAAGCAAACCCTGCGCTAAAAGGTCTTAACGCCGTGAAAGAGGATAGAATTTATCTAATGCCCGAATTCGTTAAAGCATGGGGGCATCCGACTGCTGAAGCGATGGCGCTTGGTGAGGAATGGCTTGCGATGAAACTTTATCCGCAAAATTTTAAGGACGCAAACTTTGATAAAAAAGTAGAGGAATTCTACGAGAAATTTTACCGCGTCAAATATCAAAAATAATGCTGAACCTAATCCTGCTTCTTTTTTGGGTAGTGCTGGCGCTAATCTCGCTCGCTAGCGGACAATTTCATATACCGTTAGAAGAAATTTTTAAAATTCTCTTTAGCGGAGGCGGCGATGAAGCCGCCAAAAGTGTGATGATGGATGTTAGAATTCCACGCATTCTACTCTCCAGCCTTTGCGGCGGTGCGCTTGCTATCGCGGGTTTGAGCTTACAGGCGGTATTTAAAAACCCGCTCGTTGGCCCGCACATCGTAGGCGTTAGCACTGCAGCGGCATTTGGCGGCGCGCTTTGTATTTTGCTAGGATTGAGCGGCTTATGGCTTGCGGGGTTTGCATTTTGCTTCGGGCTTGCGGCGCTATTTTTACTCTATCTTTTGGCAAAATTCGTAGCACGCGCTGATATTTTCTCACTCATTTTAGCAGGTATAGTCATTAACGGCGTATTTGCCGCACTTACGAGCTTGGTGCAGTATCTAGCAGACGATGAGGAAGTGCTGCCTAATATCGTTTTTTGGCTACTGGGAAGCTTCGTAAGCGCAGGATATGATAAGGTAATTTTGATGTGCGCGATCGCCCTGCCCGCTTCTGCAGTATTAATCGCGCTGAGATGGCGGTTTAATCTACTCAGCCTAAATGATGATGATTTGCGCGTGCTAGGCGTGGACGTTAAGTTTCTGCGCTGCACGATCCTAGCGCTTTGCACTGCTCTGATCGCCGTACAAGTTAGCGTCAGCGGAAATATCGGCTGGGTAGGTCTTGTGGTGCCGCACGCCACCAGGCTCATCGCGGGCAGCGACCACGTGAAGCTAATGCCTGCCTGCTTCATCGCAGGAGCGATCTTTATGCTGGCAATCGACGATCTATCTCGCTCGCTAAGTAGCGCCGAAATTCCTTTAGGAATTCTATCCGCTCTCATCGGAAGCCCGATCTTTGCCCTACTTCTAAAAAGGAGCGCCAAAAATGCAAAATCTAATTGAGGTAAAAAATGCTGGCTTTTACTACGAGGCGGAAAAATTCTGCTTTCGCAACTTAAGCTTCGAGCTTGCCAGCTCTCAAACATTAGCGATTTTGGGCTTAAACGGGCAAGGCAAAAGCACGCTAATGTCGTGTATGATGGGGATTTTGCAGCCTAAAGAAGGCGAGATCGTGCGCAAGGCAAAATTTGCTTTCTTGCCTCAAAGCTTTAACGTCGCGTTTGATTACAGCGTGCTTGACATCGTACTGATGGGGCGGGTACGCGAGATCTCGCTCTTTTCAAAACCAGGCAAAAAGGATATTCAAATCTGCCTTGACGCTCTAAATACGCTAGGCGTCGCTCATCTGCAAAAGCGCAGCTTTAACGCCCTTAGCGGCGGGCAGAGGCAGCTCGTGCTCTTTGCTAGAGCCCTAGCTAGTGGCAGCGACGTGCTGTTTTTGGACGAGCCTGCCAGCGCGCTTGATATCAAAAACCAAGACCGCGTGCTAAGCCTCATCGCAAATCTGCGCTCAAATAGCGATGCGAGCATAGTTTTTACCACTCATCAGCCTAACCACGCCCTCGCAGTCGCCGATCGCACACTGATCTTGCGAAATGATCTTAGCTACAACTATGGCGCGAGCAACGAAATTTTAACCGAAGCCGCGCTTAGCTCACTCTACGGCGTGCAGATCAAAACGGCGGAATTTGACGTTGCGGGCGAGCAAATCCCTAGCATCACGCAAATTTTCAGCGCGCAGGTGAGGTAGTGCGAGCGGTGCGATAAAGTAGCTCATCAATTGGCGCGAAATTTTGAATCACGGGATTTTATCTTGAAATGTCGCTTTAAAATTTAGATCTAAATTTCATAGCGGAATTTTGCTTTAAAATTTCGTAATAAAGTTTTGTTTTAGAATTCCTGCCTGGGATTTCATGGCGGAATTCTGCCTCGCAAATTTGCAAAATTTTGCTCTAGAATTTCACGGCAAATTCTATTCGACATCGCGCTAATTTTTAAATCCTGCTATGAAAGTATGCTATCGCTTGAAATTTGAAATTCCACCGCGAAATTCTATCCCGCAAACCCGTAGCCAAAATTCCGTTTTAAATCCCGCGACGAAATTTTATTCTCGCTCTGGTAAAATTCAGAAATTCCGCAGTCTGCAAGCTTGATTGCGATGAAATTTTGAAATTTTAATTTTTACGGTTTAATCTGTGCTTTACGTTTGTTTATGTATACTTCATGGCAAATTTTAAAAAGGCTTAATATGCAAAATATCGTATCTCAAGCAAGAAAAAATGGGATGATCAGTACTGGCATTGATCTGTTTTCGGCGATGTTACCCGTGGTTTTTATCGTAATCGGCTTTATCTTCGCCGACGGGTCGGAATTTCGCAGTAATAAGATAGCAAATTATATCGCTAGCGGAATTTTGATTGCTTTTATTTGTGCCTCGGTGTTTTTTAGGTTGCGAGCACTTGATAAAATTGAAGCGCTTAGCGACACAAAAGCGGCAGCGCTTTACCGCAACTGCATAGTGGTCTGCGTCTGTACTACGGTGTGTATGTACTTTTATCAGTCTCATTTCGGAGAGATAACGCGGATCCTGATTTTTCTCGCAGCTGCAGCCTATGTGATCGTATCGTGGTTTCGCATAAATTTCTCTTTGGCGCACATAAGCGGCGTGAGTACCTTTCGGACTTATGTGTGGCTCTGCGTCATCTTTTTCGTACTAAACATACTATGTAACGCAACGGTAATTGCTTTAGCTCTTTCCGAGCAGCAGATTGACCCAAGCTCGGCTTTGACTATTACCGCCATATTATTTAAACTGCTCCTGCCGTTTGCTGCCTTGATAATAACCAGCATCGTGCATCTGCTAGCCTGGAGCAAGATAGAAAAGATAAGTGTAAAAGTTTAGAATTTCGCAAATATCTTGTCGCGATAGAATTTCGATCTTGTCGGTTTAATTTATATTTTATGCTTGTTTATATATACTTCGGGTCAAATTTTTAAAAAGGGTTTATATATGCAATTCATTGTATCTCAGGCAAGAAAAGAGGGGATGATCAGCACCGGCATCGATCTGTTTTTGGCGGCATTACCCGCGGTTTTTATCGTAGTAGGCTATGTCTCTTTCAGCGAGCCATGGCGCCTTGACGACGAGACGATAAATTATATCGCTAGCGGAATTTTAATCGCTTTTATTTGTGTTTCAGTATTTTTCAGATTGCAGGCACTCCGAAAAATTTCAGCGCTTAGCGGCATAAAAGCAGCGACACTTTATCGCAACTGCATAATAATCTGCGTCTGCTTTTTTGCGCTAGCGCTCGTGCTCAATTACCTTTATCCGAGAGAGCCTGACGCAGACGGCGGGCAGAGTGATAATCCATTTGCGGCGATATTTGGACTAGCGCTTTTCGCAGGCGTTATTTACATAATCGTCGCATGGTTTCGCATAAATTTCTCTTTGGCGCGCGTAAGCGGCGTGAGTACCTTTCGGACTTATGTGTGGCTTTGTATGGGACTTTTCGTGCTAAATATACTATGCAATGCAGCGATTATTGCTATAGCTATTTCCTCCGAGCCGCGGACCGAGCAGGTTTCAGCTTTGGCTATTGCCGTCGTAATGCTTAAAATGCTCCTGCCGTTTGCCGCCCTCATAATAACCGGCATCGTGCACCTGCTAGCTTGGAGCAAGATAGAAAAGATAAGCGCGGAGGTTTAAATTTTAAATTTCATAAACCTTTTGTCACGATAAAATTTCGCTCTTTTCGGTTTGATTAGCGTTTTACACTTCGAGATAAATTTTAAAAAGGCTTATGTATGCAAGATCTCGTATCTCAGGCAAGAAAAGAGGGGATGATCAGCACTGGCATCGATCTGTTTTTAGCGGCGCTACCGGTGGTTTTGATGGCGATAGACTTTGTTTTTGAGGGCATACCGGGGTATCCATATAATATCGTGATCATAGGTGGAATTTTTATCGCTTTTATTTGCTTCTCGGTGATTTATAGGTTAAGAGCACTCAGCAAAATTTCAGCTCTTAGCGGGATAAAAGCGGCGGCGCTTTACCGCAACTGCATAATTGTTTTCATCTGCATCTCGGTGTTTTCATTATTTCATCCGATAATTTCTTGTAGAGAAGAGATGGTTAGAGAGACAACAGGAGAGACAATATGGAATTTAGCGGTGCCCGCAGCCGCAATCTACATAATCGTAGCGTGGCTTCGCATAAATTTCTCTTTGGCGCGCATAAGCGGCGTGATGATATTTCGGATCTACGTGTGGCTCTGCATCTTCTTTTTTGCGCTAAATTGGCTATGTGGCGCAGGGCCTTTCGGTTTGGCTACCTCCAAGCCGCAAATTGGCGATTCCGATGCGGTTTTAATTATCGCGTCATTGAAGGAATTTTTGCCGTTTGTCGCCCTCATAATAACTAGCATCGTGCATCTGCTAGCCTGGAGCAAGATAGAAAAGCTCGCCTAAGCAGGAGCGCTTTCGTTTTGCAGCGACCACGCCTTTTACAAGTCTAAACCGCAACGTCCAAGCCGCGCTGTTATAGCAATGTCAAGCGCGTCGCTACACGCACAAAGCCACAAGATAGCGCGTAAATTTAGAAAATTCAAAGGATAAAAATGAAAGAAATTTCAAAGCAAGATCTGCTTCGCAAGGCGAAATTCCGCGGAGTTTTAGGCGCCGTGATTTTGCTAGGCATCGGCGTAAGCGGCACGGTGGGCGTAAGCGACATAGACGAGGACGCGGTTGCGATTTTTAGAGTTTTAGCGCTGCTAGCGACACTAGCGATATTTTACGACTGCTTCGTTTGCCTAGAAAAGGCACTAGGCGTGCGCTTCGTTAAGACCTATAGGCTGATAGAAAGTATCCCAATCGTCGCGATTTTGTGCTACTGCGCCATGGTAGTAGCGCTAAAAGAGGGCGCGATGCTAGGTCTGCTCTACACCCTGCTCTACGTCCTTTCGACGTGCGCGGCGGTGATAATCTGGGGCGTATTAAACTGCCGCCTAGCCACACTTAGCGGCGTGGATTTATTTAAAATCTACGGCATAGTGGTGTCCGTGGCATGGCTCTGCGAAGCGGTATCGGGCGCACTAGCTAAAATAGGCGTAATCCTCGCTCTGCCGTATCTAATCGCAGCGTCGCTGGTAACGGCATTTTCGGGGATTTTGCTAATCATAGCGTGGATAAAATTCAACCCCGCAAGGTTATGCGGCGCGGAAAATTCTAGCGAGCTTGACGGTGCCAAGCTAGGTGCGGACGGCGAAAAACCGAGCATTTACAGCAAACTCGCTGCTTTTAAGAAATCAGACGCGGACGATGCGAAAAAGCCCGCTTCCAAGGCGAGCGCAGATACCGCAAAAATGCCTGCTTCCAAAGTGAGCGCAGATGATACGACCGCCGCAAAACGCCCGGGCAACCCCGGATTTAAATTCTAACTCTATTCGCAAGACGGAATTTCGCAAAATTTTTAAAATTTAAGGCGCAAAATTTATCGCGACGCGCAATGCACCAGGCGGAAACACGGAATTTTGATTTAATTTTATCCGCTACGAACGCGCAAAATTTAGGGCAAAATTCCAAGCTGAAATTCCGCGATCAATTTAAAATTTTAAGTAGAAGTTCACGACGAAGCAAGATCCAAGCCAAAATTCCAGCTGAAATTCTAAACTAAAATTCCGATCTAAATCCCTAGTCCAGCTTATTTCTAAAAAGCGATGCCGCAAAGCTCAATGTGCCAAGCCCGATCAGCAGCAGCGGCACGATGAGATGCCACAGCTCGCCGAGGCTCGCGCCCTCCAGATAGATCCGCCACATGCAGTTGTTGGCATAATACATCGGATCGAGGTGCGCGATGTAGTAAAACCACCGCGGCATCGCGTCCGCAGGCGTTATCAGCCCGCTTATCATAATGCACGGTAGCAGGAACAAAAACGAGCTCACGACCGATTGTAGCGAGGTTTTGCAGACGGTCGAGATCACGAGGCCGATGCCTACGTTGCAGGCGCTAAAGATCGCGATGATCGCAAAAAGATCCGCAAAGCGCCCTCGAAACGGAATTTCGAAGTAAAATACGCAGATCAAAAACAGCGCGAGCCCCTGCGCGATCGCGATCAGCACGGGCGGCGTCGCCTTGCCGATTAGCATCTCAAGCGGGTTCGCGGGCGTCATCAGCATCATATCGAAGCTCCCCTCCTCGCGCTCGCGGGAGACGCTAAACGCCGATAGCATCAGCACCTGAATCATCGAAAGCCCCAAAATCATCCCCGTCATGATCGTGTAGCGCGTGATCGTGTTTTCGTTAAAAACATAGCACGGATTTATGCTGATTAAATTCACAAAATGCTGCGCGTTGTATTCCCCAGCTATGGCCTGCACGAAGCCGATGACGGTGTTTGCCAAGGTCGTATTGCGCGAATCTGCGATGATCAAAATCTCGTGCGTATTCGCAAAATCGCTGCCGAAATAGATCCCGATGATCGCTTTGCCCTCGCTTACCGCACGGCGCAGGCAGGCTAGGTCTTTGCAGCCAAGCTCGGTCTTAAACATCGGTGTAGCGGCGATCTGCTGCACCAGTGCGGTGGACGTCGCATCGCGAGCATCGTCCAAAATCGCGTAGCGCACCTGCTCGGGGGTAAAATTTGCGCCGTAGCCGAATATGATCGACTGCACCAGCACCGGCACGATCAGCACCATGCGCGTGCCCTTGTCGCGAAACATCGCCAAAAATTCCTTTTTTATCAGCGCGCGAATTCGAAGCAGTGATTCTCGCAGAGCGTTCATCGCGCGCTCCTTTCAAATTTAGCGGCGCCTTTAAATTTAACGCCATTTTCAAATTTAGAGGCGCTGGCTCGCAGCACGGAATTTAAAGCAAAATTTAAACGCACCGCGGACGCCGGTTTAAATTTACGCAGTGTGGATTTAGATTTGCGCGGCGCGAGTTTGAATTTGCGCCGCGCGAGCGTAAATTTTAAAATTTCAGATCTATTGCGCGGCACCTCTGACGCAAATTTCAAAAGCGCAAGTTTAAATTTACGCGGCGGCAAGTAGATGAAATTTAAAAGCGCGCCCATGAGGTCAAATTTGCTAAGCTTTTCTGCGCGCCCTACTTCGTAGCCGTGCCGTGCAGCTGCGCTACGAAGTCGCGCTATGCGGCGGCGCACAAAATTCGAATATCCGCCCGCATGATTAAACTTAACCGCGCGCCGTTTTTCTGTCGCGTCGTGCGTATGCTGCGAAGTAAGCCGCGCCACACGCCCTGCTTCGGCTTTATCTGCGCGCGGCAAAGTACGACGCGAAGCACGCGGCGGCTCGCAAATAAGCTTTAAAATTTCAAACTCACGTTGCGATATAAAATTTTGCGCTGTGTCCGCAAAAAGCGCTGAAATGCGCGTAAATTTTAAAATTTCAAGCCCATTGCGCAGCTTGGGCGTAAAATTTAAAATTCTAAATCCATTGCGCGACGGCTCGGGCGCAAATTTCAAAAGCTCCGCCGCCTGTTTATGCGAGCCAAAATGCCTCGCGTTAAGAAATTTTAAAATTTCAAATTTACGCTCCGCCGCCCGCAAATCAAAGCATCTCGCGCCTAGAAATTCTAAAAATTTCATCGCGCCCCCCTTTTTACGCTAAGTACGCACAAGCTAAAAAACAAAACCGCTCCGAGTGCCTGAATGGCGAGGTTTACCCACAGCGTCGCGCTCTGTCCGCCCGATAGGAAGCAGATGCGAAAGGACTCGACCGCGTATGTGGGCGGCAGCAGGTGCCCGATGAAGTTGACCGCCGCGGGCAGTCCGCGCAGATCGAATATCATGCCGCTAAGCAGCGTCACGGGCAGGTAGCCGATGACGATGGCGTATTCCTGCGCTAGGAATTGATTTTTGCAGATCGCCGAGATCAGCATGCCTAGGCAGGTCATCTCCAGCACGAAGACGCACAGCGTCGCCAGCAGCATCGCCACGCTGCCGCGGATCGGGATGCCTAAAAGAACCTGCCCGTAAACGAGCGTCATCGCACCGCCCAAAAGCGCTAGGAAATAATACGCGCCGACCTTGGCAGTGACGATCTCAAGCGCGCTTGCATTGGAGTTGTAAAGCGAGGCGATCGTGCCGCGGTCCCATTCGCGCGAGATCACGACCGCGACCATAAATAGGCAGATGAGCCCTAAAATCCCCACATACTCGGCAGATACGAGATACCATGTCGATTCGTTGGCTTCGTTGAACCAGCTGCGATAATTCACGCTGACGGGCTTTGCGGCGGCGTTTAAATTTGCGTTTAAAAAGCCGTAATCTTGCGCCAAAACCTGCTCGATTACGCCTGCTACGTAAACATAGCTAAGAAGCGCAAGCTGCGACTGCGTGGCATTTTGGATAAGGAAAATTTCGGCACCGTCTTTGTTTGCATTGCTCGCACCGCCGCCTGCACTACTTGAGCTGCCTACATTACTTGAGCTGCCACCGTTATTTGCAGCGCCGCTTACACCACCCGCGCCGTTAGCGTAAGGGTTTGCATTGATGCCGCCGTCCGTATTTTGAAGATCGTCCGCACCGCCGATGAGGCCCGTATTCGTATCGCCTGCGCCGCCGATTAAATTTACGCCGCCTTGATTTGCGCTCATGTCGCTTGTGCTGCCGCCGGAATCTACTCCACTGCCGCCGCCAAAAGAATTTGCACTCTCGCCCGTTTCCGCGCCGTTACGGTGCGAAATATCTCCGCTTGCGCCGCCTGCGGAGGCGTTTATGCCGCTTTCCGTGCCGATGTCCGCGCCTCTGTCCTCAAGCGGACGGATATTTTCACCGCCGCTAATATTTTGAATATCGCTTGCGCTGCCCGCGGAGGAGCTTTCGTCGATAGAGAGATTTAAATTTACTCCGCCGCCCGTGCCGCCGAGCCCGTTCAAGGTGTTTTGAAATTTAGCCGTAAAGCGCGGATCAAAATACAAAATGCTCTCGATCTCGTGCGCCCTAAAATCTCTCCTCGCGCTCTCTAAGTCCGTGTAAACGCGGGTTTGTAGGTATTTTGAGCCCAAAAATCCGCCAAGCAGATCACGCTCGATTTTGGAGCCCAGATCGCTTACGAAGCCCACCTTGACGGGCTTTATGTCCATTCGCATCGCGTATCCGTATATCACGACCAAAATTAACGGCATCAAAAACGCGATCACGAGCGCCGATCGGTCCTTTGCGATCTGCGCGAACTCCTTTTTTACTAGGATTTTTAAAAAGGTAAAATTCATCCGCCCTGCCCCTGTGCTCGGATTTTGCAGCGCTGCGCCGCTCGCGATAAGCTTTGGAATTTAAATCGCACAAATTCGGCGACTACTGCACTTTGAAATTTTAGCCGCGTGATCGCATTTGGTACGCCCCTAAATTTTAATTGCAAAGATGCGGCAACCGAGATTTGAAATTTTAACGGCACAGACGGGCTGCTCGTACCCATTTTACTCATCGAGCCCTGAAATTTTAATCGCTTGATCGCATGCGGCGGGCTTTGAAATTTTAAGCAATTGCGCAGCACGGTCTCGCTGCGGAATTTCTGACGTAAAAGCTCCACAGCGGCGCAAAATCCGCGATGAAATTTGTGCATCGGGGTTTTAAATTTATAAGCCACTCGCAGACTGACCGCCATTTTAAATTTGCGATCTGTTTGCAGAGCGGCCGCCTTTTTAAATTTATAATCCGTTTGCGAGCCGCTCACGCTTTGAAATTTACGGCGCAGACGAAGCGGGCTCGCTTCGACGCAGAGTTCGCGCAGTATCCATCTACAAAATCCGCGCCGTGTCCCGCCGCGCGACGTCAAATTTAAAATTCCGTCGCCGCCTGAAATTCCGCAATCTCTTAAAATTTCGCCGCCTTTCAAAATTTTATTATCGATCCAAAATTTGCCGTCGTTTAAAATTCCGCCGCTTGGAATTTTACCGACGCCCAAAGCCCGGTCGCTCAAAATTCCGCCGCCGCTCAAAATTCTATCGCCTCGCAAGACTCTTTCGCCGCTTGGAATTTTACCGCGCGGGCGCACGGGTTTTCGCCCGACCCGCATAAAATTCGACTCAAAAATCCTCGCCGCTCGCGCAAAATTTAGATCAAAAGCCCTCATCGCCCGCCTCGCTCCTAAATTTTTGCACCTCGTTTATGAAGGCCTGCTGCACGCTAAGCCGCCGCCCGTGCTGCACGCAGACCTCGTCGGGGCTACCTAGCGCCAGGATTTTGCCGCGATCTTGGATCAAAAACCGATCGCAATACTCCGCCTCCTCCATAAAATGCGTCGTCACGACCACGCTCACGCCGGTGCGCGCGAGCGCATTTATGCGGTTCCAAAAGAGCCTGCGCGAGAGCGGATCGGCGCCGCTGGTGGCCTCGTCGAGAAACAAAATCTCGGGGCGGTGGATGAGCGCGCACGCCATGCTGAGGTTGCGCCCCGCGCCAAAGGGCAGGTTTTGCCACGTCTCGTTTCGCAGCCGCTGCAAGCCAAACTCGCTCAAAAGCTCCTCTATACGCCGCTTCAGCGCCATGCCGCCGATGCCGTAGCTGCGGCCGAAATACTCTAAATTTTGATAGCAGCTTAGCTTTTTATAAAGCGAAAATTTCTGCGAGACGTAGCCGATGCGCGATCTGATCGATGATTTGGCGTAGCGTAGATCCTCGCCCATGACCGAGATCTCGCCTCCGCTCATCCCCAAAAGCGCGCAGATCATACGAAACGTCGTCGTCTTGCCCGCGCCGTTTGGACCCAGAAGGCCGAAAATCTCGCCCTTTTTGACCTCGAAACTCGTATTTTCCACGGCGGTGAATGAGCCGAATTTTTTACTCACATCGCGCACTTTGATGACGGTTTGAGCCGCATCGAAGCTCCTTTTTTCGTAGCCGAAGTTTGCCGCGCCGATCTCTGCTTTATTTAAAAAAATATACGCATCCTCTAGGCTCGCCTCGCGCGGGCTGAGTTTAAATTTCGCGCTTTCGTTTTCGCTAAATTTAACGTCCTCGTTTTCGTTTGAAATTTTAAAATTTTTGCCGCCCCCGTTTTTGCGCGCTGTGCTTTCGCCTCCTCCATTTTCGTCGCTGCCGCTTAGGCTTGCGTTTAAAAACTCCTGCAGATCGCACAGGCTTATCGGCTCTTCGCTTAGCAGATCGACGCTGCCGTCTCTAGGGCAGATGTCGATGAGCGGGGAGTTTTTTAAAAACCTCTGCGTCTTAAACATCAAGCGGCGCGCCAGGCTCTGATAATCCTCGCTGCATATGCGAAAGGTGCGGTCACGCAGCGCCGCGGTGATCTTTGCGGCGCGCTCCTGCGCTATGATCTTGCCGCCGAGCAAAATCAGCGTCAGATCGGCATCCGCCGCCTCGTCGAAATACGCCGTCGAAAATATGCATTTCGCGCCGCTTTGATCCAGATACTCGCGCACGATCGCCCACAGCTCGCTGCGCGAGAGCGGATCGACGCCGACGGTGGGCTCATCGAGCACCAAAAGCCGCGGACGAGCCGCAATCGCGCAGGCAACGCCGAGCTTTTGTTTCATCCCGCCGGAGAGCGAATCCACGGCGTAATCTTTAAATTTCAAAAGCCCTACGCGGCGCAAAAGCCCGCGCAGATACTCCTCGCCGTCTTTTAGATCGAGCCCTTTTAGGCCCGCGAAAATGTTTAAATTTTGCCAGACGCTAAGCTCCTCGTAAAGCCCTAGGCTCTGCGACATATAGCCGTTTGCGCGGACGAATTCTTTATTTTCGCCGCTAGGGGTGAAGCCGGCAAATTTTATCTCGCCGCAATCGGGCGCAATGACGCCGCAGATGAGCTTTAAAAGCGTGGATTTGCCCGCGCCATCGGGGCCCGTGAGGCTGATGAGCCGCGGCGCGTCGCCGATTCGCAGATCGAAATTTTCAAAAACGACGTTTTTGCTGCGATCCTCTCGCAGGTAAAATTTCTTTAAATTTACGATATTTAGTAGATCCAAGCCTAGCTCCAAATTTTATATTTACTCGCCCCGTCGCTTGGCGCGACGAACGAGACCTACGCACGCCGAAAAGCGCTCTTTGCCGCGGCGTCTTGCTTCTGCAGCCGCTACGGCGTCTTAGTTTTGTGACAGCCGCGGCATCTCGGTTCCACAACCGCCGCGCGCTTTAAACTTCGCGACGCACGTTGAACGATTTCGCCCAAACCTCGCATAAATTCGACGCAACTTACCGCAAGCGCGCGAAACCAAGTTCTATCGCGCCTGGGCGCCCTGCAATCACCCGCTCGAATTCGAGTGCTCGCACGATCGGCGTTGCTTACGGCTCGCGCCGAATATTTCGCGCGCCGCCCGATCCGGTCTTGAGCGTGTGCATATATAGCATCGGCTAGCCACGCCGCTAACAATGCGCACACAACGCGCACGAACGGGGCGGTCTCCAAAACATGAAGCGACCCGCGAGTATCTGCGATAAATTCGCTTCAAAACGCAAACGAAAGCGAGTTTTTAGACGCCTAGCGACCTATTAGCGCCGAGTTCTATCTGCGCTGCGCCTCTTTCGGTGAGATTTTACCGCCGCCCGCCCTTTGAGGTGAAATTTTACCGCCGCCATGTCTTTTGGCAAAATTTTACCTAGTCTCGGCTTTCCTTGGCATGGTACCGACTTCAACTACCGCGTCCTTTGGAGTAAAATTTCACCGCCGCGCACAATCGGTATTTTATCGCTCCGTTCGTTTTGTAGTGAAATTTTACCGCCGTCCGCAGTCAGCACTCAATCATCGTTCGTTACAGCCTGCTAGAAACAAAGCTCGCTGCCGCTCTACTGCCTAGCTTTCACCTCGCCGCCGCCGAGATGCAAATTTTAAAATTTAGCCCGCGCTGCTTTGCAGCAAAATTTCGCCGAAATTTTACTCGCCGCGCTGCATAATTCCGATCTTTTACCCAAAGCTTCCGCCGGCTCGCGCAAACTCGCGCGATAAATTTTTCGCCGCCTTTCGCCTTTGTGCGACCTCGTTCTAAACGCGCAGCATTTTATCGCCTCTGAGACGATGTATTTTAAGAGCGGTGCAATTTCATCGCTCTACTCTCTGCCGAACAGGCGCCATTAAAATTTCACCTCAAAGCGCGATTTTAAAATTTCATCAAACTCGCGCCGTATGCACGGCTCGCGCGATATTGCGTAAAATTTTGTCGGGCAGCGAGCTTGGCTATCCAAATTTTGCCTGCAGTGTCCGAAGTGCCGCCCGCGCGCTAAAATTTCACTCGTGCATTAAAATTTCGCCCGCGCTGCCCGCCCATCAAAATTCCACGCTAATCGGCTGACCTAGGCGAAAGCTGCCGTCCTCGTCGCTAAAATCGGCGCGCGCCTCCCACACGAGATCGGCGCGCAGCTCTTCGGTCTGCACCGTGCGGGGCGTGTACATCGCGGTTTGGCTCACGTAGGCGACCTTTGCGCTCGCGCTAGAGCCGTCCGCAGCGATGATCCGCACGCTCTGTCCGGCACGCAGGAAGCGGAGCTGATTTTCGCTTAGGTAAAATTTCGCGCGCTTGTTTTTTACTTCGCTAAGCTCGAAAACGCCTACGCTGGGCATGCTTATGTCGCCGAGCTCCTTAAGGCGCGCTCTGATCTGCCCGCTAAAGGGCGCTTTTAGCACGCTTTGCGTCTCGATTTGGTAATTCAAATATTTCAGATTTTCCTCGCAGCTTGCCAAATTTGCGCGGGCGGCGCCGACATCCTCACCGCGGTAGCCGCTTTGAAGCTGGCGCAGATTAGCCTGCGCGCTTTGCAGCTGAGCTTGCGTGCGCTTCATCGAGTAAAACGCCTCGTCGATCTGCTGCTTGGACGCGGAGTTGGTTTTGCCTAGGCTCTTGAGGCGCTCGTTCGTCAAAGTAGCGAGCTGTAGGGCGTTTTGCAGCGCGCTTACGTTCGCCACCGCCATCTCAATCTCCTCGCTACGAAAGCCGCTTTGCAGCTTTTGCAAGCTAAATTTAAGCCCGTCGCACCTCGCGATCTGAATACGTCTTTGAAAGCTCAGATCCGCCGTATCCAGAGCCGCCAAGACGTCGCCAGCCTGCACGAAATCGCCCTCGTCGCGGTAAAGCGCGCTTATGCGGCCGCTGCGCTCGAAGCTAAGCGAACTCTGTCTGATATCGATGATGCCGTAGGCCTTGTGCGCGACCTCTTCGCGCCTATCGAGATTGAAGTAGATCGCCGCGGCGAGAGCGGCCAGCGCAAAAACGACGAAAATTAGAAGCCTTTTCATAGATCGCCTTAAATTTTGATATGCGGTTATTATAAAATAACTTTTCTAATGCGGCGCTGATATTTGAGACTCGGGCGGTGATTTTATAAATCGATCGCATTAAATTTGCCGTATGAATTGACCGCCGCGAGCGGGCGAAATTTTGGAGCTTGGGCGAATAAATTTAGCCTATCTGCACGATTTTAAGCGGCACGGCTTGTAAAATATCGCTGCTTTTCGAACTAAAAATTTTAAAATTTTAATGCGGAGGCTCCGCTTTCAAGCGGAGCGTGGAATTTTGACGTGCGGGCACCTGCGGGTGAAATTTTGTCGCGAAAGCGAAATTTTATCGCACTAGCGGCATCAAGCATCGCAGGTGAAATTTATCGTTTATTGCATGAATAGTGCGCAAGTTACCGCGGACTAAATTTTATCGCCACACCCATAGCTACCTGCGCGACGAGTTAGAATTTATAGCCTCCGCTAGCGATAAATTTTACGCGGCATGAACTGGCGGCGCTTGAATGCGGCGGAAATTCTAACGCTGTGGCGAGTAAAATTTAAGAGGGCTCCGCTTTCAAGCGGAGCGTGAAATTTAATTGGGAAATTTAGCGAGCTTTAGGCTCGATGAGCCCAAAGCTCGGTCGGTCGCGCAAAAGCTGAAATATTTAAAACTCGCCTTTAACCGCGGCGATCCATTTATCAGCCCTTGCCTGCCAGTGCTCGTCGCCCTTAAAATCGATCGTAAGACCCACGAATTTGCCGTTTATGAAGGCGCGCGAATGTTTAAATTTATAGCCCTCTGCGCCCCAAGCGCCGATGAGATCGGCCTTTTTAAGCACCGGCAAAAACGCGCTCATGCCGCTGCAAAAATCGTTGCCGTGGCGCTCGACGTTACCGACGCCTATGAGCGCGACCTTGCGTCCGTCAAAATCAGTTTTGTTTAAAAGCTCCAATTTGTCGTCAAATTTAGCCTGGATCTGTCCGTCGCCGTGCGTTGAAGCCGCAAAAATAAACGCGCTAGCGCCCGCCAAATCCTCCTCATTTAGCTCTTTGGCTTCCTTAATCTCAAAGCCGAGCTTTGAAGCGATATATTCGCTCACGACCTTCGTATCGCCGCCTTTGGTGGCGTAAACTAATAGTTTTTTCATTTTTTCTCCTTTAAAATAATAACGATTCTAACAAAATAAGATAAATTTTGAATGAAATAAAAATTTTATAAGGCGCTCAGATATAGCGCGATGCCTCGTATCCAGCTAATTTTAAGTATCAATGAGCCGATAAAATTTTAAAACTGCTACTTAACCGCTCGTATAAAAATCCATAGTATAATGCCGCCCGTAGCTCATTACAAAGGAGAAAACATGAAGAATTTCACATTATGTTTGATCACCGCGATCGCACTTTGCGGCTGCGCAACTCCACAGGATCGATACGGCGGCGACGTTTATAATGCAGGCGAAACAAACCGTATGAGGCAGAGCGATCGAATCGAGATCGTCGATGTCCTGCCTGCCAAAATCAACGTAGAGCGCTCCGAGGGCAATACGGGTAAAATTTTAGGTGGCGCTGCAGGCGGAACTACGGGCGCGGTCATCGGGCATAAGCTCGGCAAACATAGCAGCAGCAGGCGCTTAGCTGAGACCGTGGGGCTCGTGGGCGGTGCGGTAGTAGGCGCGGTCGCCGGAGATGCGATCCAAAACTCCCAAAAGACGGTGCAAGGCTCCAACATCATCTACAAACTAAACGGCAAGGAGTACTCGTCCGTGCAAGCCGATCCGCCGTGTAGATTTAGGCGCGGCAAGGCCAAACTGATCCACATCGGCAACGAAACGCGGGTGCAGCCGAACTCGGGATGTTAAATTTAAAGCCGCCCAAAACTTGCGGTGAAATTTTAAAATTTCACCGCGACGTTTAAATTTAAGAGCGGCGAATTCACGAAATTTAAAGCAATCTATGAAATTTTAAAGGGCGCTAGTTTTGTAAATTTGCGCCCTTGAAATTTTAAAATTTTAAGGGGATAAATTTGAAAAAGCGTAAGTACGTTTTATCGCTATTAGCTCTGCTTTCAATCGTTTTCGTTATGAAATTTCCTTTTAGCGACGATGCAATTTTAAAAAAATACTTAGACACTACCTTTCTTGATAGAGTTCAGCGCGATGATAGAGGCGGATTACCTCCTAAATTTTATATCATAGAAGAAAACCCAACTACGGATGAGATAATGCGAACCTTAAAATTAGTGGTCGAAAATGACGTAAATAAAACCGCGGTTATATCGAAACATCAGTATTTTGAGGGTGGCGGACTGATAGAAAACGTTTCAGTTGAGAGGCTAGAGCCTTTCGAAGCTTTAAAGAAATATTACACCATAAAAGAGGCTACGAACGACATCGTTAAAGGGGGCAAATGGGAGGATGGTAAACCAACAGAACAATATGTGGATATACCAATTGGGCAAGCTTTTGCGATTCTAAGTGATGACAAGTACTTTGTAGATATCTACGCAAGGGACAGCTTTCTTAATAAAGAAGGAAGATATTTTGCATATAAATTAATTTCATTTTATGGCTATTACAGTAACTATGAAGAATACCATAATAAGGTTTTATATGATAAAAACTATGCAGTAAACGGCTTAAAAAGAGATATAGATGAATATATCGGCAGTTCGGATAGGAACGATTTAGAAAACTATCTAAAGAAAATTCCCCAAATAGTTTCAAAATATTATGGAACAATAAGATGAAGATAATTTTAAGTAGTTGCGGAGAAAACCGCCAAAATCCATAAACACAAATTTTAAGATACCTAAGGAGGATATTGTAGGAAGAAATAAAGATAACGCCAAACGGAATTTATCGCAAGATTAAAACATATCAGATACTCTAAATCTAAATTTAATCCCAAATTCTATCCGAGTCTTTAAATTTACCTAAACTCTCTTGCATATTTCATCCCCAAATCATACGCCTTTTCATTTAGCGCACGGGTTTTTTCAGGCACAGAGCGGAGCATTTGCTCTTTTACGAGCCCTGCGTCCATGCAGCGGCTAAGCCCTACTGCGATCGCTAGAGCCACGACACTTTGAGTGATGACATTCCCAACTTCGTATTTTGCGATGGTGATGATTGGAATTTCATAAATTTTAAAGCTTGCCCTATCCTCATCGCTCGGGGCTACTAAATTCGGCTCGATTACGATCACGCCGCCTTTTTTCACGCCATTTTTGAAAGCATCGTAGCTACTCTGCGCTGTTGCGAGCATGAAATCGATCTCGCCCTCACTCGCGTAAGGATATAGAATTTCTTCATCGCTTAAGATAATATCCACTTTCGTAGGTCCGCCGCGTACCTGAGAGGTATACGTAGATGCCTTGATTCCATAGCCGCCGTGCGCGATCTTTGCCGCAGCTAGAATTTCACCCGCTAAGATCACTCCTTGACCGCCCACCCCCACAAATCTTAATTGATTCATCTTAGTCCTTCAAAATTTATCGCTTCGCCGCTTTGTGCCGCGTCTATCACCTTTTGATACGCCTTTGTGTATTCGGTGCGCCCATTATCTTCGTGTAAAACTCCAAGCGGAAATAGCCCTGCTCGCTCATCCTCGCTAAGAGCGTCAAATTTTGCTTTAGAGACCGTGCGCGAATCAAGCCACTTTAGCATTTGCACTGCCTCGCTCATTTTATTTTTACGACCCAAATTTACGTGGCAATTGCTAAAAATATCAAAAAAACTATAACCCTCGTGCTCAAAGCCCTTAGCCAAAAGTCGCTCGATTTTTTCTGGATTTGTCACGCTCTCACGTCCGACAAAAGTTGCTCCGGCAGCGATTGCAAGTTTCGCTGCATCAAAGCTGGGATCGACATTGCCGTATTGCGCCGTAACCGTCCAAAACCCACGCGGCGTCGTAGGGCTCGTCTGCGAGTTTGTAAGCCCGTAGATGAAATTGTTTACTAAGATATGATTTAGATCGATATTGCGGCGACATCCATGGATCGTGTGATTGCCCCCTATCGCAAGCCCGTCGCCATCGCCAGTGACTACGATTACGTGTTTGCCTGGATTTGCGAGCTTGATACCCGTAGCATAAGCTATCGCGCGTCCGTGCGTCGTATGGACGGTATTGCAGTCTATGTAACTAGACATCCTGCCGCTACAGCCGATACCGCTTACCACGCACACATCGTCCATACTCCAGCCTACGCGGTCAATCGCGCGGATGATCGCTTTTAAGATCACTCCGTCGCCGCAGCCCCAGCACCAAAGCGTAGGCATCTTGTCCGTTCTTAGATATTTATCGTAATCAAACGCCATTTAAAGCTCCTTTACTTTCTCGATAATCTCACTAGGGCTGATCGGTCTGCCGTTTGCCTTAAGAAGCGTCTTAAAATCATCCCTCAAGCAAGCACGCTGCACCTCTAGCAGATACTGCCCTAAATTTAGCTCGGCGATCAAAATTTTATTAAATCTCTCCCCTAGCTCCTTTAGCTTGCGCGCAGGGCTTGGCCACAGCGTGATCGGACGAAAAAGTCCCACACGCACGTCTTGCCCTCGTAGCTTTAAAATCGCGTCTTTTGCTGCCAGGCTAACGCTGCCATAGGCGATGATGCAAGCATCAGCGTCATCTAGCATAAATTCCTCATATTGCACGATCTCATCTTCATGCGCCGAAATTTTATTAAAAAGCCTTTTTATAGAGCGATCTACGATCTGCTCATTTTCGGTTGGAAAGCCCTTCGCGCCGTGATGCAGCCCCGTTATGTGATAGTGATATCCCCTAAAAAAGGGATTTAGCACCGCAGGCTTATCGGGCGCAGCATCGTAAGGCCCATAATCTTTCGGACTACCTTTAAATTCCGCCCTGCGCTCGATTTTTAGATCCGAAATTTCAGGTAGCACCGCCTTTGCCTGCATATGCCCAAGCGTCTCATCAAGTAGCAAAAATACCGGCGTCATAAACCGCTCGGCTAGATTGAAAGCGCGCACGGTTTGCGTGTAAGCCTCCTTTAGTGAGCCCGGGCACAGCGCGATGCTTTGAAAATCGCCGTGAGTGGGGTTGCGAGCTTGTAAAATATCGCCCTGTGCCACTCGCGTAGGAAGCCCTGTGCTAGGACCTCCGCGCATAACATTTACGATTAAAAGCGGAATTTCAGCGATGAAGCCAAGTCCAATTTGCTCTGATTTTAGCGAAATCCCAGGACCGGAGCTTGCCGTCATAGCCTTTGCACCGCTCATAGACGCGCCCAAAGCTACCGAAATACCCGAAATTTCATCCTCCATCTGGATAAATTTGCCTCCGACCTTAGGTAGCAAGCGGCTCATCTCGTGCGCGATCTCGCTGCTCGGCGTGATCGGGTAGCCGCCGAAAAAATTACAGCCGCAATCAATCGCTGCGCGCGCAATTAAGGCATTGCCTGTGGAAATTACCTCTCTCATTATGCGTCCTTGGGTTTCATAAAATTATTGTTTTTGATCTTTTCAGCCATCTCTCTAGCCTGCGAGCTTAGACGAGCGAATTTAAAGCCTTTGGGCGCGACGAAAATCGCAAAATCAGGGCAGTGCAACTCGCACTCCCTACAGCCGATACAGGCGCCCTCATCCACCACGTCGATCATCATGCCTTGCACGGCGCCCTCGTCCTGTCTCATCGCGATCGCGCCGCTAGGACAGACGCTTACGCAGATGTTGCACGCCTTACAGCGGCTCTCATCCGTCCATACGGCGCGCTGGCTCTCATTTTCGCTCATATTTTCTCCTTAATTTATCAAAATCCGCACTAAATCCCGCTTCGCGATTTAAAATTTGAAATTTTGCGGCGCAAGCCTGCTTTGATCGCATTAAATTCCTCTCGTTTTTAAATTTTGCAGAGTTTAAATTTTAAAATTTTGTGGCGTTTAAAAATTTTACGTCACGCAAAATGCTGCGCCAAAGTAAAATTTTAATCTATGAAATTTCACAGCGGGCAAAATTGCGCAAATTTTAAAATTCCGCAGCGAATGAAATTTTACGCTACAAAATTCCGCGAGCTTAAATTTCTTGCCAAAGTGAAATTTGATGCTGCAAATTCTATCACAAGGATTCTGCGCTTTAAAATTTTAGCTCTGTAAATTCCGCGTCGCGTCGAATTCGCTTTATTTCCACTAAAACTTTAGCTCCGCTATCCGCTCACGCATCCGCTCAAGCTGCTCATAAAACTCGCCCGAGTAGGCGAAATTTCTCTCTATCGCGCCCATTTTACCGACGCTTACGAAGCGCCCCAAAGGCACTCCCGATCTATCCGCGACGCAGCAGGCGAGCGTGCCGCAGGTATCAAAAAGGATGTATTTTATGATCTTTACGATCCCCGCAGCGGGCGCCAAATACGCCGACATGCCAAGCAGCTCGCCGATCTGTGCGCCGGCGCGTTTGGTTTTTTGCACCGCGCGCCCAAAAATTTCATCCGAAATTTCAAATCCCAGCTCGTTTTTAAGCGCGATCATCTCTTCGCTATGCGGGCCCACGATCGCGCTTCTCATCGATGAAATTTCCTTGCCGCTTGCGCGCGCGAGTTCAAATTTAAGCCGCGCGCCGTCTAGCTCGCCTGCCATGCCGATGACGCGCTCTTTTGCAAACCCGCTGGCCTGCAGCGCTACATAAACCATCAGATCAAGCGGATTGGTTACGATCACGATAATGGAGTTAGGCGCGTATTTTGCGGCATCTCGCGCGCATTGCGCGACGATGGCGGCGTTGCTGCCAAACAGCTCCTCCCTGCTCTGCCCCGCCTTTCTTGCATGCCCTGCGGTGATCACGACGATGCCTGCGTCCGCTATATCGCTAGGCTCTGTGCTGCCGCTTACGCGCAGGTCGCGCTCATAAACCGCCGCCGTATGGGCAAGATCTAAAGCCTTGCCGCGCGCGATCCGCTCTACCGCATCCACAAGCGCGATGCTATCTATCTTTTGGCCCAAAGAATCGCTTACGATAAGATCGTTCGCTACCGCTGCGCCGATGTTTCCTGCGCCAAATATCGCTATTTTCATTGTTATCTCCCAAATATCGGCCCGCATTTTTATAACTGCGGGAGTTTAAATTTTAAAATTTAAAGACGAAATCTCGTTTTTGAAATTTAATGCCGAAGCAACCTTAAATTTTACCTCTGCGCCTTTACGTTGCGCTCATGCTCGGCTTGCGTGCGCGCAAAATCGTGAAGCCCGGTTTTTTTATTTCGCATAAAATACAGATACTCGCTCTTTGCAGGCGCGAAAACGGCGCGTATTGCATCGCGAGAGACCACGCACACGGGCTCTTTGGGAAGTCCGTCGTTGAGGTAGGTGTTGTAGTGGCTGGTGTCGGTGCGGATGCGCTGCGGAGTGATCTTGACATGCGAAAACTCGCCGTAATTTAGCGTACCGTCCATCTGAAGGCGCATATTTTTGGCTAAGCGGTTGTCGATGACGGAGGCTACGAGGGGCATCTCATCTGCGTTTGCGGCCTCTTTTTGAATGACCGAGGCCTTGATTAGCACCTGCTTCCACGCCGTGGCGTTATAGTCGCCGCTAAGCTCGCGCGACAATCCTTCGTGGAATTTTTGTGCGCTTGAAACAAGGTGGTCGATGATATTTTTTTCGCTTTCGTTTTTGCCTATTTTATAGGTTTCAGGCACCAAAAAGCCCTCGTAAAACGGCGCCGTAGCGTTGTATTCGCGCTCAAGCTCGCTAAAGCTTAGCCCGCGATCTTTCGCAAGCTGTTTTAAAAAGACGATCGTAGTCTCGCCCGGGATCAGCTTGATCTCGTTCATCACGGGCTTTGCGACGCTTAGCTCATATAAAAACTGATATTTGGGCAAATTTTCACCGCTAAGCTCCAGCTCGCCGGTTTTTGCGCCGCCGTAAAAAGAAAGCAGCCTCGCGTCAAATTTCGTAAATTTTGGATAGCTCTTTGAGAGTTCGGATAAAATTTTCGTGGAGCTGCCTTGTCCTATCTGCACGGTTGCCGCGTTGCCGACGCGCTCGTGCAGATCAAAGCCCACGGCCAAAAGTAAAATAACCGCAAGCTCGATACAAATGCACGCCGCTTTGATGAGCTTTATAAAGAATTTCATGCGTTCCTTTCAAAATTTAGCTGAAATTATAGGCAAATAAGCCAAAATTTTGAATAAATTTCATATTATAAGCGCAGTTTTTCGGCACGCCCGATTTGGTTTTGGGGCGGAGTTTTTTGATGAGGCGATGATGTTTAGAACTTTGGCTAGATTTTTTTTGTGCATAACCATACTTTTTATAGTCTGCGCGGTAGGCCTAAAGCACGGTATTGCGATTTCGCAGCTGGACGTGGGCTTTGCAAAGCTTGAGGGGTTTTATCTCAAGCTAAATAAAGGTCTCGTGCTGCGTATCAAAAATCTTGAAATTACGCAAAATAATACACAAAATTTAGAGCAAAATTCCACCGATCTGCGCACGCAAAGCGAGAAAATTTTGGAATTTAGCAAAAAAATCTCGCTCATCAACTCCTTTTTCGAAGAGATCGACGTGCAAAATTTAAAGATCAAGGGCGAAAGTCTAAAGCTAAAATATAAAAGCGACGTTTTTTACGCCGACACGCGGTTTTTTAGGCTAAGCTCAAAGATCACGCCTGGCGCAGACGGGCTAAACTTCGATCCGATCAAGCTTGAACTAAACGATTTTAATCTCACTCTGCACGGCACGGCGCGAGCAAATTTCAGAGCCGATACGTATGATTTTAACGGCACCTTCGCTTCGCACGAGATCGCGGGTGAGCTTGACGTGCACAATATCGGTTCACAGCTAAATATCGAGATAAACCGCGCCTCGGCCTTGAGCCTGAAAAATTTTATGAATGAGCTGGGCGCACTTACGGGGCTAAATCACCTTGCGAACGAGTGGATCTACGGCAAGGCGATCGCGAAAAACTACTATATCGAAAATCTGCATGCCAAAATTGATCTGAAAGATCCGCGCCCGATCGCCGAAAACGTCAGCGCCACGGCCTATGCGCAGGATCTTACGATAAAATTTCAGCCGCAAATCGAAGCCGTAACGGTGAAAGATGCCAACATCACGCTCAAAAACGATTATCTAAGCTTCACGCTGAACGAGCCTAAATTTAAAGGCAAAAGCCTGGAGGGAAGCGGCGTGCGTATCGGCGGACTCTTTGAAGAGAGGCCGATCGTATATCTGGATCTGCGAACTAAAGAGAGTTTGGGCAAAGACCTTATGGATATTTTGCAAAGCTACGGCATAGACGAGCCCGTATATCCGCTAGGCGGCGGGATCGATGCGCGCGTGCTGATAGACGTGGATGTCGAAAAGGAAAGCGCTAAGGTCGATGCGAATGTGACGCTAAAAGACGCCGATCTGATGATCTCTAAAGCGAAATTTCACTCCAAAGCCGCGCGGGTGCACATCACCGAGAAAAAAATCGACATCAAAGACGCGAATCTGCAAAATGAAATTTTTAACGCCACGGCAAGCGGCAGTATCGATATCGCCACGCGCAAAGCTAAATTTAACGGCGTTATTCATAGCTTCAATCTCTCCCCGAACGACAAAGAAATTTTAAAATTTGGCGACGTGCGAGATAATATAAGCCTTGATTTTAGCGGCAAAGCGCCGGTGCTGAGCTCGCAATTTTTAGGCGCGAAGATGAGCTTCGGCGAGCGGATCGAGATCAGCTCGCCCGATATTAGCGGAATTTTGCCATTTTCTAAGACGCTTAAAAACGCGGGCATTAGCGGCGGAGATCTTAAAATTTTAACCAGCGATTTTACAAACTTAGATATCAGCAGCAACAATCTCATCTTTGATTTCGGTCTGCTGAACAAGGACGGAAGCCACTACAAAAACGATTCTTTTGCGCTTCGAGTGCGCGGCGGCGATCTGGAAGGCTCTAGCGGAAGCGGTAAAATTTCTCTCAAAATCAACAAAGGCGGCAACTTCGTCTCTTTAAAAGACGTGGACGTCGCGATCAATACGAGCGTGCAAACCAGCGAGTTTAATAGCGGCACAAAGGAGCGCTCGCCGATAAATTTCAGCGGACAAAATTCTGCGATCGTGCTATCCGATCTAAATAAGACGCTTAAATTTACGCACTTTAACGGCGTGCTGGACGGCAAAAATATGAACCTGAACGCAAATTTTAAACGCGGTGACGTGAAGTTGATCTTTAAAAAGAGTTTACTTCAAATTTTTGCGCAAAACATCAGTGGCGAGGCGCTCAATCAATTCCTAGGCTCGCAGAGCTTCGACGGAGGGGTATTTACGCTAAAAGCAAGCGGCATCGATCCACGCAACTACCGTGGCGAGATCAACGTGCAAAACACCTATCTGAAGGACTACATCATCTATCAAAGGCTGCTTAGCTTTATAAACTCCGTACCCTCGCTGCTTACGTTTAAGACGCCCGATTTCAACGATCGCGGCTTTAGCGTGCAGAAGGGCAAAATTTACTTTCGCCGCAGCGGCGATAAAATTTACATAAACGCGATGAGCTTTACCGGCAGTAGCGCAGACATTGCCGGCAACGGCGAAGTGGATATGAAAAGCGGCGCGCTAAATATCGATCTGGAGCTTAAATACCTCAAAGACGCAAGCTCGATAATCTCAAAAATCCCGCTGCTAAATCATATCATCTTGGGCGAAAACAACACGATCTCCACGATCATCGAGATTCGCGGCACGACGAAAAAGCCCACCTATTCGACCGCCGTTGCGACTGACGTGCTAAAAACGCCGTATAATCTCATCAAAAACACGCTGATGCTGCCTTTTGTGATCTTCGGCGACAACGAGGAGAGCAAATGAAATTTCCGCTCGATTATAAGGATAGCTTTGAAAAATCGCTGCTGTTTTGGCTCGTAAAATTCGTGCGCTACAAGCTAAGCGCGCTATCGAATAAGGAGCTGAAAAACGACGCGCTGTTTCGCCGCGCAAGCCTGGCGCTAAATCACGAGGTCGCGAATATCAATGAACTCGAGCGGCTCGCAAAAGACGCGCGAAATGCGGGACTTACCGGCATCAATACCTATTTTAACCCGCTTAAAAAATTTTACGAAGCGATCATGCAGTACGGCCTTGAGAGCATGAAAAATATCGACGAGGAGCTTTTGAGCGAAATTTTAGCTTCCATTACGGGCGGTCTGAGCGATGCGAGCAAAAAAAACTACCGCATCGCGCTGATAAATTTTTTCGGCTTCATCGACCGCCAAAACGAGCAGGACGGCACCTCGCATAACTTCGGCATCGAGCTTAAGCACTGGGGCGGCATTAGCGGCAGCCGCGGCACGAAGCTTCCGGAGTTTATGAGCGAGGAGGAGCTGAAGCGGTTTTTGGACGCGATAAATTTAAGCGAGTTCCCCTCCTTTGCCCATCGCAACCGCCTAATCGTAAAAATCATCGTCTACACCGGCATCCGCGTGGGCGAGGCGATAAATCTCAAGCGCAAAGATATCGCGCCCGAGGGCGATCTTTTCGTCATCCGAATCCGCGGTAAGGGCAACAAATACCGCATCGTAATGATTAAACGCCACCTGATCGAGGAGCATCTAAACGCACTGGAGACGAATTTTGCAAACAAAGAGGGCTATCTTTTCGTCACCAAAAACGGCGCGCCGCTCACGCAAGCATACGTCAGCGGCATCGTGGAGAAAATTTTAATGAGCGCGGGCATCCGCAAGGAAAAAAACGGCGCCCACATGCTGCGCCACACTTTCGCGACGATGCTTTACAAAAAGCAAAAAGACCTCGTGCTCGTCCAAGAAGCCCTCGGTCACGCGAGCCTAAACACTTCGCGCATCTACACCCACTTCGACAGCGACAAACTACGCCTTGCGGCAAAGGTCGCGGAGGAATTCGAAGAGTGAAATTTTAAAATTTGCAGCGGAGCGAGGCTTGCTTGAGCGAGATTTTTTGAATTTCATTTTGAGACGGCTTTAAAATCGTTTTTTATGGAATATTTTACAAGAGTTTTGGAATTTTATTTTGAAAAATTCTGAAATTTGTTTTTCATACTCGCATAAAAAACCCAAAATTTTACCTTGCGAGCTTTAGAATTTAACTCGGCAAAATTTTAAATTAACGCGCGAGCCTTAGAGCTTGATCGCAAAAGAATCTAAAATTTTACTCTTTTGGAATATAGAATAATTTACTTTTTAGATTTTCTCATGCGATTTTGCCTAAAATTCCAGATAAATTTTAGTATAAAATTTCATTTAAATTTTGACGATACGGGATTTCATCCGAGGATTTTATAAACAAAAGATAATCGACATATTAAGAGGTAGCGGATATAAAATTTATCTGCAAATTCCGCAAGGATGGAATTTATGATTTAAAATTTAAACCCTCGAAATTTTATAGTTTGATTTGCTTTCAAATTCTCATCGCACCGTATTCGCCTTAAAATTAAAGACACAAAAGATTCTGCCACCAAAGTTTGCTGCGAAATTTACCGATGCGAAGCTTGCTTCGTAAACAGCGCAAGAATCATATAGGAATTTATACTAAAAATTTAAAGATACAAAATCCATCGGCATGACTATTTTTAGATTTATTTTACGACAGAAATCCCGCTCTTGCGAGCAGGATTTCATTTCTTAGGGGGATAAGAAAAGGAGTTTAGGCTAAATAAATTTAGCCCGAGATTTCGTCTAGCCACGGAGTCCGCGACAAAAAGGAGCAAAAAGACGAAATCTCGCGCAAAATTTTAAGCCAAGATTTGAACGATCAGCTCGCGACAATAAACGAAATTTGCGACGGCTTCGAAAGCTATCGCAAAAAACGCCGTGCCGCAAGCATCAAAATTAAACGAGCCTTTGTTTTTTGAAATACTCGCGCGGAGCCTTGCAGAGCGGACAGGCGCCCGGGGCTTTCTTGCCGCGATGAACGTGCCCGCAGACCTCGCACACCCAAACTTCCTCGTCGAAACTCTCGAAAAAGCCCTCCTCTAGCAGGATCTTTTGAAGCTCGTTGTATTCGCGCTCGTGCTCCTGCTCGACCTTGCCGATAGCGTTAAAAAGGCGCGCAACCTCTTTTTTACCCTCTTCGGTCGCGATTTTAGCGAAGCTCGGATACATACTCTCGTGCTCGTAGCGCTCGCCGGCGGCAGCATCGAGCAGATTTTTATCCATCTTATCAAGCGGGATACCCGCAGCCGCGTGATGTGCCTTTAGCTCGGCTCTGGCGTGCCATTTTTCGTTTTCGGCAGCCTCGTAAAAATGTCGCGCGATGGCGTGAAAGCCCGCCTCTTTGGCCAAATCGCCATAAAGATCGTATTTGTTGCGCGCCTGGGACTCGCCTGCGAACGCCTTCATTAAATTTACCTGCGTCAGATCCTCTGTAATGCATTTCATCGGTTCTCCGCAGCAGCTAAGCGTGCCGCCGCCTACTTTTTGCACCTCGACCTCCGCGCCGCATTTGTCGCATCTGTAAGTTTCGTACTGTCTCATTTTCAACTCCCCCTATCAAAAATTTTGTGGAATGATACCAAAGCTACTATTAAATTTTACTTAATAAATTTTATTCTTCTCAATAAATTTATATTTTTGAGAAAATTTCAGCGTGAAATTTCCATCCGTAAAATCTAAATTTAAGGTTTTTCAAAGCAAATGGAATTTCAAGCGAAAGTGCTAACACTCGATCATCTAAAAATATGAAATTTAGTTTTCTGACTCATTTAGTCCACGATTTCAAGGCGAGCCACATCATTGGAAATTTTTTAAAATTTAAAGTTATCTCAAAGCAATTTGCTATTTTGCCATATGGTCTTATTTTACGAGTATATGACAATGCTCGGCAAAATTAACCTTATGCGCCAACGAGCCGCCCGATTGTAATTATGAAGCGTTAAAAGCGTAATTAAGGGCGTTGTAACATTACCATTTTGCCGCCATGATCGGTAATATCTGAGAATTTATGAACGTCAAATTCTAATCCACAAATCGAGCAAGGAGGAAATTTATCGACTTCCTTCTTGCCTAAAAGCGAGCAAATTCCGCCTATTGCCGGATTATGTCCAACGATAAATATGCATTCTGCGCTAGCTGCATTAAAATTTTGCATAACATCTGTGCTAGAAATTTTTACATCATTGCAAGATACAGCATTATTTTCGCCAATGCTAGCGGGAATTTTAGCGCTCTTAAAAGCAGAATTTTCAGCGTTTGCGTCGCGATATTTTTCGCTACTCAGACCAACCGCATTGTATTTTTCCACATTCACACTGCACCCAAAAAATCGTTTCTCATCCAAGCTGCGAACAAACTTTGCCAAATCCCATAAGCTTGCGTCGTATAACTCTCGCAATGACGCTACCCTTTTTGTCGCATCCAACGCATTAGCGATAATTCGCGCCGTATGGAGTGCACGCATAGCCGGGCTTGCAATAATTAAATCAGGCGCAAGTCCCAAGCTACGCAGCTTTTCTCCGAGTTTAATTGCGCAAAGTTCGCCCACTTGGCTTAATGTCCGCTCAAAATCGCTTCCGTTGCCGCTTTGCGCCTCGGCATGTCTTATAAAGTATATCCGTTTCATCTGCATCCTTTCATAAAATTTTATGTAAAATTTAGCGTTAAATTCTACAAAATTCTAAATTTTTTCTGGATCATTCCAAAGCCATAACCGACCACAAATCCCGCTATGTGCGCATACCACGCCACATTTATGCCCATTAGCATCGGTGCAAAGCTCATTATCAAAATCGCGACAAAAATCCCGCCCGCATTGCGTTCATCAAAATAAGCAATCACGCCTAAAAGCACGCAAATAGCGCCACTAGCGCCTACGATATTGACGATTTCTCCCATGCTCATGGCATAACGGATATAAATCAGACATAAAGCGCCACTCAGCAGCCCGCCTACGATGTAAAGTAGCGTAAATTTTATCCCACCGAACGCTCGCTCTAAAATTCCGCCAAATTGATATAAAACAGCCATATTCATCGCTAGATGCATCACTCCGCCGTGCATAAAAAATGAACTTAGTAGCTGCCACGGCATCCCTTCGAAAAAATACGGATTGAGCCCGAAAAACAGGTAGGACTTAAAGCCAAAAAAATATTCTAATGCGAATGAAATCACAAAAAATAGGACATTCGCCACAATGATCGCGAGAGTAAATTTGCCTGTTTGCATGAAACTCCTTAATTTTTCACGCATAGTAGCAAAATTTTGATTAAATTAAAGGCGTCGCCTGTTTTTATGGGTTAGAGAAAAATTATAGATAAGTTCTAGCATCAAAATTTTGGCAATGGTTTTAGTTGCAAGCGCCTTATCAAAATAGCTGCGTTAAAATTTAAAATTTAGATATAAAGCTTTAAACTAAAATTTCCTTAATAAAATTTAGATTGTAAATCTTTTTTAAAACTTTACGGAATTCATAGAGTTTATCCGACGTAAATTAAAAAGCAAACACACTGTAAATTTAAAAACGATAAAATTGCAGTTATATGAAGCCATTTTGTAGAATTTTATATAAAATTATAAGTATAATTTTACTAAGAATAACAAAAATTTGAGTTCAAATTAATTCAAAAATAAATTTTAGAGTAAATATTTCAAATACTTGTTATATATAATTACGCGTTAAAAATGCTAATTTGATTTGCCATAATAGCATCAAAGTGAGTTTTTATTCATAAGTTTTTGTGTAAGAGCTAAAAACCATAAAATTTTAAAATTTGATTAGAATTTTAGGAATTTAATAAATTCTATAAAGCAAGTCATAGCTAGAATTCCAAGCTAAATTATCTGCAAAATTTTACTTGAAATTTTAGAGCCTAAATCAAACCGCCGTGAATTTTTAAAAGGTCTAGCAAAATTCCATAAAATCTAATAAATTCCAAACGTTATAAGAAATTTTTCAAAAAATACGGCGAAAGAATTTTAAAAATCCTAATTATTCACCCGTCCGTATCCTGCGAAGCGGTTCGATGCTAGGCAGCTTATGCGGTCTTTGCCGCAACGGACGATATAGCTATTTTCCATCTTTTGCCCCACTACATGGACATTTTTCTTATTTAAATTTACGAAGTCCGCTTGATTTCTACCGCGAGTATTGTGGACAAATTTCACGCGACCATCAGCATAGATCTCGCGCACGATGCCGATATGGCTGATTTCGTTATTGACCTTGCCTTTGTTAGAGCGCAAGGTGTTTTGAAAAAACACCAAATCCCCCACTCGCGGCGTATTGCTGAGTAAATTTTTACGGCTGTAATAATTATATATTGCTTGGGATTTGCGTCCGTTTGTGAAGTATTTTGGCAGATCTTTTGAGTTAAAAAATAGATCATCGTATTTATCATTTAGTACGGTGATAAATCCGCTGCAGTCCCCTCCCGCGCGAGTGCCGGTGTAATCGTCCACCGATGCGATTAGCGGGCGGTTAAACTCGCTTCCTGGCACCGAAGTTATTCCTTCTTCATGATCGTTTAAGACATACGCTTGCTGGCTGCCAGCAGACGGGGCTTTTGAGGAGCAACCGATCAGCAAAAACGCACCCAAAGCGCAAATAATTAGTTGTTTCATATAAAGATCCTTATAAAATTATGTAACGGTTAATTTTGGGCGTAATTTTAGCGCCTGGCGGTAACAAAATGGTAACTTTAAAGCTAAATTCTGTATAATCGCCGAAATTTTACACGGAGAAATTATGCATTATCTACGAATTAACGGGGGCAAAAAACTAAGCGGCAGCGTCAAAATAAGCGGCGCAAAAAACGCCGCATTGCCGCTCATAGCTCTATCTATCCTTTCAAAAAACGAAGTCGTAATTAAAAATTTACCAGCAGTTTCCGATATTCACACGCTAATTCAGCTACTTTCAAATTTGGGTGCAAAGTGCGAGTTTCTTGACGCCAACACCGCTAAAATCGATCCGCGCGAGATAAACTCGACTAAGGCGATCTATGACATAGTGCGTAAAATGCGCGCTTCGATCTTGGTGCTGGGGCCGCTTTTAGCGCGGTTTAGGCACTGCGAAGTAAGCCTTCCCGGAGGCTGCGCGATCGGCGCAAGACCGATCGATCTGCACCTTAGCGCGCTTGAAAAGATGGGTGCGGAGGTTAAGATAGAGCAAGGTTACGTCGTTTGCACCGCAAAAAAGGGGCTTAAGGGCGCGACTATAAATTTTGACAAAATTACCGTCACCGGCACCGAAAACATCGTAATGGCGGCTGCCTTAGCAAGCGGCACCACGCATATCATAAACGCGGCAAAAGAGCCCGAAGTAATCGCCGTTTGCAACGCATTAAAAAGCGCAGGCATCGACATAGAGGGCATAGGCACTAACGAAATCCTCATCAAAGGAAGCGACGGCGAGCTTTTAAGCTTGAACGAAATTTCGATCATTCCCGATCGCATCGAGGCGGGCACCTATCTGTGCGCAGGCGCAATCACCGGCTCCCGCATCACGATCACCCGCGCTTGCGCGGCTCATCTTGGCGCCGTGCTTGCAAAATTTGAAGATATAGGCTTTAGATTTGAAATTTCAAACGGCGGCGGCGAGATCACGATCCTGCCCGCTTCAAAGATCAAACCAGTTGAGATCATCACGAGCGAATATCCGGGCTTTCCTACCGATATGCAGGCGCAGTTTATGGCGCTAGCATGCATCGCCTCGGGCGTCAGCACCATCGACGAGAGGCTTTTTGAAAACCGCTTTATGCACGTAAGCGAACTTTCACGAATGGGCGCGGATATCCGCCTAAACGGACACATCGCAACGATTAGCGGCGGCAAGCTAAACGGCGCGGACGTTATGGCTACCGATCTGCGCGCCAGTTCAGCGCTCGTTTTAGCCGCCCTTGCGGCGCGCGGCGAGAGCAAAATACATAGAATTTACCACCTAGATCGCGGATATGAGAGGCTGGAAGCTAAGCTTGGTGCGCTTGGTGCGGACATACAGAGACTGGAGGAATGACAAATTCCGAAATAAAGAATTTTGCACTAGCAAGCGATGCGGAATTTTACGCAAAACGTGCTTTGAAATAACGCGCTACGTAAGAGCCACGTAAATTCTATCAGCAGCAATGCATTTAAAACCGCTAAAACTAAATGCGGCGGAATTTTAAAAGCAAATCTTGATGGAATTTCAAGGATGAACCTCTTAAGAATTTAAAGTGGCGAGCTTTGGTAAAATTTAATGAACGAGCCGTGGTGGAATTTTTTAAGCAAATGTGGGTGGAATTCCGAGGGCAAAGCGGAATTTTACGAGTGATATGCTTTGAAATTTTAAGCAACGCTCGCAGTAAAATAAGGCATTGAGCCCGTGAAATTTCGCGCATTTATTTGGGCAAAATTTAGCCTTGCAAGTTCCGGTGCAACATAGAATTCAAGGCTACGCGAGGTCTTAACTGCGCGAATTTAAAATGTAAAAAATTATAAAAAGGACTTAAAATGATAGGAATAAATGAAGCTATAGATTTGGCTACGGCTAGAATCACATCAAGCAAGCAAAGCGAAAAGGTGCCTCTTCCCAGCGCTCTAGGTCGTATCCTTTCTAGCGATATTTCTGCGATTAAAAACCTACCCTGCTTCGATAATTCGGCGCTTGACGGCTATGCCTATGCGGCGGAATTCAAAGACGAAGAGCTAGAGATCGTAGAGCCTACGATTTTTGCAGGAGACGAAAAATTCTACGAAATCAAGGCTGCGCAAGCGCAAAAGATAATGACCGGCGCGCCAATGCCTGCAGGCGCGGACTCCGTCGCGAGGCTAGAGGATGTAGACGCGCAAGGCGGAACTCTAAAAATCCCTGCTTCCGTTCATGCCCATGACGGCTTTCGTAAAAAAGGCGAGGAAGTCCGCGCGGGCGAGCTTTTATTGCGCCGTGGCGAAATTTTAAACCCTGCTAAAATTATGCTTCTTGCCGCGCAAGGAATTTACGAAGTGGATGTTTACGCGCGGCCTAAAATCGCCCTATTTTCCAGTGGAAACGAGCTAAAAGAGCCGTGGCAGAGCGCAAGTGAGCGCGAAATTTATAACGCCAACTCTAGCGGCATTGCTGCATTGCTGCAAAAATACGGCTTGCAAAACGAGTATTTAGGGATTTTAAAGGATGATTTTAGCGCAGTATGCGAGGCGCTAGACGCTGCTACACGTAAATTTGACGTGCTAATTACCAGCGGTGGAGCAAGCGCTGGGGAGGCGGATTTTATGCAAAGCGCTATGAGCGAACTTGGATTTTTGCAGGTTTTCGATCACATCGATATCAAGCCTGGCCGCCCCAGCAAGTGCTTTGCAAAAGACGGCAAATTCGTCTTTGCAATGGCAGGCAATCCAATGGCTGCTTTCGTGCTTACGCGCGCAGTCATACTGCCGATCCTATTTAAGCTTAGCGGCGCAAGTGAGGCTTTTAGCGCAGAAGCGGCGATCTATGCCAAGCTCGCAAGTGATCTGAAGCTAAAAAGCGGCAGAGTAAATTTAACCGTAGGCGCATATGAAGGCGGAGTTTTTACGCCTATGCCGTCGCCTTCGGGGCGCATCAGGCCGCTAGCTGCGGCATCGCATTTTTTCTTGGCTGATCCCGAATGCGACAAAGTTCGCGCTGGAGAAATCGTAAAAATTTATGAAATTTAAGCGAGAAATTATTGACAAATGAAAATTTATAGGCTACAATCACGCTTTATTTTTACCGCATGCGGGAATAGCTCAGTGGTAGAGCGCAACCTTGCCATGGTTGATGTCGCGAGTTCGACTCTCGTTTCCCGCTCCATCTTAACTTCAAATTTTAAAATTTCTTCCATTCTGCTCGCTTTTGAAGCACAAAATTTCGATATGAAAGCCTTGAAATGAAAATTTTAGTTTGCGTAAGCGGCGCTAGCTTTTGCGAGATCGGGCTTGATCTGCTTAAATTTCTTGCTAGCTCACCGCATGAAATTCACGCCGTGCTTACGCAGGGCGCGCGCCACGTCCTGCGCGCTGAAAGCGGCATAGACGCGGACGAGGCTTTAAAATCCGCGGAATTTAGGAGCGTAAAATTTTATCCCGACACCGATCTGAGCGCGCCGCCCGCTTCAGGCTCGTTCGGCATTGACGCCACAATCTTTGCGCCCTGCTCTATTGGCTCTTTGGCTAAAATTTACGGTGGGCTTTGTGGCAGCCTAAGCACTCGCGCCGCCGCAGTCGCGCTAAAAGAGCATAAACGGCTGGTTCTTGGCGTGCGCGAGATGCCGCTTTCTGCGATCAGCCTGCGCCAGATGAGCGAGCTAGCCGCACTCGGCGTCATCATCGCTCCGCCCGTGATCGCGGGCTACTGCGGCGTGCAAAATTTAAAAAATTTCATAATCGGCAAGTGGTGCGACGCGCTAGGCGTGCAAAACGAGCTGTTTAAGAGGTGGAAATAATGCAAAACTCAAAAAAATGTATCTATCCGGGCACTTTCGATCCTATCACGAACGGCCATCTGGACGTCATCAAGCGCGCGCTAGGGCTTTTTGATGAAGTCATCGTCGCAGTCGCGCTAAACGAGAGCAAAAAACCCTACTTCAGCCTAAAATCCAGACTAGAGATGGCGCGAGCCGCGACACGCGGACTTCGCGGCGTGAGCGTGCAAAGCTTTGATAATCTACTCGTGGATTTCGCCAAATCCTGTGGCGTGCGCTTCGTGATCCGCGGACTCCGCGCGGTTAGCGACTTTGAGTACGAGCTGCAGATCGGCTATGCAAACGCCTCGCTATGGGAGGAATTTGAGAGCGTGTATTTGATGCCGACGCTCAAAAACGCCTTCATCTCAAGCTCGATTGTCCGCTCCGTTTTGAGCCACGGCGGCGATGTTTCGCACCTAGTGCCGAGCGAAATTTTAAAATTTTTGAAAAAATGAGCTCGCAAGCTACTGAAATTTAGCCCGTAGGCGCGGCTAAATTTAAAATTTGCAAGCTGCACGGGAGATAAAAATGAATAAGCAAATGGATGAGATAGAAAGACTGCAAGCGCTTTTTAAAAGCGCGAAAAACGACTACGAAACTCTAAAAAAGAGGGCCGAAGCGCAGGTCGTAAGCAGGCGCTGGGCGTCTGGTAGCTATATCAATTTAGAGCCCTTTTATTTCGAATATAACCGCTTCTTTAAGGGCAAAATTTTAAAAGCTAAACCAAAAAAGATCGCAAACGCCTACGAATACGGCTTTGACGAGCAAGATCGCGTCGTTTTTGAGAGACAACATGACGGCAAAAAACATTTCTTTGAAAGCCTTTATTTTTGGGGGCGGGACGAAGTTTTAAAATATCACTTCGGCTGCTACAATAAAAGATGCGTAGGATGCTTCAATATAAAAAGATTTATCTATGAGGGTGGCGAGCTAAAGTCCATCTACTCGGCCTTTGACAACAACGCCTATGGGATAGAAAATTTTACTTACGAAGGCGGCAAACTCGCACAAAGACGGAAGTATGTAGAGCACCCTCGCGCAGGCAGAAGGAATGACGTAACAAACTATGAATTTGACGAAATGGGCGAGCTAAGCTTAATAACCGAAAATGGCTATGTGCGCTATCAAAAGCCAGATAAGGATATGAGCTACAAAAAGCTCTATGAGCTCGCCGCTCAAAGGCTGCTGCCCGCGATTAAAGAGACGATCAAAAAGCACGCGCCCGCCGGCAAACTCTACTGCATAAATTTAGCTTGCGACAATAGGAATTTGCCGCCAATCATCGGATTCGGCTCGCAAGAGCAGCGCGTGCAGTGGCTTGCGCAGGGCGATGACGATAACTGGATCGTTTGGAACGTCGCCGATTACGAGTTTCAGGCCGAGATAGACGAGGATGACGAGACGGCAAATCTTTTCGATCTTTTCAATCAAGAAACACGGCTAAACGGCAGATATCCACAAGCCAAAAAGCTTATTTTGGAGTGCGCGAAGCAGCTTAAGGCGGATATCGGCGAACTCGGGCTCGACGTGAGCGAGGATTTTGCGCTCGTAGCGAGCGATTATGATCTTACCGATCTGCGGAAAAATTTCAAAGCGATAAATCCAGAGCTTGTAAGCGCGTATAAGGGCAAAATTTAAAATTTTATCGTCGTGATTTTGTCACCGCACGCAGCGTTTGCTCGCTTGTGCCACTAGGCAACGCGCCCCACTCTGCACGACGCTGCCGCCCTGTTCCGCCACGCCATCCGCTTCACAAAGACATATCCTGCTGCATGATGACGCCCTACTTTGCATTACGAGCCATCATATTCGCACGGCGTGCCGTATTTATCGACCGGCGCTCCGCCCGGTAGATGTCCGTAAGCGCAAAATTTACTCGCCTGCTGTTATGCGGCGCATCCGCCCAAGCGCTAAATTTAACCGCGAGCCGTGCCGCAAAAAATCAAGAACCGAGCAAAAAAGCGCTCGATAAAATTTTACGCCTAAAGATCAAAAGCGACTCGGGCGAACTCGCGCAAAAGTCCGATTTTAAGGCGAAATTTTACGCCCCACTGTTTAAAAAAGCCGCTATTTAGCTATAAGCTTGTAAAATAGCGCTCAAATTTAAAGGCGAAAAATGTATGTAATATTCGAAGGTATCGACGGCGTGGGCAAAAGCACGCAGATAGCGCGGCTGGCGGCAGCTTTTCCGCAAGCGATCGTGACCAAGGAGCCAGGCGGCACAAAGCTCGGCGAGGCGGTGCGAAGCCTCGTTTTGGGCGAAGATTTTAAGTGGGCGCGAGGCAGCGTAAATCTGCGCGAGGTCTGCGGCGAAATTTCAAAGCGCGCCGAGCTGCTTTTGTTCCTCGCAGACCGCGCCGAGCACTACGAGCGCGTGATAAAGGGCGGCGCGGACAGGCTCGTGCTAAGCGATCGCGGCTTCATCTCGGGGCTTGCCTATGCTCTGGCAAACGACAAAAACGCGGATCTTAGCGAGCTTATCGCGCTTAATAAATTTGCGCTCGGGGGCAAATTTGCAGATAAAATCGTGCTGTTTTCGGCGGACGAGCAGCTCATCGGGCGGCGACTTAAAACGCGCGCTAACAGCGATATAATCGAGGCTCGCGGGCTAAAATACCTAATGCGCGTGCAAGATCTTATGGCGCAGGCATGCGCGGCGTGCGGCGTTGAGACCCTGCAAATCGACGCCGCACAGTCCGAAGAAGCGATCTGCGATCAGATAAAAAATTTCATACTTTCTTAAAATTTTAAGACGTGGAATTTTGCCGCGGGAAAGAACTTTTGAGCTCTGCCGTGAAATTTTAGCTGTGAAATTTCATCGTGAAATTTTAGCTTTAAATTTCGTTATGGAATTTTACAGGAGAGGTTTTGGCAAAATTTCATGGGCGGAATTTTGTTTTATAATTTAACCGTAAAATTTCGCCACAGAATTCTGTCTTAAAATTCCGCCGCAGACTGAAAAGGCGCAGGATTTCATAAGCGAAATCCCGCGCGGAATTTTTATACGCGGATTTTCAGGCGAAATTCCGCTTAAGCTTTAGATTAAAAGGATAATGATGAAGACGTTAAAGTTGGTTTTGCGTAAGGTTTTAAAATTTATATTTTTGTTTTGGGTGGTCATAAGCTCGCTTTTCGGCACATATATGATCGCCGATAAATTTTTCGGCCGCACCGTCGTAGCCTGGACGCTCATCCGTGATTTTAGCAGCGCTTCGCTGGATCTGAAGGATTTTAGCATCAGCGCTCACTTAAGAACTACCACTATCGGCAAACGATTATGGCGCGACGAGCGCGAGCCGAAGCCCGACTTTTCGGACGATAACTCCACCGGCGCCCCGTATGAACTAAGTATAAATTTTGAGCACGTGAGTGCGCCCGGGATCGTGCTGAAAAACATCAAGCTCGAGCAGGTGCAAAGCGGACGCGTCGTGTTTGAAAAGGATGAGCTAGAGGTGCCGATAGAGATGGGCTATAGCGGTTACAAAAGCGGCAGATTAGAGGTACCTGATCTCGATTCTGCGCATGTCAAACACAGACTGAGCGCCGAAATATGCGTGTCTGGGGGCGCTTGTACAAACTTCGTGCATTATTTCTTGCCGTACAGGCACGTAGAGGGCACAGCGGCTCTGCGAGGTATTTTTTAGCTGCGAAAGATTCGGCGTGAAATTTAAAAGCATAAAATTTGCGGCGGCATGGGTTAATTTGGCGAAATAAACGAATAAATTATCAATGCCCGCAACGCGGCAGTATGGTTTTTATTAGTGCGATAAAATTTTGTCCGGCAAAAATTTATGCCCTATTCCGGCACCGATAAATAAATCTGCTAACAAATCCCGAGAGGCGACAATCTATAAAATGATAAATTTACAATGCAGCGATTGGGTATAAAATTTTAAAATTACTAGCAAAAATATCATGATTTAAAAGTGCGTTACATATTATAAAATGCGCTTTGTTATCATTCGCCCTTTTATAATTTTCAGTATTTTTGCTAGCCGTTTCAAAAACGCTTTGCAAAATTTAGACTATATTAAAGCTTAAAATGCGTCTATTACGCATTTCTTGACTATTCAAAATTTTTTACTTCTTAAAAATCAAAATTTTAGCCATTTAAAATTTATCCTAAATTTAAACTGCAATTTAATTAAACATTAAAAATCTTTGTATTATTATTCGCCGCGTTAATAATCAATTCTATAATCATTAAGTAAGGAAATATGAATGTTTAGAAGATTCTCTCTCTATGTCTCGCTGCTCTTTTATGGCTCGCTTTACGCGGAAGAGCCGGTCAACTCACAAGAACTGGGAACTATCCAGGTAACGGGCAATGTCGATTCGCAAAGCGTAGCCGAGCAAAAGGTCGGCGAAACTAAAACTACCGCGCAGACTATCAAGAAGCAGCAGATCACCGATAGCAGAGACTTGGTGCGATACCAAACGGGTATCACAGCGGTCGAGACGGGCAGATTCGGCGCTAGCGGATACGCCGTTCGCGGCGTGGACGAAAACCGCGTGGCTATCACGGTGGACGGGCTTCGTCAAGCGGAGACTCTAAGCTCGCAGGGCTTTAAAGACCTCTTTGAGGGGTATGGAAATTTTAACAACACAAGAAACGGCGTAGAGATGGAAAACGTCAAAACAGCCAATATCACCAAAGGAGCCGACTCCATAAAAGCGGGAAGCGGTGCACTCGGCGGATCGGTAATGTTTGAAACCAAAGACGCCAGGGATTTCTTGACGGAAAAGAACTATCATTTCGGCTTTAAACAGGGCTATCAAAGCGTCGATAGTCAAAATTTCCACTCCTTCACCGGCGCAGCTAGGTACGGCTGGTTTGATCTTTTGGTTATAAACACCGATAGGCACGGACATGAAAGAAAAAACTATTTCTACGACATATATGATAGTAAAGAGGACAAACTTCACATAGGTAAAACTCGCGAAAAAGCAGACCCATATACCATAACCAAAAAAAGCACGCTCGTAAAGGTGGGATTTCAGCCGAGCGATAACCATAGATTGTCTATCGCGATAGATGACTCGAAGCAAAATTCCGACGGCGAGGATCTTTCTTATACGTTAAGAATGGGTAGCCGTCCGGATGCTCCGGAACGATATGGAAATAGGACAAACCACGATAGCTCTACCAGAAAAAACGTGCAGTTTAGCTACGAATATGTCGGAGATACTCCACTTTGGGACAGTGTCAAACTTTCGTATTCTTGGCAAAATATTAAGAACCGTGCAATAAATAAAGAGGGTTGCCAAGGCAATAGATGCCAGAATGTGCAAAATCCTTCTGGGATGCATCTAAATGAAAGCTCAAGCGGTTATGATATCGTAGATAAAAACAATAGACCCCTAAGCGTTGATCCGCGACCTGTCGAAGAAGGCGAAGAAATTATTAAAGATGGTTCGGGCAATATTCTAAATAGGGGCAGCGATTATAAAAAAAGGGATGGTGAAGGATATTATTTGGATTGTTCCAAAGTAAATTGTAATAAAAAATTCAAAGTATTAAAAGAAACATACGATGGAGATACTTGGGAGTATAATTACGAATTAGTGGAAAGAGAGATAGAAAAGCATACTCTTCCTGACGGCAGAGTTTACGGGACTATAAAAAGAGATCCAAGCGATATGGATACTATGACAAAGGCTTATAAGCTATTTCATTTAACTCCATATACCGATGGTTACAATTCCGTCCAATACACTGATAGGACTCTAGAAACTAAGACATTTCAGGTTAATCTAGACTTAGAAAAAGAATTTAGTCTATTTAATTTGATAGATAATTCTATATCATACGGCGGACTTTTGGATCAAACAGATAAATCTATGACTAATAAAGATGGATTTTACTCGGGTGATTCACAATGGTGGGATAATATACTCTTCGGTAGAACTCCTGGAGGTGGCGTGCCAAACCCTAATTACCATATGAATGGCAGTCAAAGAAGCAATACCACTGCGGTGAGCACCTATCTGATCCCGGTACAAACTACGACTACGGCAAGCTATATCGGAGATGAAATTCAAATAACCAAATATGTAGGCTTTGATCTTGGCTATCGCTACGACAAGGTAAAACATAAACCGAAATATACCGGCTATCCCGAAGTGCCCAGAGGCATCATAACCGGTTTGTGGGTGCCGTATCCTTACAATCCCTATGACGGAATACATGGTTACTACACTCCTTATGGAGAGGAAAATTATCAGCAAAATTTAAAATTCCTGCTAAGAGAGAAGGAATACAAAAGCGGCTCATATAAACTAGGTCTAAATTTAGACCCACTGGATTGGATGAGAATACAGCTAAAAAGTTCTAAGGGTTTCCGCGCTCCGACATCGGATGAGGCGTATATGACCTTTAAGCATCCGGACTTTTCTATCCGTCCTAATATATTTTTAGAACCAGAAATCGCAAGGACGAAAGAGATCGCTCTTACTTTTTATAGCGAGAGAAGCCGCATAACTTTCGATGTTTTTAAGACGGATTATAAAAATTTTATCGATCTTGAATTTTTGGGAAATTTACAAGTCGTAGATCAGCAGATACCCTATCCGTTTTATCAAAACGTAAACCGAGATAGCGCCAAAGTGCATGGATTTGAGATAAATACCCATCTGGAGCTAGGCGATGTATCGGAGAGCCTAGAGGGATTTAGGCTGGGGTATAAATATAGCAGACAAAAAGGCAGAATGTCGTGCGCCAGCAACGGCTCAAACGCCAATAACTCAAACTCCGGATGCAGCAGGGGCGAAGAGGTGCCGATGAATGCGATCCAACCGCCTACTTCTGTTTATAATATCGGCTATTCTACGCCCGGCGACAAATATGGCATTGATCTTTTCATCACCGACGTAGGAGCCAAGAAGCGCAAAGATACCTACAATATGTATTGGAAAAGCCAAATCGAAAGAACGGATCCATATTGGGGGCACATCGATGCTTCTATAGTAAACGGAGAGCCCGTAACCGATAATACCAAAGGTTGGCGAAGCAGTGATTATACGGTAGTGGACGTTATCGCTTATGCTAAGCCGCAAAAAAATTTTAACTTTAGTCTAGGCGTTTACAACCTAACCAACGCCAAATATATCACTTGGGATAGCGCGCGCTCGATCAGGGCTTTTGGAACGGTCAATATGATCGATCAAGCGACGGGTGCGGGCATCGGTAGATTTTACGCGCCGCGCAGAAATTTTAGATTTAACTGGGAGGTAACGTTTTAGTCCTTAGTGTGTTTCGATCCAAAATTTAAAACGAATTTGGATCGAAGTCTAGATTTGATCGAATTGAGCCCTGCTTTGCAATTTAACGCTTTAAATTTATATCCAATGAGCCTTTGCAATGCAAGAGCAAGATCTCTTCGTATTTTTGGCATTTCGATAAAATTTTTAGCGATATAATTTTCGCCGAACGGTAACATTTTGCGCGCGCATTAAATTTGTATATCGCCGCTTTCGTTTATGCGGTTTTGGCTCAGAACCTACCGCCGTGCGGTATAAATTTTACATTTCTATCGATAAAGCCTTTTTTTATTAAGGTCAAAGACAAACTTTCATATCACCTAAATTTGCTCGCCGTATGATCCTAATAAAGACGAGTTAGAAGCACCGAAGACATTTAACAACCGCACGCAAAACTACGGCGGCAGAATGAGACCTACGATAAGGCGCACAAGACGATGCTTAAGACAAATGATTTTTTATTTATGCGTTGATACGCGGAAAAATAAAGACAAATTAGCCTCTATTTTTCTCGATTTCATATAAAATTTTGATTTTTTTACAAGCTCTTTGCAAGATGCAGAACCCTAAGGCAATATATAATAAAATGGACAACTTACTAATGCCGTAAAACCATATGAGAAACGCTACGATTAAAAAGGCTATTAATATAAAATCCCAAATTATAGCTAGGGCCTGTTTCACTCCCATATAATTTGAATACTTAGCTAAAATCAAAACATGCGTTACGCTAGGTGACTCAGGTGAAAGATAACAATACGTTACCTCGACTATATCGCCGTTATCAGCAAACCATTGATCGGGATAGTCGAAAAATCTTATTCCTTTTACTTCAAATGTTACATACAGTCCGTCTCGCCCCCAGTCTGTTTCTAAGTTTTCTATCTTGCCGATAATTGTGAAAAATTTCAATTTGCTTGAAGCTTTCTTTTTTAAATGCCACATTATTTTCCTCCAAATTTCGGTAAAATTTCGTAAAATACGCGCTACTTTCTGTGGTATTCGCGCTAAAATTTTAATTTTTGCACACCCGTGTCAAGATAGGCGAGAAGTCCTATCAAAATCAATGTTACGACACGCAATCATAGAAATTCTCTAAAACCGAGCAGCGTATGCGAAAACATACACCCTTAATCTCAAAAAGCACAAATGTGTCGATACTTTTCGCAATGTATGGGCGCTCAAATTTTCGATTCTGCCCGTGATTTTGCTTTTAGCTTCAGATTTTGGCAGAAGGTCATATCTATAGTCTGTGCGCGAAATTCGCCCACCGAAAGGTACGGCGGATTAAAGTGCATAGAATTGTAAAGTTGAGCTTGCTTACGATAATATTTAAAGTTCCATCCTGCACGAGTTAAATTTATATAATTTTAAAATCGAGCCGAACCCGAGCATACGTTCGATCCCGGGGATTTTTTATGAAATTTCAAAATTTTAAATCGCTGTTTTCAACTAAAATTTTTAAATTTTCAAATTCTCACACGCCATAGAAATTCAAATTTCGCAAATTTAAAAATTTGAATCGGGTGTGCAAATTCGGCGTAAATTAAAACTCCGTAAAATTTTAAATTTCGCTCGAATGCAGCGCAAATTTAAACATTAAATCTAAAATGCATCACGTCGCCGTCTTGCACGACGTAGTCCTTGCCCTCAAGACGCATCTTACCCGCTTCTTTCGCCCTGCCCTCGCCGCCGCACGCGATAAAATCATCAAATCCGATCACCTCGGCTCTGATAAATCCGCGCTCAAAGTCGTTGTGGATCACGCTCGCGGCCTTCGGAGCCTTCCAGCCCTTCGTGATCGTCCACGCGCGCACCTCCATCTCACCCGCGGTGAAGTAGCTGATGAGGCTGAGCTTCGCAAATGAGCGCTTGATGATTAGCTCCAGCCCGCTTTGCTGCGCGCCCAGGCTTTGCAGCATCTCGTGCGTTTCCTCGTCACTTAGTCCTATAAGCTCCTCTTCGATCTTGGCGCAGAGCTTGATCACCTCGGCGCCGCGGGCATTTGCGTATTCTCTTAAGCGCGCGACATATTCGTTATCCTGCGCGATGCCGTCTTCGTCCACATTTGCGCCGTAGATTACATCTTTGGCGCTAAGCAGGCGCAGCTCGCGATTTAAAGCGATGTAGCTTTCGTCCTCTTTGAGCGCAAAATTTGAAGCGGGCTTGCCGTCGTTTAGATGAGCCAAAAGCTCGTTTGCTACGGCTAGCGCCTCTTTAGCGCCCTTTTGATTTGCTTTGGCTTCCTTACTGAGGCGCTCGATCTTGCGGCTAAGCTGCTCGATGTCCGCTAAAATAAGCTCAGTTTCGATGATCTCGATGTCGCGGATAGGATCGACGCAGCCTTCGACGTGGGTTATGTCGCCGCTTTCGAAGCAACGCACGATATGAAGGATGATCTCGCATTCGCGGATATTTGAAAGAAATTTATTCCCTAGCCCCTCGCCCTTGCTAGCTCCGCGCACGAGGCCCGCGATATCGACGAACTCGATGGTCGAATGCACGATGCGACCCGGCTTAACGATCTGTGCTAGCTTGCCGAGCCTGGCATCGGGCACGGGCACGACCGCTTTATTGGGCTCGATCGTGCAGAATGGATAATTCTGCGCCTGCGCGTTTTGCGCGCCGCTAAGTGCATTAAAAGTGGTGGATTTACCGACGTTCGGAAGCCCTACGATCCCTACTGAAAGCCCCATCTACGCGTCCTTCAGCTCTTTGGCTAGAGCCTGCAAAAAATATAAGTTTGCTCTCACGCCCGCACCCGTCGCGCCCGCGGCGTAATAGCCCCACGCCTTTTCCAGATACGCAGGCCCCGCGATATCAAGGTGTAGCCACTTGTCTTTATACTCGTCTTTGATAAATTTATCCAAAAATAGTCCCGCGGTTATCGCGCCGCCGTATCTGCTAGAAGCGCAGTTGGAGACGTCTGCGATACTGCTTTTGATTAGCTCGCGCAGATAATCGTTAAATTCCAAAATACTAAATAGCTCGCCGCTACAATCGCTAAAATCTTTAAATTTACGCTTTAGCTCCTCGCTGTTTCCCATGATGCCGCTCGTATATTCGCCAAGCCCCACGACGCAAGCGCCGGTAAGCGTCGCCATATCGATTAGCAGACCTGGCTCAAGATCTTGCGCGTAGCTTAAGCAGTCGGCAAGCACGAGCCTGCCCTCTGCGTCGGTGTTTCGCACCTCTATACTCACGCCGCTGCGGCTAAGCAGCACGTCGTCGGGCTTATACGAATCGCCGCCGATCATATTCTCGGTAGCGCCGATAACCGCGTGTATCTCAAACGGCAGCTCAAGCTCGGCAGCGCCCTTGATGATGCCCATCGCGGCAAGCGCGCCGCTTTTGTCGCTTTTCATCGTAAGCATATAATCGGCAGGCTTCAAACTTAGCCCGCCGCTGTCGTAAGTAAGCCCTTTGCCCACGAAAACGACGCGCTTTAGGCAGCGCTGCGGCTTATAGATCAGATGGATGAGGCGCGGCGGATGAGCGCTAGAGCGATTGACCGCCAAAAACGCATTCATATTCTGCTCGCGCAAAAAGTCCTCGTCGTAAATTTTAACGCTCACGTCGTCGTAGTTCGAGGCTAAAATTTCAGCCTCGCTCGCCATCTTTTCGGGCGTGTAAATTTCAGGGATCTCATTGACGCCGTCGCGCACAAAATTTGCGGCGTTTGCCATCACGATGCCCTGCTGCACGCCGTAATTCATCTTTTGCACATCGGGGCTACCGCCGCCGTACTCCTGCGTAGAGATTAAAATTTCATTCAAGCTGGAGCTTTTCTTGTCGCTTTTGTATTTATTAAACTCATAGCCGCCCAAAAGCACGCCCTCGACCATCGCCATCGTGCTTCTGCGGTCGCAGCCGCATTTGTAAAAGGCGATTTTAAAATTTTTAATCGCGTAGCCCTTAAGCGCGTTGTATGCACTTGCAAGTGCTGTGCGGACGCGGTCATATTCTAACGCCTTGACGCCAACGTACAGCCGCCCGCTCTCGGCAAGCAGCAGATTGCCCTCGCCTTTGTAATTAAAAAGCGCAAACTTATCCGCGTCTTTAATAAATTCGTGATTTAAATTTTTATCTACGACCAAAATAACTTCAAAATCCGCCTCTATCTCGTTAATTTTACGATCTAGCAGTTTTACTTTCATCTCGTTCCTTTCGTGAGTTCATAAAGTGATTTTCCATACGTTTAAATAGCCTAAAAAATAGATATAAAATTCCGCCTATGATAGGTATCGCAAAATACCAGTGTTGCTCGATTAGCCGCAACCCGCTCCAGATCTCCTCGCCAAAATACCACGCCAAAACCATCGTCGCGCCCGACCAGCACCAAGCACTAAAAAGATTGATAATCGCAAATTTCTTTGCGCTGTAGCGAGTGATGCCGATACTCATCGGGATGATGACGCGGAAGCCATACATATAGCGTTGCATTAAAATTATCGGCCAGCCGTAGCGTTGCAAAAGTAGGTGCGCGATCGCAAATTTTCGGCGCTGTGCCGCGAGCTTTTTACTGATATATTTTTTGTTGTAGCGACCGATATAAAAATAAAACTGATCGCCGCAAAATGCCCCAAGGCCCGCGACAAAGATACCTAGCGGCAAATTTATGTGCCCCTCGTGCGCCATGATACCGCCCAAAATCAGTGCGATTTCGCCTTCTAAAATACACCAAACGAAAAGCACGATATAGGCGTATTGGTGGTATTCTTGTAATAAATTTTTAAGTAGCTCTTCCAAAATCACGCCTCTAAAACGCAATAAACATTTGTGCGTCGCGAAAACTCGCCTAGATCGTTCAGCTCGCGTAAATTTAGCAAAAAGCAGGCTTCGACGCACTTAGCCTGCGTCTGCGCGATGAGATCTAATGCCGCTCGTGCGGTGCCTCCGGTGGCGATAAGATCGTCGATTAGCAGCACCTTGGCATCTTGCACGCCGGAGAATGCATCCACATGCATCTCGACCTGATCGAAGCCGTATTCAAGGCTGTATTTTTGCGAAATCGTGATGTAAGGAAGCTTCTTTGGCTTTCTAATCGGCACAAAAGCGACCCTCAACCTAGCAGCAAGCGCCGCTGCAAAAATAAATCCGCGACTTTCTATGCCTACTATGTAATCAAGTCCGTAATCAGCGTAGCGCTCAGCTAGATGATCAAGCAGGAAATTAAACGCCTCGCGATCGCCTACGAGCGTCGTGATATCGTAAAACAAAATACCGGGCTTTGGGAAGTCACGCACGGTACGGATCGAGCGAAATAAATAGCTTTTTTGCTCGCTGCTTAGGCTTTTCATAGCTTACCTCTTTTCAATCTTGCGTTTTGGATTTTTAAACTGCAGTTTTCGCTCTCCTCATTTTGCAGGGCCTCAATGCCGAAGCGAAGGGCAGTTTTGAGCTTTTCGTTATCGTTTTTAAGCTTTGAAATTCTTTCTTCGCTCTTTCGAAGTAAGGCGTAAATTTTAGAATTTTTTCGGATCGATAGAATAAGTAGTGCTGCAAAAAATAGCGCTAAAACACCCAATGCTACGCTCATTGCTCGTCTCCTTTATTTGAATTTGCAAAGCGCATAGTAGCGGAGGTTACGCTAAAATAGGCAGAATTTATGCTCCTAAAATACGCGTTAGAAAGATTTGCTCCCTTTAAATTTACGCTCGCAATAGCAGAATTCTCATCTTTTAAACCCGCACTAGCGCAATTTACGTTTTTTGGCTTAACGCTCATGTAAACGGAATTTGTAGCCTTGAAATTTATAATTGCTGGGTTTAAACCGACAAAATCTTTGCGGCTAGCTTTTTGAGCGAAATTTTTCTTGAAAACGCTCGCGCGCGTAAAATTTAACGTAGAATTTGCGCCAGTGGAATTTTTATCTAGCGGATTTTTCTCATTAAAGATTATCTTTGCGTGCGTAGAATCTAAATTTATATGACGTGCACCACCAAAGCTTATCAAGGGATTCTTGCCGATAAATAAGGAATTTTTATCGTTAAGGCTCCGCGCAAAATTTGACGCGGAATCCGTGTCGATAGGATTTTTGCTAGAAGGGCTTTTGCCGGCGAAGCTTGATTTGGAATTTCGTCCGTTTAAATTAGCGTCACAGCTTTGTTCCGTAAAATTTTGAGCGGAATTCTGCATGAAATTCTCCCCGTCAAATCCAAGCATGCAATTCACACTACCGCAAGCACCTAGCTTTGCGACGCGCTTAATGTGCCTACCGCCCGCGAAATCAGTGCCGAAAAACGCCCTAATCATATCTTCAATCACCAGCGCGCCCATCAATCGCTCGCCGAAGGCTAGGACGTTGGCGTCGTTGTGCTCTCTAGCTAGTCTAGCGCTCGTTGCGTCATGACACAGCGCGCAGCGGATGTGAGCGCGGCGGTTTGCGGCGATGCTGATACCGATGCCCGTACCGCAAATCAAAACGCCGTAAATGCCGTAGTTGGTGGAATTTAAAATTTTATCTTTGCTCGCGTTTGCGGCAGCTATGCTTGCGCAGGCAGTCGTATTTGCGTCCGCATCAAAATTCTTGCCGTCGCCGCTCTTGACGACGTTAAAATTTTCATTTTTCCCGCTACATTGCACGGCGGCGTTAAAATTTCCGCAGCCGTTTATACTTGCGATAAAATTTTCGTTACCGCCCGCTTCCGAATTTTCCGTGGCTGCAGCGGAATTTATGCCGTCGTTTTCTTTAAAATTTTCACTTCGCGCGCAAGCTTCACATTCGGCTAAAATTTTATCCGCCAACGTGTCCGCAAAATCGGGATAGTCCACGCTCGCTTCGGCACTATGCGTGCCAAGATCGACCACTTCGTAACCTAAAGCGGCGAGCGCTTTTTTGGCTTGCTCTTTGGCATGAAAGCCCGCATGATCGCTCGCTATGAAAATTTTATTTATTTGCATTGCCGCTCCTTATTTTTGCTCATAGATTAGGCTCTCGTCGTTTTGCAAGGTATCGACGAAGCGCCCGATTCGCTCCCAGCGGATCTTGCGATCGGCGTCGATACTAAAATAGGTAAACCACGGCTTACCGACGATCAGACGATAAGGTACCGGACCCCAAAAGCGGCTATCAGCGGAATTATTGCGATTATCACCTATCATAAAATACTCATCCTGCGGCACTTTGATGTAAAAGGCATTGAAGCTTATCCCCGCAGCTTCGAAGCTGTGAGGAATTTCACTTAAACTAATGGGCTTCATAGAAAATTCACCTTTCTCAAGTGCGATTTTGACATTTGTTAGCATTGAGTTTCTAGCATTAGGGTCGTAGTGAATGCCCTTAAATTTATACGGCTCTTTGACATATTTTTCGCCGCCCAAAATCACAATGTCGCGAGCATCATAGTTTGCGGCAATGAACTCATCTCCTTCATGCGGACGAAGGTAGAAATTATTCAGATCAAATATCACCTCGTCGCCGCCTACGGCAAAATTTCGCTTTACAAAGTGCATTTTTTCATTAAGCGGATAGCGAAAAACCACGATATCACCGCGCTTCGGACCCTCGCCGCGGATAATATGCCCATCTCCGTCGCTATCAGGAGCCACCTGCCACTCCACAAAGGGAATATGCGGAGTCGGGATGCCGTAGCTAAATTTTTTAACGAATAAAAAATCGCCCTCTAAAAGCGTAGTGCGCATCGATCCACTAGGGATCACGAAGGCTTGCGCAACAAAAAGAATGACGAATAAAACGACGATGATCGTCCCCGTCCAACTCGATAAAAAGTGATAAATTTTGCTTAGTATTTTCATTTAGACTCTTTGCCTTAAGCGATTTTTCGCCGATTTTATCGTATTGCTCAAAAGCATCGCAATCGTCATCGGCCCCACGCCTCCGGGCACGGGCGTGATGAACGAGCATTTTGGCGCTACCGCATCAAAATCGACGTCGCCCACGAGCCTGCCCTCCTCGGTGCGGTTGATGCCCACATCGATCACTACCGCGCCTTGTTTTACCATATCGGCGCCCACAAAATGCGCCCTACCGACCGCCGCGACCAAAATATCGGCGCCCGCGCAAAGTTGCTTTAGGTTTTTCGTTTTACTATGAGCGATCGTAACGGTGGCGTCGGCATTTAGAAGCAAGCTCGCCATCGGCTTTCCGACGATATTACTGCGACCCAGCACAACGGCATTTTTGCCCGCGATCTGCACGCCGTATTCCTCAAGCAGGCGCATCACGCCAAGCGGAGTGCAAGGCACAAAACCGTCTGAAAGCCCGCTAGTAAGCTTGCCTACGTTTATCGCGCTAAATCCGTCCACGTCCTTTTGCGGACTTATTTTTTCTAAAATTTTATTCGTATCGATATGCCTTGGAAGCGGCAGCTGTACCAAGATGCCGTCGATGCTTTCGTCTTCGTTTAAATTTTCTATCAGTTCTAAAAGCGCCGCCTCGCTCACGTCGGAGCTCAAGCGGTGCGCTACGGATCGGATCCCACAGGCGGCGCAGGCTTTTTCCTTGCTCGCGACATAGGTCTTACTAGCCGCGTCCTCGCCTACCAAAATCACCGCCAGCGCGGGCTCTACGCCCTTTGCAGCAAGGTTTGAAGCGACCGATTTGATCTCCTCTTTTACCTTTGCGCTTATGCTTTTGCCGTCGATTAAAGTCATTTAAAGCCTTTTTGAGAAATAGGGAATGTTACCCTAAAATTTATAAAATTTAGATTTATTTCGCGGATTTTACGGGAATTTGAAAGAATTTTAAAAAGAATTTCGTCCTGAATTTATGCCTACTCAAATAAGCCTAAATTTTATCGTCACTATAGACTGATGGACGCCTTGTCGCCGCTACATTCAGGCCGAGACGCTGCTAAGGCTCGTATTGCAGGCTTGAGAGCTTTTGTCCACGAATGAGCAAAAACTACAATGTTTCCATTTTCTCGCCGTTAAACGTCTCGTATCGTCGCCCGCCGCGCAATATACGCTATGCATAATAGTAGCCTGTATAACGGTGGCTCGGTGCCTTATTGGACATCTTGTGGTCTGCTCCTAGAGCAGCCGCACAGAAATAGCGTCGCACACAGAAATAAAACGATCTTTTGCACCATAGATCCTTTAAAAATCTTTATGATTTTATCTTTGAGTGGTTGCAAAATTTCATAAAATTTTTCAAAGCACTCATAAAAATTTATCCCCTTTGAAATTTAAAATTTTGGCGAATTCTAACGACACAAATTTCGTCAAAATTTAGACTTCGCGCAGCTTATAATCTCGCGAAAAAATCAAAATTCTGGCGATACAAATCGTATTTAGTGCGACATTTACGCGATGCGCGCCGTGCAAGAGATCGCGCAGCCTCCGTCTGCGCGCCGAAATACCGCGCCAAACACACTGCTAAATACAACCGCGCCGCTTTGGAATTTTAAAATTTCGCCGAATTTTAAAGCGCTGCGTTTAAATTTACTCGTTGCGCAGTGTTTGCAGAACGTCGATCTGCGTGGCTTTTTTGGCAGGATACCATGACGAAAGCGCCACGATAAGCACCGCGCCGATTAAAATCATCGCCAAATCGCCTAGCGAGAGCTCCATCGGCAGCTTCGAGCTTCCGTAAACGTCGGCCGGCAGATTTACGATGTCGAAGCTTCCGAGCAGCCACACGCCGAATAAGCCCAAAATGAGCCCGAATATGATGCCGCCGCCGCCGATCGTGGCTCCGAGCGCAAAAAAGGTCCTTTTGACCTCTTTTTTGCTGGCACCCAGGCTAAGTAAAAGCGCGATCTCTTGGCGGCGGTTCATCACGGTCATCAGAAGCGAACTTACGATATTTAGGCTCGCGACTAGGATTATTAGCATCAGCACGATGAAAAGCGCACGTTTTTCAAGTGCAAGGGCGCTGAAAAAATTGCCGTTTTGCTGCCACCAGCCCACGGCACTAGCGCCGCCGGGGAGGCTTTTTTTGATGCGCTCCAGGTCTTTAAACGGATCGTTTGAAAAAACATGCACGCCGTCGAATGTTCCCTCGTCATAGCCTAAAATTTTGGCTAGATCGCTTGCGTCCGCGTAGGAATACGCCTTGTCGTAGGCGATCAGCCCCGAGCTGAAATCCGCGCGCACATCAAAGCGCTTCATCTTAGGAATCAGCGCAAAGCCGCCCGGATCGCTCTTCGTAAAGATCATCGTGATCTTTTCGCCCTCATCCAGCATAAACTCATCCTTGATCCCGCGCCCTATCATAATGCCGTAATCCGTTAGATTGACGTCTTTTGCGCCCGCTGCGACGACGGAGTTGATCCGCTTTTCGTCGTTTAAATTTACGCCGAAAATCAGTCCGCCCTCGAGCTTCTCGCCGCTTTTAGCGATGACTTGCGAGCTGATGTAAGGGCTAAAGATCAGATCGGGAAAGTCCGCCCGCAGCCCCTCCACGTCGTCTTTTGAAATGCCGCCACGAAAGTGGCTATGGATCGTGATCGGGTAGTTCATCGTAAAGAGCTTGCGCTCGAATTCCTTATCAAAGCCGTTCATTATCGCCATTGCGACGATCAGCACCGTAAGCCCCACGCCGACGCCCAAGAACGCAAGCAGCGCCGAAAGCGTAATGAAAGGCTGAGAGCGATCGAATCTGAGATATTTGAATAATAAATACTTTACCAAAAAGCCGTCCTTGTAAAATTTTACATAAAATTTGGCACTAAATTCTATGTGAAATTTTAAGTATTTTGGAATTTTAAAATTTCAAAAAACGAGTTTTGTGCCTTCAAGTATGAAAGCTTTAGCCTGCTTTGAAAATTTAAAATCGCGACGAAATATCTATTTATACGCAACGAAATTTAGCCCCCAAGATATATTCGGATATTACAAATCAAACAGATCGTCTTGCCAAAACCTCGAAATTTTAAACCCGAATTCTAAATTTTAAAATTTCAAACGCCTTAAAATTTTAAAATTTTAGAAATTTAAAACTCTTTAGAATTTTGAAATTCTTAAAATTAAAAGGCAGATTTCGCTTAAAAAGCTCGCTCGTAATCGCATAAATTTAAAATTTTAAATGCGCGCAGTATCCTAGCCGCGCACTAAATTTAAGTATCACGCGCTGTTCGCGTTTTACCGCACGGCGCGCCGAAACGGCGCTGCGAAAACAAGTAGCCAAAGGCACCCCCAAATACGCTTTGAAATTTTAAAATTTCAAAACTAAAATTCCGCCCCATCGCGCAGCTTTGCGCGCCGTCCGCACCGCCTAGCGATCAAGCTCTTTTAAAATTTCCGTCCACGCCGCCTCACGATCAAACTTCCCTTTAAAATTTTATGGCGCCTTGCGCCTTCGACCAATCCGCTAAATACAAAAGCAAAGCAAGGTCGAAAAGCGCCAATTGCGCAATGCTCGCAATCAAGATCACTGATCGTGCGATACTTACGACCGATTGCCGCGCCTACCTCGCAAAGCCGCCTTTTTTCGGACCGCCCTTGCCGTGGCAGTCTTTGTATTTTTTGCCGCTGCCGCAAGGGCAAGGATCATTTCGCTTAGGCTTTTTGTCGCCAAACTCATCGGAGCCCTTTAGCTGCGCTTCATTCGTGCTTGCGGCGGCGAGTTCTTTGGCGTTTGAGCTCTCCATGCGCTCCTGCATCGCACGCTGCTCGGCTTCGATCTCCTCCCTAGATTTGAACTGAATCGAATGCAGCAAGCGGATGCTATCGGATTTGAGGCGCATCACAAGCTCCATAAAGAGATTGTAGCTCTCCTTTTTATACTCCGTAAGCGGGTCTTTGTGGTTGTAGCCGCGAAGTCCGATGCCCGCTTTTAGGATATCCATCTGATACAGATGCTCTCGCCAGTCGCGATCGACGATCTGCAGATAAAGCATCTTTTCGATACTTTTGCGCTGCTGCGGATCGATCGGCGCCATCTTGTTCTCATACGAAACGGCAAGCGCGCCGATGATCTTTTCTTTCAGCTCTTTGAAATCATCGACCTTCTCAAGCTCGCTGTTTTCGAGTACCTCGCCCGTTTCTTGAGCGATTTTGGCGACGATCGGGAATTTATCGACCTCTTTGATATTTGCGCCGTCGAAAATTTCAAGCTCTTCAAGCACGCTAGATATATACTCTTCGCGGTTTTGGATGATTTTATCTTTCAGATCGTAGTCGGGGTCCAAAAGCTCGTTGCGATATTTATAGATCGTCTTGCGCTGCTCGTTTGCGACGTCGTCGTATTCGAGGATATTTTTACGCGCTTCAAAATGCAAGCTCTCGACCTTTTTCTGTGCATTTTCTACGGCGCGCGAAACCATGCCTGATTCGATATGTTCGCCGTCTTTTAAACCCAAGCGATCCATGATATTTTTGATCTTGTCGCTGCCAAAAATTCTAAGCAGATTATCCTCCAAGCTTAAGAAAAACCTACTCTCGCCCGGATCACCTTGGCGTCCGCTTCGACCGCGGAGCTGATTATCGATACGGCGACTTTCGTGACGCTCGGTACCTAAAATATACAGCCCGCCCAAAGCGCGCACTTCGTCGTCTATGCGGATATCCACGCCGCGTCCCGCCATATTCGTAGCGATCGTAACTGCGCCCTTTACGCCCGCGTCTTTGATGATCTGCGCCTCGCGCTCGTGATTTTTGGCGTTTAGCACGGAGTGCGCGATGTTTTCTTTAACCAAAAGCTCGTGCAGCTTCTCACTCTTTTCAATCGACGCCGTACCCACTAGCACGGGCTGACCTTTGGAATTTAGCCGCTTGATCTCGCTAATGACGGCGTTAAATTTCTCGCGCTCGGTTTTGTAGATAAGATCGTTTTGATCCTTTCTGATGACCGGCACGTTTGTAGGGATAGAGACTACTTCGAGTTTGTAAATTTGAGAAAATTCCGTTGCTTCCGTCTGTGCCGTACCCGTCATACCGGCGAGTTTTTCGTAAAGACGGAAGTAGTTTTGAAAGGTAATGTCGGCAAGAGTTTGGCTCTCCTCTTGGATCTGCACGCCCTCTTTGGCCTCAAGCGCCTGATGCAAGCCTTCGCTAAATCTGCGACCTTCGCTCAGACGACCCGTAAATTCATCCACGATTATGACCTGCCCGTCGCGCACGACGTAATGCACATCCTTTTCAAATAGATAATTTGCCTTAAGTGCTTGATCAAGGTAGTGGCTAAGCACGGCATTTTCGAGACTATAGAGGTTATCGACGCCAAAAAGCTTCTCGGCTTTTGAAATTCCTGCCTCCGTAATCAAAACGGCGCGGTTTTTCTCATCTACGGTAAAATCGCCCGTAGCTTTGCCTTTCGGATCGGCTGGCGCCTCACCGCGGATCATTTGGCGAGCTACTTCATTTGCCTTGATGTAGCCGTCTAGAGTGCGGTTCGTAGGGCCAGAGATGATAAGTGGCGTCCTGGCTTCGTCGATTAAAATACTATCAACTTCATCGACGATTACGAAATGATGCCCACGTTGCACCTTTTCATCCGCGCTAAATTTCATATTATCGCGCAGATAGTCAAAGCCAAACTCGTTGTTTGTGCCGTAGGTGATGTCGCACGCGTATGCAGCCTTGCGCTTGGCGTCATCGTATTCTCCGCCTACGATCACACCGGTACTAAGCCCTAAAAATTCATATAGCTCGCCCATTTGCACGGCATCGCGCTTAGCTAAGTAGTCGTTTACGGTCACGACATGCACGCCCTTGCCCTCCATCGCATTTAGCACTACCGCCAAAGTCGCTACGAGGGTCTTTCCTTCGCCCGTTTTCATCTCGGCAATCGCGCCGTCGTTTAGCACCAAACCACCTATTAGCTGAACGTCGAAGTGGCGCATATTTAGCACTCTTTTGCCCGCCTCTCGCACGATAGCAAACACTTCGTTAAGCACGTCGTCCGTGCTCTTTTCGCCCGCGCGAACTTGCGCTCTTAACGCTTCAAATTCGGCCTTAAGCGCCGCATCGTCCATCGCCGCGTAGTTTTCTTCAAGCGCACTGATCTGTGCTGCGCGCTTGGCGTATTGTTTGACGATCCTATCGTTTTTAGTACCGAAAATCCCGTGGATGACCTTTTTAAACATCTCAAACCTTAGTTTTAAAATTTTAACCGCGCATATTAACATATTTTTAGTTTCTATTTAATTAAATCCTAGAAAAACGGCTATAATACGCGCAAATTTCCAAAAATAAAGGTCAAATTTATGAAAAAAACTCTTATTTCTTTAGCGGCAAGCTGCATTTTTGCATTCGCAAGCGGAATAGAATTCAACACTCTGAGCGCAAATTTTTCGCAAACCGTGCAGAGCGACGACGCGAAAATCAGCTACGGCGGCGATTTTAGCGCCACGAAAGAGCATGCCGTGTGGCATTACAAGACCCCTGCGATAAAAAATATATTTTTTAGCTTCACAAAGGTCGTCGTAATCGAGCCCGAACTCGAGCAGGCTATCATCACGAATATCAAAGAAACCCCGAATTTAACAGCGATCCTAGCGAATGCAAAGCCAAATAAAAACGGCGTTTATGAGGCGAGCTTCGACGATGTGAAATATCTAATCGAGATGAAGGGTGATCTGCCGAGCAAGATCAGCTACACCGACAAAATGGACAATAAAGTCGTCATTAATCTAAGCAACGTCCGCAAAAACGCGCCGGTAAACGAGGCTATCTTTAAGCCCGCAATCCCCAAAAACTACGACATCATTACGCAGTAGGCGCGCGTGAGGCTACTTTTTGTATGTCACGGCAACATCTGCCGCTCACCGATGGCGCAGTCCGTGATGCAAAATTTTATTAATCAAAGCGGCCTAAGTGCGCGCGTGAGCGTAGATTCTGCGGCGACGCACACCGACGAGATCGGCTCGCCGCCCTATTATGAAACGCAGCGCGTGCTAAAAGAGCAAAAGGTGCCGCTCGTAGCGCATCGCGCCGTGCAGGTCACGCCCGCGGACTACGAGCGCTACGATCTAATTCTTTGCATGGATGATGAAAATATGCGCTCGCTGGGGCGAATTTTTCGCGGTAAGGATATGGCTAAGGTAAAATTTCTTTTGGAATTTGAAGAGGGGAATTTTGCAGACTGCACCGCGCAAAATTTCAAAGGTGCGGCAGCTCAGCTAAATTTCGGCGCTACATCGCAGCAAAACGCTTCAAATTTAAAAGACGCTGGTTCAAATTTAACCGCCTCTAAACACCTACAAATCGCCGACCCCTACTACACGCGCGATTTTGAGCGCTGCTACGCAGATATCAAGCGCGGCTGCGAGGGGCTTTTGCGATACATTAAAAATTCAGACGGAATTTGCTAAAATCCGCGATTAAATTTTAGCGTCTTTGAAAAGGCGCGGCTTAAAGTGATGATTCAAGGAAAAATATGTTTAGGCTTTTGATTGTTCCATATCTGATAATTGAGGCATTTACGACCTATTATTTCGTAAGCGCAAACGGCTTCGCGGCATACGCGGTGGAGATCGTCATAAGCGCGATTTTAGGCGGTTACGTCGTGGCAAACCGCTCGTGGATGGGGTTTTTTAATCTAATGAAAATCTCGCCGAAAGAAATTTTAAGCGGCGTGGGATTCGTCGTAGGCGGCGTTTTTCTCATTGCACCGGGTATTTTCGGCGATATTTTAGGCGTTTGCATAATCACCGCGTCATTTTACTGCGTCACCAGCGACGTGCCTAAATTTAACGCTAGCAGCGAAAATTCCGAAAAAAGAGAGCGAAAATTTTGGCGACGCAGCCGCTCAAGCGACGACGTAATCGACGTAGAGGTGATCGAGGAGAACGAAATCGAGATCCGAAAGAGCATAGGAGAGGAAAAATGAAAAATTTGATCATCGCTACTCGCGGCAGCGTGCTTGCGCTGTGGCAGAGCGAGCACATCGCATCGCTGCTTGAAGCGCATGGCATCCAAGCGCAGCTAAAAAGCATGAAAACCAAAGGCGATAAAATTTTAGATACCCCTCTTGCAAAGATCGGCGGCAAGGGGCTTTTTACGAAGGAGCTTGAGGAGAGTATGCTCCGCGGCGAAGCTCACATCGCCGTGCATAGCCTAAAGGACGTGCCCGTGGAGTTTCCGCAAGGACTCGTACTGGCTGCGATCTGCGCGCGCGAAGATGTGCGCGATGCGATGATCAGCGAAAAATACGCTAAATTTAACGAGCTGCCCCGCGGCGCAAAAGTCGGCACCACGAGCCTTCGCCGCAAGATGCAGCTGCTTAGCATGCGCCCCGATTTAGAGGTTATCTCCTTGCGCGGCAACGTCCAAACTCGCTTGCGAAAGCTCAAAGACGGAGAATTCGACGCTATCATCTTGGCGATGGCGGGCATCAACCGCTTAAATTTATGCGCCGAAGTGAGACACGTAGCGCCCTTTGAGGTCTCGCAGATGATCCCTGCGATGGGACAAGGAGCGCTCGGCATCGAGGCGGTGGACGAGCCGCAAACCCTGCGCGCGATAGAATTTTTAAAAGATGAGCGCGCGATTATCGAAACGACCGTGGAGCGGGATTTCGTCAGAGTTTTAGAGGGTGGCTGCCAGGTGCCGATCGGCATCAACGCGCGCCTTGACGGCGAAAATATCCACATAAGCGCGATCGTGGGCCTACCCGACGGCAGCGAGAGCATATGCCAAAGCATCGTCGCGCAAAAATCGCAATACCAAAGCATAGGCGCCGAGCTCGCGCACGCTTTTATCGAAAAGGGCGCAAAGCAGCTCCTCGCGCGCGCCGAAGCAATGACGAGCCTATAAGAAGCTCTAATGCAAAAAGAGCAAATGCCGCTTTTTATAATCAAAGATTATTGGATCAGGATTTATATCGATCTGGGCGTTACTTCGTCCATCGTCATGCTTGTTTTCGAACTCGTCACTAGGGGTATTCACTGGCATTACTGGGTTGGGGTTTGGATTTTAACCTTAATAGGTCTTTTAGGTATAAATAAAAACAAATTTTTAAGCTTCTATCCCGGCAGAATAGAATATAACAAATCCTCCGCAAACCATCAAGAAACGATAGTTACAAAAAAATCTATCGACATGACGCGTATTGATAAGGTAGCGATTTATAAATTCGTAGATTTTGCGGTAGAAGAATTTAGCTATGATAAAAATATTGGGACCTTTAAAAAGCTTATTTTAACGGCTTTTTCGTGGATATTGTATTTGATGGATTTGATATGCTTTGCCGTTTTGCGCCTAAGTGGTAGGATAAAAAGCATAAATTTATATGTCTTAATATTTTTAGACAGCGAAAATGGGGTATTCGTCGGTATCCCACTTGCGATGTTAAGCGATTTTGAACGAAAAAATTTGGAAAAATATTTAAGAGATGAACTCAAACTAAACCTGGAGGATATCGAGGTTAGAGATAGGCTTTTGAATATAAATTTTATGTAACGCCGCTAGCTTACGTGACGATGTGGAAAATTTTACGTCGATATGAAATTTCTGAGATTTATTTGGCAAGATGCTAGACAGATCTGAAAGCGGCGAAGTAGCATATAAATTCTGGAATTTATACGGCGACAATGCGGAAATTTTATACTGCTTATCGGCGGGTAACTCCGTGGGCTTTTTGCGAGTGCAAGATGAGGCAAACCTGCCGCAAATGAGCCCTAGCGAGTTTATAATGATAGAAAAAATTGCGCCGAATTGGTATCTTTTTAAAACCACATAAAAAGCCGCGCCGCAAGCGTGTTTGAAGCTTCGCGGCGATCTAAATTTAAAAGCGTTTCTCGCGCCTTAACCATACCGCCGATCAAAAATCGAGCGAATTTTAAATTTAAATAGACGATCTGCAAATTCTGTCTGCCGCGACTTTTGGGCGAAATTTTAAAATTTTGAGATCTAAATTTAAACAAAGCATCGCCAAAGCGCGCCGCGTCGCGCTAAATTTAGAATCAAAAGGCGAGATGGCGCAGCCTTAAACGCCATCCGACTCGGTCTTAAACGCCGCAAAGTCCACTCCCGTCGCGTCCAAAACCGCCCGCAAATAAAAATAGAGGCTGTAAAATAGCTCATCGTCGTAAAAGTACTCCTCCCAGCGCTCCTCGTCATTCTCATCGCTCTGCGGCCACAGATATTTTTCCGCAAGCATATCCGAAAAGCTCGCAACGGCGCTGCGTGCGAGATCTTATCGGCGTCATCGCAAATCTCAAGCATAAACGCAAAAAATCCGCCGAGCCGAGCCGCGATAAAGCCTGCCGCTTCGTTTTCGCCTTTTGCGTTTTCGCAGTTTTCGTTTTTTCCGTTTATGTCCGCTGTAGCGTTTTGATTATTTTTATTCGCGTTTTTACCCGCTGTAGCGCGAGCCCGCATAAAGATGCGCGCCAAAAACAGCAGCGCAAAAGGGGTTGCGTGCCAAAGCGTACTTTGATGCTCTATCTCGTTAAAAATCTTACTAAGCGCGTCCTGAAGGTCCTTGGCGTCAAATTTCTCCCGCTCGCCCGCATCCGAGCTCTTATCCGCCGCGCTCGTTTTAAATTTACTCGCCTGGCTCGCTTTAAATTTCGCCACCTCGTTATCTGCCTTTTTAAATTTAGACTCGCTCTTTTGCGCTAAATTTACGGAATTTTGTGCCGCGCCGCATCTTGCCGCATCTGTAGAATTTTTCCCTGCGCCGGGCTTGCTTTTTAAATTTTGCTCGTCGCCCAAGCCGCGCGCCGCATCACAAGTTTCGATTGCCCGCGCGAGTTTTTCAAAAATTCCAACAAATCCGCTCGCCCTGCCGTAAGCGGTCGTGAGCCTGCTCCACGGCACGTCCTGCACTTTTAAATTTGTGATATATTTTAAATTTTGCTCATTCATTCGCGCCCCTTGCAAATATTTTTAAATTTAAGCCTCGTGAGCCGCTAAAATCTACGCTCTTGGTTCAAATTTAGCCTCTTTCGCACGCAAATTTAAACCGAATCCAGGCGCAAATTCTACCTCGTAAGCTCCCTGCTATGCTCGATTAGATCCTCGATCTGCTCGCGCGGCACCGCATCAAGGCAGACGCTGATCCAGTGCTTTTTATTCATATGATAGGCTGCAAAAATTCCCTTTTCATCCCGCAAAATTGCCGCCAAATCGGGCGAAATTTTTAAATTTATCACGTCGCTTGAGCCAGGAAGTGCGCGACCGAGCTTTTCGTTTGCAAGCCCGCGCATCAAAAGCGCAAACCACTTGCGCTTCCCTCCTGCGTGACGAAAAACCGCAAAATTGGGATATTCATCCCACAGATACTCGCCGTCCGCACTATAGCGCTGCTTCATTAGTTTTAGGACGCTGCTGAAGTTCATTCTCGTTCCTTGATATCGATCTTTTCTTTGCGCAATCGCGCCAGCCACTCATCCAGAGTCTTTTCAAAGCCGATCCCCTTGCTTTCGTAAAATTTCGCCGCCTCGCTCATATAGGCTTGCTCGACCCAGCCGCCGAAGTCGTGCGGGTATTTGTAGTCCGCTATCTGCTTGTCCGAGTTGATGAGATAGCGCGGCGTAGGCAGCGGTGCAGCGGAGCGGACGAACTTCAAAGCGGCGTTGATGCCCAAATATGCGGCGTTTGATTTGGGGCTATGCGCCAGATAGATCGCGCATTGCCCTAAAATAATGCGAGCTTCGGGGTAGCCGATCTTGCTGACGGCGCTTAGCGTGCTAACCGCGATATTTAGGGCATTTGGATTGGCATTGCCGATGTCCTCGCTAGCTAAGATCACCATCCTGCGCGCGATAAAATCCGCGCTCTCGCCCGCATCTATCAGCCTCGCGACATAATACAGCGCGGCGTCGGCGTCGCTTCCGCGCAGGCTTTTTATCATCGCGCTGGCAAGCTCGTAATGCAGATCGTCGCTGCTAACGCCCGCAGCGACGGCATTTGCACGCAGCGTACGAAGCGTATCAAGCGTAATGGCACTATCTGCTAAAAGCGCAAATTCGAGCAGGTTCAACATACTCCTTGCATCGCCGCTGCTGGAGTTTAGCAGGTATTTTTGCGCCTCTTCGTCCATCTCAAAGCCGATCTCGCCCTGTACCCGCGCCAAAAGCGCCTCCAAATCCTCGTAGCTAAGCGGCTCGAACTCAAATATCATCGAGCGCGAGCGGATGCCGCTGCTTAGCACGAACTGCGGATTTTCCGTCGTCGCGCCGATGATGATCGCGGCGTAGTTCTCCATCGGGATCAGTAGCACCTCCTGCTGCGTCTTGCTGAGGCGGTGGATCTCGTCGATGAAAATGAGCGGCTTGATGAGCGAGCCTGCGTGCGAGGATAGAATTTTGCGGATATCCTCGACCTTCAGGCTCGTGGCGTCAAGCTCGTAAAAATCGTAGTTCAGCTCGCTTGCGATCACGCGCGCCATCGTCGTTTTGCCGCTGCCTGCGGCGCCGAAAAATATACTGTGCGGGATGCTGCCTGCGGCGACGAATTTTTTAAAAACCGCTACGATCTTGCCCTGCCCTACGATCTGCTCTAGGCTTTTGGGGCGAAATTTCAAGCTCAAACTCATTTTGCAACCTTAAAAATTTTGCCCCGATGATAGCGTTTTTATGATTAAATTTTGAAATTCGGCTAAATTTAAAAAGCGGTTTGGGTTTTACATACGGCGAGGGTTTGAAATTCATGCGCGGCGCAGGCTTAGAATTTGAGGCGCGCAGTGAGTTTTAAAATTTCAGTAGAATTTTAAAATTTTGTGCCGCGCGTGCGAGCTGGCGATATAAAATTTTGCGGCGTACGGGTCGCGCAGATTTGGCGGGCCTAGGCAGCTTTAAATTTAATGCCCTGCGTTTCGCGGTCGCGCCGTCATACATAGTGTGCCCGCAATCAGCGAGGCGCATAAAGATGAAATTTTAAAATTTAGCCCTATTTTAGGGCTAAATTTTATCTCGCGGCGAGCCGCTAAATTAGCAAATCAATAAACGCAAAATCAGCAAAGCTAAAAATCGTTACGCTCTCATAAAATCATCGCACAACCATTGCAATAATCGCCTCGCTCACGTAGAAACTATCGTATTAATCTCGCGCCTACGTAACGCAAAAAATGTAAAATATAGTTTCGCAATCGTCGCAATAACCCGCGCGATCGCGCAAAACTATCGCGCCGATTCCGGCGCCAGCGTAAAATTTAATCTCGCAAAGCTGCGCGTCCGCGTAAAATGCGTAAAATTACCGCGCTAACGCCGCACTGGCGCAAAACTGCTGTCTATTTAAAAAGCTCGGTAGAAAGATACCTCTCGCCGGTATCGCAGAGGATCGTAACGATCACTTTGCCCTTGTTTTCGGGCTTGGCAGCGATCTGAGCGGCAGCATAAACGTTCGCACCGCTTGAGATGCCCACGAGCAGACCCTCTTTTTGTGCCAGCTGTCTAGCTGCGGCGAACGCATCGTCGTTCTCAACGCTCAAAAAGCCGTCGATGACGCTTCTATCAAGATTATCAGGGATAAAATTTGCACCAATGCCCTGGATTTTATGCCCACCCGCACTGCCGCACGTAAGAAGCGGCGAGCTAGCAGGCTCCACGCCGTAGGCTTTTAGGTTTGGATTTTTAGATTTTAAAAATTTCGCCGTGCCGCTAAGCGTGCCACCTGTGCCAAATCCCGCGACTAAAATATCTACCTTACCGCCGCTTTGCTCCCAAATTTCAGGTCCAGTACTTTGAAAATGCGCCTTTGGATTGCTTGGGTTATCAAACTGGCTCGGAATGAAGCTATTTGGAGTGCTCGCAGCCAGCTCATTTGCCCTATCTACCGCGCCTTTCATTCCAAATTTCGGATCGGTCAGCTCGATTTTAGCCCCGAATGCGGCTATGAGCTTTTGGCGCTCGATACTCATCGAGCTTGGCATCGTTAGAATGAGCTTCATACCGAGCTTCGCCGCGATCATCGCAAGCCCCACGCCCGTGTTTCCGCTGGTAGGCTCTATCAAAACGCTATTTTTATCGATTTTGCCCGAGCTTAGCGCGTCTTTTACGATCTGCCACGCGATGCGATCCTTGACCGAGTGGCTTGGGTTTAAAAATTCCGCCTTGGCTAAGATGAGGGCATTTTTGCCAAACGTATTGATTCTAACTAACGGAGTATTGCCGATGAGCTCCGTAACATCGTTTGCTATTTTCATATTTTTCCTTTAAATGCTGAAATTTAAATACTGGACGCTTCGCGCCATCATCTCCTCGTAGCTGCTTAGAGGCTCGTTAAATATCTCTGCCAGCTTAACGTCGAATTTCTCAAAAAACGCCCGCAGTCCAGGATCGCTCATCTGAATACTAGTCATCCGCAGATCCTTTTCAAGAGCGGTAAAAATTTCACCGAAAGAAATCTCGCTAGCATCTCTAGCTAGGTGATAACCACCGTTTTTACCTTTGATGCTACACACTAGCTTTTCGTTTCTAAGGGTATTTAGAATTTGCTCCAAATAATTCTTAGAAACTCCCGTACGCTCGGCTATCTCTTTTATACTTATCGGCGCTACTTCGCTAGCTTTGGCGATCTGTAAAATCGCAGCCAGCCCATAAACGCCCTTTGTGCTTAAAAGTGCCATTATTTCAGTGCCTCACTAAGATCGGAAATCAAATCGTTCGCGTCCTCTATACCCACGCTTAGGCGGATTAAGCTCGCAGGCACGCCAGCGCGGTTTAGCTGCTCCTCGTTTAGCTGCGAATGCGTCGTGCTCGCAGGATGAGTGATGATCGACTTAGTATCGCCGATATTTGCTACGACGGAGAAAATTTTAACCTTACTAACCGCCTTTAGCGCTGTTTCTTCGCTATCTACGATGAAGCTCATCAGACTGCTTGCGTAGCCGTCTTTAAATTTCGCTTTGATCGCGGCATTAAACGGCGAGCTTGCAAGCCCCGGATAATTGACCTGCTTTACCTTCGGATGATTTTGCAAAAATTCTGCTATTTTTAGCGCGTTTTGCGAGTGTTTTTGCATCCGAAGCGGCAGTGTTTCAAGTCCCTGGATGAGCTGAAACGCGTTAAACGGCGATAGAGTTGCACCAATATCGCGAAGCAAGGACAAACGAATTCTAAGCGTGTAAATATCAAAATTATCTACTAAATCCGCATAAATTAAGCCGTGATAGCTCTCATCGGGCTCGTTGAAATGTGCGTAACGCGGATTGCCTTTGAGTTTGGAATTTAACTCCTTGCCCGAAACGATCGCACCTGCGATGCTAAGCCCCTGTCCGCTTATGTATTTGCTAGCGCTGTGGATTACGACATCGGCGCCGTCATCAAGCGGATTGTAAAGCGCAGGACTTGGGATCGTGTTATCCGCAATCGTTACTACGCCGTGCTTATTTGCGATTATAGCGATTTTAGCGGTATTTGCAACTGAAATTTGAGGATTTGAAAGCGTCTCAAAAAAGATCGCTCTAGTCTTATCGTCGATTAAACCTTCCAAATTATCCGCAGTTTCGGAGTCAAAAACCCTAGCTTCGATGCCGAAACGCCTGATCGTGTGCGCTAAAAGCGTAGTTGCGCCGCCGTAAATTTTCTCGGCGATGATGATATTTTCGCCCGCCGCGGCTAAATTTGCCACCGCAAAAAATATCGCCGCCTGCCCACTAGAGACCGCAATGGCGGCTTTGCCGTTTTCCAGCGCCGCAAGTCGCGCCTCAAAAATATCAGTAGTAGGATTTGTCAAACGCCCATAAATCGGTCCTAGATCGCGAAGTGCGAAGCGATCGGCGGCCTTTTTGCTAGAACCGAAGTTAAACGCGGTGCTTTGATAAATGGGAACTGCCATCGTGCCGTAGCCTGCGACGGAGTCGTAACCAAAATGAGTTGCGAGGGTTTCTTTTTGCATTTTTGTCCTTTGTAAAAAATTTGGCGAATAATAGCGAAATTTTAAAATAAAGTCAAGTATTTTTATATGATTTTAAAATGCCTATAATACAGGATTTATAGAAAAAATATTATTAAAATATAGTTTTACAATATGCGTAATTTTGCCAAAATTTCGAATTTTGCTATAATGCGCGCTTTAATTAAGGAAAAATCATGCAAATCAAAGAAAAAGATGAGCGCGTTAAATATATCCGCGCGTTAGAACGCTTCGTAAAATCCGCCGTAGCACTGCTAAAGCGCGAGGATTTCGACGCAGAGCTTTTTGCGAAGCGAATAGCTAAAAACTATGAAATTTTATCTAAAGCGGCCGCTACAAATCTCGATAGTCCCTACACCAAGGCACTTGAGAGCTTTGCTAAAAACGTCCTTGATGCTAGCGAGGCAGGACAGATCGGCGATGCCGCGTTTAGATCAGCGCTACAGCATGAAGCAAACGCTCTGCAAAAGCTCAAAAATAATAAGAGTTACAAAAAAGACAAGCACAAAATCGATTTTTTAAAGGATTATTAGATGAAAACCGTGATTTTTGATATGGATGGCACGCTGCTTGACTCTTCGCGCGCGATCGAAATCAGCATCAATAACACTCGCCGCGAGCTCTACGGCCTAGCGCCACTGCAAAAGAATTTCATCGTCCACACCATCAACGATCCAAGCAAAAACGCCTTTTTGGAATTTTACGGCAAAACCGAAGCGAGCGCCGAAGAGCTTGCTTTTTTCGAGAAGGAATTTGTAAGCAATTACCGCGATCTTGCCGTGCTTTACGAGGGTATCGAAGATCTTTTGCACTCGTGCAAAAAAGCAGGATTTTTTCTCGCAGTCGCTTCTAATGCGCCTTCCTATACCCTAAGCGCGATCTTAGAAAAAACAGGCGTGCGCAGGCTATTTGATCTGGTCGTAGGCGCGGACGAGCAGATGCCATCAAAACCCAACCCTGCGATGCTGCTACACGTAATTGAATGCTCGCCGCACAAAAACGCGATTTTTTTAGGCGATAGCAAAAAGGATGAGTTAGCCGCGATCCGTGGCGCAGAATTTTTACAAAATTTAGAATTTCAAGGCGGCAATGACGGCGAGAGCTTAAATGCTAGCCGTGGCACTAATAGAAAGAATTTCAGCGCTAGCAGCGGAAGCTTAAGCTCTTGCGGCGAAAATCTTAACGCAGATGAAAAATTCCACCCTAACGACACAGATGCTGACGGGGCGGCAACGCTAAGCTTTAAAGGCGCTAAAATTTCCGCAAAAGCAGAAGCGACGGAAAGCGCACAAGCTGCAGCAGCGCGATGTTTTCAGGCAAACTTGGCAGATCTAAGAGGCGCAAAACTTGAGTATTTGCAGGTATGCTGGGGGTTTGGCGAGCCTAGCGAACTAAGTCGTAATGCCCTAAGCATCGCGCAGGCGCGCGAAATCATCGGCGGAATTTAAGCAGCCTGGTTTTTAGGCATAGCTAATTAAAAGTAGTATTGCAGCATGGCAAAATCGCGTTTTAGGCCCCTAAAACAGAGCAAATTCCATCCTCGCGTGCAACGCAAGCGAAATTAAAATTTAAAAATAATCCTTGCGCGAAAAGCTCCGCCAGCACAAAAACCGGGATCTCATTTGCACGAGTGGAATTTAAAATTTTAAAAGTAGCTCTTGTGGTGCACGATTTTATCTGCGTGAAAAATGAAATTCTATCTGTAAAAGGTGACGAAATTTTAAAATTTAAAGACGCCCTCTCGCGGATTAATTTAAAATTTGCCTCGAAAACCAGACTTAAAATTTAATGCCAAACGCGATTTTAGCATTCTACCGCATCCATGAAATTTTAAATTCTCGCAAAGCGGCGGAATTTTAAAATTTTAAGAAGCCTGACGCGTGTTGCGCGTACGATTAGATTTTGTACGAGTAAATTTTTCCACCGCGCAGAAATCAAGATTTTACCGCACAAGCAAAGCAAAAATCCTCTCCGCCTACGCGAAATTCAAGAATTTTACCGCTTAAACAAAGCGGAATTCTATCCGCTCAAGCGAAACCTAAAATTTCACTCGCGCCAAAGAATTTTAAAATTTCCGCAAAAAAATAAAGCTGCTTATCTATAAATTTAAAATTCCACCTTCTGCAAAGCTTCGCGTTTAATCTGCCACGCGACCAAGATTAAATTTTTAAATTCCACTCGCTCTGCCTATCTCGCAAACAAGTAAAATTTTAAAATTTATGAGATTCAAAGCCCAAAATCCCGCGCTTAAGCTTAAAATTTACCGCACGCAAGTGCAAAATCTGCATAATTACTCATGTTTAAAAGCCCCCGATAGTTTGCCGCGCCCTAACCTAAATTAAATTTTACATTTGCTATAATCGCGAAATTTTAAGGAAGGTAAATGGATATTTTTGAAGGCAGCCCAAGAGAGAAATTTTTTGAAATTTTATCCGCTGCAAGCCCTACTTTAGTGCAAAACGAAATCGAAGAAGCTCTAATCCGCCTAATCGCCTGTGAGCGACTCTGCGAAGCGCGCGGCATTAGCGAGCGCGAGATCGAAAGCTTCATCGCGCAGCAGGATCTACAAGACGAGCTAAACGACAAATTTTTACAAATGAGCGGAAATATCCTAAGCAACAACGAATAATGCAAGATCAAATTGATTTAATTATGAAAAGCTTCATCGCAGATTGCGGATACGCGCCCGCTAGCGAGATGTTTGACAGGCTAAGCCCAGGCAAAAAACTGCGCTCCAAGCTGCTGCTAAACATCGCGCAAAAAGATGAAAAATCGCTACGTCTGTGCGCGATCATCGAGCTCATTCAAGCCGCGAGTCTGCTGCACGACGACGTCATCGACGAAAGCTCGGTGCGCCGCGGCAAGCCCTCGATAAACGCCACCTACGGCTCCAAAAACGCCGTGATGCTGGGCGACATACTCTATTCCAAGGCGTATTTTGAGCTTAGCAAATTCGAAAGCCGCATCGCCGCCGCGCTTTCGGGCGCCGTCACGAAGCTAGCCGTGGGCGAGCTGATGGACGTGAGCTTAAGCAACGATTTCAACGACGATGCGAGCAAATATCTGCAGATGATCTATCTAAAAACCTCCGCTTTGATCGAAGAGGTCGCGCGCTGCGGGGCGTTTCTGAAATTCGGCGGCGCAGAAAATCTCGGCGAAATTTTAGATATGAGCGGCGCAAAAAACGAAGTCGAAATTCCAAGCTCTAGCGCCGCGAAAGATCATGATAAAATTTCAAGCGCGAGCGCAAAATTTGGTGAATACGGCAAAAACCTTGGGCTTGCCTTTCAGATCATCGACGATATTTTAGACGTGACGCAAAGCTCAGAAGCGCTCGGTAAGCCGAGCCTGAGCGATTTTGCGGAGGGTAAAACCACCCTGCCCTACATCTATTTATACGAAAATTTAGATGATGCGCAGCGGCAAAAGCTAAAATCGTTTTTTAAAAAGCAGCTTTGCCAGAGCGAAATTTCATGGATCAAGGCGAAGCTTAGCGAGCATGGCATTATCGAGCGCTGTATAAACGAAGCTCGTGCCTACGGGCGAAAGGCGCTCGAAGCCGTGGCGGAATTTAAAAACGACAAGCTGGAGCAAATCGTGCGAGATATGATAGATAGGGAGTTTTGATGGCGTATATGAGCGTGAGCTTCACCCACAAAAACACGGATATCACGGTTCGCGAGAAACTTTCGTTTTCAAACGATGTGCGCAAGAAAGAAATTTTGCGCCTTTTGGCTTCAAACTCCGCGATAGAGGAGTGTTTGGTGCTTAGCACCTGCAACCGAGTAGAAATTTTTACCGTCGTAAGCGACTTTAATGAAGCGCAAAAGTTCGTGCTTTTGGCACTTTCGCGCGTAAGCGGCGTAAGCTACGACGAGCTAGCCGAGCGTGCCGATATTTACGAAGATTACGGCGCGATACACCACCTTTTCGCCGTCGCAGCCTCTCTTGATAGCCTCGTAGTGGGCGAAACGCAGATCGTAGGCCAGCTCAAAGACGCCTATAAATTCGCGATGCAAAACGCTCGCGCTGGCGCGCAGATCGCAAGAGCGATAGATGAAGCGCTAAAGTGCGCGGCGCGCATCCGCAACCAAACCGAAATTTCAAAAAATCCGATCTCGGTCTCAAGCGTCGCCGTGGCGATGGCAAAGGATAGACTGGGCTCCTTGCAGGGCGCGGACGCCGTGGTAGTGGGCGCGGGAGAGATGAGCGAGCTAGCGTGCAAACACCTGCTAGCAAACGGCGCGAATATCACGATCTTAAATCGAAATTTAGCCGGTGCGCAGAGGCTAGCCGCCTCGCTACTTGGCGAGAATTCCTTGGATGCGAAAAATTGCGCGGATGAGAATCCCGACACAGGAAAAAATTCAGACGGCTTGAATTCCGGAAATGTCGCGAATTTCGCAGGCGAAAATGTCGCGCAAAAACAAAATTCCAAAGACGGCGTAAATTTTAATAAAGAGACTTTTACAGACGGCAATGAATCTCGCATAGCAAGCGAAAATCCCAAGGACGATAAAAATTCTACTGCCTTCGCGAATTCCTCCGCGCAGACACAATCCCGCGTTAAAATCGATAGCCTTGATAATCTCAAAAAATATCTGAACGTAAATAGCCTATTTTTCAGCGCTACGGGCTCACAAGAGCCGATCATTACCGATAGCTTGTTAGAACCCAAAAGCTTTAAGCGATATTTTTTCGATATAGCCGTGCCGCGCGACGTAGAGCTTAGCCAAAGCGAGGACGTCGAAGTTTACAGCGTCGATGATCTAGAGGAGATCGTAAAGAAAAATTTACTGCTTCGCGAGGAGCAGGCGCAGATCGCTTACTCCATCGTGGCAAAATGCACGAATGAATTTTTCAAATGGCTGAGGGCGGCGGCATCCACGCCGATCATCAAGGCTTTGCGCCAAAGCGCGAAACAAGTAGCCGAGATAGAGCTAGCCAAGGCGCTTAAAAAGGGCTATCTAAAGCACAGCGATGCAGAGGAGGCGCGCAAGCTGATCCATCAGGTTTTTAAAGCGTTTCTGCACGCTCCGACGGTAAATTTAAAAAACCTTGGCGAAGCGGATGATGAGGGCGGCACGGTAAATGCGCTGGTCGAAATTTTTGAACTGCAAGAAAACTACGAAAAATTTTTAAATCAAGAAAATGAGAAAAAGGACAAACAAAATGAAATTTAGCAAGCTTTTCGCTCCGAGCCTAAAAGAGGCCCCCAGAGACGCGGTACTACCTAGCCACGCGCTTTTGATCCGCGCGGGATTTATCGAGCAGCTGGGCAGTGGGCTTTATAATTTTTTGCCGTTAGGAAAGATAGTGCTGGAGCGGATCTGCGCCGTCATCAGGCAGGAGATGGACGCTGCGGGCGCGCAGGAGGTCTCTTTTAGCGTCGTGACGTCCGCGGATGCGTGGAAAAAAAGCGGTCGCTACGCCAAATACGGCAAGGAGCTGTTGCGCTTCAAAGACCGCAAGGATAACGACTTCGTGCTAAGCCCTACCAACGAGGAAGCGGCGGTTTTGATGGTAGCGGATAAGATTACGAGCTACAAGCAGCTGCCGCTAAATATCTATCAGATCAATACGAAATTCCGCGACGAGGCGCGCCCTCGCTTCGGGTTACTTCGCGGACGCGAGTTTACGATGAAGGACGCTTATAGCTTCCACGCGGACGCTGCGGATATGAAGCGCGAGTTTGAGGTGATGAGGCAGGCGTACTCGCGGATTTTTACGCGACTGGGGTTAAATTTCCGCGCGGTCGATGCAGACAGCGGCGCGATCGGCGGCAGCGGCAGCAAGGAGTTTATGGTGCTAGCGGATAACGGCGAAGACGATATAATCGTGTGCAAGCGCTGCGACTACGCCGCGAATATCGAGGCTGCGCGCCGTGCGCCCAAAGCCACGAACGCCGACGCGCCCGAGACCGACGGCATGATGAAATTTAAAACCCCCACGATGAAAACGATCGATGCGGTCGCGGAATTTTTCAAAGTGGATAAATTCTACACCATCAAAGCGGTGATCAAAAAAGCGCTATACGAGGATCGCAGCGAGATCGTAGCGTTTTTTATCCGCGGCTGCGACGAACTGCAAGAGACCAAGGCGCAAAATGCCGCAGGCGCGCTAGAGCTAGTCGATGCCAGCGAGGAGGAGATCGCGCGAGCGGGCTTTACGGCGGGCTTTTGCGGACCTTTCGGACTCGGCGAGGGGGCTAAATTTTATATCGACGCTGAGCTAAAAGGAGCGCGCGAGATGATCGCGGGCGCGAACGAGCCGGATTACCACTATGTGGGCGCTAGCGTGATAAATTTTAACGAATCGCGCTTTGCGGATCTTACCGCCGTGAGCGAAGGCGACGCTTGTCCGTGCTGCGGCGGCGAGCTTGGCATCACGAAAGGCATTGAGGTGGGTCATATTTTTCAGCTCGGCACGCGATATTCCGAGCCGATGGGAGCGCGATTTTTGGACGCAAACGGCAAGGCTTGTGCGTTTTACATGGGCTGCTACGGCATCGGCGCAAGCCGTCTTATCGCCGTGGCGATCGAAAGCAGCCACGATGAGCGAGGCTGCGTGTGGCCGCGCGAGCTGGCGCCTTTCGAGCTTGAGATCATCATCTCAAATCACAAAGACGCGGCAGCGGTAGAATTTGCCGAGAAACTATACGAGCAGTGCCGCGAGCGCGGAGTTCGCGTGCTACTTGATGATCGCGCAGAGCGCTTCGGTGTGAAGATGAACGACTTCGAGCTGATGGGCTTTCCGTACGCGGTGCTCGCGGGCAAAGCCCTAGCAGAGGGAAGCGTCGAGTTCATCACTCGCGCAGGCCTAAAGCGGCAGAGCGTAAGCGCGGATGAAATTTTAAAACTTATCGAGAAGAAATTAGCCGAGAAAAACTAGTAAGCGCGTGGAATTTAGCCCTAAATTTGGGCTAAATTTTCTAATAAAAAAGTAGGCTCTCTCTTTAAATTCGCCGCTTTGATCGTGCCCTTCAATATCTGTGCAGAGCAATACCCAATCGCGCATTGCCTCCTGCTTTGAAATTTTTTACAAACGCCTATAGGTATGCGGCTACAAAAAAATAGCTCGACCGGCTTTGACCGAGAGGGCATTTAATCTCCAAAATGCAGAACTCCTACCTGCGCCTATCGGTGCAGATTTCAGCGCATCCGTCGGCACCGAATTTGACTGCAAAATTTATGCGAGCACGGCTTTTAAATCTATATTTATTACAAAATTTTACATTGTCGCATAAAAGCACGGGCTACATCGCGCTCAATTAAGACGCCGCGAGGAGCAAATCGGAGAATTTAGAGAGGCGGCCACAATTAAGCTCTTTTGCGCTCTTTTACTTCAAAGAAATTAAACCGCAAATCAAGTCTAGCAGTAGCGCTCCGCGAAACACAACGGGGGAAATTTAATGCTGGTATTTTAGCTTATAGACAAAACTGCCGGAGTGTTAAATTTAGCACTCGCGGCGGTAAAATTTAGCCCTACGCCCGCCGCGAGGTAGAATTTAGCTTTATAATTTACTTCGAAAGACTTTGCAACCACCTTTTAGCCGCATCTGCAGCCGCTATCAAACCGCCGCACATCATTATCAGATCCTTTATCACCAGCCTACCCGCGCCAGAGAGATACGGGAAGCCGTGGTTCGGGCTCTCTGTTATGCCAAGGGCGGGATTGCCCAAATTTGGCACCCAGGTTTCGGGCGTCGTTATCAAAAACGATAGCGTAACGATAGCCATACCGAAGGTCAAAAGTCCGCCTACGACGCCAATTTTAGGGAACCATATGCCAAGCAGCATCAAGATGCCGATCGAGCAAATCGTCGCGCCGATAATGTAAGAAGCCGTGTAGGTGCCGTTTGATTTATGCCATTTGATATTATCCGGCACAACTAAGCCTTCGGGGTTTTTGTGCAGATTATACTCCGCGACCATTTTGCCCTTGCCGTTGTCGACTATGTCTTTATTTTTCATCAGATAGCTGAAAAACGGACTGTTCGTGACGAAGGGCACGATGCCGTCCGCCTCATACTGCACGACTTTTAGGCCGCCTATCCAGATCATGACGACGAAAATTGCAAACCTTATGCAATTTACAAATATGCTTTGCGAATTGGACAGGCAATTAAGCACCTTATATAGGAGGGAATTTTGATCCATCTGTGTTTCCTTTGCGGTAAAATTGATGCGATAGTTTATCAAAAGAGGGTTAAATAAGTCAATAGTTTTTATAAAATAATATTAATAGTATTGTAAAAAATTTTATCAAATGAATATAATTTAATATCCATTTTCAGATCTTTCAGCTTCAGGATCGATTGTTTTTGGCAAGTTTTATGAAATTCCGGCTAAATCATGCTTTGAAATTTTAAAAAATATCTCGAGCTAGCGCAGAATGAACCCAGTAGGATGTTTGTGAGATAGATGAACAAAACATACAGCGCGAATAAACAAAGCCTGCGATATAGATGCACAAGTGCTCACAATGCCGATTTATGGGTACTCGCAGGCTTTGCGTTAAATTTATCCACGTAGCTTTTACATTAAAAATTTGACCGCACGGCTTTCGGATCAAATTTCGTCCAAAGCCTTCGCTCGTTAAATTTCATTTTTACTATTGCTTGCCGAAATTTTACCTAAGCGGCCGCTTCTTTTCGCTCGGCTAAATTTTGCCTTGTTACCTAGATTTCGTCCAAGCTTTTCCGGTTAAAATTTTATCCAAAATGCGGCAAGCTCGTATCCGCGAGACTCGCCCAACCCTCTCAGGCTTTCAAATGCAAGCGTAACGCCGCTATTTAAGCTTAGCTCCAAACCCTCATCACTTGCGCGCTCGCGATACTCGATCCGCTCGCGATTTAAAGCGCCTTTCGCCGCCGCAAGATCGATGGGAACAGGACAGTCCGATAATATCCAAGGCTTTATTTCGATTTGCCGCGCCCTTGCGCCGCCGAAATCCAAAGGCTCGCTTCTGAAATGATCCGAAAAAATCATAAAAATTTCGTCCCGAAAAAAGTGAAACTCAAAGGCGCCGTATCTTAAAATTTCAGCCCCCGCGCTCTTAAAGCTCGCGTCCGCAGGACCAAACATCGCGACGATCTGTGCGCAACTCAAGCCGCTTCTTACGTCAGCAAACTCGCCCAAACGAAAAAACTCAAGCATATCGATTTTTAGCATTTCACCTCTTTAGCGACGTTTTAAGGATACTGCGCGCAAGCAAAGCCTAATAAAATTTAGCGTCCGTGCCGCAAATAAAGGGGCGGGCGCAATCAAAAGCGCGCGGGCAAGTTTGCCATTAAATTTTAATTGCTAGGCGCAAAATTCAATACCGCACGCCTCGCGATATGATAGGCGGAGTCGCCGTTACGAACCACACTTTCGGCTTCATATCGCACTACCGCTTGCAAAGCGACGAGCCGCGCAGATCCGATATTTATCGATTAAATTTTGCTTACACGCAGTAAAAAAATGGCGCGGACAGAATTTTGCCGATAAGAGGGCAAAATTTGCCGCCGCAGCGATCATAACCGCGCCAAAAAGCGTGAGCGGTTAGCCCTGCTTTTTATCTTTAAAAAATCTAACGATCTTGGCCTGCAGCTTGAACCATTCGCTAAGCTCCATTATAGGATGCCCTGCGTAGTTTTTACCGCCCGCTAGATCCTTGCTTATGCCGCCGCGCGCCGCGATCTGAGCGAAATCGCCCACGCTTACGTGCCCGCCACTGCCGCTCTGCCCACCCATCACGACGTTGCGTCCAAGCGTCGTCGAGCCGGCAAGCCCCACCTGAGAGACGATGAGACAGTTTTGCCCAAGCTCGCAGTTATGCCCGATCTGAACGAGATTGTCGATCTTGCTGCCATGCTTAACGATCGTCGAGCCGAATACCGCGCGATCGATCGTCGTGCACGCGCCGATCTCGACCTCGTCTTGCAGCACGACGTTGCCGTTGTGATAAATTTTAACGTGCTCGCCCGTTTTGGTGTGCGCGTAGCCGAAGCCGTCGCTTCCGATGACGGCGTTTGCGTGGATTATGCAGCGCTCGCCGATGATCGCGTCGTTATAGATGACGGCGTTTGCGTGGATCACGCAGCCGTCTCCGACATGCACGTCATCGCCGATATACGCGCCGCTTAAGATGACGCAATCCTCGCCGATCGTGGAATTTACGCCGATATGCACGCCCTGCCCAATCTGCGCGCTGGCGGCAATCTTTGCGGGCGCGCCGCTGCGAATGAGCGGCTTGGCAAAATGCGCGCTTAAGATCGCAAAGGCTAGATGCGGGTTTTCGCACTCCAACGCTCGCACGCCGTTTGGAACCGCGGTGCCGCACTTTACCAATACGGCGGCCGCTTTGGTAGCGGATAAAAATTTCTCGTTTTTGTCGCTGTCGCAGTAGCTCAGCTCGCTTTGCCTTGCGTTTTGAAGTGAATTTATCGCGGTAATCTCCGCATCCGCTCCGCCAAGCTCTATATTTAAAATTTCGGCAATTTTTGATAATTTCATTTGCGCTCCTTTGATTAAATTTTATCGCCGCTTACATATCCAGCGCGACGCTGCCGCCGCGGACGACGTCGATCGGATTGTATTTTTTTATCGTCTTTAAAAATCCGTCGATGCGGTCTGCGTCGTCACACGCCATAATGATGATCTTGCTGTCGTCGCTGTTTGCGATGCTGCCGTTGTAGGCTTTTAAAACTGCATCAAGCCCCGCTAAATTTTCGCCCAGCGCGATCTTTACCAAAACCATCTCCTTTTCGACGAATTTTGCATCATCGATGACCTTATAGACGGGGATCAGCTTATGAAGCTGCTTAGTGATCTGCTCTATGACGCGCTCATCGCCCGAAGTAACGATGCTAAGGCGCGATAGACCCGTATTTGGGATCGGCGCAACGGTGAGGGTGTCGATATTATAGCCGCGCCCCGCAAAAAGCCCCGAGATCCGCGACAAAACGCCGTGCTCATCGGTAACGACGACCGATATTACTCTTCTTATGCTATTCATCTTTACGACTCCTGCTCAAAAATCATATTGTAAAGCGCGCCGCCTGCAGGCACCATCGGCCAGACGTTTTCGAAGCGATCGATCTTAGCCTCGATGACACTTACTTTCTTACTCGCAAGAGCCTGCTTCAGCGCATCTTCAAATTCCGCTTTTGTGCTGACGCTAAAGCCCACGCCGCCGAAGCCCCCCGCAATTTTTACGAAATCTGGCTGTGAACTAAGATCGGTCGATGAGAAACGCTGCCCGTAAAATAAGCTCTGCCACTGCCGCACCATGCCTAAGAAATTGTTATTTAATACGATATTTACGACATTTAGGCCGCTCGCGCTCGCCGTCATCAGCTCTTGGATATTCATCAAAATCGAGCCGTCGCCGCTAAAATTTATAACCGGCCTATCTCCCGCATAGGCCTTCGCGCCCAATGCCGCGGGCAGGCCGTATCCCATCGTGCCCTGCCCGCCGCTACTTAGCAGAGTGCGCGGCTTGCAAAACGGATAAAACTGCGCGACCCACATCTGGTGCTGCCCCACGTCCGTAGCGATGATAGCATCCTTGCCCGCGATTTTTGCAGTGCTTTGGATAACCCACTGCGGCTTTAAAATTTCATCGCTGTCGTTAAATTTAAGCGGGTGAATTTCATCGTATTTGCGGATGAGCTCGCGCCACTGCTCGAAATTTGTAGGGCTGACCTCGCTTTTAATGCGCGGCAGCATCTCCTCTAGCACCGATTTTACGTCGCCAACGATCGGATAATCCGCGTTTATGATCTTTGAGATCGAGCTAGGATCGATATCGACGTGGATGATCTTGGCGTTTTTGCCGAATTCGCTAAGTTTGCCGGTGACGCGATCGTCAAATCTCGCGCCCAAGCAGATTATCAGATCTGACTCGCTAAGCGCCATATTTGCGGCGTAGCTGCCGTGCATTCCTACCATACCGAGGCGGTTTTTATCATCGCTTCGCATAGCCCCCAGCGCCATAAGGGTTTCAACGACCGGGATCTGCGCAAACTCGCTAAGCTCGCGAACCAGCTCGCTTGCGCCCGCGCTGATGACGCCGCCTCCGATGTAGAGGATAGGCTTTTTGCAGCTTGCGATTAACTCGACGGCTTTTTTGATCTGTTTAGAATTTCCTTTATAATTCGGCTTGTAAGTCTGCATCTTGATTTCGCTAGGATATTCAAAAATGCCAAGCTTCGCCGTTACGTCTTTGGGAATATCAACGTGCACGGGTCCAGCTCTGCCGCTGCGAGCGATGTAAAAAGCCTCTTTTAAAATTCTAGGCAGCTCTTCGATTGTTTTTACCAGATAGTTATGTTTGACGCATGGGCGCGAAATTCCGATCGCATCGATCTCTTGAAAGGCGTCGGTACCAATAAGCGAGGTCGCAACCTGACCGCTGATAAGCACGATCGGGATGCTGTCGCTATACGCCGTAGCAAGCCCCGTAAGCGCGTTCGTAAATCCAGGACCGCTCGTGACGACAGCCACGCCGACCTTGCCGCTAGCGCGCGCGTATCCGTCCGCAGCCATTGCCGCGGCCTGCTCGTGGCGCACCAAAATGTGTCTGAAGTATTTTTGTTTGTAAATTTCATCATAAATGTTTAGCGCTGCGCCGCCCGGGTAGCCGAAAACCACCTCGACCCCCTCCTGCCGTAACGCCTCCACGATCATCTGCGATCCGCTAATATCTTTCATACGCCCATCCTGTTTCGTTGGAATAATTTTGTGATTATATTATTTTGTAAATTAAATTTCACGAATTTAAGGCGCTAAATCGGGTCGAATTTAAAATTTAATAGCAGCAAGACGGGGGCAAAATTTCGGAATTTAGCAAGGCGAAAAAGGCGAATTTAAAATTTAGCCACAAATTTAAAACGGACGGGATGTTCGGATTTAAAATTTTAAAGTGCGGATTTTATCTTGACCAAACGCGGCACGGAATTTTTAACGTAAAATTTTGGCTTGAAATTTTACCACGCGAGGCTTGGATTAAATTTACAAAATTTTTTGAAATTTTATCGTAGCGTGGAGCGATGCCAGCGTAAATTTGAAATTCCATAGCTACGAAATTTTAAAATTTAGCCGTAAATTTAGGGCGGGCGGAATCTCGATTATAAAATTCTAAAATTCCGCCCGCGTAAAATTAAATTTTAAAACCCTCTATCTACCTGCACGCCTACGCCCACGCTAGCGCAGTTGCCGCTTTGCGGATCGCAGTCGCCGAAGCTTGTGACGCTACTGGATCTTTTTGAGCGGATCGTTCCCATATGCATAGGCACCGGCATGTTACGGCGCGAGCTTCCGCCAATCTCGCTATCGCTCATACTGTCAGAACTTCTCTTGCGAGAATAATCATCACGCGGAGGTGGCGGTGGAGGAGGTGGTTTTATACCTCCGTGCGGAGGTGGTGGCATGCCGCCAGGAGGCGGAGGAGGTGGCGGCATCATGCCGCCGTGCCCACCATATCCTCGAGGAGGAGGTGGCGGAAAAGTGCCGGTTTCGGTAATAGTAATGCCATTGCCGTAATTTTCAACGCGTCTGTAAGTAGAGCCTCCGTAAACCGTGCGGGTGCGGGTCTTTTCGACCACGACTATGTCGCGCTCAGGTTGCACCGGCTGCTGCATATTAACTCTAGGCGATATTTCAAAGCTCTTCTGCAGTTTAGCAGTATCGTAACTTGCAAAGCCATTGATACCCTTTAGCTCATCTGCACTTGAAATTTCGCGCTTTTGGCGGTATTGCATAAGCATATCCGCCCTACCCGCATCAAGTCCGCCGATCGTCATCAGCTCGTAGCGACTAGCTTCGTTTATGTTGATTTTCGCCGCGGCGAGGCTCACTAAAAGAGCCAAAATCACTAAATTTTTCATGTGCGCTCCTTTGTTGGAAGTTACTAAATTTTAAACCCTCACGATAAATCTTTGATTAACACGCAAGCAAAATTTTGCTACAATTGCCTATCTTATTTCAAAGGATCAACCGATGAACGGAATTTTGCTCCTATGCGACGAGCCCGCCGCCTACCAATCCGAGCTAAAAAAACTAGATAAAATTTTATCCATGAGCTTTCACAACGTTTTGCAACTTTGCATCGCTGGCGACAATGCCCTTTTTAGCAGGAGTGAGCTTGAAAAAGCGCTCGCAAACGGGCAGGATGAGCGCGTGCGAAAGGCGGCGATAGAGCGCTTTGCACAGATTTTAGAGCAGTGCAATTTCGTTCTAGTTCGCGGCGCGGCAGGAGCCGATATGCGCGAGCTAAATTTACAAATCGCCAAGGATCTAAATATCCCCGTTTGCGGATTTTATCCTAACGAAATTGCCGCGCGCATCGGCACGCGCTTGATCGCCGCAGCAAAAGCAGTAAGCTTTGCCAGCGTATATGAGGATAAAATTTCATTTTCCGCGCTAAGACCTGCACAAGAGGGTGTAAATTCTAAAAAATCGGAGCTTTGCGGCAAAAATTCCGCTTGCGAAAGTGATGCAAAATTTCACGACGAAAATTCTACTTGCCAAAGCGGCGCGATAGAGCTTGATAAAGTCATTGCCGACAAAAGCTACTTCACGGACGCCGCAAACTCCACACGCTGTGAAATTCTAACCCCGTTGAAATTTGAAAGCAAGCTCTACGCCAAGGCCCGCGCGAACGTTAAAACCGTCGTGCTTCCAGAAAGCGACGACGAGAGAATTCTGCGCGCGGCTGCGATTATAAAGCAAAGCGGCGCTGCAAATTTGATCCTTTTAGGGCGCGAGAACGAAGTGCAAAAAAGCGCAAACAAGCTGGGTCTCGATCTAGCGGGCGTTAAAATTTTAGATCCGCAGACGGATGCGAGCTTAGAAAAATTTGCGCGCGATCTATATGAGCTTCGCAAGGCAAAGGGCATGAGCGAGGCTCAGGCGCGCGATCTCGTTCGCGATCGCACCTACTTCGGCACGATGCTCGTGTATGAAGGGCTGGCAGACGCGATGGTAAGCGGTGCCGGCACGACTACTGCTGAGACGATCCGCCCCGCGCTTCAGATCATCAAGACCAAGTCCGGCATCGCGAGCGTTAGTGGCGCGTTTATAATGTGCCTGGATACTCAGGCTCTGCTTTTTGCCGACTGCGCCGTAGCGCCGAGCCCGAGCGCGGAGTATCTAGCGGGTATCGCGATTTCAAGTGCTGCGACCGCAAAGGCGTTCGGGCTTGAGCCACGCGTGGCGATGCTAAGCTACTCCAGCGGCGATAGCGGCAGTGGCGATAGCGTGGAATTCATAAAAACTGCAACGCAAAAAGCGCTCGAAAAGGCGCCAGAGCTCACAATCGACGGACCGCTACAATTTGACGCAGCGGTTGATGCGACGGTTGCTAAGAAAAAGATGCCCGGCTCCGCGGTCGCAGGGCATGCGAACGTATTTATCTTCCCAGATCTTAACTGCGGAAATATCTGTTACAAAGCCGTGCAACGCACCGCAGGCGCCGTGGCGATCGGACCGATCTTGCAGGGCTTAAAAAAGCCGGTAAACGATCTAAGCCGCGGCTGCAAGGTCGCCGATATCGTAAACACGATACTTATCAGCGCCATTCAAGCAGGAGAGAATTAATGGATATCCTAGTCATAAATTCCGGTTCGAGCTCGGTTAAATTTAAATTCCACGATATGCTAAATCACGCCTGCATCGCAAGCGGGCTCATCGAGGAGATCGGATCTACGCACGCAAGCGGAAGCATCAATTGCGCCAACGGACGAAGCATAAAGGTTGAAAACGAGCAAATTCCAAATCACGAAATCGCGATCGCAATCGCGATTGATCTTTTAAAACAAAGCGGAGTAATCAAAGATCTAACTCAAGTAGGCGGCATCGGACACCGCATCGTTCAGGGTGCGGATTATTTCGACGCTCCCGCGCTCATAGATGATGACGTAATGGCTAAAATCGCCGAGCTTGCGCCGCTTGCGCCGCTACACAATCCTGCAAATTTAGCAGGCATCAAATCCTGCCTAAAAATCGCTCCTAAAATTCCAAACGTAGCGGTTTTTGATACGATCTTTCATCAAAGCATCCCGCCGTATGCGTATATGTACGCGCTGCCGTATGAATTCTACGAAAAATATAAGGTTCGCCGCTACGGCGCGCACGGCACATCGCATTGGTTCGTCTCGACGATGGGGGCGAAATTTTTACGTAAGAAATACGAAAACTTCAACGCCATTACGCTACATCTTGGCAACGGCTCTAGCGTAAGCGCTATAGAAAACGGCAAGTGTATCGACACCTCGATGGGGCTAACGCCGCTTGAAGGCATCATCATGGGCACCAGATGCGGCTCGATCGATCCTGCGATCATCCCATACATCGAGCGCGTCGCGGGCTACAACGCGCAGGATATGGACGTCATAATGAACAAAAAAAGCGGACTTTTGGGCATCTGCGGCGCAAGCGATCTGCGAAAAGTATATGAAAAGATGGAGGATGGCGAGCCGCGCGCGAAACTTGCGTTTGAGATGCTAGTTTACAGCGTCGTTAAGATGATCGGAGCGTATTATGCCGCGCTCGGGCGTGTGGACGCTTTGATCTTTACCGGAGGTATCGGCGAGAACGCGCCGCATTTTAGGCAAAATGTCTGCGAGAGACTCGCTCATATCGGCATCGAAATCGATGCAACAAAAAACGCAAAAAATACCGGCTCGATTAGAAATTTAAGCGCGGTAGATAGCAAAATCAAAACGCTCGTAATCCCTACCAACGAGGAGCTGGCGATTGCCGAAGCTACGGTCGATACGATCAACAAAAACTCCGCGCAGATCGACTATCAGAAATACTCGGAATTTTAAATTTGATCTAGTGGGATTCCGCGGTTATTTTGCGAGTAGCGATACCAACTTGCCTTTTTTGTTAGGCAATTAAATTTTGGGTCTTGGCTGTGAGCTTGCATGAAATGAAAGGGCTTTCTTTATTTTAGTAGCTTTCTCGCTCCGACGATACAAGAAATTGCCACGCTACGCGCGGGTTTAAATTTTATTTGTCGCTTCCGATAAAGCTTAAATTCTTTCTCGGAAGAGGCGGAGCAGAAGAGGCTATACTTGCGAAGCACCCTTTTACTTTGCTTCGGCTAGCAACCGCAAGCAGGTCTGCCGCCCAAACCCCGCCTAGATCACTGCGCGTTAGAAGCGGCGACGCTTTGTTTTTAAACAAAGCTTTGCTGGTTAAATTTAATAAATTTTATTTCAAATTGGACCGCAAAATTCCAAAGCAAGTCCTCGTCGTGAAATTTTACCGAACGATAAGGCATAAAATTTTAAAATTTAGCGCAAGCCGGGTTTTGGCACGCAAACTTTATTAAAGGAGCGAACTATGAGCGATTTGCCGAATTCACAAGGCACACAAGAGCAAGAGGAGCCATATCCCGATACGAAATTTATCAAATTTTTCGGGCGACTTTACGCGGCAGTTTTTGCGCTGTTTGTGATCACGGCGCTTAGCGTATTCGTGCTACCCGAAAATATTTTAGACGTAAGTCCCTCGTGCGCGGACTTCGTTGGATTTATGAAGCAGTCTTTTCCAAACATCGCCGCAATCGGCAAAATAAGCCCACATACGCAGCTTGCGGAATTTTACGTCGCGGCATTGTGGATCAGCCTCGCGGGGTTTTCCGTGATATCAAACGGAGTTTTTAAAGGGTTGTCGTTTAGTTTGATCAGGCCTGCGCTAGCTAGCACGTCAAGCGCTCGGCTCTCGTTTGTAGGGTCGTTTGGTATCGCTACGGTGCTACCGTCTTTTAGCTCTTTGATATCTTTTATCTTTTTAGAGTAAACGCCCATAGGCTCGAGGTGAACGCCAACTGTTTTAACTAGATGAGTGCCTTTGTTTTTGTTAAATTCCTCAAGATACGGTAGGTGCTGGAAGTAGTTAGCGTCTAGATCGCCGTCCTCGGTGGCTAAATTTGGAGTAGAGTAGTCGTTAAATTCTTTGATCTCAAGAGTAAAGCCGTCTTTGGCAAGTATCGGCTTAACGACCTCTAAAATTTCAGCGTGCGGAACTGGCGTAGCGCCTACGACGATTTTCTCGGCTGCATTTGCTGCGACTGTTAGGCTTAGAGCGACTAGAGAGTATTTGAGTAGATTTTTCATTTTATATCCTTTTTAAAATTTGGCTAGCATTTAAAAAAGGATATGAGCGGAGGCTTAAATTTCTTTTTAAATGCTTAGCGAAACTAAGCGCTTAAAAAGAAATTTGTGCTTAGCGTTAGTCTTTCGACGACTTGGTTTCATAACGGCGCATTTCGCACATATCTGATTTCATTTTAGATCCTTTCGGTTAAATTAATTTCGCGCATTGTAAATAAAAAAAGTTTAAAAAAATAAATTTTAGAAATTTATCTTAGACTTTTTATGACACCTCTTGCATTTTTTGAGTTTTTGGCTGCTTTTTCCTCTAAAATATTTTTTAAACATTCCAAAAAATTTGGCAAACAGCAAATATCAACCGAGTAAAAAACATTAAGTCCAGACTTCTCGCTTTTTAAAATTCCCCCATTTTTTAATACCCCAAGATGCTTTGAAACCGTTGCTTGTTCTTTGTTTAAAAGCTCGCAAATTTCACCTACGCTCATCTTTTTATCACCTAAAATCTCAACTATCCCAATCCTAATAGGATGAGCCAAAACTCTCATAAATTCGCTTTTTAGCGCAAGAATATCAACATATTGCATTTTTATACCTTTTTTATGATTTTAACTTAAAAGAACTAAATTTACACTTGACTATATTCCTATATTAGTATATAATCATATAAAAAATTTAAAGGTAAAAAATGCTCGATCTTTTTAATCAACACAATATATTTGAGTTTATCAAATTTTTCATACTTTATTTTACAGAGATTTCACTACTATTTTTTTGTGTCTCTTTTTTGGTGTTTATCGTATCTGAAAAATTTAGTCAAAAACTCAAAAAACACCTTATAAGCACAAAAATTTCAAGCTTTATCAAGGCGTTTTTGGTTGGCGCTATTACGCCGTTTTGTTCGTGCTCTACTATACCGCTTTTAAATGGGTTTTTAAAAAGCGGCGTATCACTTGGCGTTAGTAGCGTATTTTTGTTAAGCTCTCCGCTTGTTAATCCTGTAATTTTAACGCTTCTTTTTATGAGCTTTGGGTTTAAATTTGGCATTATTTATTTTACGGTCATTTTCATCTCATCGCTTGCTTTTGGTCTTTTGTTATCAAAAGCAGATCAAAATCTATTTTTAAAAGATGATTTTTTAAAACCAAAATTTAGCCCAAACAATCCAACTAAAAGCTTTGTTTTTACGCCCGTTAATCAGACGCGAGCTTGTTCTTGCAAGGATATAAAAAATAATAAAAATATTTACAAAATGGCACTTTTAAACTCAGTAAAAGAGTATAAAAAGCTATTTTATTACATACTGCTTGCGATGTTTATCGGCGCCGCTATACACGGATTTGTTCCGCAAAAGCTTATCTCAAACTATCTTGGTTCTAGCGACATCACCTCGATACTTATTTCGGCATTTTTTGGAATTTTACTCTATGTTAGAGTAGAAGCGTTAGTGCCAATTGGCTTAGCGCTTCTTGCGTCGGGTGCTAGTGCGGCCGCATTTGGAGCGTTTGTAATAACGGCGGCAGGGGTTAGCCTACCGGAAATCATACTTCTTAATAGGTTTTTTAGGCCAAAATTTATGGCAATTTTTATCGCTTTTATCTTATGTGTGGCATTAGCATTTGCAATGTTTTTAAAATCATTTTTTTGAAATTTTATTCGCGCCACGTAAGGCGGAAGGTCGTTATCTCGCCCGGCACGCTGTCGTAGGAGATAGAAAAGGAGTATTTTTTGCAGACCTCGCTTACGATGCTAAGCCCGATTCCAAAGCCGCCCTCGCTTGAGTTAAAGCGCGCAAAGCGCCTGAAAATTTCGTCGCCCTTTTTCCTGTCGATCCCTTCGCCGCTATTTGAGATCGCCAGCTCGCCGCGCCTTAGCCGCACATCCACGTAGCCGCCTGCATCTGCGTATTTTACGGCATTACTTAGCAGATTATCGATCAGGCGCGAAATTTCATAAACGTTCGCGCTCATGCTCGCATCCGAAAGATCGGTTTTAAGGCTTAGTCTGCGCTTTTGAATAAACGGCGCGAAATATTCGCAGCGCGAAGCGACTAGGCTTTTTAGATCGATCGAGCTAATCTCGCCCTCCTTATTCATACCGAAGGTTAAAAACACGAGATCCTCGTAGATGCGCGAAAGCGTCTTGGCGGCAAGATCGATATTAGCGACGCGCTTGGCGTTGTATTCTCCAAGCTCTGCGTGCCGCATCGTCTCGACGCTCATGGAGATAATACTAAGCGGAGTATTGATCTCGTGCGTGCTATCTTTGATGAAGCGATTTAGCGTGTCGATCTTATCGTAAAGCGGCTTTGTGCCTAGCCGAACCAGATAAAACGCCACGGCTAATATCACGCCCAAAAGCGCTATCATCATCGCTGCGGTTTTGATACGAAGCGTTAAAATTTCGCCCTGCACGCTACTTCCAAGCAGGATGATTTTAGCCTTGGAAAAGGCGTTTCGCTCCTCCATATTTTGCAGATTTTCATAAATTCCTAGCCTACCGCCACTTATAAATTCCGCCTTTAGCTTTGCTTTATCAAGAGCGCCAAGCTCACCGCCGCAGCCGTAAATTTCATCAGAGTTTGGCTTAAATATACACGCGCTTACACCCTTTTCGCGCTCGAAGTCCGCTAGCGATTCCAGCCCATCCATACTTGCTTTCATATAGATCATCATTTTGATCTCTTTTAGCTCTTTTATCCTGTGCGAAAGTAGCGCGGCTTCGTTCATACTGTAATTTATCTTGAAAAAATATCCTAAAAATAACGCGCTTGAAATGAGATATAAAGATAGAATTTTAAGCGTTAAAGCGGTCTTTTCAGACATACAGATACCCTGCGTTGCGGCGATTTATGATATGCTCTTCGCCTAGGACGCGGCGTAGATTTTTGATATAAGTTCGTAGCGCTTCCTCGCTCGGTGTCTCGTCAAAAGCGTAGATCGCGGAGAAAATTTCATCCTTGCTCAAAAGCCTGTTTTTATTTTGTAAAAAAAGCGCCAGCAGCTCACGCTCTTTGTTTGAAAGCGCGACGGGCACGCCCGATCTGCGTAGCTCTTTGCTTGCAAAGTAAAATTTAAACTCGTCGTCAATAGTTACAAAATCATCAAAATTATGGCTGAAGTTTCGCTTTATGAGTGAATTAACGCGCAGCATCAGCTCTTTTAGTTCATACGGTTTTTTGAGATAGTCGTCGCAGCCGCTTTTAAAGCCGATCTCAAGATCATCAAGTGTATTTAGCGAGGTGGCAAATATCGCGGGGGTGCGATCTCCGCTCTTGCGCAGCTCTTTTAAAAGTGAAAAACCGTCGCCTTTGGGGATTTTTACGTCAAAGATAAAAAGATCAAATTTTTGCTCATAAGCAAGATCCGCGGCGCTTTGAGCGTCGCTGCAAACGCATACGTCAAAGCCCGCGTCTTTTAGATATTCACCGATGAGATCGCAAAGGGTCTCATCGTCCTCTACGAGTAAAATTTTACTCACTACATCTCTTTTTTCATCTCTTTTTTCATCTCGCCTTTCATCTCATCCTTCATATGTTTACCCTCTTTCATAGCATCCTTGTGCATATCTTTCATGTCGCCCTTCATCTCTTTCGCACCATTATGCATTGATGTATTGGCGTCCTTCATCTCATCTTTCATGCCCATGTCGGCAGCTACGGCAAAAGTGCCAGCAAATAGCGCACTAAGCGCAAACAAAGTAAGTTTTTTCATTACGTACTCCTTAAAAGAAATTAGCGGAATTATACTTCCGCAAAAGTGAAGTATGTGTGAAATTCCGAAAAAATTCAAATTTAAATTTAAACGCCTGTAAATTCAAATGCGGCGCGGTTTAAATGCACTCGGTCGGTCACGATCTCTGAAATTTAAACCATCTCGCTACGGCTAGTCAAATTCTAAACGCAAATCAAAGCTAGCCAGAGCGCACGCCAACAGCGCATTGCCGAGCTTACTTTATCGAGGCAAAATAGAAATTTAAACCGCCAGCGAAACTAATTAAATTTGTAATGCCACGACGCGCACGTCAAATCAAAAACGCCGAGCCAGCCTTTGAGTTCGCGACCTCGCGCGAGCTTTTAAATTCGCTATGCCGCGTAAGCCCTTAAATTTAGTGCGGCGCAAGCGCACAGGGCGCGAAATCGCACCTAGATCGCGACGCAGCTTTTGATCTCATTCTCGCTTACGATCTCATAGATCACGCCCGCGTTTTTGATAAATTCCTCCACGCGCGCGACGTGTGCGGGCTCTACGTTGATAACGAGGCTTCCGACGACGTTTTTATCGAGGCGCTCGAGCTTGCCCCAGACGATGTTAAAATTTATCTCCAAAGCGCGCGCCATATGCGTAATCACGCTGTCAAACGCGACCGCGGGCGGGAAAAAGAGCCTGATATTAACGCCGCTTGCGGGCAGCACCTCCTCCTCGCCCAAAAACTCCTTCATATTCTCATCCGGGTGCAAAAACAGCGAGACGATATCGCCCGAGTTGCTCACGCGCCCGCCCTTAAGCAGGATCGCGCGCTGCGCGATACCCTTTACGACCTCCATCTCGTGCGTGACGAGCACGATCGTGATGCCTAGCTCGCGATTGATGCGGCGCAGAAGCGATAAAATTTGCGCGGTGGTGTTGGGATCAAGCGCCGAGGTCGCTTCGTCGGAAAGCAAAATTTTAGGGCTTAATGCAAGCGCACGCGCAATCGCCACGCGCTGCTTCTGTCCGCCGCTAAGCTCGCTGGGATAGGCGTTTGCTTTATCCGCAAGCCCCACGAGCTCCAAAAGTTCGGCTACGCGGCGCTTCGTGCGATCCTCGGGATGACCCCAAAACGCAAGCGGTGTGGCGACGTTTTGCGCGACGCTGCGGCGGCTCATAAGCGCGAAGTGCTGAAAAATCATACCGATATTTTTGCGCAGCTCGCGAATCTGAGCGGCGCTTAGCTCTCTTACCTCCCTGCCCTCTACTTTGAGACTTCCTTCTTGATAGTCCTCAAGCCCGTTTATGCAGCGCAGCAGCGTGCTTTTACCCGCGCCGCTGCGACCGACGATGGCAAAAATTTCGCCCTGTTTCACCTCCAGGCTCACATCGTCGATCACGCAGGTTTTGCCATAAAATTTCTTTAAATTTTCTATCTTTATCACTCAAAATTCCTCGTTCATAATTCCGCCGAAACGCCCCAGAAATTTATAAAATTTCGCGCCTTAGCTCATCTACGCTCTTTGGCGAAAGAAGCGCCGGAGCGATATCAAATACGCTAAACGCGCCGCTTTGGCCCTTTTGCGCTAGACGATACGCCGCGCGGGCGTAGGCTACGAGCACGCTTGCGGTAAATTCGGGATTTGAGTCAAGCTTTAGCGAAAACTCGATCAGGTGTTTATTTTCGCCGTGCTCACCCGTCGCCCCGCTTCGCAAAACGAATCCTCCGTGAGGGATGCCGCCGTGCTCTTTTTTAAGCGTCGCAAGACCCACGAAATGCACGCTCGTGTCGTAATCGGCGAAGTAGTTTGGCATCGTTTTTATCTCGCGCTCGATACGCGCTTTATCGGCGCCCTCTTCGGCCACGACGTAGCACTCGCGCAGGTGTTTTTCGCGCGTGCTAAGTTTTGGGTTTTCGCCTGCGCGAACTCGCTTCAAGGCGCTTTCTATCGGCACGGTATATTGGCGCGCATCCACGACGCCATCAATCCTGCGGATAGCGTCGGAGTGGCCTTGGCTCACACCTTTACCCCAAAACGTATAACTGCTGCCGTTTTCTAGCACGCTCTCGCCGAGCAGTCTATTTAGCGAAAACAGACCCGGATCCCAACCAACGGCGATGATACCTACGTTTCCACCTTTTTTAGCTGCGGCGTCTACCGCGGCGAAGTGCTCCGGGATTTTTGCATGTGTATCGAAGCTATCTACGACATTAAAGCTCCGCGCAAATTCTGGCGTCTGCGTCGGCAGATCCGTCGCACTACCGCCGCAAAGCACCAAAACGTCGAATTCGCCCTTGTGCGATAAAATTTCATCCGCGCCAAATACCGGAGCGCCGTATGTTTGCACGCTGTGCGGCTCGCGGCGAGAAAACACTGCCGAAAGCTCTAAATCCTTGCTATTTCGCGCGGCAAGCTCTACGCCGCGACCTAAATTTCCATATCCCAAAACCGCTATTTTTATTTTTTCGCTCATTTTTATCCTTCAAATTTTAAAATTTAGCGCATAAAACGGCGCGCCGCCGATGAAATTTTACCTCAGTAGGAAATAATAAATCACGTATAACCAACTTAAAAATCCGTGGATTATCGCCCACATTATGCTTTTATTGACTCCCCATGATAGTGCGACGGCTATGACCGTGCCTAATGTAAATCCACCGATACTACCTTTTGACATATTTTTCTCCTTGATTTAAATTTAGACTCAAACGAGCGGACTACTCGCCAAACGCCTTTAGTTCATCGCATACTTTAGCAAATTTTTCCTGCGCGCTTTGCAACCCTTCGCGGTTTGCGGCGACGACGTCAGCGGGCGCGGAGGAGATAAATTTTTCATTGCCAAGCATTGCAGAGAGCTTTTCGATCTCTTTTTGCAGCTTGGCTTTCTGCGCGCTAAGGCGCGAAATCACGCCGCTAAGATCGACCCCCTCAAGCGGCACGAAAGTTTCTAGGCTCTCGCTCACGTCGCGGGCGGAATTTGCGATATTTTGCTGCGTAAATTCCACTTCATCTACCTTTGCTAGCGTTTTGATGTAGTCTGCGGCGGCGCTTAGATCGACTGCGGATTTAACGTAGGCTTTTGCTACGCGCGCATTGCCGAGCTCGATCGTCGCCTTTGCGCGGCGAATACTAACGATCGCTTCGATAACGAGCGAAAATAGCTCTTCGATCCGCTCGTCGCGCTCGCCAGGATGTGGGTATCTCATCACCATGATGGAGCACGCATCTTGCAGCTTCGTGCCGCTTAGCTCCTGATACAGATACTCGCTTAGAAACGGCATAAACGGGCTTAGTAGCTTCATCGCTTCTTTAAAAATCATCCCCAGCTCGCCGATCGCGGCCTTGTCCGCCTTGCTAAGCTCGATGCCCCAATCGCAAAACTCGTCCCAAAAAAACTTATAAAGCTCGGTCGCAGCATCGTTGAAGCGGTATTCGTCTAAATTTTCCCGCACCGCGCCCACGCAGCAGTTAAAGCGCGAAAGCATATATTTGCCGAGGCTCGTTTTGATCCGCGCCGCGTCCAAATCATCGAATTTAGAAGCGTTTAAAAGCAAAAATTTGCTCGCGTTATAAAGCTTATTCGTAAAATTTCGATATATCAAAAGCTTATCGTCGCTAAGGCGCAGATCGCGCCCCTGCACGCACAAAATCGTAAGTGTAAAGCGCAAAATATCGGCGCTAAATTCGTCTATCTTTAGCAGCGGATCGACTACATTTTTGCTCGATTTGCTCATCTTTTTGCCGTCTTTGTCCTTAACCAGAGCATGCAGATAGATGTCGCGAAACGGCAGCTCGCCCATGGCGTTTTGGCACTGAAACATCATGCGCGCGACCCAGAAAAATAAAATGTCAAAGCCCGTAATCAGCATGGTGTTTGGATAAAATTCGCTCAAATCCTCCTCAAACCACTTCTCGTTTTTCAGAGCCTCGCCATTGCCCCAGCCAAGCGTGCTGATCGGCCAAAGACCGCTTGAAAACCACGTATCGAGCACGTCGGGATCTTGGGTAAAATTTTTGCCGCCGCATTTTGGGCAGGCATCGGGGCTCTCGCGCTCATCCGCCCACTGATGGCCGCAGTCGCAGTAAAAAACGGGAATTCTATGCCCCCACCACAGCTGACGGCTGATACACCAGTCCTTTAGCTCGCGCATCCAGGCGTTGAAGCTATTAATCCAGTGCTTCGGGAAAAATTCCGCCTCGCCCGCATTTACTCTGGTGATCGCTTCTTTTGCGATATCCGCGCGGACGAACCACTGCTGCGAGATGTACGGCTCGACGACGTTTTTGCAGCGGTAGCAGTAGCCGACTTGATTTTCGTAATCCTCGATTTTTTCGATAAAGCCCAGCCGCTCGAGCTCCGCTACGATCTGATCGCGCGCGGCAAGACGCTCTAAGCCCCCGAATTTACCGCACTGCTCGTTTAAAATTCCTTTTTCGTCAAAAACGGTGATAAAGCCCAGCTCGTGGCGTTTGCCGACCTCGTAGTCGTTGGTATCGTGCGCTGGCGTGACCTTCACGGCGCCCGTTCCGAAGCTCATGTCGACGTATTCGTCGGCGATGATCTCTATCTCGCGGCCGATTAGCGGCAGCACGACTTTTTTGCCAATTAAATTTTTATAGCGTTCGTCCGCAGGATTTACCATGACGGCGGTGTCGCCGAAGTAGGTCTCAGGGCGCGTAGTAGCGACAACAATATAGTTGCGGCTCGTCTCGCTCGAATCTTTGCAAGAGTTTGAATTTTGCTCGTCCGCAAAGTAGTAACGCAAATAATAAAGCTTGCCCTTGTTCTCCTTGTGCTCGACCTCTACGTCGCTTAATGCGCCGTCGTGCGTGCACCAATTTACCATGTAGTTTCCGCGCACGATGAGCCCCGCGTCATATAGGTTTACGAAGGCTTTGCGCACGGCGTTTTTAAGCCCTTCATCCATCGTAAATCGCTGCCTGCTCCACGCAGGCGTGACGCCAAGGCGCTTCATCTGCTTTACGATCTGCCCGCCGCTCTGCTCCTTCCAGTGCCAAACGTGCTTTAAAAACTCCTCGCGCCCTATCTCTTCTTTTTTGATCCCTTGCGCCAAAAGCTCGCGTTCGACGACGTTTTGCGTTGCAATGCCTGCGTGGTCTAACCCCGGCTGCCATAGCGTGCGGTAGCCGTCCATTCTCTTGTATCGCGTCATTATGTCTTGTAGCGTAAAAGTAAGCGAGTGCCCGATATGAAGCACTCCGGTGACGTTAGGAGGGGGCATCATAATGCAAAAGTTTTTGCCTTTTTGCTGGATATCTTTATTGCCGTCGATCTCGAAGTAGCCGCGCTGCTCCCAAATTTTATAAAAGCTCTCCTCTACGGCTTTCGCATCGTAAAAATCTGCCATTTTCAGCCCTTTTTTAAAATTTTAAATTTTGCGATTTTAGCGGAATTTATGTAAAGCGCTCATTAAAGCGTGCCAATTCTGCATTATACAATAAAATGTAGTATTTAAATATATATAAAAATATCGAATTTTAGAATATTTTAGATAAAATTTTAAAAAATCATATAAAAACACTTGACATTAAAAATTCTACCTGCTATAATACCGCGAAATTTTAACCAAAAGGATTAAATATGAAGAAATTTCTTCTCGCTTCGCTTCTTAGCGCCAGCGTCGTCAGCTTCGCTCTTGCCGAAAAAATCGTAGTCGCCGCTACTCCGATACCGCATGCCGAAATTTTAGAGCAGATCAAGCCTGATCTAAAAGCCCAAGGCTACGATCTTGAGGTCAAGGTTTTCAACGACTACGTAACCCCGAACCTCGCTACCGATAGTGGCGACGTGGATGCCGGATTTTTCCAGCACGTGCCATATATGGAGGAATTTAACGCTAATAAAGGCACAAAGTTAAAAGCGACCGTGGGCGTGCATTTAGAGCCGATGGGCATCTACAGCCATAAGATTAAAAATTTAAAAGATCTTAAAAACGGTGCCAAAGTTGCCGTGCCAAACGATCCGACTAACGAAAGTCGTGCTCTTGATCTGCTCGTAGCCGCGGGGCTCATCGAAGTAGATCAAAACGCTAAGCTTCGCACGCCGTTAGATGTCACGAAAAACCCTAAAAATTTAGAAATTTTAGAGCTTGAAGGCGCCGCGCTTCCACGCACCCTGGGCGATGTAGATATTGCAGTTATCAACTCAAATTTTGCTTTTAATGCAAATTTAAACCCAATCAAGGATTCGCTATTTTTAGAAAAGGCTGAGGGCAACCCTTACACAAATGTCATCAGCGTTAAAGAAGGCAACGAAAACAGCCCTAAAATCAAGGCGCTAAATAAAGCGATCCAAAGCGAGAAAGTGAAAAAATTTATCGAGACGCAATATAAAGGCGCAATCATCCCGTCGTTTTAACTTCTCCTCTTTTTAAAATTCGGCGCACGATTCGCGCCGAATTTGCTGGCATTCGCTATTTTATTTACTATCTTTTTTTATAATTGCGCGAAATTTACCGAGTAAAGGAAAAATAATGAAAAGAATTTTATCTTTCAGCTTTGTTGCCGCTATGGCTATATCTTCGCTTAATGCAGGCGTTTTAGCTACTGCAAAAGACGCAAATATCACTATTACGGATGAGGATGTTGCACCGTTTTTAGCTCAAGGTATGCAGCACGGCGGACAGGAACCGACCGCCGATGAGAAGAAAAAACTAATCGATGATCTAATCAAATACAAACTTCTAATCGCAGAGGCGAAAAAATCAGGCATTGAAAACAGCGACGAATATAAACATCAGCTAGAGCTTGCTAAAGATGGCATCGCATTTAATCTATGGCAACGCGAACAGGCTAAAGACGTAAGCGTCAGCGACGAGGAAGCTAAAAAAATTTATGATGAAAATAAACAGAATTTCATGCAACCAGATTCCGTTACCGCAAGTCATATCTTAGTAGCAGACGAAAAGGCTGCTAAAAACGCGATTGCGAAGCTATCAAAAGTCAAAAAAGAGAATTTAAAAGAGGAATTTAATAAACTAGCTAAAGAAATTTCAATCGATCCAAGTGCGAAAGAAAACGGTGGCGATTTGGGCTCTTTCGGCAAAGGGATGATGGTGCCGGAGTTTGAAAAAGCGGCGTTTGCGCTAAAAGATGGCGAGATGAGTAAAACTCCGGTAAAGACACAATTCGGATATCATGTAATCTACAAAGAAAGCAGCAAAAAGGCTGAGACTATGCCGTTTGAAAAGGTAAAAGATCTCATCAAAAATCAGCTACTTCCAAGCAAAGTAAACAAAAAAATCGATGATAAGGCTAACGAACTATTCGGCAAACTAAACATCGAATACGCAAAATAGTTTTAATTTTAAGGCGCGAGGCTATTAAATTTATATGCAAGTTCGCTGCGGCGCAACTTGCAGGGATAAATTTTAGCCCGCGCCTTTGTTTTATATACGCTAAATTTTGTGAAATTTTAGGCTCAGCCGGTTTTTTCACATTAAATCAAGGAATTCAAATGCTTTCTAATATCGTAAATTTTATCGTAGAATTTGTCGCAGGTTGGGGATACCTTGGCGTTTTTGTGATGATGTTTTTAGAAAGCAGCTTCTTTCCTTTCCCAAGTGAAGTCGTGATGATCCCTGCGGGCTATCTGGCCTCAAAATCACAGATGAGCTTTGTTGCGGCATTTGTTTGTGGGCTTAGCGGCAGCATCACCGGCGCGCTATTTAATTACTATCTATGCTACTTTTTTGGACGTAAGATTATCGCTAAATACGGCAAATACGTAGGCATCACCGAGGAGAAATTTGCAAAATTCGAAGCGTTTTTTAACCGCCATGGCGAAATTTCAACGTTTAACTGCCGCCTAATCCCTGGCATCCGTCAATACATCAGCCTTCCTGCGGGGCTTGCAAAGATGAATGTCGCGCGCTTCGTGCTATTTACCGGGCTTGGAGCTGCGATTTGGACACTAATACTAATGAGCTTGGGATATTTCATCGGCGAAAACGAGGAACTAATCAAGCAAGATCTGCATCTAATTACGATCGCTCTATTCGCCGTCGTCATTATAATCTCGCTTCTATATGTTTATTTTATAAAACGCAAAAAATAGTTTCACGCCAGTAAATACAAATACAATGAAAAATTCCATTTTATCGCCTTTAAGTTCAAATTTTTCAAATTATAATTTAAGCTAAACAAGAATTTTTATAATTTCACTTTCATAATCTGCGTGCAATACGATATTTCTATTAAAGTCTAATTATGCCTTAGTAGCGAATTCCAAAATATTTTTTAAGTAAAATTCTATTTAAAGCCTTAAACAATCATACTAATTTCTAAATTTTAATTTTTCGTTACGTTTTAAGCTGCTTTTAATACTAAAAGCTTTAAAATTCCATTAACAATTTCAACGAAAGGACTTATTATGGCAAAGACCAGAAAAGAACACGATTTTATCGGGGAATTAGAAATTTCCGACGATTTTTACTACGGTGTGCAAACATTTAGGGCACTAGAGAACTTTCATCTAAGCGGACGAGCACTCAAAGACTATCCGTTTTTTATCAAAGCATTTGCACAAATCAAAAAAGCAGCTGCGCTAGCCAATAAAGAGGTCGGCGTTCTAGACGCACAAAAAGCCGATGCAATTGCAAAAGCTTGCGACAGGCTCATCGCAGGAGAGTTTAGAGATCAATTCGTAGTCGATATGATCCAAGGCGGCGCCGGAACTTCGACGAATATGAATACCAACGAGGTCATTACAAACATAGCTTTGGAGAGCATGGGACATAAAAAGGGTGAATACCAATACCTCCATCCAAACGACCACACAAATTTGGGTCAAAGCACCAACGATACCTATCCTAGCTCGATCAAAGTCGCCGCTTACGCCAAGCTAACCGATCTACTAAAAGCTATGGAAAATTTGAAAAAAGAGCTTGAAGTTAAAGCCAAAGAATACAAAGATGTCATCAAAATGGGAAGGACGGAGCTTGAGGACGCCGTTCCTACTACTCTTGGAAACACTTTCAATGCTTTTGCCACCTACATCAAAACCGATATCGCGCTTATCAAAGCCGCTAGAGAGTCGATGACTTACCTAAATATGGGCGCTACAGCGATTGGTACGGGCATCAACTGCCACCCTGATTACAAAAACGTAGTCGAGAAAAAACTGGGTGAAATCACCGGCGTTAAATTTAAAGCTGCAGAGGACTTCATTGCCGCCACACAAGACACTGCGGACTTCGTCCACGTTAGCGGCGCATTAAAAACAGCTGCCGTCCGCCTAAGTAAAATCGCAAACGACCTACGTCTTATGAACTCCGGTCCTAGATGCGGACTAGGCGAAATCGAGCTTCCTAAGATGCAACCGGGCAGCTCCATTATGCCGGGCAAAGTAAACCCAGTCATCGCTGAGGTCGTAGGCGAGGCTTGCTATGAGGTAATCGGCAACGACGTGACTATTATGCTTTGCTCCGAGCGCGGAGAATTCGAGCTAAATGCATTTGAGCCTGGCATCGCATATGCGCTATTTAACTCGATCGTGCTTTTGGAAAATGCGATGAATACACTAGCTGAAAAAGCTATCAAACATCTAAAAGCAAATCCAGAAGCTTGCCTAAAATCGGTTCTAAATTCCGTTGGTATCGTTACTGCATTCAATCCATACATCGGCTACGAAAAATCCGCAAGTATCGCTAAAGAGGCGTTGCAAACAGGAAAATCCGTCGGTGAAATCTGCCTAGAGCGCGGATATTTGAAAAAAGAGGAGATCGATAAGATCCTAGAGCCTAAATCTATGCTCAACCCACATATGAGCAAAAAATAGTTCCAAACTAGGTGCGGCGCGGAATTTCGTCGGTTAATTTAATAGGCGAAATTCCGCAAAGTAGAATTCTAAATAGATAAGATTGATCGTGCAGAATTCCGTAGATGCAGAATTTCATCAAGTTAGATTTAGCTTCCGTGGAGTAAAATTCCACTTGCGAAATTTTAGGATAAAATTCCGCATAGAATTCCGACCACTGAATTATAAAGATAATTCGGATTTTACCTGCTGAAATCTTTAGAATTCTGCGCGCCGTTAAAAAAATTACTTTATAAGGAGTTTTGCAATGGACTTTATGGTGATATTGCAATTTATCGTGTTGCTCGGCGGCATCTACCTAGGCGTTAAGCTAGGCGGAATGGGCGTCGGTTATGCAGGCGGCTTGGGCGTTGTCGTCCTAGCCATTTTGGGCATGAAGGTCGATATGAAGGATATCCCGATTGACGTTATCCTAATTATCGCATCGGTAATCTCCGCGATTACGGCGCTACAAGTGGCAGGTGGACTTGATTATTTGGTTCAGGTAGCATCTAAAATTTTAAGGAAAAATCCTAAGCAGATCAACTTCCTAGCGCCTATCGTTACCTATCTACTTACGATACTTGCGGGCACCGGACATACTGCGTTTTCTATGATCCCGGTTATCGTCGAGGTCGCAAAGACGCAGAATATCAAACCTTCCGCTCCTCTTGCGCTTTCGGTCGTTTCGTCTCAGGTAGCAATCACTGCGAGCCCTATTTCAGCGGCGTTCGTCGCTATGAGCGGCTTGTGCGAGAAGCTAGGCGTTAGCTATCCTAAGCTTTTGTTTATCTGCATCTCTACTACCTTCGTAGCTATGATCATCACGGCTTTCATCGTAAATAAATTCTACGATCTCGATCTTTCAAAAGACCCTGTTTACAAAGAGAGACTTTCAAAAGGTCTTGTAGCCGAGATCAAAGCTGAGGAGTATAAAGAGCCGAAGCCTTATGCGAAAAGATCGGTTGCGATATTTGCTGTCGGCGTTTTGATCGTCGTTTGCTATGCGCTTGCGATCTCAAAGAGCGTCGGTTTGGTAGAAAAACCGATCCTTTCAAGAGATAGCGCAATCATCAGCTTTATGCTAACTATCGGCTTTCTTATCGCTGTTTTGTGCAAGATCGATACGGGCAAACTGCTCTCTACCAGCACCTTCCAAAGCGGTATGAATGCGTGCATCTGCGTCATCGGTATCGCATGGCTCGGTACCACTTTTGTTAACGGACATATTGACAGCATCAAAGAGGTAGCTAAAAACGTCGTTACGCAGTATCCTTTCGTACTAGCCGTCGCGTTATACTTCTTAAGCTGCTTGCTATACTCGCAGGCTGCGACCACAAAGGTTATGATGCCTGCCGTCGCCGCTGCGCTTGGAATGACTAGCCCTGAAAATTCCGGTCAAATTTGGATCTTAGTCGCATCGTTCGCAGCCGTTTCAGGCTTGTTCGTGCTCCCTACCTATCCTACGACGCTCGGCGCGATCGCCATGGACGATACCGGAACGACTAGAGTTGGTAAATTTGTATTTAACCACTCGTTTTTCCTTCCGGGAACCATTATGGTTGCGATTTCGGTTGCTCTAGGATTTTTAGTAGCTCCTGCGCTAATCTAAGATTAGTATTTCTTTCATTTGCGCCGAATTTTTCGGCGCATTTTTAACCACATTTAAAATCTTTAATATAACTTAGTAGGTAAGATTCTATCGATTTTGGGGCCTGCCGTATTTGCTTATAAATTTAACTTCTAATCGCATGTAAAAACTACAAGCCCGCCACTAGTATTTGAGTGGAAGTAAAATTTCATTTAAAATTTCATATCCATATTATGTTAGATGATAAATCAAAATTTCAGCCAAAAAACATATAATGTAAGAAATTTCAAACAAGGAGAAAATATGAAAAACCTAATCATCATCGCTCATCCCGATATGGCAAGCTCACACGCAAATAAGGCGTGGCGCGAGGTAGCCAAAAAGCAAGCGGATAAATTTGATATTCACGAAATTTACGCTGCTTATCCGAACGGCGAAATAAACGTAGCGCGCGAGCAGGAGTTACTTTTAAGCCACGATAAAATTATCATTCAGTTTCCACTTTATTGGTACAGCTATCCGCCGCTTTTAAAGCAATGGTTCGACGATGTATTCGCCTACGGCTGGGCTTACGGCAGCACCGGCGGCAAGCTGAAAGGTAAAGAATTCGCCCTAGCGATCACTATCGGCGATGAGCAAAATAACTATAAAAAAGACGGCACGATCGGATTTGGCATAGAAGAAGTTATCACACCTTTTAAATGCGCGATGAATTTTACGGGCGCTAAACTGCTGCCGTGCTACTTTGGCTATGGATTTTCATTTCATCCAGATAGCGAATATATCGCAAAAAGTGCAGAAAAATACGAAGAATTTTTAGTAAAATTTTAAAATTTACAAAGGCAAAATTGCTTTTTTAGTCGCGAAATTTTATTTTAAAAAGTGGCGGATGAAGATCGTCTCGTTTCATCCGTGCTGCTTGGCACGCTTCCTGGATCGCTATTTTTGCGTTACACACGCAGCCTGCTGAATACCCCCCCCCCCCCTACATGGGCAAAGTTTACGTTAAAAATTTATACGAAATTTTTCCGTATAGAGCATGCTTTAGTGCAGCCATATAAAAATCAATGAGCATAAAATTTTACCTAAAAATTTGCACCCGCTCGCAATAATACTCGTCTTAAATTTCCACAAGACGTTAAAAAAACTATGAATATCCGCCACAGCACTCAGCTCAAACTCTCCGCTAAATTCATAAAACGCTGCGAACTACGTGCTTACCGCTACTGAGCTTGTATATGCTGTCTATGCGCCCGCCAAGCTCATCCTCATTAATATCAAAACAACAATCACTCATCTTGCTAGAAAGCGTCAGCTGACAGGTATAAAAGAGAACTATTGCGAAAGCGGTGCAAAATATGATATCTCCGCGCCTAGCTGCTTAGTGCTTTCTGCTCTGAGCGTGCAAATCCAAGATCCAAAAAGAGATTTAAAGTAAAGTGGCACTTGCCACCCTACGCGCGTGCAAATAGCTCAAAGCTGCCAAAAGTTGTGCTCACTTCGCCACTGAGCGCAATTTGCCTATTGCGCGGCTATTAATACTTTCAGATTTTAACTTGTTCGCTTTTACTTTCCGTCTTTTAAATGCCTGCATGCAGCTAGCTGCAAAGACGTATTCGCTGGATATGCCTTGTAGCTCGCCCCTCATGCCCTCGATAAAAATCCGCCGTAATTTATGCAAATATATGACAACAGGATCGTTTGGATGTGATCTTTGATACGAAGTCTAAAAGCGCTACGCCGATACTGATGCTCGCGCCATTTTTTCGCTCTGCGCGCGCTGCCTGCACACGCTGCCATCGCAATTTTCTCTGATACGACACTTAAAGACAACCTATCGCCAAAACTACCGAAAAGCTTTTAGCCTTGTTTTTTTGCCTTAGAATTTAAGTATCAATCAGTTCTTTGCTAAACCGGCAGGGCTTTCATATGTTTGGCATATCAGCTCATCCACGCGGAATTTAGCTAAATTTATTTGGATTCCTAAAGACGCGGCAACTTACATCGCACCCGCATTTCAGATCACTGCGAAATTTCGCCGCTACATTGTAAAGAGTTAAATTCTATCGAGTGGATTTATTAAAAATTTTAAGAACAGCAGAAATAGTAATAGATGATTAATGCTTTTCTATATGGATACCGCCACCATTAAAATTTTAATCAAAAGATATCCATTAAATTAGCCAGCAAAAAGCTTAGATCCAAGGCTTCCTACGCAAATAGGGCCCAAAACGCTTGATTAAACGGCACAAAAGCCGCTTTAAATTTTACTCTGCGACGCGATTTACCCAGATCAAAAATTCATCGCTCAGGTTCTCGTCGTCCAAATGCGCGGGCGTGACGAGCTCAAGCGCGGTTTGCGGGATCGTCGTTTTAAACCTGTCCTTGAGCCACTGCTGAAATTTCAGGTTTGGATGCACGATAAAGTCATCGCTGTTTGGCGGCGCACTAAAATCCTCATCCCAGCAGATTTCATCGTATCCGATCGCGAGCAATCGCAAAAAATCAAGCCCGCTATGAGCCAAAACGCAAGTCATGGTCGAACCCGAGCCAGAGCCCATGTGCACGATCTTCGTCTCGCCCACATCGTCCAGCCACAGCGCGCACATCGAGCCCTCCGAGCCGCTGCCTGCGAACACGCAAAGCCGCTGCTTGATCTCCGCGGCAAGCTCGCGATCCTCGCCGTAAAACCAATACCTTAGCTCCTCGTCGCGATTTTTCAGCTCATCCGTGAAAAATACGATGTCCGTGCCGCCCTCGCGCTCATCGTCGCTCCAGCTCTGCTTCAGCCGATCCTGCGAGTAGAGATAGCCACGTCTGCGCCCGCCCGCGTCGTCATAAAAGCCGTTTGCCTCGATCCACGCATAAAGCGCCTCAAGCTCGCTCGGCACGCGCATGCCCTGCGGTAATGCCTCGCGCAGCTGCGCTAGTAATAAATTTTCCACGATCGCTCCTTTTGCTAAATTTGCCGCTCAAATTTTACTGCGTTTCGGCTAAATTTACGGATATTTTCTAAATATCTGCGGCGTTTTATGCGCCCCATCGCCGCAAGCGCAAATCGGGCTTTTAAAATTTAGCTGATTTTCGTTGCGATACGCACGCGGCGGCGCGAGCGCATATTTGAAAAAAGTATGATAATTTTAAGTAGAAAAATGCGTAAAATTTTACGACCTAAATTTTACTATTTTAATATATCTTTGTTTTTTACAGAAATTTACGGTTTTAAATTTAGCTCGCCGCAAAGAGTAAAATTTTAGCGATATCTATAAATTTAAAATTTCTCGCGCCTTTTGTTTGCAAGCCTCAAATTTTTGCTCAAACTCCGCGTACCTTTTCAGCTCGTTTTTCGCCCCTATTTTGGTGTATCCCGAGCCTCGCCCCAGAAAATATACATAGCCCATATTCTAAAATTTCGTTATAAACGGCACTTTGTCATTATTAAATTTACAAATTTCGCCGCCGTTTGACCTAACGGGCGAAATTTCGTCTAAATTCCAAGCTCGGCTCTTACGAGCGCTTCGTTTTGCGGCGTCAAAAAGCCCGCGATATCCTGCCACATGGAGTGAAAGCCGTACCCGCCGTCTATCATCTCGCTGCGCGCGGCGTCCAGACTCCAGCCCTGATAGATCACGCGGTACATCGCCACCACAAGCCCCGTGCGATCGGCTCCGTGATAGCAGTGCACGAGCACGGCGCCCTCCTTTTGGCGCTCGCGAATGGTGCGCAAAACGTCCGCGATCTGTGCGGGCTTTATCTCCCAACTTTGAAGCGGCTTGTTTGCGAGCCAAAATTGATCCCCAAATGCCCTTCTATCGCCGCCTCTGCTAAAATGGCGCAGATTTACGATGCTTTTGATGCCTAGTTCGTGCAGCTTCGCGGCGTAGTTTCCATCAAGCTGCGCGCTGCGAAACAGCAGCTCGTCCACGCGGTAGAAATTTTTTGCTTCGTCGATGAGGGTCGCTTTTTGCGATGAGTTTGGGTTTGTGCCGCTCGCTGCGGTATCTGCGTTTTTAAAATGCGCGTCTTTAAATTTGGCGTCTTTTGCGTCCGCGAGATTTTGCTCCGCGCCGCTCGTTTTTCTAAAATTTATGGAATTTGCTTCTGTCGCGAGCTCTGCATTTATGCCGGTTGCAAAGAAAAACGCGACCGATAACGCAAGGGTTTTAAATTTCAAATTTCATCCTTTAAATTTGGCTAAATTTTATGATTTTTGTAAAATTTAACGCCAGACGGGTCAAAATGCAAAACGTAAGCGCGCCCAAATTTAACGCAAAATTTGAGCGTCAAGCCCATCCAAATCGCCGCCAAATTTTGCCGCAAGACCGCAAGCCGCGCCGCAAAAATTAAAATTTCGTTTTAAATTTCCCCGTTCCCGCCCTCGGTATCGCTAGATCAGTACGCGGTAGTTACATTGCGTAGTTACATTGCCCTTGTAAATTTACTGAAAATAAATCGTAAAAGGGGTGCGCCGTTTCCGCGAGCGCTGCCATAAATTTTCGTACTCGCCTCTTGCGATACTTACCCGAAATTTTATTTTTCGCGAAATCCTTTCAAATTTCGCCGCTAAATTTGACGCTTTAATCGATCAGATCGGTCTGCCAGTTCGCGCCTTGCAGCGTCGTATCAAGCTGTCTGATTTGTCTAGCTAGCTCATCCACCTGCTTTTGCAGCGCCGCGACATCGACCGTGCTTAAAATTTTAATCTCGCTGCGCGAATAAACGTCCACCTTTTGTGCGGCAGTTTGCGCGAAAGCCCGCAGCGCGCCCGCTTTTAGCGTGAGTACGTCGCGCTTAGCGATTAGCTCGGTTAGGCTTTTGCCGTCCGCTTTTGCGGTGCAGTTGGTTAAATTTATCCGAACGATTAGCCGCTCAAGCTCGCTTGTGAGCGCGTCTAGCTCGGCTAGCAGCGCCTTTGGCTCTTCGCTGGGCTTCTCGCCCTCTTGCACCTTTGCGTTGTCCGCGAGCCTTGATTTTAGCTGCTCGATGCGTTTTTGTATGTCGGCGCGCAGTATCAGCGCCTCGGCTAGTTTCATTTTCGTCCTTTTTAAAATTTATTTGCCGCCGCCAAGCTGTCTATCCTGTCCGTAGTGTGGCGAATACGGACCGTAGAGCAAGCATTTGTTGCAGTTCTGCCCCAAAAGTATCGCATCCGCGCTTGCAGAAAGCTTGTATCCCGCATCGGTGATCGTATCGCCAACCTGCTTAATGACAGCGGAGATCAGCATGCCTACAAGATCGTTACTGCCCCTGCTTGAGTCATCGCTTACCTGCGCCGAGCCCTCCCAGAGCGTCGCGCCGCTTCGCAGATCCACTAGCCTAGCATTGACCACCACGACGCTTACGCTATTTAGCAGCATATACGAAGTGCCGTATTTGACGACATCCATGTATAGCACGGCGTCCGCGCCGAAAATCTGTCTTAGCTTGTGCGCAGAGACGTTTTGGATCTCGCTCGCTTCGTAAATTCCGTTATTTTTGAAGGTCTCATGCACGAGCGCAGGCGAAAATACGTAATAGCCCGCCTCGCTTAGCGGATAGATCGCGTTGGCAAGCACGGCAGCACCTGCATCCACTTCGGTTGTTTCGTTGCTCGGCATCAGCACCAAAATCGATCGCGGCTTAGCCTGCTGAAGCGCCGAGTAATCGTAAATTTCAGGCTCGCTTAGAGCGCACGCGTTAAAAAACAGCGCCACGAATACGCTAAAAATCGCTATTTGAGCTTTATTTTTCATTTTTTAGCCTTTTTATTCGTTTTACCGCCCTGCTTTGCGGCAGCTTTGCCTTGCTTTGCAGAGGCCGTTTTGGCGGCTTCGCGCCCGCTTGATCCTTGAGCTTTATCGGCGCCCGGCTTGGCCGCAGCCTCAGCTTTTTTAAGCGCGGCGGGGTTTGTAATGAAGGTCAAAAACGGCTTTGATTCAGGGAAGGCCTGAGCTTCTTTCTCGAAATTCTCCCTCGCCCTCGCGCCGTTGCCCGCGCTTAGATACAAAAGCCCCAGATGCGAATAAAGCCCAGGCGGGACTTTAAGCCCTTTTTCGTATGCCTTTTGGATAGATTTTTCAAGCGCTTCGATCTGCTCGCCTACGTCGCCTTCCTGCTTTAGATACTGATAGGTCGAGTCCGTGTAGCTGCCGTCCCAGTAATAAATTTGATTCCGCGTCCCGCCGCCGCAGCCGCAAAAGATCACGGCCGCAGCGGCAAGCGCAAAAACGCTACCTGCTTTCAAATTTTATCCTTATCTTAGTTTAAACGCGCCGTTTTCAAGGCCGTTTACGAGATTATTGACCGCTTCGATGATCGCTAGGCTTAACACCTTGCCGTTTAGCGTCGAATCATAGCCCGCAGTGCCGCCGAAACCTAGCACTTCGCGGTTTGATAGCTCATACTCGCCCGCGCCCTGGGTCGAAAAGACCACCTCGGACGTTCTAACATCAACGATGTTTAAATTTACTTTAGAATACGCGGTTTGGGTCTTTCCTTTACCCAAAATTCCAAACAGCTGATGATCTCCGGTCGTCTTGCGGCCAAACTCAGTCACGTCGCCGGTGATAACGTATCTGGCGCCTTTTAAGTTTTGTGCGCTTTTGGAGATTGCGCTTTCCTCTTTGATGGCGCGCATATTCGTGCGATCAAGCACCGAGAAGCGTCCTGTTTGTTGTAAGCTTGAGATCAAAATTGTCTGCGCTTGGTTGCCCAGTCTATCCTCGCCGTCGGAGAACACCCCGTTGTTGTAAGAGGACTGGTTGTTAAAGCGTCCTACCGACACGGCGATCCGCTCGCCAGAGTAGTTGGTGTTTAAACTCGCTACCGTAGGGGTTTGCACTACGCGAGAGCTTTCTTTCGCGCATCCGCTAAATAGCGCCAGCACCGAAGCTGCAATAACGGCAGCCGATATGGTTTTTTTGAAATTCATTCTTTACTCCTTGAAAAAATTTACGTATAATATCTCATTGTTTCTTAAAATTTTATGTATAAATTTAAGCGCATAAATTTAGTAAAACGGGAGCGATTATGCTTAATATTTTACTCGTCGAAGACGACGAGGCTTTGAGCTCGGTGATAAGAGAAAAGCTGCTTGATGAGGGCTTTAGCGTGAGCTGCGCCTTCGACGGCAAACAGGCGGCAGAGGCACTGGATGAGGCGCACTTCGATCTGATCATCTCGGACGTGATGATGCCTAAGATGGACGGCTTTGAGCTTAGCAGATACGTTAGGCGCGACGGCAAGAGCCAGCCGATACTGATCATAACGGCAAAAAGCGAGATCGAGGATATGCAGACCGGCTTTAAAAGCGGCGCGGACGATTATATGAGTAAGCCGATAAATTTAAAAGAGCTTGTGCTGCGCGTGCATGCGCTGCTAAGGCGAGCCAAGATCGCAAACGAAAAGCGACTTCTCATCGGCGGAAGCGAGCTTGACTACGATACGCTTAGCGTCCGCACCGAGGGCGAGCGGATAAGCCTGGCGCCGAAAGAATTTCGTCTTTTGTTTTTGCTGCTAAGCTATGCGGGCAGAATTTTTACTAGATTTGAGATAATGAGCGAAATTTGGGGCTACGAAACGGACAGCGACGAGCGCGTCGTCGATACGCACATCAAAAAGCTACGGGCGAAATTTGAAACCTCCAAGGATTTTGAGATAATCACCGTGCGCGGGCTCGGCTACAAAGCCGTAAAAAAGGAGCGAGCATGAAAAAATACCTCATAAGCCTAAAAAGCTTCATCGCGTTTTACTCTTCGCTCGCATTCGGCGTGATAAATTTCATCGTCTGCTTTGCGGTTTGCATGCTTTTTTACATAGGCATAGGCGGCAAGATCGGCGGGTTTTGGGACGGAGTGGCGCTGTGCGCGATCATCTGCCTAATCACGATGGCGCTAAATTTTACCCTACTTTACTTCGGACTTAAAATTTTATTCCGCCCAATCAAGCGGCTACTAGGCGCGATCACTGCGATCGCAAACGGCGATTTTGAGGCGCGCGCCGAGCGCAAGATACACAGATACCGCACTGATTACGTCTATATGCACGAGCTCGACGAGCTTGTAGTAAACGTCAATAAAATGGCGCAGAAGCTGCAAAAGCACGAGCAGCTGCAAAAAGAGTTCGTCTCAAACGTCTCGCACGAGATGAAAACGCCGATCTCCTCGATCGTCGCGTTAAGCGAGATGATAGAGGGCGGCGTGAGCGAGGAGCGCGCGGCGCGATACGCAGCCTCGATCGGCGCGGAAGCAAACCGCCTAAGCAAGCTCTGCACCGATATGCTAAAGCTAACCAGGCTCGATAGCGGCGCGGCGGTGCGCCTAGATGAAGCGGTACATATAGACGAGCAGCTTAGGCAATGCATCATATCGCTAAGCCAAAGCTACGAAGGACACGAGTTTGAGCTAGATTTATCGCCGCTTAGCGTGCGATCAAACGCGGGGCTGCTAAATCAAATTTGGCGAAATTTGATCGAAAACGCGCTTAAGTACTCGCGCCAGGGCGGTAAAATTTTCATCCGTTGCTACGCTTGTGATGGCTTTGCGCAAGTGAGCATCAAAGACGAAGGCATCGGTATCGCGCGCGAGAAGCTGGATAAAATTTTTGACCGATTTTATCAGTGCGAGGAATCACATAAGGAGCTCGGCAGCGGGCTTGGGCTTAGCATCGTACGCACGGCGCTTGATCTTTTAGGCGGACAGATCGAATACGAAAGCGAACCCGGCGTCGGAACCGAGGCGCGCGTTAAAATTCCGCTTTAAATTTCAAATCAAGACGGCGCGGATGAGCTGCGTCTTGCAATTCGTAGCTCGCCGTAAAATTTCGCCCCACAGGCGCAAGCCACACCGATACAAGCTTTGACGATACGGGCCCTGACGGCGCAATCCTGGCCGATACAGTCCTTTGATGATGCAAGCTTTGACGGCGTAAAAAAGCGCGGGTATGTCGCGCGCCGCATTCACATAAAATTCTGCTTCAAATTTTATATCGATTTGCCGCGGACGCCTCGCGCGCCGCGACGAGGTCGGAATTCTGCTTTAATTTACCGCACGCTGCGACTTTGCCGCCCTTTACGACTTTACCGCGCATTACGGCGGGCGGCAAGCTCGCTTAAATTTGCCGCGCCTTAACGCAGATGGCCGAATTTTATCTGAAATCTGCCGCCGCTCGCTCGCACTTTACGACAGGCGGCAAAAATTTCGCCATAAATTTCAAAAGACACATTAAGAACACAATCACCTTATATAATCCCGCCCATAGATCGATCGGGCACGCCTCTAGCAGCCCGAGTCTGGCAAATAATAAAATTAAAAACAAAGGAGAAGCGATGAGTAAGGCCGTACTTCACTCAGTGTTAGCGATAGAAGCCATTTTATGGGGGCTTTTGTCGGCCGTGATTATAGGTGCGTAAATTTTACGCTTTGAGCTAGGCGATCTGCCGAAATAATTTATAAAATTTACGAAATTTGCGCCCCTCTTCGCATCCGCTGCGAAGCGGGGCGCACCTGCGCTAACGATTTAGACCAAAATTTAATCTACTCGCCGCGCGCGCAAACCTCGCCGTGCGCAAACACATCGCCGCGGATAAAGCAGCTGCGCAACTAAAAATCGATAAAATTTTAAATGCTACAAGCGGACGAATGAGTCTATTTTGCCCTATTTCGTCTGCGCCTTTTGCAATATGCGCTCGCCCGCAAAACAGCTTGCGATATGAAATGATTTGAACGGTGCGCATTTCAAAATACGCGACCTGTTCCAAGCATGCAAATTCACCGCCTTTGCCGCTAAGCGATTTTTAAAAGCTCTCAAGCTAAAATTTATCCCGATTTGAGATCAAATTTAAACTCAACCAAGACGGCAAAAATTTCACGAAAGACGCTGCAAGCGGCGAAATCTCAAAGGAGCCTAGTATGAAAAGATTGATAAATTTCCTGAAGCGCATTTGCGCAGATTTGCTTGCAGGCAGGGCGCTGCTGCATCCGATCCTGCTTACGGCTGCGTTTTTAGCGGCGAAATTCGGCACGATCTATCTTACGCATGTTGCGATTTTTGGGCGCGAGTATTCTTGGGAAAATTTCGGCGAAAAGCCGTTTTACATGTCTTTCGATTTTACCGCAAATGCCTATTTTATCGCGCTATCCTTGCATTGGCTACTCGGCGGCGCGATAAAGCGCTCTCTTGCACCGCTAAGAGCAGCCTTAGCGCTTTTGATCGTCGCGGCATGCATTTTAGGCTATCTGGGTGCGGATGAGCACTTCCAAAAAGAAGGCACGATGTTTTATTTTTTCGCAGGCTCGCTTATCGCGATCTGCATCTATCTTTTGGTCGCGACGATCAAGCTTAAAAGGTTTTTGCCCGTAATCTGCGCGCTCGCGTATATTTTAAGCTACGTTTTTTGCGTGTGGATATATTTTAAAATACCGCTAATATCACTCTACGTAATCCGCGCGCTATTTTTGCTGTGCCCGCTCGCGTGGACGTTTTATTTCAAATACGAATTTCAAAAATCGCTTGCGCAAACGGACGGAGTTTAAATTTTAAAATTTAAAGCACTCTTTAGGCCGAATTTAGGCGTGGCAGGCAAAACGAATATTGCTAGTTTAGGGCGATAAATTTTTTAATCGTCACGCAAAGTATCGTGACGATAAGTGCGATCATCCAGCGCTTTTGAGCCTTTTTACCGATCTTGTGCGAGGTTTTGACGCCCGCGTAAACGCCCGCTAGCGAGCCGACGCCGAGTAACGCGCCGATTTCGTAGTACACGAGCCCGTGCGCGGAGAGGCTAATAAAGCCCGCGCTTGAGGAAAATATCACGAAAAATAGCCCCGTACTGACGGCCTTTTTGATGTCGTAGTTTAAAAAACTGATCAAAATAGGCATCACGAATACCGCGCCGCCGATACCCACGCTGATCGCCACGGCGCCGACGAACAGCCCCACGATAAAGAGCAAAATTTTAGATTCGTTGGGCTCGCCGGTGGGCTCGGTCGGGGTTTTGAATAGTTTGATTAAATTTATGATCTGCACCAAAACGAGCGTGCCCAGTAGAAATTTTGAGGAGAAATAGCTTACGATAAAGCCGCTGCTAAGCGCGCCGCAAAAGCCTCCGAGCCCCAGCACCAGCGCCGGCGCGACGTCGAGCATTTTGCTTTTAAAATTTACGAACGAGCCGAAAATCGAGCTGAAGATCATCTGCATGATGCTGATGCCGATGGCGTACTTGACATCGTAGCCGAAGAGCATCATCACGGGCACCACGACCGTGCCGCCGCCGATGCCGAAAAATCCGCTGATAAAGCCTACGCAGGCGCCGATTAAAATATATTCAAAAAACATCCGTATTCCTTATTTCAGCCCCTTTGGTCTCTCTAAATTCCGCTTTTTGCGGCTCGTAATTAAAATTTACCGCTTGCAAGCGTTTAAATTTAAGTGCGAAATTTAGTAAATTTAAAGCTTATAGCCGTTTTGCTTCGCGCATCCATTCGCGGTATTGCTCGCGCGAAATTTTTATATTTTCATATCGCAAGGTGTCCGCGCGAAAGCATTTTAGGCTCAGTTTATTACCCTCAAAGCCCGCAAAATCAGCCTGCTCGTAGATGTCGTAGCCGCCCTGCATGCAGTCTAAAACGTCTACATATCTCTGCTCTTCGCTCATCGGCTCGGCAAAGCTCACCAAATGCACGCCGTTTGGAGCCGCCCAGTAGCAGCCGCGCGCGGCCAGCGCGTCCCAATCCCGCAGATAGTGCACGCCATCCCAAATGAAGCTCTCCTTGCCCTCTAGCCAGGCGTCCGGTACGAAGCGCATGATCTGCGCTGAGGCTAGATCAAGCACGCTATAGCCGTATAGATCCTGGCGAAAAACGAGGTAAAATTTTCCGTCTGCGTGGCGGATCAGGCCAAAAAATTCCGCCCTATCGTCTATACAGCGCCAGCTTATTATCTGCATTTTGCGAGCATCAAACAGCGTGTATTCGCCGCCGCTAAAGCTTGTCGCGCCGAGCCTATATGCGTCTTTTACGATCTCATATCCGCCGCTTAAATTTACCGTTTGGCGCCGGGTAAAATTTTGCCCCTCAAAAAGAGTTTCCGCCTGTTTGATGCGCGCTTGGTACTGCGCGGAATTTACGGCGTTTGCCATCGTGCGCTCCTTAAAATTTTATGCGGGCGGGTTAAATTTTGCGCTGCCGCCAACAGCTCGCACTTTTTAAATTTCATCCGAACCGAATAAACTTAACCTCGCGAGCGGCAAAATTTGACCACTAGACGGCAGAGCTCAAGCATTTGGCGGCAAACCTACAACTACTAAGTGCAATTCGCGTGAACGCTATGCACCCGCGCCTAAATTTTGCCCTCGACTTGCGAATTTTTTAAAATTTACGCGCAGCTTCAGCATCCTGCGAATATCTTGCAATACCGCACCGCCTTTAAATGCTCAGGCACGAGAGCCTGAAATTTTATGAGCATTTAAAATTCCATAGCATTTAAATTTCACGATATTCAAAATTCCGCGGCATTTTGAAATTTCACGATGTTTTAAATTCTAGCGGAATTCGAAATTTTGCGGCATTTTAAAATTTCACGACGTTTAAAATTCCGCTAACGCCTTAAATTTTATCCGACGCGAGCAGGTAAACCGCCCAGACGAGCAGACCGCTCAAATTTGCTCGCCTGCGCTGTGCCGCTAGCGATCACTCAAATTTACTTTCGTCTGCAACGCCGATAGTGTATAAATTTAAAATTTTACTCGCCCGAAACTGCGAATATTACTCGGATTTACCCTCCTCCTTGGCGCCCGAAATTTTATCCAGCACCTTTTTGCCGACCTCGCTTTGATTTAGCGCTTCGAGCATCGCAGCTAGCTGCGTGCCGCCCTTGGCGCTTAAAATTTCGCCGAATTTGCTCATCCCCTCGCCCACGCTGCCTTCGTTTGCGATGATCTTAAGATCCGCCGCGCTTAGCGCCTTAGCCTGCTCCAGGCCGATATCGCGGTTTGCTTCGATCTGTTTGATCGAAATGAGATAGGTCTGGTATCCCTGATTTTCGCCGATCTCGCGCGCAAGCTCGATCTGCGCGTTTACGGGCGCGAGCTCCTTCAGTCTAAGCGCTTCGGCCTCGGCAGAGCCTATCTTTAGCGTACCCTGCGCTTCTTTGTCCTTCATCTCCAAAAGCGCCGCAGCGGCGAGAAACTGCTTCTCCTTATCGCCCTGCGCTACTAAAATTTGATTTTCCTTGATAGCTTCGGCGTCGCGGATTTTGGCGTTTTTGCGCGCTTCGGCGTCGATCTCGATCTTGCGCTGCTCCTGCTCTGCCTTTACGATCTCCACCTGCTTTTTGATCTCGGCCTGCTTGACGTCGTTTACCCGCACGACCTCCATCGCCTTTTCCTGCGTTATCTTTTGCTGATCTTTAATGAGCTGCTCGGCCTGCTCCTTTGAGATCGCGACCTCCCGCTCGTTTTCGACGGTTTTAAGGCCTACCATCTTATTGGCTTCCTGCTGGCGCACTTCGGTTGCCTGCGCGGCTTCGATCTCGGCGATCTGGGCGAGCTTGGTGTTATTTGCGACCTCGACGCGGCTTTCCTTTTCGATCTGGGATTTTTTCTTCTCCATGATGTTAAAGATAACCTTGCTGCCGCTGCTATCGCGGATATCCATCAGCTCGATGTTTTTAACGGGCTCGATGCCCCAGTTTTGCAGCTGCGTCTTTACCGCCTTGGTAAAATCGTCTCCGAGCTCGGAGCGGATCTGCAAGATATCCTCAAGCACGCGGCTAGAGAGGATCGAGCGGATCGAGCCTTGAATGATATTTGTGAGCTGATTGTTCAAATCTTGAAAATTATTGACACGTTGCGCGGCTAAATTTGAATCCACGATCCTAAAAAACGCCGTAATATCGACGACGAAAGGAAGCCTGCCCAGATCATACGCCTCGTAATCCTCGATCTTGATACTAAAAACAGAGACCGGCAAAACGATCTTCGTAACGCCCAGCACCGGCACCCAACTCGGGAATTCGTAGTAGCTGTTGCCGTTGCCGGTATCTTTGCCGTAGCTCGTCGTCTTACGCGCGCTCTGGACGATATGCACTTCGTTCGTCTCCACTATGCGCCTGAAAAACAGAGGCACGATGATAAAAAGCGCGATTAAAACCCCGACGGCGGCGCCTATTAAATACAAAATTTCATCCATTTTCTCTCCTTTAAAAATGCTAAATTTAAAATGGATTATATAAAAATTTACTTTGAAAAATAATAAATAATCACGGCGACAACGGTTAAAATTTACGCAATTTTAATGAGGTTTTTTGTAATATCGCGGCATATATTTCAATACCGTTTAGGAGAAAAAATGAAAAAATTTTTACTACTGCTTTTAGCAAGTGCGCTTTTTGCGAGCGCGGCAGAGCTTAGAACTATCAAGGATATGGATGGCGCCGAGGTCAAAATCCCCGCAAAAGTTGAGCGTATCGCGGCACTCTGGCACTCGAACAATCAAATTTTACTGGCTCTGGGCGGAGCGGATAAGATCGTCGCCACCACCGATAACATTAGCAAAAACTCGTGGTTTCTTAAAATTTATCCGCGCCTAGCGCAGATCCCCGTGCTGCTAAAAAATAATGACGTAAATTTAGAGGAGCTAATGAGCCGCAACCCCGACGTAGTCATAGTCCCAACCGCACTGGCAGGCGAAAATTTAGCTAAGCAGGGCTTTACCGTTTTAAAGGCGAGCTTTAGCGATTACGAGCAGATGAGGCGCAGTATCAGGATGTGCGGCGATATGCTAGGCGGCGACGCACCGCAAAGAGCGAAGGATCTGATCTCAAATCTCGATAAAAATATCGCTTTGGTTAGCGGCCGCACCGCAAATTTAAGCCCCGATAAGCGTCCGCGCGTCCTTCACATCGTAGGCGGAAGCGATCTTTTAAAGATCGACGGCAAGGGCACGCTGATCGACTCGTGGATAGAGCTGGCCGGCGGAACGAATGCGATCACCGCCACGAAAGGCCCGATGAAAACCATCACCGCCGAGGAGATCATCGCTAGCAACCCGCAGATCATAATCGTGGGCGGCGATCACAACGAAGATGCGGTAGAGAAGATCAAATCAAGCCCGATCTACAGCGGCACGGATGCGGTCAAAAACGGACGCGTTTACGGCAATCCGCGCGGGGTTTTCAACTGGGATCGATACGGCGCGGATACGGTGCTTCAAATTTTATGGGCGGCCAAAACCATCCAGCCGGAGCTTTTTGCCGACATCGACGTAAAAGCCGAAACGAAGGCGTTTTATAAAAAATTTATGAATTACGAGCTGAGCGACGCGGAATTTGGCTATATTTTAAAAGGACTTAACCCGGAGGGTAAATAAGACGCGGCACCGAAGCAACGACACCAGCGCCGCACCTAGTAAGCAGCACCCGTGCCGAATACTCATCGTGTAGTAAGCGGCAGATACATCAGCGCGGAATGTTTCATCGTGCGGCGGCACATCGGTGCCGAGCAGACCGCCATCATATCGGCGCCGAGGTCTTTTTCAAACAGATAGCGCCAAGCGGGCATCGTCGTATCGTCAAAACAAGCGGCACTATCGCATTTTGACGCGTTGAAGTGCGGATGCCGCCCGCATAAAATGCAGATCCCATCGGTGCTCAGCGAGTCGATACCTAAATGACGGCGTCGATGCCGCATAGCCCCAACCGAAGCGGCACCCCTCCTAACGCGCGGCGTACCGAGCGAGCAGCGCGCTCAAATATACAGCGCGAGGCGGAGTAAAATTTAAACCCGCGGTGGGCGAAAAAGGACAAAGCAACGACAAGCAAACAAGGGCAAAACAAAGCTGCAAGATAAAATTTAAAGCGAAAGGGGCGGTCATGGAAATTTCATTTTTTACGACGCTTAAGCCTGCTCTAGCGGGGGCTTGGATACCCTCATTTGCGATGGTGCTGATACAGTTCGCGTATATGTTTATCTACAAAGATGTCGGCAAACGCGCCACCGATACCTCGTGGTACACGCTCGCGGACAAGCGAAATGCGATCATAAGCTCGCTGCTGCAAGTAGCGCTGCTTATTTTGTCGGTGTTCGTGCCGCTTAAGACGGGCAGCGCGTGGTTTTGGATCGGAGCGGTGATCTACGTAGCGGCTTTTGCGGGCTTTATCAAGGCGTTTTACGACTATGCGGCGGCCCCTGCGGACAAGGCCGCACAGGGCGGCATCTACCGCCTATCGCGCAATCCGATGTATTTCTTTTATTTCCTCGGCATGGCGGGCGTTTGTATCGCCTCGGCGTCGCTGTGGCTACTCATAGTGATAGTGCCTTTTGCTATATACAACCATCTCGTGGTTCTCGGCGAGGAGCGCTACTGCGAGCGAGCCTACGGACAGCAGTATCTAAAGTATAAGCGCAAGACGCCGAGATATTTTTTGTTCTTTTAAGGGGAGCGGCGCGCGATTGAGCTTTAAAACAGGAGCGTAAATTTGGATAGCGCTTTAAAATTTTAACCAGACTTGCGGGCTAATTTTAAAATTTCGCCCGAAATTTTAAGGACTTGCGAGATATAGGCTTAAATTTAGACTAAATTTAAGCCCGAAATTTCAAATTTGCTCGCCGCCTAGGCTAAATTTAAAATGGCGCAGCACATAAAACGCCATTTTAAATTTGCGCCTGCGTGCACCGCAGCATCGTCAAGCGCGCGACTCCACCAACGGCAAAAGCAAACTATGACGGCAGCTGCTAAGCGAAGTCCAATTCACGCCCATACCCGCAAGCAGCCTAATTTCCGCTCGCATACGCAGATAAGGCGCTCGGATCCTCAGGAGCGAACCGATCGTCCGAGATAGCGTCATCCTCGCCCGAAAGTACGCTCATCGCGCTGATACGCGAGATCAGCAGTCGATCCTCGGCGATGTCGGCGCGATCCGAACCGATAGTAAGCGACGTAATCGCCGTACGTCCGATGACCGCGCGTCCGCCATCCATCGTGCGAAGCCCCCAGATATCGTGCAGCACCGCCGGCTCGCCATCCACCTGCCCCACATAGAGCATCACGTGACCAGGCATATACAGCAGGGTTCTATACGCTACGCCGTTTTTTCCGATGAAGCTAAGCTTTTCATCCGCGCTCATCCCCGCCAGCGAAAAACGCTCACCGCGAGCCGATTGCGCCTTAGAATTTCGCGGCAGCCACAGCCCGAAATTTGCCAAAAAATCTTTCGTCAAAAGCGAGCAATCGCGAAGAAATTTATATCCGCCCCAGCCGTATTTCTGCCCAAGCAGGCTATCGGCTACGATCTTTGAGTTTTGCTCATCAAGCGGCGCGGGCCAAAGCCTCGCATCCTCTGCGCTAACGAAATATCTCCTGCTGCCAAACTGGGTTAAAATTTCGCCACCGAATACGCTCCGTACGCCGAACGTGCCGCCAAGATCGCGTTCGCCGCTAAAATCATACGGCAGGATCGTACCGGTGCGCGCCCTAAAAAGCTCCACGCCGTTTTCGTCATAGACGGCGGCGCCATCGCGCAGGATCGTTATAAATTTAGAATTTGCGTAGATATTCGCCTGCTGAGGACTGATGCGCTTTATCGCGTCGCTTCTTATCCAGCCCCACACGCCATCGTTGCGCACAAACGCCCACGCGCCGTCTCTGCTGTAATGCGATAGCAGCAGCGGATAGCCCACGCTCACGGCGGAATTTGCGGCGTAATCAAACGGCTCGCCCTCCCCCGGCTCGCTCGGATCGCCGAAAATCGGCAGATCGCTTGGAATATTTCGCAGTAGCGCATTTTTTACCGTTATAGCGGGCGCGGAGATCAGCCCGAACGCCTCTTCATTGGCGTTTATACGAATGCTTTGATAGATCGCATCGTCGTATATCCTGCCTGCGGCGTCAAAGTGGCGCCCCTTGGCGTAATTAAGCCCCCAAAACGTATCGATTTCTGCCTTAATCGGCGCATCGTCAAACCAAATTTTAAAATAGCGGCTCTTAAACGCTTTTCCGCTTATGTTTTGCACCGACGCAGGAGCGGGCAGCCGCTCGCTGTTTTGAGCGTATTCGAGATCCAAAACAGCGGGATTTTCCGGGATAAACTTATGGACGGTTTTACCGCAACCTGCAAGGATTAAAGCCGTAAAGATAAGAGATACTAATCGTTTCAAACAAAATGCCTTTTAAAAAATTTTGGCTATAATTTTGCCAAAAAATAGGAAAAAACTTGATAAATTTCATCATCCAAAAGCTAAAAGATCGCAATATTTTCATCACGGGCGGCGCAGGCGTGGGCAAAAGCTACGTAATAAAAGAGCTCATCGAAGATTACCGCGCTCGCGGCAAGCTCGTAATCGTGCTCGGTAGCACCGGCATCAGCGCCGTAGAGATCGGCGGCGTGACCGTGCATAGCTTCTTTCGCTTCGGCATTTGCAAAAACCACGAGGAGTTAAAAAGCTTTGATCGCAAACAAAGCGGCAAGCTAAGCGAGCTGCGAAAAATTTTAGCCCTCGCAGACCTCATCGTGATCGATGAAATTTCGATGATCGGCGCCGAGCTTTTCGAGATGATCTATCTTAGAATTTCAAATTCTAAATTTAACGGGAGGCTGCTAGTTACGGGCGATTTTTATCAGCTTCCGCCGGTGCGCAAAGAGGGCAAGAGCGCGCCGCGCGCGAGCCTATTTAGCGACTCGGATTACGCCTTCGGATCGTACGCGTGGAGGCAGTGCGAGTTTTTTTACGTCGAGATGATAGGCTCCAAGCGCACCGCAGATGCGGCGCTATACAGCCTGCTTTGCGAGCTGCGGCTCGGCACCCCAAGCGAGCAGACGGCGGAGCTGATGCGATCTTTGATCATCGATGCCGCGCGAGCAGAACCAGATGCCACGATAATCTCGGGCAGAAACGCCGAAGTAGATGCGATAAATAGCGCCAGACTAGCCAAGCTTAATACGCCGCAGAGCAGCTTCGAGGGCGTTTATGAAGCGCTGCAAAGCGGAGTGAGCGAGCAGAAAATTCAAAAATGGATCGCCTCGCTAAATACGCCGCAAAGTCTGACGCTGAAAGAGGGCGCAAAGGTGCTGTTTACCGCGAATAAAAGCGGCGAGTTTTTTAACGGCGAACAAGGCGTCGTCGAAAAGATCGAAAAAAGTTCCTGCGGCGAGATCGAAAGCGTGGTCGTAAAAAAGCCCTCGGGAATACTAAGCCGCGTGGGGCTGCAAACATACGAACTAAGCGAGATCGCCGCAAGCGGCGCGGATGCCGAGCAGATCGTGCTGGCGCGGTATTATCAGTTCCCACTCAAGCTCGCATACGCAATCACGATCCACAAATCCCAAGGCATGAGCATCCCGCAGCTCATCTGCGACATCGACAGGATCTTTGCCAAGGGGCAGCTCTACGTGGCGCTTTCGCGAGCGACGAGCCTTGTGGGGCTCGGGGTGATATATACGCGCGCAGAGCCCTTGCTGCGGTATTTGCAGCGCAGCGCAAGCGCGGACGAGGCTGTGGTGAAATTTTATCAAGAGAATGAATTTTATAAAATTTCGGATCAAAAAATTTAAGGAAACGCATGCAGCTAGAAAGAGCGATAGCGCTAAGTAGAACCAAACAAAAAAAGTGTATTTGCAAGGTAGTGATGATCTATGCCAAGATAGCATTTTTGTATCTATTTCCGTTTATCATAATGTTTGCGATCGATGCAGTATTTAAAACAGACGATGATACGGATTACAAGATGATCGAAGCTTATCTTATCTACGCGGTGCTTTTGATTATTTATGTTGCTTGCATTTACGACGGCATTGCGGACGCCGCTTATGAATATAAACTATTTTACAAAAAAGTTTTGGTGCGCACGGCGATCTCACAGGCGTATCCGCAGCTTACTTATTCGCCAGGTCGCGGCATAAGCGCGAAGGAATTCAGGCGAGCGGGAATCTTTGCAAACTCCGATTTTATCGGCGAAGATGAGATAAAAGGCGAATGGGATGGGGTAAAATTTAGCTTCAGCGAGGCAATTAGAATCAAAAAGAACTACGATCTGGGCATAGACAATACCTATGTGAAGCTAGCTTCGCTTGCAATGAGCTTATATGATGCATATATGGATTTTAGCGGCAGCGTGCTGATATGTGAATTCGGCAAGAGATTTTACGCCAAAACCATCTTGGCGAGCCGCGAGCTAAATACAAAAATTTTAGGCGAGAAGGAGCTAATGGACAACGTCATTTTTAATAGCGAATTTCGCGTGTTTGCTGACGACAAGGTCGAAGCTCGATATCTATTGACGCCCGCGCTGATGGAGCGACTAAACGAGCTAAAGCGATGCTACCATAAATTTAGCATCAGTGCGGCATTTATGGATAATAAATTTTACCTATTTCTAAACGGCGCGCCGAACCGCTTCGAAACAGAGCTATTTAGCATACCTCCAACAACCGGAACGGCGTATGCTCATCAATACGAACTGGCTGAAATTTTAGAATTAGTAAGCGAGCTGGGTCACATAATCGGGGAGCTAGAAAGCAAAATTTAATCAGCCCGTATCGTTTAAATTTAACGGGCTAAATTTGACCGCCCTATTACAGTCCTGCTTCGGCTCTTAACCGCGCAGCATACATCTCGCGTAGGCGCGGTACGTATTTGCCGACCGCACCGCCCCCGATCGCTCTGCCGTCAGCCTTTACGATCGGCAGCACCATCAGCGTCGCCGCGCTGATAAAGGCCTCATCGGCTTCATAAACCTCGCTCATTCCAAATGCTCGCTGCTGCACGCTAAGACCCGCCTGCTCGGCAAGACCCAAGATCACCTTGCGGCGGATACCGGGCAGTATGTCGTTTGAAAGCGGTCGCGTGATGAGGACGTCATCTTTGATGATAAACGCGCTGGAGCTCGAACACTCGGTAACGAGCCCGTCCTCGATCAAAAAGCACTCATAAGCGCCCGCCTTGTGAGCCTCGTGCTTTAAGATGCACTGAGCTAAAAGCGAGATCGATTTTATATCGCGCCTATGCCAGCGGATCTCGGGCAGGCTTACGATCTCGATCCCCTCTTTTGCGAGCGGATTATCAAAAATTTGCGTGCTATAGACGAAGGCAAAGACGCTAGGCTCTATGCCGCGGACGTAATCAAAATCGCGCATCGCCGCGCCTCTTGTGATCTGGGTGTAGAAAGCGCCTTCGCTCACGCCGTTACGCGCGATGAGCTCATATAAAATTTCCTCATATTTTTCGCGAGAATATGGAATCTTTAGCTCGATCTGCGCGGCGCTGCGCTCAAAGCGCCCCCAAAAATCCGCTCTGTCGCAAATTTTAGAATTTACCACGGGCGCTACTTCATAGATGCCGTCTCCGAGCACGAAACCGCGATCAAAAGGGCTTATCGCCGCATCCCTCGCCGCGCAAAACTTGCCGTTAATATAAACTATCTCATCGCCGCTCATTCCGCTGATTTCAAACATAATCGCTCCTTGAAATTTCGCATCATTTTATCTTATAACAATTTAATTTAAGATATAATGCCGCAAAAATCGAAGGAACTCCGATGGATAAATCAAATTTTAAAGATAGGCTTTTAGAAATTATGTTTCATGTATCGCACAAGCCGGTGCTCTTCCGCGATCTGCTCGAAGCCAACGCCGAGTTTAACGACGGAATGCTCGTCGATCCTTCGAAGCTAAATTTTAAATTTAACTACGGCAAATCCTACGTTATCTTCGCTTGCTTCGCATTCGTCTGCGTTATGTTTCTGATAACGCTGACGCACGCGATGTTTGAAAAGATCGACTTTCACTTCTCCATTTTATTTACGATCATAGCGACGTCGGCGGTTTTTATCGGATTTGATTGCTTTAAAGCGTGGGCTAGAAAAAAGCTAACCCACGAGCTCATCAAACGCGCTTGGGCGAACCATTTCCTCTACTTTCCTTACGAAAAATACAGCCGCATAGTCGAAAATATCTACAACGAAGCGCTCAAAAATGACGTGCCTAGACGCGAGCTAGAACAATACGTGCTAAGCAAAATCGTAGAAGTCGGCGAAAAATAGTTTTAAAATACCGCAAAATTTTATAACGCAAAAAAGCATTACGATCCAAGCAAATTTTAAAATTTTATTGCGAGATATGTGGCACGTGGGCAAGACGTAAAATTCCAGCTCGAAAAGCAAGCGGTATGATGGATAAATTCCAAATCAAATTATATGCCGGTGCTGCAAAAACTGCGCCGTAAATTACGATAGATAAATTTTAATTAAAGTCTATGCTCTCCTGCGCGACATTTCGCTACGGCTAAATTTCACTTCATAAAATTTATCTATCGTTTCTTAAATTCTAATCTCATTCACTTACTGCCGATTTAGAAATCCGTATTATGTAATTGAAGTTATGTTTAACTATTTTAGGGTAAAATCACGCAATATCTAAGGGATAATATTAAATTTAAGAAAAGGATAGTTTATGAAGCTACTTTTTTGCATTATTTTTGCACTTTGCAGCAGTGTTTTTGCGGGCAGTTTGGAGCAGATCAGATCTGCCGGGGTCGTTAAAATCGGTGTTCGTGATGGTAGGCCACCTTTCAGTGATGAAAAAAGTGGTAATTTCGAAGGCTTTGAAATCAACCTTGCAGACGCTATAGCTAAGAGCATATTCGGTGATAAGCGCGGTAGAGTCGAGTTCGTCCCTTTAAACGCCAGCGATAGGATCTCTGCATTACAAAACGATAAGGTAGATCTTGCAGTCGCGACCATCACGATAACGCAAGATAGAAAAAGGCAAATCGACTTTTCTTATCCATATTTTTCGATGAGCCTGGGAGTTTTGACACGTAAAAGCGACGGCATCAAAAGCATAGACGATCTTTCAAACAAAAAGGTCCTAGTAGAGGGTAGCGGGACTACGGCAGAAAATTTTTTGTATAAAAATAAAATCCACAATCTAATCCATTGCTCCATTACTACCGAATGCTACGATATGCTTAAACAAGGCAAAGCCGATGCTTACGTTAACGATAATCTCATCGTGCTAGCTTATTCCATTATCGACGACAACTTAGAAGTAGCAATCCAAAATCTAGGTAATCCGGAATTCTTAGGCATCGGGGTGCGCAAAGGCAATACCGAATTGCTTGATCTGATAAATAAAGAGCTTGTTACACTTAGCAAGCAGGGCTTTTTCGAACGTTCTTATGATGAAACTTTCAAGCCATTTTATCAAGGCGCTGCAGATAAAAAATATTTCTTACTAGATGGGCTCTATGCCATATTTTAGGACGAAATTTAGCAGTGTTTTATCTAACGGCTTCGACTAAAACGTCATTTATGATAAGCGGATAATATGCGAAATCCAATTTTAAGGACATAAAATGAAACTACTTTTTATAGCGGCTCTATTTTGTGTAGCGCTTTTTGCCGATAGCCTAGATCAAATCAGACAAAACGGCGTCATTCGCATCGGAGTGCGCGACGCCCATCCACCGCTTTGCGAGTCTAATGGCGGCAAATTTGAAGGATTTGAGATTGATCTTGCAAACGCTATTGCTAAAGAAATTTTCGGCAAAAAAGAGGGCAAAATTGAGTTCATCCCGTTAAGCGTAAATGATAGAATTCCATTTTTAGAGGCAAATAAGCTTGATTTGGTGATCGGTCTATTTAGCATCACAAACGAACGAAAAAGAAAAATCGATTTCTCCCTCCCCTACCTCTCCGTAAATTTGGGCGTATTAACGCGCAAAGCCGACGCTTTTACCGATATCGCGCAGCTTCATGATAAAAAGATCGTATTCGAAGGCGACGCGACAGTAGCAGAGAGATTTTTCAAAAACAAAGGATTTAAAAATTTAGGCCATTGCGCTTCGGCTAAGGAATGCTACGAAATGATTCGAAATGGCGATGCAGATGGCTATATAAACGACAATCTCATCGTGCTTGCATATTCCGTCATCGATGATACTTTGGAAGTGCCGTTTAAAAACCTAGGCCCTAGCGATTTCATCGGCATCGGCGTGCAGAAAGACAACAAAGAACTACTTGATTTCGTCAATGCAGAGCTCATCAAGCTAAGCAAAGAGGGCTTTTTCAAAAAGGCCTACGAGCAGAGCTTTGATCCATTCTATCGCGGTACGGCGGATAAGAAATATTTTCTGCTAGATGGAATTTATAATATGCTCTAAGGGCTTGCTTTAAATTTTGAGTCCGGCTTTTAGAATTTTAGCAAATAAAATTTCCTGCTTCATTTGAAAGCGGAAAAGAGATTAAATTTAAGGATTTGCCATGAAATTGCTTCTTGCAATGTTGCTACCATTTATCGTTGCTTTCGCCGATAGTTTGGAACAGATCAGATCAAAAGGCGTCGTTCGCATCGGCGTTTACGACGGACAGCCTCCTTTTAGCGAGCTAAACGATGGAACTTTTGAGGGCTTTGAAGTTACGATGGCACAGGCCATAGCAAATGATCTTTTCGGCGAAAAAGGCGGCAGAATCGAGCTTGTGCCGATGAAGGTCGAGGATAGAATTCCAGCATTAGTAAACAACCGCGTAGATATCGTCATCGCTACGATTACCATTACGCCTGAACGCGCGCAGCAGATCGATTTTTCAACACCGTATTTTTCGGTAAATCTTGGAGTTTTAACCCGCAAAGCCGATAGAATAAAATCCTTAGCCGATCTGAAAGAGAAAAGAATTTTGCTCGAAAGCGGCGGTACGGGCGAGGCATTTTTTAAACAAGAAGGTTTTGGAAATTTTACATTTTGCAAGATCGCTAGAGAGTGCTACCGCATGCTAAAAGACGGCGACGTGGACGCCTACGCGACCGATAATCTCATCGCAATGGCATATCCGGTAGTCGATAGCGAGGTAGAAGTACCGCTTAAAACTCTAGGCAAGCCCGATTTCATGGGTATTGGCGTTCAGAAAGGCAATAAAGAGCTACTGGATTTCGTCAATGCAGAGCTTATAAAGCTAAGCAAAGAAGGCTTTTTTGAAAAGGCATACGAGGGAACTTTTAATCCATTTTATCACGGCGCTGCGGATAAAAGATATTTCTTGCTAGATGGAATTTACAGCTTTTTGTAAGATTTGCGGCTCATTTTAAAATTTATCACGCAAGATTTATCGCGTAAATTCTATCTCCTGCTTGCTGTGCTTTAGCTCTTGCAGCATGGATCACATAAAATTTTATCGCGCAATCTTGCTAGTTTAAATTTTTCAAAAAAGCTTTTTCGCGGGCGAAACGGCATTTATATAAAATTCCGCTCGTTTAAAATTTATCCTGCATAAATTTTACCGCAGCTTGAAATTGCCAGAATTAATTTAGCTCAGATTTTTCTTGTTTCAAATTTTACTCAAAATCTCTTTACTAGGATTTTTTTACCACTTGCAATCCACTCAAAATGCCCCCTAAAAAAGGGTTAAATTTTGCAGTCAAGAATTTATTATGCGCAAAGAGTAAATTTTTACTACTTAAAATTGCAAACGCAGCCCCCCTCTCTCTCTTTTAAAAACCTATCAGTGATTTTCATATTGCAAACTGATCTATTTTTATGTATAATCGCAAACTTTACGAATTTCAAAGGATCAATATATGAAAAAATCCATCTGCTCCTCTATGCTTAGTCTCGCAGCGGTTCTCGCACTAGCGCCCGCACAAGCACTTTGCAATGCAGATTCTAATCCGCCGCTTATCCATACCCATAATAACCTCTATTCAGCGGGATTTAGCGGCAATACTAGCGGCAACGGTAGCACCAGCCCGAACAGCAATATTACGACGATTACGGGCGTTGCAAGCGGCGGGACGGATTACTCTGGTAGCGTGATTTACGGCGGAGGAAGCGGCGACGGGATCGCTGGCTTTACCGAGTTGAACTCTGCTTCCAACAATAGACTTACGATTAGAGGCGCAAACGCTTACGTGGGTATCGCAATAGGTGCCGAGGCCAAGGGCGTATCAGATAATTACGTGAGCTTGGAAAACGGCTCTAAGGTAAATTTGGTTGTAGGCGGGCAAGGCATAGCGGCGTCAAAAACGGGCAACGAAGGCGAAGCGACGCGAAATCAGGTTTTTGTAAAATACGGCGCCGAAATTACGGGAAATGCCGATAACTTCGGCGGTAGCTCGAATAGACATTATAATATCATCGGCGGCAGAAGTGGAGCGGATAAAAAAGCCTCCTCTAACGCTGTAACAATCGACGGAGGCACTATCGGCAACAGCTCCGTTACAAATGTAATCGTAGGCGGTATAGTAAGCGGCGGCGGTGATGCCGTATCAAATAGAATAACTATAAAAGACGGCACGTTTAGAGGAAGCTTTGATATATTCGGCGCTCAATCCTCCACGGGGCAAAGTAACTCTAATAGCGTCAATATAACGGCGCCTTATTACGGCGGTACAAGCACTATTACTTTAAGCGGTAGCGGTAGAATTTGGGGCGCAGCGGGTGGAAGCGGAAGCTCTAGCGCAAACTCCGTATCCATAAGCGCAAAGCTAAAAGCGCAAAATTACCAAGTAGTAGGCGGCCAAGCAAATAGCGCTAGCGTAATGAGCGCAAATCGCGTAGAGATCAATAACGATGATGCAATCTTAGGCAGTGTCACGGGCTCTTTGGGCGGCGCCTCGAGCTCGCGAAGCGTAGTTGATCTTTACAAAGGCACCGTAAAAGGTGATGTCGCTGCAGCAAGCGGCATCGCAGGCGAATCGGACGGTGATAGAGTTACTCTAGGGGCATTCGACTCCAACAAAGGCGTGCACGTAGGCGGCAATGTCTATGGCGCACGCGCGGGAAGCGTCAAAAACGCAGTCGTTTATATCAATAAAGAAAGAACGACGATAGCAGGAGACGTCTATGCAGGCTACGCTACAAGCGGCAGCGTCGAGAATAGCAACGTAAATTTTAGAGGCGGCACGATAAGCGGTACAATCTACGGCAGCAATAAGCCTGCGGATAAAACCAATACCTTGCATATAGAAAACTGGGTCGGCGGCGGCGTGAAAAAAGCCAAGGACATTAAAAATTTCGGCTCTATAAATTTTCACGATCTATATTCTACTACCGAAGCCGATGCGCCGCTTACTCTAACCACTAATGGCAATACGAATTTAAACGGCACAAAGATAGAGGGTATAAAATCAGATCTTGGCGAAGGAAAGTACTATCTGATCCATAATTCAGGCGGTGGCACGATCACTAGAGCCGCGCAGACCGTGCAAGATAATCAAATTTACACGATTACCGACAAAGATCACTATCAAATCACCGGCACTACGATTGAAGTCGAAAACAGTAAGAATTTAATCATGCAAAAGGGCACTCTAACTCGCTCTTGGATAGACCCCAACTTCGATCAAAGCGAGCTAATGCAAAATCAAAATTCCAACAAGGCTGCGGGTGCTACTGAGCTATTCGGAAATAAAGGAAACACCGTAATCGTAAAAGAGGGCGCAGGCAGTCTAGGCGGCAAAAACATAAGCTCGGGCAGAGACGACGCTACCGATGGAAGCAATAGCATCCACGATAACCACGCTAAGATTAGAGGTGGAAGCAACATAGGCGAGATCGATGGAGGATATTCAAATTCCGCTACCTCGCAAGAAATTTATAATAACCACGTAACTTTCGAAGCAAGCGGAATAGACGTGGGGTATGTAAATGCGGGCATCACCCACAGCAGTAGCGGTGGCGGAAATGTCCACGACAATAGCGTAACTACGAATGCTACGATAATCCGTAATAGCATTTACGGCGGCAATACTAGCAACGGAGAAGCCAAATCCAATATCGTAACTATAAACAACGGCAGCGTAGGAGCAATGGCGGTAGGCGGCAAGGGAAACAGCGCGATTTCCAACACTATCACTCTTAACTCAGTAAACGTAGGCGGAAGCGTATACGGCGGAAAGGCTAGCGGCGCTGCCTCCTCCAACACTGTAAATTTAAACGGCAACACGCAAGTTGCTGGCAATGTCTACGCAGCGGAAGCCGCTAGCGGTAGCAACAACGTGGTAAATTTCAGAAGCGGCAGCGTAGCGGGCACGATATACGGAGTATCTAGCGCAAACGCTAGTAATTCGGGCAATAGCTTAAATATCCTATCTTCAAACTCCGGCAATGGCCTAAATGCAGGGAATTTTGCAAATTTCAATAAATTGGAATTCAATTTAGCTTCTCTTAGCGAGGTTGAAAATGATGCTTCATCAAATACCAAAAGAGCTTTAAGCTTGACAGGTTCTGGCAATACCGATCTAAGCGGTACCGATATATTCGTAAACTCCGCAAGCGAATTTAACGCTTTAAACAATGCAAGCTATCCAGATGGCGACAACAAGAAATATACCCTTGTCTATAAAAGCGGAGGCGGTAAATTTACCGGATATGATCCGCACTTTAAAGACAAGGGCTACGTAACTCAACTAAATAAAAACTATGTCATAAAAGATGCCAATACCTTTAGCAGAAACATAGGCGGTATGCATATAAGCGAAGATGAGCGAGAGCTTTATATCCAAAAGCTTATTAAGACTAACGAGAGCATAAATGGAGACTTTGATGCGGATGAACTGCAAAAGTATCTTGGTGCTGGCGGTCTTAACGGAAATAACATAGATATAGGCAAAGCGGGGGAAGATAAGAATTTTAACGCTAGAAATATCCACGCAGCAGGCGCAAATAATACGTTAAATTTCATCAGCGGTCATAATGTAGGCGTAATAAGCGCAAGCGGTAGCGGCAACACCCTTAACATAGGAGCTAGCAATAGCTCTCCTGCGGCAGTAAATTCCTTAAGCGCTAAAAATATTAGCGGCTTTGACAGGCTAAATTTCTTCCTTCCCAGCTCTATTAGGGCATCAGATAGTGTGCTTAATCTAACCGATCCTACCGCTAACACAGATTTAAGCAACGTCGGCAATATCACGGCTTATATCAGCGGAGTAAGCGGCCCGATTAATCCAAGTAGCGAGATTCATCTGATAAACAAGCAAGGAAGCGGCAGCCTTATAGCTCCTAACGCAGCCAATATGCATGCAACGCTAAATGTAGGGGTAAGTCTAAGCTATAACCCTAAAATTTATCAAAGCGGCAATTATCTAAATTTAGGCTTTGATGCTTCCTCGACTCCTAGCGCGCGCGTAAGCTCTAATACCAAATCCTTCGCCGAAACCCGTGCCGCAAGCTTAGCTAGCTTAAAGAGCGGAAGCGAGTTAATCACTAACTACCTAGATAAGCTAATACCTGATGGGCATTTAGAGCTATTTCCTTTTGCTATAAGCGAAGCTTATGATCTAAGACATGAGACAGGCTCGCACGTAAATTCCAAAGGCTATGGCGTTGCAGCAGGACTTGCCAGCTTAACTGAGAATTTCGCAGGAGATATCTTAAGCGGAGTATTCGTTGAATATGGAAAAGCAAACTACGATAGCTACTTAGATAGCGGTCTACATGCAGACGGAGATAGTGAGTATATAGGTGGAGGTTTAATGCTAAAGCAAAACTTTACTAGCGGCACCTATCTAGATGCAAGCTTCCACGTAGGTAAGATAAGCAGCGACTACAATAGTAACGACTGGACCTATGCCATAGCTCCTGGAGTATTAGCTCATAATGAGAAGTTTGATATCAGCTCAACCTATATGGCTACTCATATAGGAATAGGTCAGATCTTTGATCTAAGCGAAAGTAACAAGCTAGACGTTTATACTAAATGGCTATATGCTTACACAGATGATGCAGATGCCTCTATAAGCTCTGGCGAGAGATATCACTTTGATAGCGTTACCTCTAATAGAGTAAGAGCGGGTCTTAGAGATACTATAAATTTAAAAGATGAGCATAACCTATACTTTGGAGGCGCATACGAGTATGAGTTTAGCGGAGATGCTAAAGCATCTACCATGGGACTTGACGCTCCTAAGCCTAGCCTAAAAGGTTCAACCGGAGTATTTGAAGCCGGCTATAAGTATGAGAGTAAAAACCTTATCCTTAGCCTAGGAGGCAAAGGCTACGTAGGCAAAACAAGAGGCGGTGCTATCAATGCAGGGTTTGAGGTGATGTTTTAAATAAGAGATGCATAAGCCCTAGCTCACACATCTATAAAATCAAATCCTATACTTAATTTCAGGGGCGGGAGATTTCTCGCCCCTTTTTAAATTCAGAAAAGAATAAATTTCTAAGACCGCGGTTCTTAATCCGATTTGTGCTTTAAAATTTCAAAGTGCAGCGTATAAAAATTTTCAATTTTTATTTTATGCGATAAGCTACAAAAATTTAACTCATATTTTTACGCGATAAATTTAATATTATACATAACTTGCCTTCTATATACCACGAGCGATCGCCAGAGCAGATACGGTTGGTTATTTTCAAGATGATAAGCCGGCTCGAATATGTAATTCCAGCATTATGAGAGCGGAGCGTTGCGCTAAACGTCCACCCGCACGAACGCCCAATGCATAAAATCTCGCTTTGGCTCGTATTTGCCGCTGTTAAAATACTCCGTCAGCCGTGCTTCCTCCGTGCCGTTTAGCTCGCCGCCTAGCATCCAGCGCGTCTTTTGCACAAACTCCTCCGCGCTTTTTGCTCCGCCGCCGTGACACCAGGCTTTGATATAGCTGAGACTCGGCAGATAGCCCATTTGAAACAAGATGTTTAAAAGATAGACGAAGTCGGGCTTTTGCTCCACTTCGCGCCCTATCGCGTCCAAAATATCCCCGTCCACGAAGCTGCCGCCCACCTTAAACGTGATATAAAGCGATTTTTTGGTCTTTGAGAGCAGTTTTTGCAATACGGGCTTTAGATCATCTACCTCAAGGCAGCGCGAGGCAAAAACGATATCGCACGCGGGCACGTCCGACCAGTCGTCCTCAAAGGCTTTTTGCGCAAATTTTGCGTTTTTCGCGTCGTAAATTTGAGCATTTTCGCGGGCGAATTCCAGCATTTTGGGCGAAAAGTCATAGCCGTAAATTTGATCCACCTTTTCCGCCGCCAGTACGCTTAGCGCGCCCGCTCCGCACGCAAAATCAAGCAGCGTAGAAACGCCCGTAAAATCGACTTTGTCTATAAACTCGCGCGCGTAGGCGCTTTTCATCACGCCCTCGTTGAAGCTCGGCGCCTTTTTGTCCCAATGCTCGGCCAGTTTTTTGCCGAACGAGCTTTTTGCCTTTTGCGCCTTATAAAGCGTGTCAAAGTCGATATCATCGTAGTTTGAAGATAAAATCATAACTATCCTTTCTAAAATTTAGCGAGCAGACCGCACCGATTTTTCGTCAAATTTTAGCGCAAATTTATACGCCACGCCCAAATCCGCCTGAAATTTCAAACTGCCTGGCGAGAAGTGCTAAGGCAGGCCCACCTCTACGTATTTTATCCGCTCTAAATTCTTTAAATTTTCACCGAACGATCGCAGATAAATTTTAAAAAGCCTGTTCATAAATCAAAATTTTAACCTGCCGTCCGCACTTGTTCGCTCCGCATTTAAATCGCCGCTGTGGATTTATTGCAAAGCTCCCAATCTAGCCGCTATTACCTTTTGCATCGCTTGATTTTTCTTGTTTTTGGCTAAAATTTGCAGCCTCTTTTTGCCGATGCGTTTGTCGGCGGCCTTTAGGATATTTGCAAGCCCCCATTCATCGGCATCGAAGTGCTTTGCAAACAACTCCTCTTTGGGCGTATCGATATATTCGCGGATAAGCTCGCCGATGTCGCTTATGTCGTTACCATACGGATAAATTTTCGTTAGAGCGCCCTGTGCTAGGCTTTTTACGCCGCCGCTTTTTAGCGCGAAATCCTTCGGATAGTCAAAAATAATCTCGCCCGCAAGCGTGATAAAATATCGCGGCAAATCCGCGTGCTGCCGCGCCTGCTTTGCATCCTATAAACCGTGCAGTGGAGCTTAAAATCAATGCTTTCATCCACGAGCTCGTAAAGCCGTTTTGCAAGCTTGCTCCAACGTTTCATTTTGCCTCCTTTTGTCTATTTTTTGCCTCTTGCGGTTTCGCGCGTAGCTTTTGCCGCTCTTTGCGACGATCGCGCTCGAAGGCTCCGCGCCTTTTCTATATTTTTTGTAAATTCGCTTTGTAAAATTTTGCCTCGCTAAACGGTCTCCCAAAATCTAGACTCCGTCTTGATCGCTCCTCGGTTTTTCTCGCGTAAAATTTGCAAAAATTCTTTAAAGTTCGGCTCAAAAATCGAAGCGGCGGGCACAAATTTATACTCGCTCGCGCCGTCTTGCTCGGGTCTGTCCGCGCCGCCAAGTTCAAGCTTGCTCGCGCCGCCCGCAAAGCGGATCCGCCAAATCCTAGCATGATTTATCCGTATTTTTGTAACTTCAAGCGCTAAAATTTGCTCAAATTTATACTTCGCCGCGAGCTTCTGTCCGTCAAAAACGTAGATGAATTCCTGATCGAACCAAAGGCTCTCACGCGATATAAAAAATCGCTCCAGCCAGAACAAAAACGGTCGCATGGAAAGCCTTTTTATCGCGCTTGCTTCTCTTATTCCATCTATCGCGGTAAGGCAGCTCGGACTAAGCTTACGCGGGTTGCGGCAAAAAAGCGCCCAAATAATCCCGCCCAGAAGCAAGGCGCTAAAAATTACGATTAAAATTTGAATTAAAGCTTCAGCCATTTAAAATTCTAAGCCCTTTTACAAATGCAAATTTCGCCTCCGTATCGCTCCAAAACGAACTTCTGCTAAAATCCGCCTCCGCGCCGTTTGCAAGCTCCTCGTAAAGCTTATAAAATCGCCCTTTGTAGGTACAATCGCTTAGGCAGACGTTAAAAAACGCCTCCGCCGCGTCCCTACCTCCAAAATAAAAGATAAAGTAGATCGGGCGCAGATCGAGGGCGCTTAGATTTTTGTTAAATTTAGCCCCGCGCTGCATCATAAACTCCACCGCCTTTTGTTTATCCTCAAAAAGCTCAAAAATAGGCAGCGCGTAGTCTTTGATAGCCGCACTAATCTCGCGAGCGCTAGGCTCGAAGCTAGCGCCTGCGAGCTGCCAGTTGCGAAACTGTTTGCGTGGCGTGAGATGGCCCAGGTGCGATACGAAAACAAGATCGGTCGAGTAGGACAGCTCCTCTTGCATTAGCTTTTTTAGGCGCTTGCAGTAGATCGCGATCTGCGGCAGGATGCTCACGCTGCCTGAGTAATTGCGCATGCTGGAGCCAAAATAAATTTCAAATAAAATCTCCTTGTCGCTTGTGAGCTTCGTTAGTTTTTGCCCTTTTTGCGTGGGCTTGAAGTACGTAAAATTTGCCGCGATCCCAGCGCGGCCGTTTAAAAATATCTCGCGCGGAGTCATGATTCTTCTTTTAAATTTATCGTTTAAATTTAGACGTTTTGCTCGCTAGCAATTCGGTTTGCAGCTTACATTGCCGCAGCTGCGATCCGCAGCTTGGCGTTTTTCGGCGCGCCGTCTTGCCGCCGAAAAGTTATTCTATGTGCGCAATTTTACCCTAGTTCGGCTAAATTTAACGGCGCTACGTGCCCGTAAAATTTATAATCTATCCTCATATCTTTCGTAGTTTATGCCGTAAATTTTATCGATATTTTCGGCGTTTATGAGCTGCTTGCTACGCCCGAAAGCTAAAATTTCGCCGTCTTTTATAAACAGCGTCAAATTTGAAACGAACTTCGCATGGCGCGGGTAGTGCGTCGTCTGCACGAAGGTGTAGCCCTCATCGCCTAGCGCCTTGATCATCTCGAGCAACCTGATCTGATTGCCAAAATCCAGCCCGTTGGTCGGCTCATCCATAAAGATCACTTTCGCGCCCTGAACCAGCGTGCGCGCGACGTACGCCAGCTGCCGCTACTTGAAATTCGCCTTTTAAGATTCTGTCTTTATGCGGATTGCGCTTAGAATTTTATATCGTCGCGTTTTTGAAATTTGCATCGCTGCAAATAAAATTTTATCTAGGTTTAAAATTTGATGCCGTGTTGTTGCGCCGCGTAAAATTTCAATAACGCGCTAAATTTTAAGCGGCGCGTAAAATCAAGCATTGCGCTAAATTTCAAGTTACGCGCCGAATTTAGCTTGCGCGGCAAATCAAGCGCGCCGCCTAATAAAAGCGGTATAAAATTTGCTCGCGCGATAAAGCCCGTCCCTCGGGGCTTAGGCGTATAAAATTCTACCCAGGCGGATCATGTTCGAGCCGCATTTGATCGCGAGCTCGAAATCATCGCTCATCCCCATCGAGCAGATCCGCGCGCCGTGCGGCACGAGCGCGTCAAAGATCTCTCGCGTCGCCTCGAAGCTTCGCGCGATCTGCGCGGGCTCGCTCACGTGCGCTCCGATGCTCATCACGCCGATTAAATTTAGATTTTTGCACTCCTGCTTGATGCGCAAAAACTCCTCCACCGCGCGGTTTTTATCGAGCCCCGTTTTGGAGCTCTCGCCCGCGGCGTTGATCTCCAGCAGCGTATCTAGCGGATAATTCAGCCGCTTATTTACGGCAAGCGCGAGCTCGCAACCGTTGCAGCTCTGCCACAGCGTCGGGCGCAGAGCGATGAGCTGATTGATTTTGTTGCTTTGTAGCGTGCCGATGAAGTGCCACTTTAGCGGCAGTTCGCGCAAGGCCTCGCTTTTGCGCTTCAGCTCCTGCACTCTGTTTTCTCCAAACGCGATCTGTCCTTGCGAATACAGCTCGCGCACCTCATCCGTGCCTACGTTTTTACTCACTGCGACTAGCTGCACTTCGCCCGCGCCTGATTTCGCAGCCTCAATGCGCTTTAAAATTTCATCCAGTCTCATTTATAAAATCCCAAAATTCTAGCGAAATCATTCAGCACCGTAAAGATCATCAAAAGCGCTAAAATCCCCATACCTACGTAGCTGGCGCCTACGAATACTCGCTTTGGCACGGGGCGGCGAAAGATGAGCTCAAAGAGATTAAACGCGATGTGCCCGCCGTCAAGCGCTGGGATCGGAAAGAGATTGATGAGCCCTAAATTTACCGATATTAGCGCTACGAGCGCGAGCAGGACCGCCGCGCCGTAATCGACCGCCTTTGAGGTGATGTCCGTAATGGCGACGATACCGCCCATCTCCTTGGGCGAAACGACGCCGCTGGCGAGCTTCTCAAGACCCACCAAGATGAGCTTTGACGCTTCCGCCGTCTGATCCCACGCGAAGCTAAGCGAGCTTGCGCCCTTGTGATATAGCGTCACGGTCGCGTTGTAATCGGGCGAAATGCCGATGAGCGGCACTCTGATGCTCTCGCGCCAGATGGTTTTTTTCTCGCCGAGCTTTGGCGTGAGCTGCAGGCTCAGTCGCTCGCCGCCGCGCATGATTTCTAGGCTTAGAGGTGCTGCGGTTACCTGCTTTGAGATGTCGTCCCACTCGCGGATCTGCTTGCCGTCGATTGATAAAATTTCATCGTTTAGCATTAGCCCTGCGCTTGCAGCGGCGGAGCCTGGCGAAATTTTGCCGACTTTCGGCGCTAGCTTTTCGACGCCGATGTAGCCCAGCGCGATGTAGATCAAAAATGCAAGCAGCAGGTTAAAAAAGGGCCCCGCGAAAAGTATGATTATGCGCGCGATCGGGCCTTTGGAGTTGTAGCTATCAGGGTCTGTGCTTACTGCGGCGGGATCCAGATCCTCCTGTCCCTTAAGACTTACGTAGCCCCCCAGAGGGATCGCGCTGATGGCGTACTGCGTCGCGCCGATGCGCTTAGTAAAGACCTTCTCGCCGAAGCCCACGCTAAAGACGTTCACCCCCACGCCCAGCGCCCGCGCCGCCAAAAAATGCCCCAGCTCGTGAAAAAAGATGAGGAAGCTGATCGCCAACACCGTGACCATAAAATTTATCGAGTAAAAATAAAATCCGACCGCCAGGATCGCCAGCGTTAAAATTATGCTTTTCAAATTTCAGACCTTTGTAAAAAATGGGCTAAGCTTACTATTATTTTGCAAATTTTAAGCTTAGATTGCCGTTTAAAGCCTTGGCTCGCTTTTTAAACTTGCTAGCTTTTAAACTTAGCCCGCCGCCGCTTCGGGCTATAAATTTAACTAAATTAGGGTGTGCGGCGGATGGAGGACGAGAGGAATTTAAAATTTAAAAGTTAAATTTCACCGCGAGATTTTACGGAGCGGATTATAAAATTTCGCCACACGGGGCTTTGCGCTTTGAAATGCCGCTATGCTTTGAAATTTCATTATGTTTTGACAAGTCGTCATGCTCTAAAATTTTGTTGTGTTTTGAAATTTCGTCGTGTTTTAAAATACTGCCGCGCCGCCCTGAAATTTTGCGCAGCGGTTAGACGGAATTCTGCGCCGTGAAATTTTGCGCAGCGGATTTTATCTTTCAAATTTTATAGGCTTAGCATGTCGCCGTGCACATACAGACTAAGCATCCATGGAATTCTATCGGTAAAATTTGAACGTGAAATTTTAAAATTCCGCGCTACTAATATAGGTGAAATTTTACGCTGAAATTCTATCGCTAAAACCCACTTTAAGCGCAGGTTCTAATGCTTTGCGATGAGGTTTTGTAGCTTCACAATCCATTGTTTTAGTTTGATAAAAAATTCTGATTTAATTTCAAATGAATGTGAGATCAAGCTTAGTTTAAATTTTTCATCTATTAAATTTGGACTAAAGCCCTCTAAGCCGCTTTCGCGAGTGGATCTAAACATTTTGCGTATTAGTCGTTTTATTTTGCCTTGCGTCGGCGCGGCGCTGCGATCGCCTAAAATTTCTATTTTCTTTATCTTGTAGCTGATTTCATTTACTTCATCTATGGTTTTGTTGGAAATTTTCTTGAGCACTATATTTGCGTGGTATTCGTAATAACCGTGATTGTAGCAGGTAAGCGTAAAAAGATCATTGCTACCGTCCGAGCCCACTTTTATAAGAAAAATCTCGTTTAGCTCCTTTGAGATACACCACAGATGATCTATCTCATCTCGGCTTAAGCTAGTTAGGCCGTGTTGATTTCTAAATGGATTTATGGTTTGCTCTAGGTTATCCTCAAAGCGGTATCCATCAATCAAAAATCTACCTACATAATCAATGTTGTAATCCAGGGCATCTATTAGCAAAACATTTTCATTTTCGGCGTTAAGGGCGTCTTGTAAAATTTTAAAAATATCGCTTTTGCTGAGCTTGCCGCTACTTCTCGGTTCTAGCGCATAGAGTTTATGGATACGTCGCTTCTGTCCATTTATCATCCTAAAATCGCCGAACCAAGCGCCGTAAGTAATGACTGCATCAAACATTTTGCCTTGATAATACAATCTATATGCGTTAAAATCTAAATCGCAATGATCCCAAAAGCCGCTAAAGTTCCCGTAGTTTATGAGCCAGGCGTCAAGCTCTCTGTCTATGCGCCAGCTTAATTCTATAGAAATTTCAGGATAACATCTGAATGGCAATCGTTTTTTAGAAATTTTATTTCTAATATCTTTTTGAACTTTATGGAGATTATACTTTCTTGCATTTTCCTCACCGATTTTCTCTTCAACTACGAAAGCCATATTTAGCCTAAATTCTAACTCTTTTTTGTCGCCTTAACATACGCCGCGACGTATTCGAAGCCCGAATATAGCGTCAGTGCAACCGCGATCCAGAGTAGGGCGTTTGCATAGGGCCACTGCATCGTTAGCCAGCCGATAGCGATCATCTGAAAGACCGTCTTTACCTTGCCCGCCATCGACGCGGCGACCTCTACGCCGTCGCCCGCCATCGCCACGCGAAGACCCGTGATGAAAAACTCGCGGATTAGGATCAGATAGATCGCCCACGGGCTAGCGCGCCCGATAAACATAAGCCCCAAAAAGCCCGCAAGCGTCAGCATCTTATCGGCAAGCGGATCGATGATGGCGCCTAGTTTGGTCTTTTGATTCCAAGAGCGCGCGATATATCCGTCGAAAAAGTCCGTGACGGAGGCGATGACGAAGACGAGCGCGGCAAAATAATCGATCCAGCTGACATGCACCGAGCCCACCATACCGCCGTTCGCATGGCCGGCTAGTAAGATCAGCCAAAAAAACAGCGGCGCCAGCGCAACGCGAAAGCTCGCTAAAATATTGGGTAAATTTAGCATTATTTAAAAGTCGTTCCGCCGTCGACGATGAAGGTGTGCCCCGTCACCCAGCTAGCCTTGCTCGAGCATAGAAATAAACATGCTCCCGCCAAATCCTGCGGCTGCCCCATGCGTCCTAGCGGGCTAAGCTCGGCGGTCTTGTCGCGCACCTCTTCGTAGTTCGTAAACGCCCTAAGCGCGTCTGTCTCGATCGGGCCGCCGCTTACTACGTTTACGCGGATATTTTTTTCGCCGAGCTCGGTCGCGGCGTAGCGCGCCATCGCTTCGACGGCGGCTTTTGCCGTGCCGTGGCCCGCGTAGTTTTCGATATAGACTAAATTTCCCGTGGAGCTAAGCGAGATGATCGAGCCGCCGCCTACCGCTTCCATGCGTTTTGCGGCTTCTTGCGCGCCCACGACGAAGGCATTTACGGTCGCGGTAAAGATATTATTGATGCCGCGCGGCTTTAGCCTCATAAATTTAGTGTATCCGCCCGCGACTGCGCGACCGGAGATGATAGCGTTTGAGATGAAGAAATCCACTCGCGCAAAATCCTCGTCGATCTTGGCAAAGAGCTCCTTGTAGGTCTCTGGCTCTAAGATATTGAGCGCATAAGCGCGCGCCTTGATGCCGTAAGTCTTCTCAAGATCGGCTGCTTGCGAAGTCGCTAACTCCTCGTTGGAATTATACGTAAAAGCTATATTTGCTCCCGCAGCTGCGAATTCTAAAACGATCGCTCTGCCTATGCCTCTCGTACCGCCGCTGATAACTAGCGTTTTTCCTTTAAATTCGTTCGTCAATTAAAATCCTTTGATAGTGTATTGTTTCATTACGTTTTCTATTTTTTTGAGGTTTTCCGCGCTCGGCTCGCAAAGCGGCAAGCGGTACTCCAAACTAGGCGCGAGGCCCGCGATATACATCGCCGCTTTGATCGGGATCGGATTGCTCTCGCAAAATAAAATTTTATTGATCGCGTAGAGATCGTCGTTGATCTGCTTGGCTTTTAAAAACTCATTTTGCAACGCAAATTTCGTTAGTCTCGCCGTGTAATCGGGCAGTAAATTTGCGGTGACCGAGATCACGCCCTTGCCGCCGTTGCTTAGGATCGGATAGTTGATCGCATCTTCGCCGCTAAGCATGCTAAGGCGTGGCTCGTGCGCGAGCAGATCGACGCATTTATCGATGCTGCCGCTAGCTTCTTTGACGCCGTAGATGTTCTCGCAGTCGTTAAAAAGCTTGATGATCGTATCTGCGGCGATATCGCAGCCGGTACGCCCTGGCACGTTGTAGAGCAGTACCGGCAGATCTACCGAGCTTGCGATCGCCTTGTAGTGCAAATACAGCCCCTTTTGGGTGGGTTTATTGTAGTAGGGCGCTACGGATAAAATTCCGTCCGCGCCGTGAGCCTGCGCAAACTGTGCGAGCCCGATCGCTTCGTGAGTTGCGTTGCTGCCTGCGCCTGCTAGTACCTTGACGTCCGTGCCCTTGCACGCATCTACGGCGATCTCGATACAGACGCGGTGCTCGTCGTGCGTCAGCGTCGCGCTCTCGCCCGTGGTACCGACGGGCACGACCGCGCTTATGCCGTTTGCGATCTGTCTTTTGATGAGCTTAGCGTAGGTCTTCTCGTCCAGTTTGCCCTCTTTAAAAGGCGTGATCAGCGCCGTCATAGAGCCGATTATGACATTTTTATTCATCGTTTTCCTTTCGTAAGATAATGCTTGTGGAGCTTTTAAGGCCTAGATAGGTCTTCATCGCTTTTTTAACCGCGCTTTTATCCAGGCTTTTGATCTCGCGCTCCAGCCTAAATAGCGCGTCCAGATCGCCGCGGACGATGTAGCTGCCATACATCTGCGCTACCTTGCTGGCGCTGTCGAGGGAGTAGATCAGATCGCTACTTAGGGTGTTTTTGATCTTTAGCATATCGTCGTCGCTTATTTTAGCTTTTTTGGCTTTTTCGATCAGCGCTAAAATTTCATCTCTCAGCGCTTCGCCGCTTACGCCCTGGTTGCAAACGGCAAAGACTATAAATAAATTCTCATCCTTACCGCTCATATCGTAGATATTGATCTGATTGGCGAGCTTTTTCTCATCGACTAGCACGCGCTGTAAAAGCGAGCTCTTGCCGCCGCTAAGATATATATCCATCGCTTTGATCGCTGCGGCGTCCGGGTGGTTAAACGGCGGAATTTTAAAGGCGACCGCTACGATCTGCGCCTCGCTGTTTTTGTAAATAACGCTAAGCTTCTCGCCGTCTTGCGCGGGCTCGGTGCAGTGAAGGCTCGGAATTTCGCCCTTGTTTTTTACGGGCGCGAAGTGTTTTTTGGCCGCATCAAACGCCGCCTTTTCGCCGATGTCGCCGGTGATCAGCAGCACGGCGTTTTGCGGCTGATAAAATTTAGCGTGAAATTCCTTGATATCTTTGATACTCCAGTTTTCGATGTCCTTGCGAAAGCCGATCGGCGTCCAGTGATACGGGTGGTACAAAAACGCTGCGTTATAGAGCCTGAAAAATAGATATCCGAACGGATCGTTATCAGTGCGCCACAGCCGCTCCTCGAGCACGACCTTGCGCTCGGGCTGAAATTCTTTGTCTTTGAGGCTCAAGTTTTGCATGATGTCGGCGTAAAGATCCAAGCAGACCTCTAAATTTGAGCTCGCGCACTTGATGAAGTAGTGCGTGTAATCAAAGCCCGTGCTCGCGTTATTCACGCCGCCAAAGCCCTTTACGATCGCGTCGAACTCGCCCGCCTTGCGATTTTTCGTGGATTTAAAATTTAGATGCTCCAGCATGTGCGCGATGCCGCTTTTGCCCATCACCTCGTCGCGCGAGCCGACGTTGTAAAACACGTCCACGCTGATGACGCCGCTGCCTTTATTCATCGGGATGTGATAAATTTGAAGTCCGTTTTGCAGCGTGATTTTCTTAAATTTCGGAAACATTAATCTTTTTTCACCTTTCGTCTTTTGCTTGAGTTTTGCTCCGCGTCTTGGGCGCCGCTTGTTTCTTCGGCCTCGGCGTTTTGGGCCTTTGAGCTTTCGATCGCGGCGCTTCTGGTTTTGACACTTTTAGTTTTGGCACGACTTTGGCTTGCGTTTTTGCTCTTTAGACCTTTGCTTTCCGCGCTATTTTTTGATGCGGCTTTAGTTTTAGAATTTTTGCTTTCTATGTCGTTTTTTAGTGCGGTTTTAGTTGTGGTTTTATTTTTCTGCGCGGTTTTAGCTTTCGACGCGGTTTTGCTTGCCGCGTCGCTTTGTTTTGCGTTTTTAGCCTCTAAATTCTCGCTCTTTGTGCCGCTTTTTGAGAGATTTTTTGCTTCGGCGCTCTTCTGCTGCGAGGCGTTGTTATCCTGCATGACGTCTTTCCGCGAGGCGTCATCATACTGCGCAGTACCCTTCTGCGCGGCATCTTTCCGCGAAGCGTCGTTATCTTTCGCAGTATCTTTTTGTGCGGCGTCTTTTTGCGTAGCGTCCTTTGAAATTTTACCGCGCTTGGAGCTTATGCCGCTTTTTGAAATTTGACTTTGTTTTTGATCCGCATTGCTTTTGGAAGCCCTTTTTGAAATTTTATCTGGCTTCTCATCGGCGCCGCCTTGCTTTGTGCTTTTAGCCTCTAAATTTTCGCTTTTTGCGTTGCTTCGTTTTGTATTTTTAACCTCGGAAATTTTGTTCTCCGCGCTACCTTGTTCGGCTGAGCTTTGATCCGTCGCGGTATCTGCGCTTACCAAGGCGTTTAAATTTGCCGAAGCGTCGGAATTTTCATCCGCTTCGGAGCTTGAGTCTGTTTGAGCGCCCAAAATTTCATCTGTTTTAGTGGCGAGAGTTTCACCCATTTGAGTGCTTAAAATTTTGCTTTCGCCGTCGTTTGAAATTCCATCCGTTTCCTTACTTTCGGGCGCGTTTGAAATTTCGCTCGTTTCCTCGCCTTTGGTCGCACTCGAAATTTCATCCGTTTTGGTATCCGCCTCTTTGTATTCGCAAGCGCGCAAATTCGCGCCGTTGCCGAGATTTTCCGCCAGATCATTTCTGATGCCGTATCCTTCGCCCGCGCGATCTTTTAAATTTACCCCGACCGCCTCGCTTATGTTATTGAAGCCGTCTGCGCGCAGAAGTTCCGCCAACCCCTCGTTGATCGCTTTGGCGACGAACGGACCCTTGAAGATAAAGGCGGTAAAAATTTGAACCAGACTCGCGCCCGATTTGATGCGCTCGTAGGCCTCCTGCGCGCTGTCTATGCCGCCGCAGCTGATTAGGACCGTGCGACCGAAGAGCTCGCGAGCGACCTGTGCGAAAAGCTTTCGCGATTTTTCGGTGATCAGTCTGCCGCTTAGGCCGCCGAAGTCCCTAGCGTTGGGGCTTAGCGAATAATCAACGCTCGTGTTGTTTATGATGATGCCGCTTGCGCCGCTTTGCACCGCGCACTCGCACAGCGCAATCGCCTGATCTGCGCTCATATCGGGCGCCAGCTTTAAGACGAGCGGTCTGTTCGTGATCTTTTTCATCGCTCCAATCAGCTCGTTTATGAAGCTGTTTTCTTGCAAAGCACGCAGATTCGGGGTGTTCGGCGAGCTTACGTTGATGATAAAAAAATCGCACAGCCCGTTAAATTTACGGCCCAAGGCTTCGTAATCGCTTAGTGCATCCTCGTTCGAGGTGGCTTTGTTTTTGCCGATATTTGCGGCGATCGGGATTACAAAAGGATAAATTTTTCGCACGCGACGCTCGATAACATCAGCACCTTCGTTGTTAAAACCCATCGCGTTTTGAATGCTCTGCTCGCTAACGAGGCGAAAAAGTCGCGGCTTTTCGTTGCCGCTTTGAGGACGCGGCGTAAATGTACCAAAATCGATGTGCCCGAAGCCAAGAGCGGCCAGCGGCGCGATCATCGTGGCGTTTTTGTCGAAGCCGCCCGCGATACCTACTGGATTATCGAAACTTAAATTCCATATATTTTGAGTTAAAATTTCATCTTTATAAACGCCGAATTTTGCCAAAGCCTCAAGCCCGCCCGGAGTCGCATAGAGCGCGCGAAGTCCGAATTCTACGATCTTGTGGGCGGTTTCTGGATCAAATCGAAAAAAGATTTTTTTCAAGGTATCGTAATTCATAATTTTTCCTCAAATTTTGCATAATGGTAGCTAAAATTTAATTAAATATAGATAAGGATTTCGCGCCGTATTTGCAATCTGCGGCGGTTAAATTTAATTTTAGAATTACGCGCCGAAATGCTGCGTAGAATTTCTACGGCTCGCCGCGTCGATCTGAATTTACGCAGAAGCTCAAAGATGCGCGGCGCAAATTTTATAAATTTAGCTTGCCTGGGTACGTGCAGAAACGCGCAGTGTCCTTGGCACGGCTCGCGACGGCGGGCGTTGCCGCGATTTATCCTGCGCTAATCCGCTTTTAATCCCGCTGAAGTTAAATTTTAAAATTTAAAACGTTTTGCTTGTGCCGTTTGAGTTTAGCGCGCGTCTTTGTCAGCGAAGGCAACGATCATCGTGCCCAGAGGAATGATCGCAACGCCCAAGATAATCGCTAGCGGGTTTAGCAAGGACAGCTTGGCAAGCAGGTAGATCGCTGCCACGAGCGCCGCGTAGGAGAGAATTTTAAACGGAGAGAAAAACGCCCCCGCAAAATTGCTCCGAACCGCGCTCCGCTCAAGCTCGCCCTCAAAATCGTCCGCGCCTTTGAAGTCATCCTTTGATCCGTCGCGAGCGGTGCCAACCCCGCCCCCAAAATCGCTCGTACCGTCGCTCGGCTCGCTGCTATCTACATCGCCGCCACGATTACCGCTATCTGTGCCGTCGCCCAGGTCGTCGCTCGCTCCGCTTTTTAAGTCGTCGCAACGCTCGCCTATGCCGTCTTGCGAACTATCGCTAGCTTCGTCGTTTATGCCGCCGTGTGAGTTGCCGCAAGTCGCGCAATCTTTCATATTAAATTTATCGGCGGCGGCATGTCCCAAAACAGTCGCGCCGCAAGCCGAAATTTCGTCGCAGCCGTCTTCGATAGAATTTACGTCGCATTCGCCAGCAGCGGTTCTGCTGCGCTCGGCGCCTAAATTCGAGCTGCGAGTAAAATTTATATCGGCGGAGCTTGCGGTACGCTCGGTGGAGTTTGCGATACATCTAGCGGCGGTTTCGTCGTGCAGGGCGTGGCTATCATCGTTTTCGACGCAGGTCTCGCCGCTAGTGAAATTTACGGCGCCTTTGGAATTTTGCGCGTTTGAAATTTCGACGCCTGAATTTTCGCCCCTAAAGCTTTCGCTCTTTAAAATTTCGCCGCCGCAAATTTTGCCGTATGAAATTTCATCATCGCTGCTCGTGCCGGCTCGGTTCTCATCGCCGCAGCTCGCAGAATTCGTATTGCAGGCGGAATTTTCGTCGCTCATAAAATTTGCGGAATTTTTAGATCTTTGTTGTAAAATTTCATCGTATTTGCCGGCTCTCAGCTCATCTTCTATCTTATTAAGGTAAGCGCGAAACGAAAAATATACCGCGCCGAATGCGCCCAAAAATCCGGCCTCCAAGCTAAGAAGCCAGGCAAGCGCCCGCACGCTGAAAGAGCCCGCGCCGAAAAACCCGCCGCCGCAAAGCGCTAGCCCAAGCAGGACAAATGCCGCGTTTAGCGCGCAGTATATGAGCAAAAACCGCCTATTCAATCCCGCTCATCCCATTCATCATCATCGTCGAAATTTTTTGGATTCGCCTTGTATTTCGGATCGTCCTCGAGCTCTTTTAGGCTCGAATTTAGCGCCTTGCACGCGCGGTAAACATTCAAAAATGCCGCCGCGATGCCGATAGCGATGCCGAACCAGAGCAAAAGCAGCGAGCCCGTGAGGTGCCGCAGTCCAAGCCCGATCGCTACGCCGATGCCGATCGCTACGACGATGGAGATGCCTAGGCTGATGTCGCAGGCGCCCTTTACGATTTTGTTTAAATTTTTCGTTACTCTCATCTAAAATCCGTAAAATTTTAAAATGTAGCCCTTAAAGCGCCGCCATCGCTTCATCCGCGGCGTTTAGCGCAAAGTCGATCTGCGTTTCGTTCATCGTGGCGCAGATAAAGCCCGTCTCAAACTGACTAGGTGCCAAAAATACGCCGCGCTTAATCATCTCGCCGTGAAATTTCGCAAAGCGCACGGTGTCTGCCCGCAAAGCGCCGTCATAGTCGCGCACCTCTTCGTCTGCGAAAAAGTATCCGAACATCGAGCCTACGCAGGCGGTTTGCAGCGCGATGCCGCGGCGCTGCGCTATAGCGCAAAGCCCGTCCGTAAGCCTACGCGCCAGCTCGCCGAGCCTTTCGTAAAGGCCGCTGCTAGCGTAAATTTTACTTAGGCTAGCGATACCCGCGGCCATTGCGACGGGGTTTCCGCTTAGCGTGCCCGCTTGATACACCGCTCCTAGCGGGCTTATCATATCCATAATTTCGCGCTTGCCCGCAAACGCCGCCACGCTCATGCCGCCGCCGATGACCTTGCCGAAAGTTACCAGATCGCCGCGGACGCCGTAGATGCCGTAGCTGCCTAGCTCGCTCGCGCGAAAGCCGCTCATTACCTCGTCGATTATAAGTACGATCTTTTTCTCGTCGCACAGCGCGCGAAGCTCGGTTAAAAATTCGGGACCCGCCGGTACCAAGCCCATATTTCCCGCGATAGGCTCGATGATGATCGTGCCGATGTCGTTTTGCGCTAGGACGTCCTTTACACTTTGTATGTCGTTGTATCTGGCTAGGTAGGTATTTTTTGCGACGTCCTGCGGCACGCCCGCGCTGCTTGCGTTACCGAAGGTGCTCGCGCCGCTGCCCGCTTTGACGAGCAGGCTGTCGCTGTGGCCGTGATAGCAACCCTCAAATTTTAAAATTTTATCTCGTCCGCTAAAGGCGCGCGCAAGACGAATCGCGCTCATAGTGGCTTCGGTGCCGCTGCTGGTAAAGCGGATCTTATCTAGGAAATCGAAATTTTTTAGCACAAGCGAGGCGAGCTGCGTCTCAAGCGGGCTGGATGCGCCGAAGCTTAGCCCCTTTTTGGCGGTCTGCACGACGGCGCGCTCTATGTCAGCATCGGCGTGACCGAAGATGAGCGGGCCCCAGCTCTGCACGAAGTCGAGATATTTTTTACCCTCGACGTCGTAGATGTACGAGCCCTCGCCGCGATCCACCATAAAAGGCTCGCCGCCTACGTTGCCGAATGCTCGCACAGGCGAATCTACGCCGCCTGGGATGAGTTTTTGTGCTGCTAAAAATTCGTCGTGATTATTCATTTTTTCTCCTTCTTTTTTGGTTGATTTATCGATTTTATATATTTGTAGATGATGATGATCTCGTTTTGCGTCAGGAAGTAGCTTGGCATCACGTCGCGCGAGCTGCTGATCCCGTCGGCGAGCTCCTGAAGCGAGAGATTATTGATCGGCGGCGCGTTTAGGGCGCGCTCGTAATAGGCGCCCGAGGTGCGGTTAAATTCTTTATACTTTACGATTAGCGAGCCCTCGCCCTTTTCGCCGTGGCACTTGTCGCAGCCCACGCCGCGCGGGTTTTTATACAGCATCGCGCCGTACTCCTCGTCGGTGATAAAGCTCTCGGCTTGCGCGCCGCGAGGCAGAAAAAATATGGTCGCGGTTAAAAATAGCGCTAAAAATATGAAATTTCGCATCTTCTCGTTTCGAATTTTTGGCGCAATAATATAAAAAATGTGCTTAAATTTCATAACGCAGCTATCTTTTCTATCCCCTCGAAATAAAAGACGTTTAGCTCATCCTGCCTGCGGTAGAGGAATTTTAGCCCGTGCGCCTTGGCGATATTATCGACGATGTAAAGCCCGAGACCGAAGCTTTGCTTGGCGTTCGTGCCCTTGACGAAGGCCTCTTTGTAGTAGCTAAAGTCTTTCTGTAGCGGCTCGCCGAGCGTTATAAAGTCCATCGTTTCGGCGTTTAGGCGGATTAAAATTTTACCGTCTGAGGCGTATTTTACGGCGTTGTCGATTAAATTTTTCACCGCAACGCAAAAGAGCTTCAGATCGACGTTTAAGCTCAGGCCTAGCGGGTTTTGCAGCGTGACGCAGCCGGGCTCGATCATTGCGATACTAAGCGCTTCTTTTAAAATTTCATCCATTGAAAAAATTCCGCGTTCGACTAGCGCCGTGCCCGCAGTCGCGCGCTCGACAGCCGCAAATTCGTTTATCAGGCTCTCCAGCCGCTCAAAGACCGAGATGAGGCGCTCCTGATTTTTGCCGCGCTCGATCATCTCGACGGCGATGCGACCCTTTGTGATGGGAGTTTTAAGCTCGTGCATTATGTTTCGCAAAAACAGATGGCGCGATTCATTAAGCTTATTTATCTGCGTGACAGCCTCGTAAAATGCGTGCGAAACCTCGGAGATTTCGTCGTTTCCCGCGCTTACATCCTTGATCTGAAGATCGCCTTTAGCAAATTTATCGATCTGGCGCTTAAGCTTGCGAAGGGGGCGAATTTTGCGGATGATGAAGATATACGCAAGCAGGATGATCACCAAAATGACGCCGTAGATCGCTTTGAAAATATCGTAGCGGTAAGGCTGATACTCCTTGTCATTTAAAAGCCGCGTCTCGCCAGCGTGAGTGATTTTTAAGTAGTGCTTGCGTTTAAAAAGCAGGATGTCCGCAGAGCCGATGTCTGCGGAGATGCTGTCTAAAATTTCAGCGCCTTTAATGATCTCATCGCGCCTAGCTTCATCGCGGATGGTCGAAAACTCGAAATTTCCGACCTGCCGTTCGTATTCGACATCGCTGATGAGCTTGCTCATCTGATATAGGTTCGCGCGCGCAACGATGGAGTACTTGGAGTTTAGCTCGCGGGTGTAGTTTTGCTGATCGTAGCCGATGAGCCAGAGCAGGGCGAGCGAAACGCCCACGGCGGCGAGCGTGAAGATGAACGTGATGGTGTAAAAAATCGACGATCTTACTTTCATTAAATTTATATGATCCTTAAATTTTTAAAATTTCAAAGCTTTTAAGCTGCTGGCTTACTTTGCTTTGGCGCACGAACCCGTCCGACTTCGGATTTGTGGCATATCCTAAATACGCAATACGTTTATACTTCCTAAATCTAGCTATTGCAAATTTTATAAAGATTTTAAAAATTTTGCTATTTCTATCATTGAAAATTTTACAAAATTTCACTGCTTAAACACATAAATTCAAATAAATTTATTTTAAATTTAATGTGCAGCCCTTAAAATCAGAGTGCAAAATTTTAAAATTTCAAATCCGCGCGAAGTTTCGCCCCGCACTTCAAAAAATTTCAAATTTCTTAAATAGCTCGGGCTCATCCTGCACGATGCCGCGCTCTATGAGGCTTGCTACGACTTCGCGGCTACAGAGCGTCTCCTGCGGCCACCTGCGCGTATAGCCCTCCCACTCGTGCTTGCTCGTAGCGTCGATGCAGATGCGATCGTCCTGCGCCACAAACACGTCACGCAGCGCATCGATGCTGTTTACGACGCGCCAAACGCTCATATAGAGGTTGCTCGCGTCGTTTTCCGCATCGGTAAAAATCAAAATTTTAAAATTCTCGCTAAATTTCAAAAGTCGCCGCCAGCTACGCTCTACGAGCTCTTTTTTATCTATGTTTATCAACACGAGCGGATTTTTCGTATCGCAAAAGTGCTGCTTAAGCGCCAAAATAGCGGGCTCCTCGCTTTGAAATTTCGCTAGCAGCTCCTCGTCGCTTAAAATTTGCGGCGCCTGCGAGCTTAAATCCGCCGTCGCATCGATACCGAGCTTGCCGCCGAAGCAGGAGTTCGGGCTTGCGTGATCGAGCTGATCGCACACACCCTCGCTAAAAACGAGGCTGCGCGCGCCCAGGCGGTTTAGGACGTACTTCGTAAGCGCTTCGTACTCATCCAAGCTCGGCGCGTCCTGCGGCACGAAAACGGCGTGTTTTACGAAGCTCATCTGCCCCACGCCCCAAAACGCATGCATGATCTGCTTAGCCGCAGCGGGGTAGCGCACGGCGATCTTAGCCAAAATCAGATTGTGAAATACGCCGTTTTCGGGCATTTTATAATCGATCAGATCGGGCGCGCTCGTGCGAAATAGCGGCAAGAAGATCCGCTCGGTCGCGTACCCCATAAATTTATCCTCAAGCGGCGGCTTGCCAACGACGGTGGCGTGAAATACGGGCGCGCGCTTGTGCGTGATCGCGCTAACCTCCATCACCGGGAATGGCTCTACCGGCGTGTAATATCCCGTGTGATCGCCGAAAGGTCCCTCCGGCTCGCTTATGGCGGGATCGACAAAGCCCTCGATCACATAGTCCGCACCCTCTGGAACGTAAATTTCATTCGTAAGCGATTTTACGAGGCGAGCGGGGCTGCGGCGGATGAAACCGTAAAGCAGCAGCTCAAAAATCCCCTTCGGCAGCGGCGCCTGACCGCACCAGATATAGAGCGGATCGCCGCCGATCGCCACGGATACGGGCATCTTGCGCCCTGCTTTACGGTATTCGTCGAAAAAGCCAGCGCCGTCTTTGTGTATCTGCCAGTGCATCCCCAGGCGGTCGCGCCCGTAAATTTGCAGGCGGTACATGCCGAGATTTTGCGTTTGCGAGTTCAGATCCTTCGTATAAACCTGCCCCATCGTGATGAACGCGCCGCCATCATTCTCCCAGGTCTTAAGCACAGGAAGCTCGCCCAAATCGACATCGGCGCCCAGATGCGCGACCTGCTGGCACTCGCCGCGACCGCTAAGGCGCTTTACAAAAATTTTACGCAGCGAGATTAAGTGCGCCAAGAAATCAAGCTTTTCGCCGAAGCTTTGCGGACGCTTCGGCTTTAGCAGGCTCTCAATCTCAGCGGCGATCTCGTCAGGTTCGCGACCGAGGATTAAATTTAACGCAGAAGATGAGCCGAAAATATTGCTTAGCACCGGCGGCATCTGTTTGCCCTGCGCGTTTCGCACGTTTGTAAAAAGCAGTGCTTGCGAACGCTCTTTTTTGACCTCGATGTAGCTTGCGTGCGCGATCTCAAGCTCGGTGCCAATCTGCTCCTTTACCTCGCGCAAAAGCCCGTTTTCATAAAGCCTCTTTATCCAAAAATTTCCGTTTAAAATTTCACTCAAGCTCTGCATATTGCGCCTTTAAAAAAATAGATTTTTTTCTTGCGGTTTTTGATTTAGAAGCTGCACGATCGCGCTTTTTTCCGCAAAAACCAGCGCGTAATGAAACTCCGGCAGGCTCTTTAGCGCGCTTAGCTTATTGAAGCGAAAGTCGATCTTAACGCCGTCCAATCGGTCCTCCCAGCTAGCGCATACGATAATTTTTTCGCGGAATTTTGCCCGCAAAAACTCCGCCTCGCGCGCAAAAAGCTCAGGATCGCTTTCGGCGATAAAGGCGCGATAGCTTCCGCCGAGCGAGCTAACGTTAAAAAATCGATCCACAAAAATCGGCTCAAAATGGCCGAATGCGCTTAAGCTTTGAAATTTAAAGGGTATGTTTTTGCGCGAGAGATACTCGATTACGCCGCATAGCTCGGGCAAAAACAGCTGCGGAAAGACTAAATTTGAATAATAAAGTCCGCCGAAAACGAAGCTGCTGTAAAATATCGAGCCGCCGTAAAGCAGCCTAAAATCGTCGCTTGCGGGGATACTAGCGGGCGAGATACCAAGGCTTTGTAAAAGCTCGCCGTCGGTGGTGAAGTAGGTATTTTTCTCTTTGGCATTCATCAGGCTGATAAAAAGCTCGCCCTTGCTGCGCGGCGCAAACATCAAATTTTTCGGCACGCTCGTGTAGCGCAGGATCTCGCTTTGCACCTCGTTTATCAGCACGAAGCCGTGCCGCCACGTCTCACCCAAAAATTTTATCAGTCGCACGAGCGCCGAGCATAAATTTTCTACTTTGATAAAGGCGATCTCGTCGTTGAGCGGCTTGAAATTGTTATCGAAAATGATCGCGTACGCGCCGTTATCGATCGCGGTGCGCACATCGCGCTCGTTTGCGCCGAGTGCAATGAAAGCGCCCTTTTTTGCGACTTTTGCGGGCTCGATCGCAAAGCTCTCGACCGCGGAGATCGCGGGATTATTTAGCATCGTTCCGTTTACGATGCGGGTTAAATTTAATAAATTTACCATTACGATTTCCCTGCGGCGGACGCGCTCTTTGCGGCGCGATGCGACTGCTTTGCGGTAGGCGCGGAGATTGCGCCGGATGCGGCGACGTCTTTTGCGGCGGCTGCGGTAGGCGTAGCGGTGTTTTTTGCAACGCGGCGAGATTTTGCGTTCTGCGCCGTATTTTTGGCGGGTGCTACTTTTGCGCTAGCTGCGGAAATTTTATTTTGCACGGCGTTTTTTATTGATGCTGATTTGGCTACGGACGGTGATTTTGTGACAGATATAGAAGCCGCGCCTGCTGCGATATTTTTGGCGGTCGATGCGGTTTTTGCAATAGGTGCAGGTTTTTTAGCCAGCGGAGATTTTTTTGCTGGCGTGCTTTTTGTCGCTGTATTTTTTTTAGCAGAGGCGCTTTTGGAAAGTGAGGCGTCCTTTTTAATGCTCGCGCTAGAAACGCTTGCTGCGCGCTTTCTGTGCGGCGTGACGCTTGCATTAGAGCTCTCGCCATCCACGCTCGTATGCTTTTTCGTGCGCTCGTCTGTAAATTTATCGGTGCGTGAAAACGAGCGCACGACCGCGCGCGCGCCGAGTTTTGCATATTTTAAAGCAGCGGACTTCGACAGCTCGCAAATGCCGAGCGTTAAAATTTTACGCGCCGCAAATTTTAAAGCAACCCCCGCACCGAGCTTCAGCGCCAATGGTGTCGCGCATACAAGCCCGCCCGCGCCAATCTTTGCGGCAAGGGAGGAGTTGCGGCAAAGCTTTAAAATTTTATCCGAAACGGCGCTTTTTTGCGCGCAGAGCCCAGCCGCACCGCAGATAGCGAGCTTCGAAACCTTGCGCGCTAGAGTCCTCATCGCTAACCTACGATCGCGCCGTTTTTTACGGGCGCGAGAGTGCTAAGCAGCGTAAGGCTGCCGTCCTCGGCGCTTAAAATCATGCCCTCGCTGCTATGTTTAAAAATTTTAGCGGGTTTTAAATTTGCAAGCACGCAGATCTGCTTGCCGACAAGCGTGGCGGGATCGTAAAATTTCGCGATACCGCTGATGATTTGACGCGGCTTCTCCTCGCCCAAATCGATCATAAATCGCAACAACTTCTCGCTGCCCTCAATGTTTTCGCACTCCAAAACCGTACCGACTTTTATAACGCATTTTTTAAAATCGTCGATTTTAATTTGCGCTTCAGGTGCCGCGCCTTGGACTCCCTGCGCCGTAGCGCCCGAGCCGAAAGCGTTTGCGTTTAAGCTTGGCGCGCCTTTTACCGCGGCGTCTGAGTTTGAGCTACCTATAGAATTTACAGCGCCATCTAGTCTATCGTAGTCCGCCTTCGGCATTAGCTCGTGATCAATCTTGGTAAAAAGCGGCTCGCACGGCTTGGCCCTAAAATCTAAAATTTCGCCGCGAAGTACTAGCTTTTCATAAAGCGGCGTGGATATTTCAAAACCCAGCGTGTCTGCGATACGTGCCGCTGTCTTCGGCATCGCGGGGCTTAGCAGCACGGCGACTTTAGCCAGAATATTTGCGACTAATGCGACGAGAGCCAACGCCTTGGTCTGCTCGCCGTTTTTCATCAAATTCCACGGCTCGTATTTCGCAATCGAAGCGTTCGCAAGAGCAAGCGCCCTCCAAAGTTCCTCTAAGTATCTATTGGTAGCTACCTCCTCAAGCGCGCTAAGTGCCGCGCTCAGATAGGAGTTTGCTTCCTCAATCTCGGCGGTGAAAAATTTCATTACGTCTTTAGAATTTATGACGTAATCCGAGTATTTTGCGCTCATGCCGACGATGCGGCTGAGTAGATTTCCAAGCTCGTTGGCAAGCTCGGAATTTACGCGGTTGATGATCGCTTTTTGCGAAAAATCGCCGTCTTGACCGAACGGCACCTCGCGCAGTAAGAAATAACGAAACTGCTCCAGCCCATAGGCGTTTGCGACCTCGCGCGGATCCACGACGTTGCCCAGGCTTTTGCTCATCTTTTTGCCGTCGCGCGTCCACCAGCCGTGAGCTGCGATGCTGCGCGGCATATTTAGCCCCAGGCTCATCAAAAACGCAGGCCAATAAACAGCGTGAAAGCGCAAAATATCCTTACCTACGATGTGTAGCGCGTCACTCCAATACTCCATCCGCTCGCCGCTCGCGCAAAACCCAAGCGAGCTAAGATAATCCATTAGCGCGTCCAGCCAGACGTAAATCACGTGTTTCGGATCGTTTAGCTCAGGCGGAATTTTAACGCCCCAATCAAAGCCCGTTCGCGTGATCGAAAGATCCTTCAGACCGCCTTTTACGAAGCTTACGACCTCGTTTTTTTTGCCTAGGGGCAGGATGCACTTTTCGTCCTCGTACCATTTTAAAAGCCGCCCTGCGTAGGCGCTAAGCCTGAAAAAATAGCTCTCCTCTTTTAAAATTTTAGTCTTTTTGCCGCAGTCGGGGCAATACTCGCCGTCGATTAGCTGAGCGGAAGGGAAAAAACTCTCGCAGCTTACGCAGTAGTTGCCCTCGTATTCGCCCTTATAAATGTCGCCCTTTTCATACATCTTGCGAAATACGTTTTGTACCGCCGCCTCGTGCGCGGCATCGGTAGTGCGCGAAAACATATCGTAGCTAATGTCAAATTCGTCCCACAAGTTTTTAAATTTAGCGCTTACGCCGTCTGCGTACTGCTTCGGGCTCTGAGCGTGCTTAGCTGCGGCCTCCTCGATCTTTTGGCCGTGCTCGTCGGTGCCCGTTTTAAAAAACACCTCGTGTCCTTGCAGACGGTAAAATCTAGCCATCGTATCGGCGATGATCGTCGTGTATGCATGACCGATATGCGGGACGTCGTTTACGTAATAAATCGGCGTCATTATGTATTTTTTCATCATTCTCCTTGCGCTTACTTAAATTTGACTAAAATTTTATTAGTCCTATTGCCCTCCGGGACCGGTATTGGAAGCCAAAGTATAATTTACGTATCCGGTCTCGGGTTGGATGGTAATAAGGGCATGCTCGCCCGCATTATTCGTAAGTGTGATTGTGCATGGGTTCTGTCCTACAAAAAGCCTATCATATGGCACCGTAGAGTCAGCTACCTGTCCCATAGGACGCCCATAAGAATCAAAGACTATAGTTTGATTTGCCCGATCTCCACAATTAGTAAATTCGACATTTCTAATATCGTAAGTTTTGCTTAAATTCAGCTTCTTATTGATTCTTTCAGCATTTCTATTTATCGCTTGGTTTTGAAAGCCTGCACTTAGAATTTTATTTGGATTTTGCGGATCTATGGCAAAATCAACCCTTGATAGATCAGACAGATCCGCACTACCGTTAGGATTACCGCTCATAGTGCTATCATAATACACAGTGTAAGTCCAACCCTCGGCACTTCCTTTGGCGGTAGTTTGACTGAATTGAATTCTCCAAAGTTTTTTAAACCAATTCGGGTCATTAGGATCGAATTTGTTATCATTCATAGCCAGCTGCTGAGTATAGCGAATATGAGCAGCTACTTGATCTGCCGCCTCCACAAGGCTATTTCGATTGATTTGAGGCACCGCCACCGCCGCTAGAATTCCAACCACCACGATGATGAAAATCAGCTCTATCATAGTAAATGCTTTTTTCATAATTTTTACCTTTCATAAAAATTTTGTTTATATTTTAACATAAAATTTTGCAATTCGCACGCCTCGCTTGTAAATATCTATATTTTGTATCGAATTTTTATGATCCGAGACATATTCCGGCTCATCCGCGTAGATAAAAGCGCCGCTTCCGCTAGGCAGTCCGTAAAATTTCAGGCGCAGGCAGAGCCTCTCGTCCTCGCAGCTTACGCTTTTTACTCCGCGATTTTTTAGCTCACTTGCCAGCTGCCTAGCTATGTCAAATTTATAGATAAAATGCCGCTGCGGCTTGTTTGCGAACATCGCCTCATACATCACATCGCTAAAAATCACTGCAAAATAGCTTACCGCTAAGCTTACCAGCGTCACACCCACGGCGATCTTGTGAAAGGTACGAAATTTAGGCAATCTAACACGGTATGAATTAAACAAAACCCGAATGATCAAAGGCGTAGCGATGACGCAATACGGCAGCATCATCTCAAGCGGCACGCGCTGTCTTAGCGAAAAAAGCATCGTCAGACAAAGCGCGCTCGTGGCGATGAACCACAGCAGGCTCTTTTCCTCTTTGATCCAAATTCTATAGATCGTATAGATGAAAAATAAAAACACGAGAGGTGAAAACGCGCCCGCAAAAACGCCCACGGTGTCTAAAAAATATCCCTTCGGCTTGCCCTCCGAGCTTACGTCGTAAAAGATCACGCTGAAGCTAAATAGCGCTATGCAAAGTAGCAAAAGCTCCTTTTTGCGCGTATAAAGCGCCCAAATTCCAAAGCCTACGTAGAGCATAAAAAACGCTCGATCGATCAAGGCGCAAACGGATAGAAGCACGAAAAGCGCGATATTGTATTCGCTCTTTGCAAAATAGATCGCCAGCAGCGTGAAAAAAACGATGATGCCCGCCGGATTTAGTAAAATCGCGCTACTCATCGACGCAGGAAGCGCCATAAATAGCGCCGTAGCGACCACTCTATCGAAGCGGCGCTTTAGAATAAATTTTGAAATTTTATAGATCATCGCGGCGTTTGCGAAGTGGATCAAAATAAACGGTATGCGCAAGGCGTAGTCGTTGCGCCCAAAAATTTCGCAGCTTAAATTTGCTATTAGCGAAACGAGGGATTTTTTATCGTAAAAAATTTCAGCCTCGTAGTAGCTGATGCTTAAATTTGAGATCGCATAAAGCAAAAATATGCCCTGAAACAGGCACATTACGGAGATTACGAAAATTTCGTTTTGATAAAGCTTCTTCACTCTCAACCTCGCTGCGGGCGCTTTAAATTTACAGCCTAAATTTTACGGCCGAAATTTATAAAATTTAAGCCGCCGAATCATTTAAAATTTAGCCGCTAAATTTAACCGCGCGCCGCTTCATTCCTCTATCGTATAATTTTCCCAAAAGAAATTTATCCACTCATCCGTCTTTGAAATTTTAAAATCGGGCTGGATGAGCGCCTTGGGTTTGTAAAAAATCACCGCGGTTTTAAGCTCTATTTGCGGGAATTTCTCCAGCAGCACGCGCTTGATCTCGACCATACTGTCGCCGCTGTCGATGATATCGTCCACCAGCAGCACGCGCTTGTAAAGCTCCAGATCGGGCACGTTGAAAACGTCGATGGTGTCGAGCTTTTTGGTATCTGCGTAGTGGATGGAATTTATCGAAAATATCGTCCGCATATCAAGCGCGTTGGCTAGTGCATGACCGAATGTGAGCCCGCCTCTAGCGATCGCCACGATTGCATCGGGCATAAATTCGTCCCTAACCTGCTTTGCTATAACTCTTGCGTCGCGGTCCATCTCGTCAAAACTATAAAATCTCATATCTTTCCTTAAAATTTAATGCATTAAAAATACTAAAACGCTGATAAATCCAAGCGTCAAAACGCCGAAATTTAAATCTTTTATCCTGCGCTGAGCAAGTCTAACTACGATATATGCGATGAAGCCGAAGCTTAAGCCGTTGGTGATCGAATAGGTAAAAGGCATCAAAAATACTATAAAAAACGCAGGGATTAGAATTCCCGCGTCGCTATAATCGATCTTGCCAAGCTCGCTAAACATTAAAACCCCGACCATTACGAGGATCGGATAGATCGCATTTGCCGGGATCGCCTTAAATAGCGGCAGCATAAACAGCGTCAGCACGAAAAATATAGCGCAAAATACCGCGGTAAGTCCCGTGCGACCGCCCGCTTCCACGCCGCTCGCGCTCTCGGCAAATGCAGTGACCGTGCTTGTGCCGATAACGGCTCCTGCGACGCTACCTATCGCATCGGAGGTTAAATTTCTAGATAGTTTTTTCATGCCATCTTTGCTATTCTCTCCAAAAAGTCCCGCGCGATTTCCTACGCCGGTTAGAGTGCCGATGCTATCGAATAGATGCGTGACGAAAAATGTGATTATAAAAGGCACGAACGCGAGCTTTAGCGCTCCGGGGATATCTAGCTTAGCAAATATCGGCGTTATGCCGCTTGGTGCGCTTACTATGCCATGTGGTGCGGGCGAAATTCCAGCCACCCACGCAACGCACGAAGTAATCAAAATGCTTAAGATAAACGCCGCCTTGATTCTAAGCACGAAGAGCACCAGCACGACTGCTAAGCCTAAAATTCCAAGTAAAACGTTTAGATCTTTTAAATTTCCTAAAGTTACTAGCGTCGCCTGACTAGGCGCGATGACACCCATCTGCTTAAGTCCGATGAAGCAGATGAAAGCCCCAATACCCGCACTTATTGCGCGACGCAGATCAAGTGGGATAGATTTGATAACCCAAACGCGAAAGTTCGTAAACGAAAGCACGGTAAAAAGCGCCCCGCTTATCGCTACGATGCCAAGTGCACTCTGCCACGGCATCTTCGCATCCACGCACAACGCAAAGGTAAAATACGCATTTAGCCCCATGCCGACGCTAAGCGCAACGGGGGTATTTGCAAAGAGCCCGTTAAATAGCGTCGCGATTATCGTAATAAGCGCGGTTGCCGTAACCAGCGCATCAAACGGCATACCTGCGATGCTCATAATGTTAGCGTTTACCGGCACGATGTAAATCATCGCCAAAAACGTAGTAAGCCCTGCGATAAGCTCCTGTTTTACCGACGTTTTTGCCGCGGCGAGATGAAAGAATTTCTCCACTTGCTCCTCCTTTAGAATTTATTCGTAAATTTCGATCTGATTATACAAGCTGTCACGCTCTACGGGCACAAAGCCCGCCGTGCTGATCATATCGATAAAATCGCGCTTGCTCTGCCCTTTTTTGCTACCGGCGCCGGCGCTGCTTTGAATGCTTTCGTTCTCGATCGTGCCGTCAAGATCGTCCGCACCGAAATCCTGCGCCACAAGGGCTAAGCTTAGCGTCGAGGTCGCCCAATACGCCTTGATATGCGCGACGTTGTCGAGTAAAATTCTACTAATCGCGATCGTTTTTAAAATTTCGACCGAGCCCAAAAAGCCCTTTACGTCCAGGTAGTTGTTCTCGCGCTGATACACGAGCGGGATGAAGGCGTTGAAACCGCCGCCGTTAGCGCGAGCTAGGCTCTCATCTTGCAGCGCGCGGATACGCAAGATGTGATCGATGCGGTGAGCGCGGCTTTCGATATGACCAAAGAGCATCGTGGCGTTACTCTGGCGCCCGCGTGCATGCCACAGCGAGTGGATACGTAGCCACTGCTCGCTTGAGACCTTGCCTTTGCAAATTTTATCCCTGATCTGTTCATCAAAAATTTCGGCGCCGCCCCCGGGCATCGAATCCACGCCGCTTTGCATCATCAGCTCTATCGTCTCTTCGTAGCTCATCTTCCACTTTCGCCGCCAGTAATCGATCTCCGCCGCGGTCATCGCCTTGATGTGCAGAAGCGGATATTTTTGCTTTATCGCTTTGAAAATTCCCAAATATTGCTGCGGCGTAACGAATGGATTGTGCGAGCTTACGATATGAATCTCCTTCGTGCCGCGCGCTACCGTCTCGTCCACGATACGCATGATCTCATCGTCGCTCATCGTATAGGCGTTTTCGTTCTTGCGGTGCGCCGAAAATGCGCAAAATTTACAGGTATCTGCGCATAAATTCGAAGGATTGATATGACGATTTGCGTTGAAATAGACGTTTTTGCCGTTTTTTTCTTTGCGAATAGCAAAGGCGAATTTGCCCAGATCGAAAAGATCTAAATCCCATAATTTCACGCTGTCTTCGTAATTTAATCTCTCGCCGCTTTGTAGTTTTTCTAAAATTTCCATCGATTTCCCAAGCCAAATTTTGTGCTAATTATATAATTTTTTGCTTACAAAACGGATAAGCGGACTAAATTTAGAGCCGAATTTCGTTAATTTAAAATAGCGTAGTAAAATGGGCGCCAAATTTTAAACAAGGAAAGCAAAATGTGTGGAATCGTAGGCTACATAGGAAACGCCGAAAAGAAAAAAATCATAATAAACGGACTGAAAGAACTCGAATATCGAGGATACGACAGCGCGGGGATCGCCGTAATGGATCAGAGCGCAAATATAAAGTATTTCAAAGCGGTCGGCAAGCTTAATAATCTCGAAGAAAAGATGAAAGATTTCACTTCGCAAGGCTTTGGCGTTGCGATCGGACATACTCGCTGGGCGACGCACGGAAAGCCCACCGAGCTTAACGCGCATCCGCATTTTGGAGATTTTAGCTTCGTCGTGCATAACGGCATCATCGAAAACTACATCGAGCTAAAGGACGAGCTCGAAGCGGACGGCGTGAAATTTTTAAGCCAGACCGATACCGAAGTAATCGTGCATCTTTTTGAAAAAAATTTCAAGGCTAGTAACGACGCATTTAAGGCATATGAAGCTACAATTAAACGACTAAAAGGCGCATACGCTACGCTTTTAATCACGAAGGCAGCACCCGGCGAAATTTTCTTTGCTAAAAACGCAGCTCCGCTCATCGTCGCAAAAAACGATAAAAACGAAATTTTCTTTAGCTCCTCAGACGCTCCACTCATCGGGCTTGCAAATACGGCTGCGTATCTGGACGATCAAATTTACGGCGTCGCAAAGCTCGGGCAGATCGACATTTTTAAAAACTCTAAACCGCATAATTGCGCCTTTAGTGAGCTTCCGAAAGATAAAGGCTACGCGCAAAAAGAGGGTTTTAGATTTTTTATGGAAAAAGAAATTTACGAGCAAGCGCAAGTCGTAACCGAAACGATGATGGGGCGCGTGATCAAGGGCGGCAAGATAAAATTTGACGAGCTTGACGAGGCGATGTTTGAAGGAATCGACGAGGTCGTGTTATGTGCCTGCGGCACGAGCTATCACGCCGCGCTCGTGAGTTCGTATCTTTTCGAGCGCATCACTAAAATCCGCACGAAAGTGGAAGTCGCCAGCGAATTCCGCTATAAAGAACCCTTTTTAAACAAGAATTCCTTATTTATCGTGATCTCGCAAAGTGGCGAGACCGCCGACACCTTAGAGGCGCTGCATATCGCTAAAAAAGCCGGTCTTAGAACGCTTGCGATCTGCAACGTCGATAACAGCTCGATCGTGCGCATGGCAGGCAGCGTGATCCTCACCCGCGCCGGCATCGAAAAGGGTGTGGCATCTACGAAGGCCTTTGCGACGCAGGTTATGGTGCTATGGATGTTTGTGGTGTATCTTGCAAATCTGCGCGAGGTCATCTCGGCGCGCATGAATTCCGCTGAAATTTCAGCGATGCTTCATATCCCGCAAATTTTAAAGATCAAAGACGGCTTGCAAGATAAAATTTACCGCATGAGTAAGCACTATCTGCACGGACACGGCTTTTTCTTTATCGGTCGCGACATTTTCTATCCGCTCGCTCTTGAGGGCGCGCTCAAGCTCAAAGAGATCTCCTATCTACACGCGGAGGGCTATCCGAGCGGCGAGATGAAGCACGGACCGATCGCTCTTGCCGATTCTAATCTCTTTACGGTTGCGCTGATGCCAAAGCATTTGCTCTACGAAAAAACGAAAAGCAATGTCGAAGAGCTTGCCGCGCGCGATGCGTATATTTTAGCTATCAGCCCGGAAGAGCCCGAGGTCGCGGATGATTTTATCAAAACGAGCGAGCAGAGCCACGCGATGAGCGAGTTTTTTGAGATGATGATAATTTTACAAATTCTAGCTCTTGAAATCTCCGTCAGACTTGGCAATGACGTGGATATGCCGCGAAATTTAGCCAAAAGCGTCACCGTAGAATAATCGTTTTTTAAGTTCATTTTGACTAATATTTCTCATTAAAAAATCGGGGAATGTTAGTATATGAGACTTATCGGATTTATCAGAGGTGAAAATGTCATAGTCGCCACGGGCGGGGTCGAGTATAGCTACGAAATGCTAGGCGAGCGCGATCCTAGCCTAACCGACGGCGATGAGGTAAGCTTCGACACGCTAGCATCCAGCGCGATAAATATAAAGCGCGTCGAGGGCTCTAAATCCAAAGACCGCGTAGCGCAAAAAGTAGCCCCACAGCCAAAAGAATCTGCAAAGCAAAACGATGAAATTTTTGGCGATAAGAATTCCGTAGAAAACAATGTATCCGAAGTGCCATCCTTTCAAAGCTCCACCAAAAATATCGCAGAGGATATATCTGCCATAAAAGAAGCGAAGGTCGCAAAAAAATTTAAGAATTTTAAAATTAACCGCAAAGTCAAGCCTACGAGTGCAAAAAAACCGAAATTCTTTGGATTTGAGTTCGTCCAAACCGACGATCTGCGCACCACACAAAGCGTCGAGAGTAAAATTTATACTTCATCCATCCGTAAGGAAGGACTTAAATCCATAATCCTGCCCATAGTGCCGATAGTCATTATTTTGATATTCCGTTCGCAAATCGCAAGCATATTTCTATCTTTTTCGCAGATCGAAGCTTATGTCAATCAAGACACGATTTATATGGTGATGGATCTGCTGATTTTCCTCAGTTTTGCGCTATTTTATCTGCTGCCGCTTAACCGCGCGATAAACCTACTCTCCATAGCGACACACGATCAATACCCGATGCGTCAAATGGCGAATTACAACGTCTTTATCATCCTGTGCGTCATCTCTACGATCCTGCAGGATAAGAGCCTGGGGCTGGATGAGTTCGAGCAAATTTTCATCTGCGGCGTGATCGGATTTGGGCTCATTTCGTTTTATTATAAGTTCAAGGCTTTTGCATTTATGTTTTTCAAAACCGCAGGCTCGATCCTATTTGCTCCTGCGCTGCTCGTAGAGCTCGCGGCTATTATTTTCATCGGCATCGGCGACCGCTATACTGGTGCATCGATAAAATTTATGGAGCTTACGGGACTATTTTTTGCGAGCACGGCGTGGAGATACATCATAATTTTTATCGTTATGTCGCCGCTTTATTTTCTTGGATTTTGTATGCTAAGGCGGATTAAAAAATAATTTTACAAAATTTTGCCGCAGATTTAGTTACGATGAAATTCTACTATGATAGAATTCTGCTCAAAATTTCATTGCAAAATTTAGCACAAAGACAGAATTTGGCGGAAATTTGAACTTTATCAAAGTAAAATTCTACCACATTGAAATTTTATCGCAATAAAATTCCGCAATTGTAGGCGCAGATCGCACGCCCTAAAGCAATATATGTCTTTTATACGCGTAACGCACGGCTTACAAAAATACACCAATACTTCGAATTTCGATGCAATGTCCCCTTTTATCTGACAAAAACCATAGCAATTTTACATCGCGTCTGTAAAATCCTACCATTAAAATCCATCTTTAAATCTCGCGCGCTCAGCACATATCGACGCAGAATTTTATCCACGCAATTTGGCGCGAAATTCAAAGCCAAATTTCACATCGCATTCTACGGCGAAATTCCAAGACATAGCTCTCTATCATAATAAAATTTTGCCAAAATAAAACTCTAATTGATGCCAAAGCCTAAGCGCGGATTTAAATCAAATTTAAAGCTACAAGCTCCACGCTACGCAGCTCTTAAAATTTCACTGCCCAAATTTTATCGCGTTTAAATTTAACCAACCGCGCTAAATTCCACGCCCTCGCCTACTAAAATTTAATCTCGCGCCCCACTTCGCGTGGCGTAGAATTCCCGCCTAAACTCGGCAAACCGTCCGTGCATGATCGCCTCTCTCATATCCGCAGCAAGGCGCAGGTAATAGTGCAGGTTGTGAATACTAGCCAGGCGATAAAAGCTAAGCTCTCGCGCGCGAAATAGATGATTTAGGTAGCCGCGGCTGAAGCGCTTGCACGTGTAGCAGTCGCAGTGCGGATCGATCGGATCGTGATCGCTGATAAAGCCCGCATTTTTGATGCTGATCTTGCCGAAGCTCGTAAATAGCGTGCCGTTGCGGGCATTGCGCGTAGGCATCACGCAGTCGAACATATCCACGCCGCGAGCGACGTTTTCGACGAGATCCTCAGGCGTGCCGACCCCCATCAAATATCGCGGGCGCGCCGCATCGACGTATGGCATCATGACTTCTACCGTGTCGTACATCAGCTCGTTTTTCTCGCCCACGCTGAGCCCTCCGATCGCAAGCCCGTCAAAGCTCATCTCGCACAGCGCTTCGGCGCAAAATTTGCGAGCCTGCGGGTCGGTGCCACCTTGGATGATACCGAAGATGTTTTGATGCGCGTGCAGGCCGCGAGATTTCATGGTCTCGTGATAATCTATCGCCTCGCTAGCCCATTTTATCGTGCGCGCAACGCTTAGATCGATCCGCTTTTTAAGCCGCGATCTATCATCGAAGCTCAATGCGCCAGGCTCGCGCGGCAGCTCCACTAAATCGTCTAAAATCATCATAATATCGGAGTTTAGCTCATACTGCGTATCCAGCACCGAGCGCGGCGTGAAATAATGCATGCTGCCGTCGATGTGGCTTTTAAATTTTATACCGCCCTCGTCGTTTTTGGTGTTTGCGCGCAAGCTAAAAGCCTGAAAACCGCCGCTGTCGGTCAAAAAGCTGTGGGGAAATTTCGTAAATCCGTGCAGCCCGCCGAAGCCCGCCACCACCCGCGAGCCCGGGCGCAGATACATGTGATAGGTGTTAGCAAGGATGATCTGCGCGCCTAAAAGCTGCGCTACGTCCGTAGCATCGAGCGCCTTGACCGCACCCACGGTGCCGACCGGCATAAAAACGGGGGTGCGGATCGTACTGTGCGCCGTGCGGATCGTGCAGGCGCGCGCCGCGCCGTCTGCAGCGTCTATTTGAAATTCCATCTTGATCCTTTAAATTTAGCTTTTTGGCTTTTTTAGCCTCTTTTCGCGCGCTCGGCGCAAAATTTTAAAAAGCGATTGTAGCGAAATTTAAATTTGCGGCAGGTAAAGACGGGTGAAAAAATTTAAAGAATATTTGAGACGTTTGGGATTAAAATTTCGGTAGCTAGCGACCGACATAGCCGCTAAATGTAAAATTTACAAGCGGAAATATGAACGCATAATTTAAAAATACAAATATCACTTAAATTTACAAAGTGAGAGATTATTGATTATAAATTAGTCGCAAACGGCGTAAATTTCACCGCTTACGACATTTCATTCGGCAACTGCGTTTAAAGAAATTTAGCGGCTTTAGAGTTTATCTTTGCGCTTTAAAGCCGCGACGCACTATGCCGCTAGGCGCTTTTGCGGGCGCGAGGCTTTCTTTTTGGGGGCGTGCTTTTTACTGACGTACTTTTGCCGTCCGGCAGATTTTCCAAAGCTAAATTTGCTACGGATCTCTTTCTGCCCCTGCTCTTTGCTTTTCTATTTTGTAAAAACTCGCTGTACGGCGAGCCGTAAAGGCTAGCGTGCCAGATTGCGCTTGCCAGCATCACTGCACCCGAAACTTTATGCAGCTGCGACATGCGCGAGTTCATATTCAGCGCGGTTAGAGCCGTGATACCCATACTCACTCCCAGCGTCACTTTAGCCGCTTTGCGCTGAAAATTTAGATCCAAAATTTTATCTTCAATGCTCAAATTTTACCCCTTTGATAGAATTCAGTAGTAGTCCTATCGTCGTGCCGTTATGAAGCAGTGCCGTAGCTACGGGACTTAGCGCGCCAAAGGTCGCCAAAAATAAAATGATCGAATTTATCCCCACGGTAGCGTTGAAATTTCGATTTACGAGCCGCAGCGTGTCGTTGGCCAGCGCCTTTACCTGTGCGACGCCCTCGATGTCGTTTTTCAAAAGCCCGATCTGAGCGGAAGCCTTGGCGATCTCTGCACCGTTTAGCATGCTAATGCCGATGTCTGCCTTCATCAGGCTCGGCGCATCGTTTATGCCGTCGCCCACAAAGACCACCTTTCGCCCCTCGGCTTTTAACTGCTCTAAGATTTCGGTCTTTTGCGTCGGCAGCAGCTCACCGTAATAGCGATCTACGCCGAGCTTTTTGGCTACGGCGCGGGCTTTTGAGCTCACGTCGCCGCTTAGCATGACGATCTGTTTAGCGCCCAGCTCACGGAGCCTAGCTATGACGGCGCGAGCGTTTGCGCGCACCTCGTCTCTAAGCCCGATGAGCCCCAAAAGCCTGCCGTCAAATGCGATGTAGAGCAGCGCGAGCCCCTTTTGCATCGCAAGATCGATGGTCTGCTCATGCGCCGCAAACGAGATCATCTCGTCGTCCTCTAGGAAGTGGCGCGAGCCGATGATGAGCTTTTTGCCCTCGATGCTTGTTTTAACGCCGTGAGCGACGACGAATTCCACCTCGTCGTGATGTTTGTGGATAAAGCCGTGCTTTTTGGCGGCATCCACGATCGCCTCGGCTACGGGATGAAAGTAATGCTCCTCGGCGCTCGCGGTTAAATTTAAAATATCGTTTTTACTAAAGCGCTCGTCAAACGATATGATCTCGGCGACCTCCAGGTTGCCGTACGTAAGCGTGCCCGTCTTATCGAATACGAAGGTGTCGGCGCTCGCAAGCGACTCAAGAGCCTTGGCGCCTTTGATCAAAATCCCGTTCTTTCCCGCCTTTGAGATGCTTGATTTAAAAGCAACCGGCGTAGGCAGCTTAAGCGCGCACGAGTAATCCGCCTGCAGCACCGAAGCCACGCTCATAAAATTTCGATTTATCAGATAGGACACGCCCGCAAGCCCGAAGGTTACCGGCACGAGCTTGTCGGCTAGGTGGGTCGTATGCATACCGATGCTGGAGCGCTCATTCAGCGACGCCGTGATGTAGTGCTTGATGCGCTGCGTGGAGGTGTTTTCGCCGACGTTTTCCGCCCAGATACGGATCCTGCCCTCCTCTACGATCGTGCCGCTTAATACGCTATCGCCGCGAGATTTTTTCACCGCGACCGACTCGCCCGTCATATTGGCTTGATTTATCATCGCTTCGCCGCTTACGACGTGCCCATCCACGGCTATGATATCGCCCGCGCCCACGACCACGATATCGCCTACCTTTAGCTTGGAGGTTGCGATTTTGACTTCGGTCTTTTTGCCGTTTTGATCTATCTCGACCCACGCCTCGGCGATGTCCGGGCGGGCGAGCTCGCGGATCAGATCGTCGCTTTTATAAACGGTGCTCTCCTCCATATATTCGCCAAGAGCAAGCATCGTATTGGTGCTGTTTGCGGCAAATACATCGCCGCGAGCGAGCGAAATCCCGACAGCGGCAGCCTCCAAGCCCTTTGAAGTAAGCCCGTGGCGGAAGCCTTCTTTAATGCCCTCTTTTAAGATAGGCATGCACGCCACGATGCTAAATGCGCGCGCTAAAGGCGAAGTGCGGAAGATTAAATTTCCCCCCAACGCAAGAAGCGCTAAGATAAATTCATTTTTGCTCGGTAAATTTTTATGGTTAGCGGGGATAATTGATTTTAGCTCGCTTAAATTTAAAGCTTCAAGTTGCTTTAGAATTCCTGCCCTATTCGCACCCGCGTTAAGCTTAAGGATCAAAGAGCCGATTTTAGCGTTAAATCTAGCTTCCGTTACGCCTTCAAGCCTCGCAGTTGCTTTTTGTAGTGCACTCGCATCGATATCTCTAAAACCGACGATCTTTAGCCGTAGTCTAGTTTTAGTCTCATGTAAAATTTTAAAATTTTGCATCGACTACTCTTGCATCTCTGCCTTGGCGTCTTCGAAGCGCTCCTTCATCTCTTCGATGCCCATCTGAAACATCTCAGTGCCCTTTGCGATGAGCTTAAAAAGCTTTTTTTGCGCGTTTTCGTCGGTGAGAAAATAGGTCGCTGCGGCCCCCAGAACGATGCCTGTGATAAATGAGTTGTTACCAAATAAGCCGTTCGCGTTTTGCCTGCCACCCAGGGAATTAAAAATTCCACCGAAAGCGGAGCCCTGAGTAGAATTTACGTCGCTTGAGCTTTGGGCGGCGGAATCTTTATTATCCGAGCCATTGTCAGAAACTGAGCCGTTAAAAGGTGCAGAATTTACCCGCTCGTTTATCCATTTAGCCCAACCGCCGAGCTTTTCGTCACCAGCAAAGCTACCCGCAGAGCCGCTAGCATATTTTTTACTACCAAAATCGTAATCGTCTAGAATTTCTTTCAAATCTTTTTTTGTGATATACGGATTACTCATTGCCTACCTTAAGAATAAAATTTCTACCCGCAATGAGCGCGCCTACACATACTGCGACGCCCGCCGCGGCACGTAGATACTCACCTTGTACGAGCTTATTTGCGCTGTAAATCGCGCCGCCGCCGATGATACCGCCGCTTAGCGCAATATCTAGCGCATCTCGAATCGCTTTAGATTTGCTTTTGCCTTCTTTAGCTTTAACGAGCTCTACGGCGCAACCGCCGATCGCCCCTGCTATAGCGCCGCTTAAAAAGTGATCCAGCGGAGAACGCTGTGTCGTAAGTGATCTATTCATTTAGGCCTCTATTTCTCTGATTTATCGTCTGCGGACGTAAATTTAGCCGAAGAATTATCATCCATTTTTACGATCTGCGGGATATTAAGCGGAGTAGCAGATGCTGCGGACGTCTCACCTACCTGTGTTGCGCCAGTCTTAGCGCTCGCAGTGGATTTTTTAGTTCTTTTAAATCCAGGTTTTGGTCCCGGTTTTTTTCTAGTTTTTTTTGCAGTGCTAGTTTCAGTGCTAGCGCTACTTGTCGCAGCTTTTTTACTACCAGACTTTCTTTTGCTTTTTACAGCTTCGGCAACATCGTCTAAGCCTTCTTTGGCTTCCGCAAAAATTTCTTTTGATTTTTTGCTTAATTTTTCCGCTCCGCCTTTGACGCTATTTTTTAGCTCCTCGACACTTTTGCTACTTACGATTTTATTCGCACCTTCTTTGATTTTATCTCGATTGTTATAAGCGTAAACCGCCGCGCAACCAAGCGCAAAACCTGCTAGAAATGGGATCGGCATTTCATTCTCCTTGTGTTAAGATTATAAAGTCATTTTATCAACTTTACATAGATTTTGATATTATAGCGACTTTTTTAGATTTTTGCAATCCTAATTTAATTTTTCTGCAAAATTCCTTTAATTAAATTGGAAAATGCGCTATTTAAGATATTTTGCAAATCGTATTTTTGAAATATCCGCTCTAATCCCTGCGGATTTTTTAAAATTTCATTTAATAAATCAGTGAAATTCAAAGAATTTGAATCAACCTCGCATTTAGAATTTAATTCCTTTAAAATCGGCAAAATTTCATTATACGAAACCGCCTGCGCCTTATACAGCAGCTCTTTAAATTCCGTGTTCTTGCACGAATTAATTAGATCGTCATAAAACATCATAGAGCTTTTTTCTATCAAAAGCGCCGAAGCCAAAAACTCATTCATACCTTTTGCAACCAGTGCCTCGCTGCTATTTTCAGGAGGCGTGGCGCCAAGCCCGCAAGAATTTGCAAAATCTAACACCCGCTCAAGTAATTCGGCTCGTAAAGATAGAATTTCTCCTAACTTTTTATCTTGAAATTTAACTGCACCCAGCGAATAAAACTGCAAAATTTGCGCCTCTTTTTCGAGCAAAAGAGAGATATCTGCAATTTGCACCTCATTTAAATTCCGAGATTTATTAGAAATTCTACGCGATTTTTTGGTACTACGTAATGCTTCTTCGCTCAAGAAATCGCCTCTATATTGGAATTTACGAGCGCTATTAGCTCAGGCGAACTTATGCCGCTTAAAAACTGCTCCCAAAGGTGCATCGGGAAAACGCTTTCATCATAATGAATCGTCAGCGAGCCGATTAGAGAGTTAAATTTATACTCTTTTATCCCGCGAATTGCAGCTATTTTAGCCTTTAGGCTCTCTTCGCTCACGCTATCTCGCAACTCTCTAATTTTAGGACTTACGCGGATACGAATACGACCTTTGCTGTGGCTGATTTTGCTAAAATATTTATGAAATTCCAAAATATCGTTGTGATTTATTTTCATATTTTTCCTTAAATTTGCACCTAAATAATATCATAAATCATTTAATTCCTGCTAAATTTTGCGAATTATTTGCGTTTAGGGCGAAATATTTTTATCTTATTTTCATCCGCTGTTATGTAATTTCCTCCCATTAGATCAATGCAATACGGCACGGCAGGAAACACTGGTAGAAGGCACTCTTTAATCGCTTTTGGATTACCCGGTAAATTTATAATCAGAGATTTTTTGCGGATCGCTGCTATCTGACGCGATAAAATTGCCGTAGGCACGATCTTTTGGCTTTCTGCGCGCATTAGTTCGCCAAAGCCTGGCATTAATTTCTCACTTACCGCTTCGGTCGCTTCAGGCGTTACATCGCGTGGAGCAGGACCCGTGCCACCCGTGGTTAGTACCAAATCACAACCCGCTTCATCGCAAAGATAAATCAGCTTATCTTTGATCAGCTCTAGCTCATCTGGAACTATTTCATAAAAATACTCTTTCTCGCAAGTTAGCCAATCATCCATCACGGCAATTATCTCTTTGCCTCCTAAATCCTCGTAAACGCCACCACTAGCGCGATCACTGATCGTTAAAACACCTATTTTTACCATTTTTCTCTCCTTTATTAGAATTTTAAATTTTAAAATTTAATCGAAATTTAGCGTGCCGTCTTGCGGCTTTTCTTCAGAGCTTTCGCTATCTTTTTCCGGCTTTTGCAAATATTGCTCTTGCGCGGAGACTCCTTCTTGCTCCACACCATCAGATTCGCAAATCTTTTGAACATCCTCGAAAGTTATGAACTCATAGACGAAAATTTGCTTTGAAATTTGATTTAGCTTATCTTGCATCGTGCGGATTATCTCGCTTACCTCGTCGTAGCAATCTTGCAAAATTTTATTCACGCTCTGCGCGCTAGGGGTAAAGCTATCGCCCATAGCGAGCTCGAAAACCATCTTTTGCGCCAGTGAGATAGCCTGCTTTACGTCGCTAGCGGAATTTGAAAAAGCGTCGTTTTTATGGATCTGTAGCGCCGCCATGCCGCTTAAAAGCACTTTGATTTGATTTAAAATTTGCGTTTTGGATTCGATCTCGAAATCCTCGTTTAAAAATTTATCGTTTAAAAGCTCGATTTTTTCGAAATCAAACGAATACCAATACGCGCTAAGCGCCTTTGCGCCCTGATAGAACGCCTGGATCTCCTTTTCGTATTCGGTGAGAATTCTACTTTTTTGCACGCCGTAAAAGACCCTCATTCGCACGTTTTCAAAATCGCTAAGCTCGATCGTATCGCTACCTCGCTTAAGAGCGTTGATTGCGGCTTCATTTACCAGCGTCGCTACTCCCGCGCCGCTAAAACCCACGCAGAGGCGGCTTACTTTGTTGATATTTGCGCTGCATCTTTTGCCCTCGAGGTAAATTTTTAAAATTTCGATGCGGTCTTTGTAGTTCGGAAGCCCAATAAAAACGCGCCTATCAAAGCGCCCCGAGCGCAGTAGCGCATCGTCGATCAAATTTATTTTATTGGTCGCGCCGATTACCATCACGCCGCTATTTTCCTCAAACCCATCCATCTCGGTCAGCAGCTGATTTAGCGTCGCTTCTCGCTCGTCGTTGCGCCCAATACCGCGCTTGCCGCCGACCGCGTCGATCTCGTCGATAAAAATAATTGCGGGCGCGCAGGATTTGGCCTTCGCAAACAGCTCGCGAACCCGCCTAGCACCGACGCCCACAAAGACCTCGGCGAAGCTTGCGCCGCTTTGGTAAAAAAACGGCACGTCCGCCTCGCCGGCTACGGCTTTTGCGATAAGGGTCTTGCCGACGCCCGGCTCGCCGATCATTAAAATTCCTTTTGGCAGCTTGATGCCAAAATTTCGGTATTTTGCGGGATTTTTTAAAAAATCCACGATCTCTATGAGTTCGCCCTTGACCTCGCTGATGCCCGCGACGTCGCTAAATCTCACGTCGCTAACGCTTGGCGAAAGATCGCCGAGCTCGCCGCCTGCGCTAGCGCTCTGACGCGCGGTGCCGTCCATCCTGCGGCGTCTAGCCAAAACGGTTTCAAAATAATATACGAAGAGAAAAAATACGAACGTAAAAATTACCAAGATCGCGCTGATACCGCTCGTGCCATCATCCTTTTCTTTGCTGATTAGAGCGTGATTTGATAGCTCCTTAAGATCTACGAGATCGACTAAAATTTTATAGCGTTTGCCGTCGTAGGTAAAATTTAAATTGCCGTCCTCGATATGCGCGCGCTTGATCTGATCTTTTCGCACCAGCTCGCTAAATTCGCGCTCGGTGATGTATCGCGAATCATCTTTAAAATAAACGATCGAGAGCAAAACGATAAGCAGCACTAAAAAAATCAGAATTATATTTAGCTTGCTTTTTTTGATTTTATGCAAAATTTCCATCAAATTTAACCTCATAATCTCTTATCTCCATCCATTTTTTCGACAAATCCTCATCGCTTTTGATCCAAATTTTATCATAAAATTGATCATATCCTTCATAAAACTCTCCGTTTTTCCGCTCGATCAGCACATTTAGCGGCACCTTGTGCGAAAGACGAAATTTATAATTATTCAGCGCCGTTATGTTCTGCAGCATCTTCAGCCGTGCCTTCGCCGTTTTGCCGTCTATGCGACCTTTTAGCGACGCCGAGGCGGTCCCTTGCCTCGGCGAAAAAATAAAGGCGTGTAGATGCGTGAGCGGGAATTTTTTGAAATTTTCTACCGCTTCAAGCCAAAGCTCTTCGCTCTCGCCCGGATGCGCGACGATAAAGTCCGTTCCCAGCGCAAATCCGCGCTCCGCAAGCTCGCAAAAAAGCTTCAAATCCCTTAGCGCGGAATTTCGGCGGCGCATTATGCTAAGCATCTTTTGCGAAGTGTGCTGAAGAGCGATGTGCAGATGCCGCTCCAGCCACGGCTCGGATAAAATTTCGCGAAAGCTCTCATCGATCTGTGAGGGCTCGATGCTGCCTAGGCGAATGCGGCAAATTCCGCGTATCGCGCCCAGCTTTTGAAGCAGCGCGCCCAGGCTCGTGCCGGCGGATTTGCCGTAGCTTCCGATATTGGTGCCGGTTAGCACGATCTCGCTAAAGCCGTTTGCAGCAAGGCTCGTCGCCTCTTTTAAGATCGCATCTTCAGAGCTGCTGCGCGAGCGGCCGCGCACGGAGGGGATTATGCAGTAGCTGCAGTTAAAATTGCACCCTTCCTGAATTTTAATAAAGGCTTTGGTGTGATCCTCGTAGTCGCTTACCAGATTCTTTTCGACGCCGTCAAGACCTCCGATATCATAAAATTTTGACTCCGAGCCCAAAAACTCGTCGATCTTTTCCTTTTGCGACATCCCGAACACCCCGAAGACCGCGCCGTTTTTATACAGCTCCTCGCCGCGCGAGACCGCGCCGCAGCCGGTTAGCAATATCTTTTTGCCGAGGCGATTCATCTTATTTACGTAGTTTCGCACGTCTGCGTCGGCGCCGTTCGTAACGGTGCAGGAGTTTATCACGACGACGTCCGCGCCCTGCTCGTCGTGCGTGATCTCGCCCGATTTGAGGTTGCTTTTTATAAGCTGCGTGTCGTAGATATTGGTGCGACACCCGAACGTTTTAAAATAAATTTTCAAATTTCGCTCCCGGATCCGCTTCCTGTGGCAAAGCCCGCGCCCTGCGCCGCTGCGTTTAAATTTTGTGAGCCTTGCTGCTCGGAGCCGAGATCTTGCGCCGCAAAATTTCCGCCCGCAGCCGCATAATTTTTGCCGTTAAAAAGCGTGTATGCGGGATAGGCGATCTTGATGTCGGGCTCGCTTCTTAGCGCATCTAAAATTTCAGCCGAGATATTGCTGCGAAGCCCGAGCGTCGCGTAGGAGTTCGTCATATACCAAACCGAAATTTCAATGCCGTACGGCTCGAAGAAGCTGAAAATTCTAGGCTCGACGTTTGGATTTTTGATGCTATATTGCGAGCGCAACTGGCTCATCTGCTTTTTAGCGATGTCGGTGTAGCCCTTGGAATACTTCCGCACGATGTTTTTTATGAGATACATCGCCTTTTTATGGTTGCTATCAAATGTTAAAAGTATGCTGATGCCGTCCCAGACGGTCTTAAGTCCGCTGTGGGTGTAGTTTGAGATAAGATCGGTAAAAATATAATTATTCGGTATGAAAATAACCCTACCGGCGCGTTTATTTTCTCTCCACGTAGTCATAGTAACGTCCTCGAAAATCGTCATCCTAAGCACCGAAATATCGATGATATCGCCCACGTAGGTCTCGCCGTTTTTATGCACCCTGATGCGATCACCCACGCGAAAGCTGCCGCCGAGCACGATCGTAAGCCAGCCTAAGGAGCTCATAAACATATCTTTCATCGCAATCGCAAGACCTGCCGAGGCAAAGCCTAAAACCGTCACGAAATGCGTCATATTCTCGATGTAAGAAAAGAGTAGTATCAGCGCAATCAGCGTGAAATTTAAAACGTTGATAGCTTTATTTACGATGTAGAAATTCTCGTCGTTTTTGATATATTTTTTCGCCACTACCTTGCATAAAAACGACAGTGCAATGACTACGAGTATCCATACGGCGATGTTTCCCGCGCGCTTGATTTGAGCTTTTATATCGGCGGTCTGCACGGCGATTTGGGAGTTGATCTTTTTTTCGTAAACGTCGTACGTAGTCTGCGCAATCTCGTATGCGGAGCTGAACTCGCTAAGCTCGTAATCTAAGCTTTTAAGCTCCGCCATGGCGCTTGCGTCCGTATCTATCTGCATCAAACGCTCATATAGCGCCCTTTTTGCTTCAAGTTTATCGATTAAAGCTTTAATATTTTCTATGGCGTTTTTCCGCTCCATCTTTTGAGCTTGCAAATTTCTAATCGTAGAAAAACCTGAAATTATCGAAAAAGGATTTGTAATGCGCGCAGGCTCGGGAGTTTCAGGCATCGCGATGATATCTAAAAACGGAGATTTTTCATACTCTTTTAGCAGTATGAGCTGCTCTTTTACGGCGCGAAGTCTTTTTTGAATCTCTGCGATCTTATCGGTGCCGGCGCTCTTTTTTAGCTCCGCTTCGAGCTGGCTGGATTGCTTTTGTAAATTTTGATAGCCGATGAAATTTGAAAAGCGAGAGATCCAGATATTATTTTTAATCTCATCGTCAATAACACGGATCTGATCTTTTAGCGACGCGGATAGCTTAGAATTTTCATCTTTCTTCTCACTAGCGGCGGAGCTAGCGTTGGATTCTAAGCGCGTGTGCGCGGCGGAGAGCGTAGAATTTGCCTCGCAAAATGCAAGATTAAAAATCAAAAAAATAGCCGCAAGCGCTCTCATTCAAACTCTTTCAGCGCTGCGATTACTTCATCTTTTGCAATCTCTTTGGAAGCGTAGAATTTACCAATACCATCGGGCAGGATAAATTTTATCTTGCCGTTTTCGCTCTTTTTATCAAGAAAAAATAGCTCGTAAAATTCCGCCGCATCCTCTACGTGGAATTTTATCGGAAGCGCAAATTTTTGAAGCACTTTGCGGATCTGCTCCTCCTCAAGCTCATTTAATTTATCAAGACGACGTGCTAGCGCATTTGCCATCACCATGCCGATCGCTACAGCCTCACCGTGCAAAAATTTTTTATAATTAGTAATTTTTTCGATAGCGTGAGCAAAGGTGTGTCCGTAGTTTAACACCGCACGCACGCCGCTTTCGCGCTCATCACGCTTTACGACGCCCGCTTTAATCTCCACGCAACGAGCGATTACGTGCGAAATTTCATCGGCGCTTTTTAGATCGTGCGTCTCGAAAAATTTAAATAGTTCGACATCAAAGCATACCGCCATCTTTACGGCCTCCGCAACGCCCGCAGCAAACTCCCGCGCAGGAAGAGTAGATAAAAATTTGCTCTCGCAATAAACCGCGCGCGGCTGATAAAACGAGCCGATTAAATTTTTGCCGAAACGATTATTTACGCCCGTCTTGCCGCCGACGCTTGCGTCCACTTGCGCTAACAAGGTCGTAGGTATATTGATAAAATCGATGCCGCGCTCATAAATACTCGCGCAAAAGCCCGTTATATCGCTAATGACACCACCGCCAAGAGCGATGAGCGTGCTTTTGCGATCAAGCTTGGAGCTGAAAAGCTGCTCTAAGATTTGCTCCACGCTCGCGGTATTTTTATACTCCTCGCCGTCTGGGATCGTGATAATAAATTTTTGCTCGCAATCTAGCCGCTGCAGTAAGAAATCAAGCCACAGCCCGCCTACTTTGGGATTTGTGATGATCGCTACCTTGCCTTTGAGCTTGATCTCTTGCAATTCGTCGATAAAAACGCTGTATTTTTTGCCTAAATTAAGATCGATTTTCATACGCTAGCCTTTGATTTTTGGGTAATTGTAACATAAATTTCGATTACTTTTCATACCCGTAATCGCTCGGAACGAAAATTTGATGATTTTTGCCGAGTTTAAAATACATCTGATCCAAATCCTGATTGAAAATAGATGTGAGCTTGCGCGCCAAAATTCTATCATTAAATGGCACGAACTGCAGCAGATCTCGCTCGCTACCTAGCGCTAAAATCGGATTTTGTCGCTCGCAAGGAATCACGAATAAACTCTGCTTAAAAAGCTTCGACAAGCTCACGTAGCTTTGCGCAAACTCGCCCTTTTCGCTCTCGCCGAAAAGATACAAATACACGTCTAGCCCTAGCTGCGAGCTAATGTCAAAGACGATGCTTGATTCCTCGCGAAGCCGCTCGCCGGCACTTAGCACGACACTTTTACGCACATCTTTTAGCTCGCCTTCACCAAGGCTTAACACCGGAATTTCAAGCGCTTTAAGTGCTGCTTTTTTCGCCTCGAAAACTCCGCTTGAGCAAACTACCAAGCCTGCTTTATTTTCGCTCACGTCGCGCTTTAAATTTAATTCGCCCGAGTAATCGATGAGAATTTCAAATTTATCCCGCTCACACAGCGCTTTAAGCTCGCTAAAAGTGTCGTTTAGCAGAGGATTTAAAATTCGCAGATAAATTTTATGATTTCTAATATGTAAATCCAAAAACTCAAGCGCCCTAACCGTCCTAGCTATCTCGTCGCCGCTCATTTTTTTCATATCAATTAGCGCGAAAATATTTAGCCCAAACGGCGATGGAAATTGCCCGCTTTGCTTTTTTACTTCAGCAAACACCGCTCGTAGCGCACTAGGCTCACCAACGACTAAGATCGTATCATTCGGATATATCCGCGAGCCGGGCGTCGTTACGATGTAATTATTGTGGCGGTAGATCATCGGAATTTGATATTTGGCATTAGAAAGCGTGCTGATTTTTTTATACGCGAACGAGCTTCCTACGGGCACTTTTACCTCCATTATCTCTCCGCGTCCAAGCCCGATATTATCAGCAAAAACGGGGCTATCGGGTAAAAAACCGATGAAGCGCGAGGAATTTAGCGCAAGGGTATTTACGATTTTTACATGAGCCTCGTTTTTATTCTCGCGCAAAAGCCCCCAAAAATCAGCCACGTAAAGCTCTAAATCCGGAGCGAGCGTCTTTAAATTTTCAAGCGTTACTTTAGTATCAAATTCATCATCCATTATCACTATGCAGCGGTCAAATTCCGCTAGGCTAAGCACCACGCGCAGCCGCTCAATGCTAGTAGGATCAAAAATTTCTACCGAAAAATTTGACTCGTTTTCAAGCTCTGTGGGCACGGCATCCGTATTTTTAGCTATGACGCGATATGATCTGATGACATCTTTGATTTTACAAACTTTGGATAAAAAATGGCGCGCAAACTTTCCGCTTGCGATGATTAAAACTTGTTTCATTGCTCTCCGTTTCGTGGTTTTGCAAAGATTATAACCAAAAACGGCTAAATTTTAAACCGCGCGCGGATAAATTTTGCGAGCAAGCCGAGGCGCGGCGATCTAAAAATTTAAAGATTTAAATTTTAAAATCAAGGTTTAAAATTTCAAAATCCGAGGCTTAAATTTTAAAATGAATTAAAACTAAGCCTCGTTAAAATTAGTCTTGCTGCTTAGAACGATAAAATTTCATAAATTTAAAAGCGGCGCTATAACCATTCGCACCGCTCAATTAGAAATTTTAAACCCGCTAGATTTTAAAATTTTACCTCCGCAGAGAGCATGAAGCTTCTGCTCTCGCCCAGCGTCACGCCATTTGCCGAGCCTAGTACGCTAGTTACGTTAAGACCGCCCGCGCCGTCGGCGCTAGCAGGATACATTCCCGCCCAGTATTTTTTGTTAAATACGTTATTTACGTTGAAACGTAGCGTGGTCTTATCGCCCAAAAGATGCTCGCTCGTATATCTGACGCCGATATCGGTAACGAAAAAGCTAGGCGTGTGCTGGGTATTTAGATCATCCAGATACATCTTGCCGGTGTAGTGGAAATTTGTGCTGATCGCAAGCTTGTTTGTGCCCGGGATCACGTAATCAAGCATTAAATTTGCGTTTAGTTTAGGTATGCCGTTTGCGACCTTGCGGTTAGCGCCCGCGATGCTTACGTTATGCATCCTAGGATCGATGTAGGTAAAGCCGCCCAGCACGCTTAAATTTTGCGTAATTCGTCCGCCGCTCATAAACTCAAATCCGCGGTTGCGCTGCTCGCCGTTTATGCCGTAGCGTCCAGTAGAGCTATTTAGGTAGGCGATCGGGCGGCGTATATCAAAATACGCCACGCTAAAATCGATCATATCGGCTACGCGGATCTTAGCACCGATCTCATGCTGCTTGGAGCGATACGGCGACGTGGAGGCAACCTCGCCCGCATATGGGCTGCTCGCGGGATAAACATAGGTAGAGCCCTGCTGCAAGCTATCTGCGTAGGTGTAATAGATGCTGGCATCCTCTACCGGATGAAAGATCAAGCTGCCCGCCCAGCTATAGCCCGAATCGCTATAGGCTTTGACGAGTCTTTGCTGGCGATTATTGTAGGATTCCTGCCTCATCCACGCCTTAGATGCGCTTAACATTACGTCAAATTTATCGTTTATCGTGATGTCGTCTAGCACCGAGACGTTATACATATCCAAAACCGCATAGTGATACAGCCCGCTTCCGCGCCTAGCACCGGTGTAATTTAGAATTTTAGGATCGTTTATATTGCCGATAGTAGGCGAGACATAGTTGGTACTCGCGTTTTTATATCTATCCTGCGTCCAGTGATAGCCATTGGTCTGCACGCTAAAATCATGCTCGATATCGCCCGTATTAAACTGCGTGTTTGCCTTAAGATAGCCGCTTGGCAGATCGAATCTATATGCTGCCGTAGCACCGCCGCTGTGTCTGGTTTGATAATCGCCCGGCTTCGTATATTGCGGATGTGTGCTAGGCAAGATATAATTTACAACGCCATGAGTATCACGATCGGCGCGCTGAAACTGAAAGCCGCCCTCTAAATACCATTTATCGGTAGGCGTAAATTTAAATTTTGCGCTTGCGGTAGTGGTTTTTAGATGCATGCCTCCAAAGCTCTGCCCAAGACCGCGCTTTGAAGAATCTACCGCCTTTGGAAGCTCCATGCCGTCTACGATCTTGCCGTCTCGCACGCCGAGAGCAAACTGCCCTGCAAAGCCCTTAGTATTGTGCTCGTAATAGCTCGCTGCGGTTTCAAACGTTAGATCGCCCGTCGGATAAAATTCCATCGTGACGCTGGCTAAGCGGCGCTGTAAATTTGAGCCCTTTGGCTGTCTGTCGCCGTTTGATCCATAAAACACCGCGCGGTAGCCGAATTTTTCAAATTTATCGGATAGATCAAGACCAAGACCTAGGTTGCTTCGCGACATATAATCGCTCCAAATTATGTATTGATCTTTTACCGGGCGCTTGCGCGTGTAGCTGAAAATGCCAACCGGGTTTTGTGCGCCGTAGAGCGAGCCTGCGACGCCGTTTTGCACCTGAAAGCTCTCAAACATCGCCATCGGAATCGCCGTCGTCGAAATCGTATAAAAGCCGTCCCAGAAGCTGTTGCCTACGACGCTACCCTCAAAGCCGCGTGTCTGCGGGCGTCCGACCGTAGCGCCGCCGCGCATCTGAATCTGCGCGGAGGGGAAGTATTTGACCGCCTCCTCGTAGCCGGTGACGCCTTGGTGATTTATGATCTCCTTACTGATCGTGTTGATCTGATACGGAAGATCAAGTGCGCGCTTGCCCGCAAGCAGGCCTTGTTGCACGTTTTTGCTCAAAAAGCCCTCGTCGATACCGCTCTCGCTGATATTATCGCCGACGGAATTTACCTCGATTACGCCCATATTCTGCGACTTTTCAGGCGCAGAATTACCGCCACTTTGCGCTGCAGCCAAACTGCTGCATAGTAGGCACATACATGCCGCTAATGAAATTTTAAATTTCATCGTTTTCCTTCGTTCCATTATTTTCCTTTAGTTATGGATGTATTTAATATTATTTTTTAGCATATTAGAAAAATTTTCCTAAATTTAGACTAAATTCGAGATGTAAATTTATATATTTGTAGTCGCATTTTTTAGCTTTAAATTTTATAGACGATATACCACGATACAAAAGAAAAATTGCGCAAATTTATATGAAATTCTAAAATTTTAATGTAAAATCGCCCGTATGAAAAAACTAATACTGGCGCTTATGCAAGCGCAAAACCGACTCAAAAATTTCTTCCGCCTCTACGATACCGAGCTCATGCACCATGCATCAAGCCTTAGCTTTCACACGATTTTGGCGCTACTGCCGGTGCTGATGGTCTCGCTTAGCGTCTTTATGCAGCTGCCGAGCTTCAAAGGCTACTACGATAAGATTATGGGCTTTATCTTTTCAAACTTTCTGCCCGCAAATCAAGCGAGCATGGCGCACTATATCGAGGAATTTATGGCAAACGGGCTAAGCCTTGGCGTAACAGGCTTTTGCGCAGTGTTAGTTACGTCGGTGTTGTTTTTCGGAGATTTTGAAGCGATAATTGCGCGCATTTCGCATTCACCCGAGCGAAGCTTTTTTAAGAGCCTAAGCACCTACTGGACGCTGATGACGCTCGCTCCCGTGGGGCTTGGAGCATCGTTTTATATCAGCGGCGAGCTTCAGGAGCTACTAAATAAAACCGAGCTTACAAGCTGGATAAATTTGCTTAAAATTCTACCCTACTTAATCGTTTGGGGGATCTTTGCGATTACTTATGCTACGGCGATCAACCGCGAGATCCGTGCAAAAGCGGTGCTTGCCTCATCGCTCGTAGCATCGATTTTATGGTGGCTTTCAAGACTGGTTTTTGCGCAATACGTCTTTTATAACAAAACCTATCTTAGCATCTACGGCTCGTTTTCGGTCGCGCTATTTTTCTTTCTGTGGATCTACATAAGCTGGATTTTCTACCTATACGGCGTGAAATTCTGCGTATTTTTGGACGCTAAATTTAAAAGAGGTGGCGAGCGCCAAAGCGCCTGAATTTTTGCGAATTTTACGAAAGGTTATAGTAAAAATTGACGATAATCGCATATAAATTGGCAGCTTTAACGATAAGTTCTCGTCAATAAAAGGATTAAATTTGAAATCTCGTCTTTGTTCGGTCTATATACGAGCGATCTACTTTAAATTATAGAATTCCTTAAGGAGGATAGAATGGCGTTTATTGCGGAGCATATTTCTAAAGTTGATTTGGAAAGATACAATG
>CAURUZ010000003.1:0-221945 GCA_963528355.1 uncultured Campylobacter sp.
AGATCGAGCGCCTTCACAGCCATCTTTTAAATATCGGTCTAGCCTGCGAGGTAACAGGTAACTACAACGCCTTTATGCATATCTTTAGGGTGCGTGAGTATTCTATGGAGCTAGCTCAGCTCGTAACCGGCGGCCGCAAGACTTACGGCAATGTAATTATGGGCGGACTTCGCCGCGATATGACGGATAATGAAATTCGAAAAAGCATCGAGATCATCAACAAGCTCGACGTTCAAATTTCTGAAATTTGGGACGCCGTGATGGAGGATAAACGCCAAATCGGTCGCTGGAAAGGCGTGGGCGTATTAGATCGCAAAGTAGCGCGTGATTTTAGCCCGGTAGGTCCAAATATGAGAGCTTCCGGTTTTAAACGCGATAACCGCTACGATCATCCTTATGATTTCTTCAACAAGATAGAATTCGAAGTAGCCGTAGAGCACGGTGGCGATGTATTCAGCCGCGAAGTCGTAAGATATAAAGAGCTTAAACAATCGATCCACATCATCAGGCAGTGCTTGCATCAAATGCCGCAAACTCCGATAATGATCGATCCACAGACTATGATCAGACCGGAAAACTACGCTTTAGGTCACGACGAAGCACCGCGCGGCGAAAACGTCCACTGGATCATGCAAGGCAACGCTCAGAAAGTTTACCGCTGGAGATGTCGCGCCGCTACGTATAACAACTGGCCGAGCTTACGATTTCAATTCCGCGGAAATAACATCTCCGATGCGGCGCTAATCGTATGTTCGATGGATCCGTGCTACTCATGCACCGAGCGCGTAACTTTAGTCGATATTAATAGCGGAAAGAGTAAAATTCTAACCGAAAAAGACCTTAAGAAATTTTGCCAAGACGGCAAGGTTAGCAAAAAGGATTTAAGATGATGAAATTATTCGACATTACCGAAAAATATGGTAAGGCGACCTATGCTTATCCGTTTGAGCCATACATCGTGCCCGAGAATTTTCGCGGGCAGCCTGAATACACCTATGAGCTTTGCATAGGCTGTGCTGCATGCGGTATCGCCTGCCCATCCAATGCGATTGAGCTTAAGATGAACGAAGCCCAAACTAAACTTATTTGGGAATTTGATTGCGGACGCTGCATATTTTGCGGTCGCTGCGACGAGGTATGCCCTACGGGAGCGGTAAGGCTAGGCAATAGCTTTGAGCTAGCGGTAAAATTTGATAAAAGCGCGCTTATCCAACACGGCGAGCTTGAGATGGAGAAATGCAGCTGCTGCGGCAAGCCGATGACCCCAAAAAGGCTCATCAATTACACGTTAGAAAAGCTAAGTACTGCAAATTTGCTCCCAGGCAGATTAGAAGAAGCTAAAAAATATCTCTATATCTGTCCTGAATGCAAAAAAGCTCAAGCGGTCGAAAGAGTAACCAAAGGTATAGAGGAGGCAATAAAATGAGTTTGTATCAAGTCCCCGAAAATATTAAAAACGCAAACGATCTAACCGCAAAATTGGAGCTTTTGAAAAATATCAAACGAAGCTTCAGCGTTTATCGTATCGACTGCGGAAGTTGCAACGGCTGTGAAATCGAAATTTTTGCTTCTATCACGCCGATGTGGGATCCGGAGCGCTTCGGATTTAAACTGGTCGCAAACCCTCGCCACGCAGATATCTTGGTCTGCACCGGCCCGGTTACTCGCCAGATGTATTATCCGCTGCTTCGCGCTTATGAGGCTGCACCTGATCCAAAGATCGTAGTAGCTCTTGGAGCCTGCGGAAGTACTGGTGGAATTTTCCATGACGCATATAGCGTATGGAGCGGTATCGATAAGATTGTGCCGGTGGATGTTTATATCCCAGGCTGCCCTCCGCATCCTGCTAGCATCATCTATGGTCTTGGCATGGCGCTTGGCATCATCGATCAAAAGCTTCAAAAGAAGAGCTACGAGCAAGATAACACTCTTCCGCCACCGGTTAAGAGTTCAGTTATCGGCGATATTTTATTCGAGCGCGACTTGCAAGCCGAGGCAAAAAGGCTGATGAGCTATATTTTCGGAAGAGTTTTATTTGCAAAATATATGGACGCGATCAAAACCTCATCTGACGTTCACGATCCAAAAGCTTCTCGTGAGGCTCTACTTAACGCTATCCATACCGAAGAGGATCCTAGATACGCGGAGTGTATGGCACTATTGCACAATGACGTATATCTAAAATACGCCCGCGCTACGGAGGAATTTAAAATCGATCCGCAAAAAGAGGTCTGGAGTAAACGATGATTGAGGTTTTTAAGCTTACAAAGCGGCATATGGACGAAAACGAAAATTTACCCAAAGAGCTAAAGGATATCAAGGTTTTTTCCACCTGCGTCGGTCACGGCGTAGGTACGATAGATTTTAGCGAAAAGGTACTTGAGATAGACGATGAAGAATTTAAACGCATCATCGAGAACTCGGGCGACTACGTTAAATTTAAGATCGGTAACCTAAGCAAGTATTTCGAGATTGAAATTTTTGCCGAGCACGCAGCTAAGCTAATCCCTCAGCTTTGCGAATGTGAGCTTAAAGATCTGCTAAAAAATATGCGCGAAGGATACTTCGTGCTAAGGAAGGATTTTTGATGCGAAAGGCGTTGCTTTGTATCGGCAATCCCCTTCGCGGCGACGACGACGTGGGCAATGAAACAGGGCGAATAGTCGAGGCGAACTTAAAAGACTGGCGCGTTTTTTATGGGCAGGATGTGCCCGAAAACGAATTTGCTGCCCTTAGGGAATTCGCCCCTGAAATTCTGATCGTAGTAGATGCGATGAGCGGCTTTGATGAGGATAAGATAGAATTTTTCGACCTCAGCAACGATCGCGACTATATCTACTCGACGCATAACCTGCCTACGCCGGTGCTTCTAAGCTATCTGCGCAAAATTTGCCCAAAGACGTTGTTTTTGGGCATTAGCGTGTTGCTCGATAACGTCCTTGATTTTAAAGAAGGACTGAGCGAGAGCGCAAAAAAAAATGCGCAAAAAGCTTATGAGCGTATCTTAGAAATTGATTCAAATTTAAATGAGGAGGAGTAAATGTTAAATCCTGCAGAAACCGCGCAAGCGGTGTCTAGTTCGATGCAACACAAGGCGCATACCCCGCTAATTAGCATAATTTTTCTAGCTATAATGGCGGGCGCTGCAATCGCTATGGGCGATATTTTCTGGGCTCACTCGACCGTCGGAATGGCTGAAAAGCAATCTATTGGCTTATCGAATTTCATCGGTGGTATTACCTTTAGCTGCGGTCTGATGATGGTGGTTTTTTACGGTGGGCATCTATTTACTAGCTCGGTTTTAACGGGCGTACCTGCTGCCGATGGCAAATTACCGCTAGGTAAAACAATCGGCTATTGGGCTATCGTTTGGTGCTTTAACTTCGTAGGCGGCGCGTTAATCGCGTATATGTATTATTACTCAGGACTTCCGCTTAAATATGACGGCTACATCTTGCAGCACTTCATTCCTGCAGCAGCAGGCAAAATAAACGCGCCTTTTCATGAGCTATTCATCCGCGGAATTTTTTGTAACGTGTTTGTATGTATGTCTATCTGGACTGCGACCAGCGAGAGTAATCTATCAGGTAAATTCTTTGCAATTATGTGGATGATCGGCGCATTCGTAGCTTGCTCGATGGAACACTGCGTGGCAAATATGTTTATCCTAACCGAAGGTATCATCGCTAAAGGCCACTACCTTGCGGCTGCTGGTGGCGATGTAAATGCTCTTGCAAACTCGCTTCACGGTGTAACGGCAGCTCAAATAGATTCAATAAACTGGGGAAATTTCATCGTTAAAAATATGATCCCAGTTACGCTAGGTAACATCTGCGGCGGTCTATTTTTCGTAGGCTTGGTCGGATTTATGGTAAATAAATACGATATGAAAAAGAAAGACTAATCTATCGCGCTTCAGCACGATATAAACAAAATATGGCGCGGCACTTTGCCGCGCATTTTTAATTTCTAAAATTTTAAAAATTCTCATACATAAAATTTCGCTCGATCCAAAATTTTAAATTCCATAGCTTGCCGCTAAATTTAAAATTCCAAAGCTTCGCGTTTTAGGATAGAGGATAAAATCAAAAAGCGAATTACGTGTTAAAATTTTAAGTAAATTCAAAACAGAATTTTAAACGAGGTCACAAACCCAAATTTTATATAAGTTAAAATTTTAGACAAAATCCTAAACGAAATTCGGGATGAAATTCCAAAACCAAGCTCTTGATAAAAATTTTACGCTGTAAATCTAGGTAAAATCCTGCGCCGTAACTTTAGACAAAATTTCGCGCTTAAGCCGCAACGTAAGCCGCACAATGCTCTCAAAACTCTAGCCCGCGCCTAAACACAGTAACTAAGCAATCTATCGTAGTCCAGGATCAAAAACTCGTGCTGACTGATTTTTTGAATTACGTTATCTTTTACAAGCTCGTTAAACGCGGTACTCGCGCTTTGGCGCTTGAGCCCCACGAAGGATGAAAGCACCTTTAGCGAAAAGGGCAAAAAGACGTATTTGTAGCCATTTTGATGAAAATTCTGCTCGTTTGCAAGCTCGATCAAAAAGCTCGCGATGCGCCCTTTTGCATTTTCAAAAAGTATAGAGCGTGTGATTTTGCGCTGCAGCAAGATTATCTCAGTTAGAATTTTTATATATGCCTCGCAAAAGCTGCGATTTGCCAAGATCTCCCCTAGTCCGCTCGCATCGATCGTGTAAATCTCGCTGTCCTCTAAAAACTCAAGCGCGCAAATTTCATTAAGAATAGTGATATTATCCTTGTTTAGGTAGTTGATGATGAATTCTTCGCCGTCTTCAAAAAACGAAAGCTTCGCCTGTCCACTTTTAAAAATAAAAACTTTAGGCGCCTCGCTATAAAAAACATAGCCTTTTTTGATGACTTGGTGCTCGAACATTGCAAGCTCCTCGTCGCTAAGCGTGGCGATAGCCTCGGTTTGCAGTAGTCCCAGCCGCGATTTTTCCATATAACCTCCAAAAGCTAAGAATTATACAATTAAATATTTAGACAAAGATAAAGCTGCGCGGATTAAATTTACCATCCGCACTATGGCTGCGTATCTGGGTCGCCAGAGCTAATAAATTTTTTAGCTTTTAAAATTCTAAATTTTACCCGCGCTTTGCATCGCGTAAAATTTCAAAAATTTATTGAGCCTTATGCGGCGAAATTATAGCCAAAACCCGTGGCGCGAATTTAAAATTCTGTCTTTAAATAAAAATTCATATCATTTTATTGAAATTTTATTTAGCAAGGATATAATAATGCATATTAAAAATAAGCGGTATTTTGCTCGCGATGACACCGCAAGAAAGGTACTTCATGCAAAAGTTAAATTTTAAAGATAACGTTTCCGAGACGCTGCTAATCAACGTCTATATGCGCCACTTGGATTTCAAAGACGCGGATCCGATCCTAAACGATCCCTTTTCAAGCGCCGTCGTAGAGCAGATCGATTATGACTTTGCAAAATTCGACGACGCGCACCTTAGCAAGACGGGCACCGTGATCCGCGCGAAATTTTTCGACGACGAGACGCTGCGGCTCGCGGCGGAGTTCGACCGCCCCATCATCGTGCAGCTTGGCGCAGGGCTCGACACCCGCCCGCTTAGGCTACAGCGCGCCCTGCCGAACGCCATATTTTACGATCTCGATCTGCCCGACGTCATCTCCGTACGCGACGCGCTGCTACCCAAGACTCAGAACAATTTCAGCCTGCCCCGCTCAATGCTAGATCTTTCGTGGATGGACGAGCTGGCCGCAAAGCACGGCAGCGCGGGCTACATCTTCATTTTAGAGGGGGTGAGTATGTATTTTGAAAAGGAGGAATTTAAAGAATTTTTTATCGCGCTTGCGCAAAAATTCCGCGGCTACGTGCTGAGCGACTTTATGAGCGAGTTTTCGGTTAGAAAATTCGACTCAAAGCGCCACGACGCGATGCGGCACATGCAAAACGCGCCCTTTAAAATGGGCATCGGCGGCGGCGCGGAGGTACAGGACTGGGATAGCGCGCATATCAGATTCGTCAGGGAGGCCGCGATGCTAAAAATGTATAAAAGCCACTGGAGCCTCAAAGGGCGCCTCTTTAGCCTGATCCCCGCCTTTTGTAACGCTTGCAAGATGTTCGTTTTCAAAATCGGCGGTGATGAATAGGCTTAAAAATTTCAGTTGATTGCTTTTCAAATTTCGACAGCTAAGGCGCGAATTCTAAGCTGCTTATCTGGCAAGCTGGCATGCAGAGCAAACAGCACATATCGCTTTACTTAATGCTTGAGTAAAATTATAAAAACGCTTTAAAATTTTGCCTAAATTTACCTCGATTTATAGGAATTTAAGAGTTTTTAAAATATATTTTCGCATCTTAAATTCACGGAAAAGATCATGCAAAATTTTCTCGACAAACTCACCGCCACAATTGACGCGATCAACTCCTTTTTGTGGGGTCCGTACTTTCTAATCGCCCTACTTTGCGGCACCGGCGCGTATTTTACGGCGCGCTTGCACCTGGTGCAGATTTTTAAATTTAGAATGGGTGCGCGCAAGCTTTTCGGCAACTTCTCCCTGCACGGCGCGGCCGCGGGTAAAAGCGGCATGAGCTCGTTCCAAGCCGTCGCCACGGCGATCGCGGCGCAGGTCGGCACGGGCAACCTGGTAGGCGCCAGCACCGCGTTAGTGATGGGCGGGCCGGGCGCGATATTTTGGATGTGGTGCGCAGCGTTTTTAGGCATGGCGACGAATTTCGCAGAGATCTGCCTGGCTCAAATTTACCGCACCAAGGACGACAGCGGACATATGATCGGAGGGCCCGCGTTTTACATCAGTCGCGGACTCAAAAGCCCCCTTGCCAAGCCTTTAGCGGCATTTTTTGCGCTAGCCATCATCTTTGCTTTGGGTTTCATGGGCAATATGGTGCAGGCAAACTCCATCTCCGACGGCTTTAGCGGCGCATTCGGGATTCCGAAGTGGGTGAGCGGCGCGGCCTTGGCGCTCATCTGCTGCGTCATCTTTTTCGGCGGCGTCAAAGCGATTGCGCGCGTAGCCGAAAAGGTCGTGCCTATAATGGCGATCTGCTACGTGCTAGTCGGTCTCGTCATCATCGGCTCAAATTTCGATAAAATTCCATCCGTCATCGCGCTGATATTCAAAGCCGCGTTTGATCCATCCGCTGCCTGGGGCGGCGCTACGGGCGCTACGATCGCCACCGCGATGAGATACGGCATCGCGCGCGGGCTCTTTTCAAACGAGGCGGGCATGGGCTCGACGCCGCACGCACACGCCGCAGCGAATGTCAAACACCCCGTAGATCAAGCCGTGCTCGGCATAATGGGCGTTTTCGTCGATACATTCATCGTGCTTAACATCACCGTTTTCGTCGTGCTTAGCACCGACGTAGTCACCTTCGAAAACGGCAAGGCGGTATTTTCGGGCATCTCTCTGGTCCAGGAAGCCTTCGGGTCGCAAATTTTGGGTCGCAGCGGCGGATACGGCTTCGTGGCGATCTGCCTGTTTTTCTTCGCATTTACTACGATTTTGGGCTGGTATTACTTCGCCGAGATCAACGTGCGATACCTCCTGGGCGCAAAATTCGTCAAACTCTTGCAAATTTTGGTCGTCGCATTCGTATTCATAGGAAGCGTGCAAAAGATCGACCTAGTCTGGGGGCTAGCCGATATGTTTAACGGACTGATGGTGATCCCCAACTTAATCGCGATCATCCTGCTTAGCCCCGTCGTAGTGCGGCTTTTGAGCGACTTTAACGACGGCAAAAGCTACGACGCAAACGACTACAAATAACGCCGCGCGCTAAATTTCAAGCCCGCACTTGGAATTTAGCGCAAAATCGCCGCAAAATTTAGAATTTTAAAATTCTTTTCTAGCTAAAATCCTAGCCTAAATTTTATGATTTAAGGAGAACGGATGCAAATTTTAAGGAGCGAAAAATGCCCGTTTTAAAGGCATTGCTGACCGGGCAACCGCGCGCTTACGGCGACGAGCGCGCTACGCAGCCTCTAAAAAGGCGCTGGGAGACGGCGATTTTTAAGCAAGCTAGCGCGGGCGAAGTGCGCGCGAGCGAGCTTGGGTTCGAGGGCGACGCGGTAGCCGACACGCTGCATCACGGCGGAGAGGAAAAGGCGATTTTTGCCAACTCGCTGCAAAATTACGCCGCGTGGGAGAGGTTTTTGGGGCTTAAAAATCTAGCCTACGGCGCAATGGGCGAAAACCTCACGATCAGCGGACTACACGAGCAAAACGTCTGCATCGGCGATGTGCACCGCATAGGCTCGCTGGTGCTACAAGTAAGCCAGCCGCGCAAGCCCTGCTACAAGCTCTCGATGCGCTGGGGTAACGCGGAGATGACGGCGGAGATCGCGCGCAGCGGACTTACCGGCTGGTACTACCGCGTGCTGGAGGCTGGCTCGTGCCGCGCAGGCGACGAAATCTACGTCGTGGGACGCGACCCCGCTATAATGAGCGTGATGGAGCTTAATCGTCTATTTTACGGCGATCGCCTCGATGAAGGGCTGTTAGCAAAATTTAACCTACTTACGACGCTTACGCCAAAATGGCGCGAGGATATGCGCCGCAAGCTGGAAGGCAGCTACGACGACGGCTTTATGCGGCTATGAAATTTAGCCTCGAAGCGGCGTTTTAAAACAGCAAAGCAGCGCCGCGCCTCGTTAGCTTTAATACGCCCTCCGGTACGAGTTCTCAAAAATTTTATAAACCCGCTAACGCTAGCTTTCAAGGCACTTTCTAGCCCATCAATCAGCTTATAAAAAACACTTTCTTGCGAGCCAGCCTGCAAAATACTTTCTCGACTTGAGCATTTAAAACATCTTCTAGGCTTTCGGTATCAGCGCGCAAAACCACTTCTTAAGTGCGAGCCGTAAAATTTCAAAGCTGGAATTTTAATTTAATCCGCGCCGCACGCACGCAAACGATCTATTCTCTTGCCCTATTTTATGACATGATACAGCTACAAACGGAATTAAAACGCAAATTTAACCGCACTTAGAATTTAAGCCGCTATGAAATCTAAATTTAAACACACATTCAAAGCCGCGTACGCCGCTCTTTGTAAATTTTAAAATTTAAAAGCGGTAAATTTAATCCCCTTGCTACGCAGCGAATTTTTCCAAAATTAAAAATCAAAAAGTGAACTATTTTTACTCGCGCAACACACTCATCTCGCACATTTAGCGGCGTGGCTCTTACGCTGCAAACAGCCTCCTCAAAACTTGTAACGCGCGCCAAATTAGACATGTCAATGCTTCGCCAAGTGCCTTTCAAGACTCATTTATAGCGTTCGCCATAAGTAGAATTTTGCGCGGAATTTTCCGCGGCGCGGTAGCAATTACGACCTTTTAAGAGCGCGTACCGCAGCTCAAAAGCCTATTTTGGCTTTTTAAACCGCACCCGTATAGCTCAAAGCCCATTCCTGCGCTTACTCTACTATCGCAATCCCCGCATCTGCGCAGGCTTTTCGCGCCTTTTTTGATATTCCGATGCCGGTCGTCTCGATTTTTTTAAGATTAACGAAGGGCGCAAGCTCGGCGGCGTCAATGTTTTTGATATCGAAAAGCTCGTCCTCGCCGTCCCAATCAGGCGCGATTTGCAGATAAATTTCGTTTCCGCCGTCAAGATATAGCTCGCTCACCTGCTCCGCCAAATTTGCAGGGACCGGATAGTCCTTAAACCACTTTTTGGCTTGTGGCAGGGCGCCAAAATCCGCATACGGATCGATGCCGCGCTCCTCGCAGTACTCAAACACGTCAAATTTAGGCTGTAGCAGGGCTTTTTCGTACATCAGCTCGTTCATCACGGCGATTTTGAAATTGAAATTTTTAAACGCTAGCGTCTCGCCGGCCGCGTGCGGAAGTTTAAATTTATCGCTCGGCCTGCGCTTTACCTTTTTCTCTTTTTGATTGATGCAGACGCGCCCTATCGGCATTTTTGCAGCTCGCACGATGTCTGCGATCTCGTCTGTATCGCGTTTAGCGAAGCGCTCGGCAAAGTCCATCGCGCCTATGCGCTCCTGCACGGCCTCGGCTAGAGATAGCGAGACTTCGAATTTGCCCAGGCTAAGCTCCAAAAATATATATGCGCCGCGCAGCTCCTGCTCTGGCACGGCCTCAAGCGGCGGCCTGCCATCTATCGTGAACGCGCCGCCGTAGAGCTTGCGCGGAACCTCGTGCTGCACGCCCTTTGCGACCTCAAGCATCAAAACTATCTCGGAAAGCTTCGGCTCTGCAAGCTCTCCTGCGCGCACGAAGGCGAAAATCCCCGCCTCATCCCAAAAATAGCGGCTTTTGCCATCTCCGTCATCGATCACGCGCGGCTGACCTAGGGCTTCATTAAATTTAGCCAGATCAAACCCGCAGTTTACGCCGCCGATAAAAACGCCGTCTGAGCGCACATCGACGTCAAATTTATCCTTTTTAAAAATGCCAAATAGTCCCATTTTATCGCTCCTGATTTTGCCTTAAATTTCGTTTTAAAATTTTTCCAAAAACCCATAAAAATCGTCTGCAAAAAGCCTATCCTCGCTCTGCGCGTAGTCGCGCACATAGACTTTGTATTCACACGGCGCATCGTCTGCCCGCTCGCTTGCTATCTCATTCATCGCTCCGTTTGCTGCATCGTCTGCCACTTCGCTCATTGTCACGCCCGCTGTTTTACACGTCGTTTCATCTGGCGCTTCTGCATTCATATTGCGCGCCACATCCGGCGATCTCTCCGCGCGCGCTTCGTCGCCAGATGCCCTATTTTCCGCACTGTCGGTTACAGTCGCGCCCGCAGCTTCGCCGCTCGTACTCTTCGCCGTCTTGCCGCACGCCGTGTTTGGCGAGCCGTCCGCCATGTCGCTTGCGGGCGAAATTTTAAAATAATACTCCTCGTCCTCGAGCTGCAAAAACACGAGCTCGTCCGCGGCGAATAGCCCGTTTTTGAGATTTACCTCATACGTGTAGCAGATGTCGGCGTCAGCGCTACCCGCAAACTCGGGCGGCGCGATCGTTTTTAGCTCAATCCGCGCTGACGCTAGCGTATCTTAGTAGCATCTGCTTGTAGCTCGCAGGCAGCGCGAAACCGAGCCGCCGCTGCGCCTGTGCGATCCACGCGAGCTCTATGTCGCTGCGCCCTGCAGCCGCGATATTTTTAGATCTTTGAATAAGTTTTTCTATCATTTTGATCCCGTTTGACCGAAAAAATTTAACGCCTTAGTGCATCAGACGTGCTGTTTATATAAAACCACGGGCATTTGGCACGGCTTTGAAAATCTAAATTTAAAAGCTCGCGCAGCTTCAAAACCAAAGCGAGCCGTTTAAATTTCGAGCAGCCCGCGCATAAAATTTTGACCGCAAACGCGAACCGGCAGAGTTCTAGCGATCTAAATTTAGCGCTAAGCCCTAGCCAGCGCTATTACTTCGATCTCCACAAGCGCGCCTTTGGGAAGTTTGGCGACCTGCACCGTGCTGCGAGCCGGCTTGTGCTCGCCGAATGCCGCTGCATATATCTCGTTCACCGCGGCAAAATCGCCCATATCCGCTAAGAAAATCGTCGTTTTGACGGCATCCTGCAGCGTCGCGCCCGCTTCTTTCAGGATCGCGGCGAGATTTTGCAAAACTTGCCTCGTTTGCGCCTCCACGCCGCCCGCGACAAACTCGCCGTCAGGCTTAAGCGCGATCTGCCCTGAGGTAAAGATGAGTCCGCCCGCCTTGATCGCCTGAGAGTACGGCCCGATAGCCTGTGCCGCATCGGGAGTTGAAATGATCTGCATAATAAATCCTTTGTGAAAAATTTCGTCCATTTTATCGCAAAATATTTTAGCATTGCTTTAGACGGCTGAATTTCGCTAGCGAGGTTGCGGGTGCAGAGGGTACGACGGTGCAGCTAAAATTTAATAGACAGAAAGGCGGCGGCACGGTAAAATTAATAAGCGCGGGGCGGCTAAATTTCGGCGGGTGAGGCGAAACAGATACGCGGCAATGCGACAAATTAAATGGCATGGATAGGCAAAATTTCGCCTACATTAGCAGAATGAAACGGCAGACGCGGCAATGCGGTTAAATTTATCGTGCAAATACAGCGGACAATATGGCTAGAAGCTAGCGCGAAATAGCGAGCCGCGGCGGCGAAACGGCAAATTTAAAAGAGCTAACGGGCGCAACAAAACAGAGTGTGAAAGTGCGGCCAAATTTAATATATACGGGCACGGCGGCGAATCTGCACAGCAAATGGTTAAACTGTCTGCACGAGCGCAGGGCGAGTAAAACGGCTCGCTAACGGTGGCGTGTATTTTAAAAAGCGAGTAAGCGGGAAAGAGGCGTGCACGACGGTGCCCGATTAAATTTCATCAATGTGAGCACGATAACGTCGCGCGCTCGGCAATACGACGACTCTATCGGCGGCGGGCAGACCGCATGAATGCATGGCGATACGACGAAATAGATATACGGGTGGTGCGGTGGAATTTAACTGGCGCGAATGGGCGAAATTTCACTTAAGTCGTTACGGCAGTAAATTAAATTCCTTGCGGTAGCAAGATCATCAATGTCTCGACCGGCAAAATCAAACCGCCCATGGTAGTGATACGGGCGGCGGGGCGGTAAAAGCAGCGCCAAAATCGCTACCATCGCAGCAGAAAGAACAGCGCCGTCATAAAAAATCAGTGCGACACCGCGCAACGCAATTAAAATCCTCGCAGTAGCAAGCGCGGCAACGAAGTCGTCGATGTAGCGGAGCAAAATCGACGATATCGAAACAACAAAATCAAGACCTCACGACAAGCAAGACCTCCGACGTAACGCCAATAGAATCAACATCGCAGCAGCGGGAAATTAGCGTAGTCGCGACAAGATCAGCGCGAAGCTACGATATAATCGACGCTGCAGTAGTAAATTGGCAGTGTCGCAGTAAATTTGGTGCGACACTGCGGCAAGATGGCACCGCAGCAGTGAAATCGACACTGTCGCGGCAGCAAGATCAGCGTCATTGCGGCAAATCGACCAGGACTCATAAAATTTTACGCTAAATTTTATACGAAATCCTGTATAAAATTCTATGATTTTGGCTTGAAATTAACCCGCGATCGGCCCTCAACCAGTCTATAATTAATTTGCAATCAGTCCGTAAAGTAGCTTTAAAATCGTGGCGGCAACGACGAGCAGAAGCATCTTGCGCACAAATTTCACGTCGCATCTCATCACGAGGCTTGAGCCCGCGAAGCTGCCCGCGATCTGTCCGACCGCCATCACCGCTCCGACGAGCCATAAAATTTGCCCGCCGATGATAAAAACGCCCAAAGAGACGATGTTTGAGGTGAAATTTAAAACTTTCGTGTGTGCGACCGCCTTTTTCATATATAGCCCTAAAATTCCCACGAGTGCAAACGTCCAAAACGAGCCCGTACCCGGGCCGAAAAATCCGTCGTAAAACCCTAAAACAAGCCCAAAAATCGCGTAAAAGCTCTTTTTTGACATCTTGGGTTTGGCGGGCGCTTCGCCTAGGTTCGGCGAAAAAATCATATAAAAGAAAAGCGCCAGCAGCAGGATCGGAATGAGGTAGTTTAGGAATTTCGCATCGATTAGGAGCAGGACATAAGCGCCGACGAGTCCGCCTACGAACGTAAAAATCACGCCGCGCAAGATCTCCGCCGCATCAACATAGCCCTTGCGGATAAAATTTAAAGCGGCGGTGAAGCTTCCGAAGCTGCCTTGAAATCTATTTGTGGCGATCGCTACATGCGGCGGAACGCCCACGGCAAGCAGCGCAGGCAGCGATATCAGCCCGCCGCCGCCTGCGATCGAGTCGATAAATCCGCCGAAAAACGCCGCCGCAAAAAGCACCGCGAACTGCCAAAGCTCAAGCTCCATTTTTGTCCTTTTCTCAAATTACGCAGACGGTCACTCGCGAGTATCTGCTAAAAATTCCGCGCAATTACGATCGCAAAACAGCCCATGCGCCGTAAAACGCATACGAGCGCCTGTTATGATTCCATAAAATCCAAAAAATCCCACGGAATTCTAGCAGATTTTGCCGCACGACTCCTGCTTAAATTTTATAAAATTTATCGCGCGATTGCCGTTTTAGTGCTATGCAATTTATCGAATCGCGCACGAGCTGTAAAATTTCATAAAATTTAAGTAGCGCAAAGCGGCAGAATTTTACCAAAATTCTGCAAGACAGCCCTATAAATTTATGCGGCTATCCGTAAAATTTGTGAAATTTTACGAAGCGATCTCTTGCTAAAATTTTATGAAATTTCGGCGCTCTGTACCCAAGACGCACGGCAAATCCATAAAGCCAGCTCCACTTATGCGGCAAAACAGCGCAAAATTCCGCCGTACACCCGCTCCAAAGCTTCATAAAATTTCATCGCCCCGCTCGTATCAGATAAAATTTCGCCAATTATTCCGTAGTTTTGTCAGGGCTCGCGCTTAGTTCTGGTAAAATTTTATCTATCTCGCCGCTCTGTCCGAGGCGGTACAGCGCGAAGTCGTATTTGATGGGATCGCTCGGATCGAAGCGTCCTAAGCTTTGCGTAAGCTGTAAAACCGCCTCGAAATCGTAACTCTTGCGATCGATCAGCCCAAGCTTAAGTGAAACTTTGTGCGTGTGGGTATCGAGCGGGATGAGGAGGCGCGATTTTTCGATCTTTTTGTACAGCCCCAGATCGATGTCGCTGTCGCGCACCGCCCAGCGCAGGAAAAGATTGTAGCGCTTATACGGCGACGTGGGCTTTTGCGCGAAGCCGCGCCCGAAAAAAAACTCATATCCTGGGCTGCGATAAGGATTTAATTTGTAAATCTCGCCGATTAAAAAATTTATCCCATCCTCGATCCGCCCGCTTTTTTGCATACCGCAAAGCACGCTCTCTTCGATGCTAAGGCTATTTTTAAGCCGCTTTAAAGTTATAAAAATTTCAGCGACGTCGCGCGAGCTTTGAAATCTATATTTTTTGCCCGCAAGCTCCGCGCTAATGCGCTCATCGCTCCCGTCTAAAAGTGAAAAATCAAGCGAGCGAAGGAATTTTAAAATTTGAGCTGCATTACCGTAAGCAAACAGCGCGCATATGAGCGCTATGACGTCGTTTCGATGTCCCTTTGCGACCTGCAGCGGATCGGGCGCGCCGAAAAGATCCGCGTCGCAATTTTTCAAATCGGCGTAATAATCTAAAATCTGCTTTAAGCTTTTCATTTTACGTAGTAGCTCATCGTCGTAGCGCCGAATTTACGTGACTTAAGCAGCGCGAAATCGCCGATTTTAAGCGGCAGCTCAAGCTCGCTCATATGCTCGATCGCGATTAGCAGCTCGCACTGCACGGAGCCTAGGCGCGCTATCAGCGCCAACACGCGCTCGTAAATCTCACCAAAACCCTGCCTGATCGCAAACGGCGGATCCAGATAAACAAACACTCTGCGCGCGGGATCGGATACAGAATTTTCGTTGGAATTTGCGGTATGGCTTTCGCTAGAATTTGCAGCAGAGCGTCCGTTCATATCTGCTTGCAGTTCATGCAAAATTTCGGGCAGTCGCTCGAAGCAATCGCCCAAAATCGCATTTGCGCCGAGCCCGAAAAGCTCGAAATTTTTCCGCATTATCTTATGCGCGGCGGCGTCCTTTTCGATCGCATAAACGTTTTTTGCGCCGTTGCTTAGCGCCTCAAGCGCCATCGCGCCGCTACCGCCGAAGCACTCGATAAACGCCGCGCCGCGCAACTGCGCTCGCCAAGTATCAAAAAACGAGCCCTTTACGATGCTTTTCGTACTGCGCGTGCTCGAAAGCACGGGCAGAGCGAGCCTTTTGCCCTTATAGATGCCGCTTGAAATTTGCGTAAAGAGTGTGCCACCAAGCTTGGAAAATTTAGCCATCTTGCCTTCTTAAAATTTCGATGATTTTTGCCTTAAACTCATCAAATAGCGCGCAAATCTCAACTTCTACACTCGCCGCATCGCATTCGCTAAAATCCCGCTTTAGCTCGCTTTGAAAATCCTCTAGCTTCGATAGCAGGGTATTCTTTGAGAACGGTAGCGCCAAATCTCCGTCCTCGCCGATCAAAAAGAGCGGTTTTGCCGAGCCTTGCGGCTCGTCGCTTATTATAAAGTCGCAATCCTGCGCACTTGCGGCACGATCTTTTAAAAACAATTCCAGCGTCTTTTGCAAAATTTCGCAGTCGCAATCGATAAAAGCTTTCATCAAAGCCCCTTTTTAAATTTTATCATCTTAAATTTTTCGCCAAACTCCGCGCGCAGGTGATTGAACTGCAAAAGCGCGTTATGATAGCCCTTCTCGCCGCTTTTTTGCATAAAAAGCTCTAAAAGCTGGACCGCGCCGAAGTCTATCAAAGCTGCGATCTGTCTTTTAAAATCCGCCGTCACGGCGCCCGCGTCCTCAAACGCCGCGCGTAAAATTTCAAAATTTACGTCGTAGGTAAGATCACTTTTGCCGTAAAAATCGCTCAAGTTTTGCACCTCAAAGAAGCCAAAAACTTCGTGATTTCGGTAAATTCGCAGGCTGAAATCGCCGCTAGCGCCCATCTGCCCGTAATCGAAGGCGATGAAATAAAACCGCTGCGCGCTAGCGCAAATTTCGCGCGCAAAGCGAAAGTATCCGATCGGGATTTCGCCGCGCGAGATACCGAATCTACGCGCAAGGGTTAAAATTTCACCTTCTTTTATGGGGGCAAATTTTGCCGCACCGCTTTTTATAAAAAGCATATTTTCGCCGTCCACCGCCTCGCATTTAAAGGCGTCGAAAAGTTCATTTGCCACAAAGATCGCATCTTTAAATTTCGCCTCGCGCGCGCTTGTAAAGTGCTTCAGCGAGATTTCGCCGCCGAAGCTCTCCGCAAAGCTCGCCTGCTGCAACTCCCGCAGACGCTCGTGCGGCTCGATAATCGCAAAGCTAAATCTATCAAGCGCCGCCGCACCGCCTAGCGTAAAGATAGCTTGCGCTATGTCGCAAAGCAACCGCCCGTCGTGCGAGCCGATCTCTACGATAGCGATTTTAGCGCTATTTTGCGGTTTTTCTGCAAGCGCGACATCTGAATTTAACTCGCACGCCGCCGCAAAATTTTGCCGCGATGCGTCCGAGCTTGCCGCCGCATCTAAGCTTAACTCTTGCGTCGCGCTAAAATCCGCGCTTAGGCGTAAAATTTCGCGCGCGATGCAGATCCCAAAGAAGCTCCCTACGCTCACGGCAGTGTAAAAATCGCCGCTCTTGCCGATTTTAGCGGCATTTGCGTAGTATCTCTCGTTTAGCCAACTCTCAAAAAAATCGCTAAATTTCACGCCCGCACTGTCTCGTCCAGGCTCTTGCGTAGGCGCGCGAAGCCCTCTTTGATCTCGGATTTTTTGATATTTAGCGCAGGCAAAAATCTAAGGGTGCGCTTGCCGGATTTTAGGATCAAAAGCCCGTTTTGCAGGGCTTTGTTAAAGATCTCGCCCAAGTTTTTTTCATCGCGTAGCACGAGGCCTTGCATCAGACCGAGCCCCACGCGCTTTTCGATCAGGCTAGGATAGTCTGCGGCGATGGCGTCTAGTTTTTTGATAAATCTTTTTATAGTCTTATCAAGCTTGCCGCTCGCTTTTAAAAACTGAAGTTGCGAAAGCACCGCAAGCGCCGTAGAGGTCGCCAAAAAGTTACCGCCGAAGGTGCTGCCGTGCTCGCCCGGAGCGAAAATGTTTTGCTGCGCCACGCACGCGCCGATCGGCACGCCGCCCGCAAGCCCTTTGGCAAAGGTGATGATGTCGGGGCGGATGTCGTAAATTTGCGACGTCGCAAACTCGCCCGTGCGATATACGCCGCACTGCACCTCGTCGGTGATCAAAAGCAGCTTTTTCTCTTTCAAAACAGCCGCCAGCTTTTGCACGCTAGCCTTATCCAGGGGTTTAATGCCGCCCTCGCCCTGGACTAGCTCGATCATCACGGCAACGCTGTTTTCATCGATATGCGCGATGATCTCCTCGATATCGTCGAAAAATTTAAACCCGGGCATATAGGGCGCAAAAATTTCCGGATGAAATTTCTCCTGCCCGGTAGCTTGTAGCGTCGCTAGCGTGCGGCCGTGGAAGGAATTTCGCAGAGTTAGAATTTCAAATTTTTTATTAGGAAAGTTTACGGTGCCGTATTTGCGCGCCATTTTGATCGCCGCTTCGTTAGCCTCCGCGCCCGAGTTGCAAAACACCGCGTATGTACGGTACCCTAAAAGCTCGCTAATCTTTTGAGCCAGGGCTTCTTGGGGCAGAATTCTATAGATATTTGAGCCGTGGATGATCTGCGCGGCTTGCGTGCCGATCGCTTCCAGTACGATCTCGTTTGCGTGCCCTAGACAGTTTACGCCGATACCCGCGCCAAAATCCACGTAGTCTTTACCCGTTTCGTCATAGACTATCGAGCCCTCGCCTCTTACTAGCGCTACGTTTACGCGCGCGAAATTATCCATCAAATAGTTCATTTTTTATACTCCACTTTAGGCAGATGCCAAGATTTGTAATAAGCCACCATGCGAAACGCAACCCCTAAAACTAGCAAAATAAGCACCGAAACTACGCCGCTAAGCCCCAATCCATCAAGCACGAAATATATCAAGCCCACGCCCATGCTTATCGTGCCGTAAAGCCCCGTATGCAAAAACCACGGCACTTCGTTCAGCAGTACGTCGCGCAAAATGCCGCCGCCCACGCCGTTGCAAAATGCGATTAGCACCACACCAAAAACGTTGTGATTGTAACTTAGCGCGACCATCGCTCCCACGATCGAAAAGCTTACGACGTCGATCGCATCGGTTAGAATAAATAAAAATTTACCCTCTAAATCGCGGTTTTCGTAAAGCTTGGCAAAAATGGCTACGGCGCTTACCGCAAGCACGATCGTTACGGGCGCATAGTGCGTAAACGAGTAGATTTCGCGGCTTACTAAGGTATCGCGCATGATCCCGCCGCCAAGCGCCGTCAAAAACGCCGCGATAAAGATCCCAAGCCAATCGCAGCCCTTCTTTACGCCGAATAAAAACCCGCTAAGCGCCGCCGAAGCGATGCCTACGCACTCCGTAAGCTCCAAAATACTCATATCACAACCCGCTAAAATCCTTTTAAAAACGCATTTTACAACAACTAAATATAAATTTCGGTAAAGCGCGGCGGGCTGGATAAATTTAGACGCGGCGGGATAAATTTCAGAGCGGCGGATAAAATTTGAGCGCGGTGAATTGAAATCTACGCAGCAGAATTTTGTTAGGCAGGATTTTGCGCGGCTAAAATACGGCGTCGTCATGGTGTAAATATAAAATTTAGACTTGAAATTTATAAACGGCTGCGGAGATAAAATTTCACAGAATTTTATCGCGGCTAAAACATACGGCGTCGCGATCTAGCGCAAATTTTAGTTTAAAATTTTCAGCACCTACGCGCTAGAAAGAATTTAACGCTACAAAGTCGGCTCTATGCTTACGCCAACGGCGCATAAATTTTGATTTGAAATTGCGCCCTCGTTTTTGGCGCCGTGTTTTGCCGCTATAAAATTTCATCTTATTTTACGATGACCTAATCCGCGTGGAATTCTACGTAAAATTTTAAAATTTAGCGGTCGAATTCTGCGTGGAATTTTACGCCGAGCTCCGCTAGATTAGCGCAGCCGCTCTTTTAAAATTTTCCAAATACCGGACATTGCCAGCAGTCCATTATGCGGCGCGGCGGCTATTTCGTAAAATAGATCGCCCGCCTTAAGAGATCCCGCAAGATCGCGGCAGTGGCGTACCGGTATCAGCTCGTCGGCGGCGCCGTGGATGAGCGTGATCTGCGTGCTGCGCGCCGCTTGCAGAAATTCCGCGGTCGGAATCTTGTAGCGGATCAAAAATTTCGGCACGAAGGGGATTTTTTCGTGCGCGAGTCGCTCGAAGCTAAAATATGGCGCGAGCAAAATCAGCCGCGCCGCGTCCCACTTCGCAGCCTGCTGTGCTGCGATGCCGCTTCCGATCGAGTAGCCGATCATCGCGAGCTTTCTTGGCGGATGCTGCGCTAAAACGTAGCGGCTCATAGCATCGGCGCTCGCAAAAAGCTGATCCTGCGATGAAATTTTGCCGTCCGATTTGCCGTAGCCCGGGTAATCGAAAATATAAAAATCGTATCCCAAAGCCGCAAAATCCGCGCCGTATGCGCCCCAGCCGCTCACGTCGCCGAAGTTGCCATGAAAGAACAAAATCGCGCCTTTGGGCTCTGCTGCGCTAAATTTCAGCCCGTTTATCGCCCCGCCCTCAAACGGGATATTGATCTCTTGAAATTTTATCACAGCAGCGTTTGCGTTATTGCCCGTAGCGGCGTCTCGAGCGGTATTTTCGCCGACGCGCTTGGCGCTAGTTTGAGCGTTTTTGTTTTTGATCTCGCCCGCTGCGGCGCCGCTTTCTTTTGTGCCGCTCGCTGCGGAAGCGCTTTCGTCCGCGACGCCATTTGTCGCCGCGCCATTTTGCGTAGCAGACGCCTGCATATCTAAATGCGCGCCGCTCTCGGGCACATTCACAACTCCTGCAAATTCGGAATTTTCAAAACTGAATTTGAAGTTTTTATCTAGCGGCTCGCCCAAAAATATCAGCCGCTCCTGAAAGATATAAAGTCCCGCCGCGATCGCTGCATAAAGACACGCCGCGATAACGCACAATCTAAGTAAAACCCTCATCGCCGTCCTTTAAATTTAAAGCCGAGACGCAAAAGCGCGCGGCAGCACGCGAAGTTCCGTCTCGCCGCTAAGCTTTAAACTCGCTCAAAAACCATTGAAATGCTAGGATCAGCCCCGGCGCGCGTACGATCTTTTCGTCAAACATAAACTCTCGCGCCTTAGCCGCAGGCAGGTAGAAAAGCTCGATCTTCTCGCCGTCCACGCCGCCGCCGCTACCTAGCTTCATCGATTCGTCGATGCACGCGAAGTATAAAATTTGACGGTTCGCCGCAAAGCCAAGGGCGCTGTAGTAGCTCGTGATAAATTTCAGATCTTTCACGGCATAGCCCGTCTCCTCGAGCACCTCTTCGATCGCCGTTTGCTCCTCGCTGATGCCCTTGTCTAAAATGCCAGCGCAAAGCTCATAGGTGTAGCCTTTTTCGGGCGAATTTATTAAATTTTCCTCTTGATAAAACCACACGCTGGGACGAAACTGCTTAACGAGCAAAAGCGCGTCGCGCTGCGTATGGTAGAGCAAAATCGAGACGCTATCGTGCACCTTGACGCAGTCCCACGCGCGCGCTACGCCGTCCATTTCGAAATTTAAGCGAAAGGGTTTAACGAAATTCGAGCTTTTAAGCTCGGAAATTTTAAAATTTTTTATAGTAGTATCCACGTCGCAAGTCCTAAAAAGCTAAAAAATCCCACGATATCCGTTACCGTGGTAAGCAGTACGGAGCTGCCGACGGCGGGGTCGATATTTAATTTTTTAAGCGTGATCGGAATGACGGCACCAAAAAGCCCTGCAAGAGTTAAATTTAGAACCATCGACATCGCAATTACCAGCCCCAAAAGCTTAATGCCGAACCAAAAATACGCCACAAACCCCATCAGCGTGGCAAAAATGAGGCCGTTTATGAAAGCGATCGTGATCTCGCGAAAGAGGACCTGCTTTTTGTCTTTAAACGCTATCTCGCCCAGGGCTAGGCGGCGCACGGTTACCGTAAGCGCCTGCGTGCCGGTGTTACCGCCCATGGAGGCGACTATCGGCATAAGCACGGCGAGTGCTACCAACTTTTCGATAGTGGCGTCAAAAAGTCCGATGATCGTGGAGCTTACGATCGCCGTGCATAAATTTACCGCTAGCCACACAGCGCGCGCGCGTCCCGCCTTAAAGATCGTAGTCTCATCGTCCTCCGCTTCGTCATCGACGCCCGCGAGGTTGTAAATTTGCTCAGTAGCGCGCTCTTGGATGAGATCGTGGATATCGTCGGCGGTGATCCGCCCGATGAGCACGCCGTTAGCATCGACTACAGGGATGACGTTAAGATCGAATTCTTCAAAGTCCTTGATCACATCGTCGATCTTGTCGGTATCGGTGGCGAAGTGGATTTTGTTTTCGGCGCCGAATTTTTGTGAAATTTGCTCCAGCGTGAGCGAAAAATCGTATAAAATCAGATCGGACGTCGAAAAGGTAGTAAGCAGATGTCCCTTTTTATCGAGCACGAAGAGCTGAAAGACATTCTCGATCTCGTCCTTTTCGCGCATAATGCGCAGCATCTCTACCGCCTGCCCCAGGGTCTGATCCTGCCTCGCGCTAAAGACCTCAGTCTGCATATACGCGCCCGCCTCATCTTCGCTATATTTGGAGATCGTGAGGATGTCGTGGCGATCATCCTCGTCAAGCCCATAGAAAATCTGCTCGGCCTTGTCCTCGTCGATTTCGCCGATATTTTGCAAAAGCTCCGCCTGATCGTCACTTTCTAGCTCCTCGATCGCTTTGACGATCTTTTCGTGAGGTAGAGTTTCGATGACGTCTTCGAGCATATGCTCGGGCATCTCAAGCGCAGCATCGGCAAGATCCTCAGGATCTAGCTTTTTTAAGAATTCTACGTATTTTTCTTCGTCGTGCTTCTTTAGAGTTTTTAAATGCTCCGTAAGATCGGCGGCACTCAGCTCATGCTCAAGCGTATCGCCTAGATGCGCATCAAGAAGCGCCTTAGCTTCCTCTACGTCGTCCAGCTGCTCTTTATTTTCCATTTTTGGCCTTAATTTATCGTGATAAGCGACTCGTAGTTTTCAAATTTAGCAGGGTTTTTCGAGCCGTCTTTAGCCGCAGCCATTCTGGCGTCCATATCTTTGACGAGAGCTTTAAATTTAAGTTCTTCGGCGCTTATAACGTTAGTTTTTTCAATCTTGACTACCTTAAGCGGATCTATCGCCTGCTTATTTTTATAAAGTCCGAAGTGCAGATGCGGTCCCGAACTAAGCCCGGTCGAGCCCACATAGGCGATTAGTTGGCCTTGCTTGACACTAACGCCTGCTTTTGTGCCGCTAGCAAAGCCACTAAGATGTGCATAAAGCGTGCTGATACCGCCGCCGTGGTTGATCTCTACGGTGTTGCCGTAGCCGTTTTTACGCCCTACAAAGCTAATCTTGCCCGCCCCTGCGGCATTTACCCTAGTGCCTTTGGGAGCTGCATAATCTACGCCTAAGTGCGCGCGATATCGCTTTAAAATCGGATGAAATCTTTTAGGGGTAAAATAGGATGAAATTCTAGTATAAACAAGCGGCGTGATTAGTAGAAAAGATTCGACCTTTTTACCGCTTCGGTCGTAGTATTTATCGTCGAAAAAATATAGCGATTTGGGCTTTTTATTTTCCTCGATCATTCCTGCGGTGATATTTACTCCGCCAAAAGGTTTGCCAAGGCGCGTCTTTTGCTCGTATAGGATCACGAGCCTATCACCCTTTTGCAGCTTTTTAAAATTTACCTCGTTTTTAAAAACAAGCATAAACTCATTCGCTAAAGCCGCATTACCCGTAGCTTTGATGATATCTTGATAGGGCGAGCTTTCGATCTGAATTCCTAAAGAGTAGCTGTTTTCCTCATAAACTATCGGAGTATAAACGAATCTAAAAGTGCCGAATTTATCGCGGTAGATGTGGATCTGAAGCTCCTCACTGACGGGGATTAGCAGCTGGGAGACGCGACCTGCTGGATCACGCAAAATTTGACACTCCACGCCCGCGCGCACCTCAGCGGCAAGCTCCTGATCCTCTTTATCCAGGTCGTAATATACAGATGCGGGAATGCCCGCAGTTTCCATAAATTGCAGCAGACTCACGCCATCGGGCCAGGCAAACTTCTCTACGCTGGGGTTGTTCGCAAAAACTACACCTATCCAAAGAAAAAGCAATATAAAAATTCTAGTCATATAAAACCGCTTTGAAATATTATTTTAAGGCGGGATTGTAACGAAAAAACGCTTATATTTCGTAAATACCGCGGAATTTTATCGCTAATTTCAAAGTTTTATGTATAATTAGCCTAAATTTTATTCAGGAGCAGAATTTTGAAAAAAGCTTTACTTATTTTAGGTCTATTTTTAAGCGCAGCGATAGGGGCGGAATTTAACATGCCGCGATACGAAACCGCCCTACTTAGCGTAAAGGATGGTTCGGGCGAGATCACAGATAGCCCTACGATTGCCGTAGGTAGCAGTGGAGTAGTGATGCATAATTTCGGTAGCGGCGCAAGCTCCATCATCGCGCGCGCAGTCGTGACGCAAAAAAGCGCAGGCAAGGCAAAGGTACGATTTGAGGTCTTTGATATGTTAGCTCAAGAGGCACTGCCACTGCCTAAAATTTTACCCTCAGGCGGCGATAAAGTGATCTTAAATTTCCTCTATGACCGCGCCATAATCGTCGCGCCTAACGCTGAAATTTACGAGCAGGTTATCAAGGCTTTTCCAAATATAAATTTTATCCACCCAGATCTTGGCGGCGCCTATCTTAGCTACAACCACAAGCCAAATCCCAGCCGTGACGATTTTCGTAAAATTTGCGCGCAAAACAGCGCCGGACTGATTTTTATCGCGATGGATAAACAAGGCGTATTTGCTGACTGCGGTAGTTTCAAGCCTTTGCGTACGTTTGCTAGCGGCAGCGTAGCTTATTATCAGCTGCCATTTTACTCACGCGTGGGCGAGATAAAGACCGTCATTTGGGACTTTACTAACGGCCCGATCAGCGATTACGACAAGCACTACCGCTATTTGCTGGGCTTAGACGGCGATGAATAGCGCCGCGCAAGCGTTTTTTACAAATCTATTAGGCGCGGATAATGCCTATTTTGACGAGGCTCATCGCACGGCATACTGCTACGACGCGACGAAAAGGCGCTGTCTGCCGGACGGCGTGCTTTTCCCGCAAAGTGAAGACGATGTCAGTCAAATTTTAAAATTCTGCAACGAAAATTTAATCCCTGTAGTTCCAAGAGGCGCAGGTAGCGGTTTTACTGGTGGATCTTTAGCCGCAAACGGCGGAGTGATTTTAGCATTTGAAAAACATATGAATAAAATTCTAGAAATCGACATGCAAAATCTACTCGCCGTAGTCCAACCCGGCTGCATAAATATCGATCTGCAAAAAGCAGCCGCAGCGCGCGGGCTTTTTTATCCGCCCGATCCCGCAAGCCAGGATTATTCCACGCTAGGAGGCAATGTCGCCGAAAACTCCGGCGGTATGCGCGCCGCAAAATACGGCATCACCAAAGACTACGTAATGGCACTGCGTGCGGTACTGCCTAATGGAGAGGTGATCCGAGCGGGCAAACGCACTATCAAAGATGTCGCAGGCTTCAACGTGGTAGGAATTTTAATCGCAAGCGAAGGCGCGCTTGCCGTCATCACCGAAATCACGCTCAAACTAATCCCGATGCCAAAGCTTAAAAAGACCGCGATGGGCGTTTTTCCTAGCGTAGATGCAGCAATGAATGCCGTGTATAAGACAATGGCAGCCGGTATCACGCCCGTGGCGATGGAATTTTTAGACGCGCTGTGCATAGCCGCGGTCGAGGAGAAATTTCATAAAGGCTTGCCGAAGGGCGCGGGCGCGATTTTGATCTGCGAAACCGACGGCAATTTAGAAGCAGTGCTTTTGGAGGAGCTCGCGCTCATAAAAGAAATTTTCGTTCAAAACGGCGCGAGCGACTTTCGCGTCGCAGAAAGCGAAGAGGAGCGTGCGGGCATTTGGTTTGCGAGACGCAACTGCTCGCAGGCGATCAATATCTACGGCACGCTTAAGCTAAATGAGGACATCACCGTCCCGCGCTCGCAGCTGCCCGAGCTACTGCGCCGTATCGCGCGCATCGGCGATAAATACGGCGTGCGCGTGCCCTGCTTCGGGCACACGGGCGACGGAAATGTCCACACCAACGTCATGGTCGCCGACAAAAAAGATGAAGCTCAGGTGCGACGCGGACATGACGCGATTGCTGAGATTTTCAAAGCTACAGTTGATCTCGGCGGTACGCTCAGCGGCGAGCACGGCATCGGGCTAAGCAAAGCAGAATTTATGCCGTTAGCTTTTAGCGCAGCAGAGATGGAGCTATTTCGCGCGATCAAAAGGGCTTTCGATCCAAAAGGTATCTTAAATCCCGGAAAAATGGGGCTTTAAATTAGGATCGTCATCCAACTTCTACGGTGATTTGAAATCGATTTATCCCACTTATCTCATCTAAAATTTTACTTTCTTACAATATGCCTACTTAAAATTTATCTTGCTTGCAATTTAGCTTATTTAAAGGCTACTTCGAGTTAGTTTTAAGCTTGATCTACCCACTTACAGATCGATTTTGCTTGCTTTGCAATGAATAATTTTACTTGTTTATTGATAGATTCCCATTCCCTTGTGAATTGATTTTATTTACTTCGCAAATTAATTATCCCGTGCGATCTTCTTCGGATATTTTTGCCATATCAGCTGTGATTACATAGCTACTCGCTAGTTTGCGCAATTTTTTCTCTTTCAGGGATGCACTAAGATTATGATGAAATCCCTATATCGCGATGGATAAGTCTATGACAAGTCAAAATTCTGTCAATAAAATCCATAGCATAGATTAAATTCTAAGCTTCCAAGATACTGAAATTTTAAAATCGCTATCCATCGCCATTATCGCAATATGCGGAATCTCAGCAATAAAATTTAAAGACAAAATTTCACGAAATTTCATAAAATCCCATAAAGCTCCGCAAAATTTCTATACTAATTTCGATCTCGCCGGTATTATCTAGCTAGCCCTGCCATCTATTTGGTCGCATTAGCCTCGCTTGCATTTATTTTATTCATCGCAGCTACTACGTTGCAGCTAAACTCCGCTCCCAGCTTGCAGGCTTTGTCGTAGTAGATCATCGCTTTATCCAGATCCGGCTCGCCAAATTCCTTCTTTGAATACGCTAGCCCAACCCTTTGGCATCCCTCTGCCAAAGCGGCATCGCAAGATTTGAGGAAAAACTTAAGAGCGCCCTGATAGTCTTTCTCTTCGTAGCTAGCGACCGCAGCATTTAAGCAGCCCTCGCCTAGTCCCAAATCGCATGATTTGGCAAAAAATGCGAACGTATTTTTCTTATCCGCATTTTTATAAGAGATTATCGCGGCGTTGTAGCAAGCTTTGGCGGCTCCCAGCTCGCACGCTTTGGAATAAAACCGCGCGGACTTGCCCTTATCTTTTGTAGTTTTATATAAATTTTGCTCGTCGTAATACAAATCCCCCGCGATAGCACAGCTATTTTCCAGCCCTGCTTCACAAGCTTTTTCAAACGGCTTTTTTGCTGCCTCATAATCGCGCTCCTCAAGCAAATATGCTCCATAGTCTTCGCACGAATTAGCCCTACCGATGCCGCATCCGACAAACGAGACCCCTTGCGGGAAAAATATCTGCGCGAGCAAGTAGGCTGCTACGATTAGTGCGGCAATCGACGCTAAAATTTTCATTTTTGCTCCTTTTAAATTTTAAAAATAATTATAGCAAAAAGCGAGAGATAAAATTTTAATTTTTGATAATAGCTGTGAAATTTCCGGCAAATTCTTGCAAAATTCCTATCAAAATCCCAAGCAAAATTTTAAATAAAATTTTAAACGGGACTTTGAGCGGAATTTTAAAAAGACAAATTAAAATTTTACTTGCAAGATTATTTTTATGGCTGGCTTGCCTCAATTTTTACTCGCACGTCTATATGACTGCCCACGGCTATAGTATTTATAATAGGACTAAAACGTATTTAATCCTTGAGGTCTTAAGCACCTGCAGCCTCTGCAATGGCGATTTATTAAAGCGGATTTCACGCGTAAAATATTTTTGTTGCATACGAAGCCCGCGATTAGCATCTTGCCACGCCCTAGAAAACTTTTGAAAATTTCGCATTGCTGCTTAAAAATTTTAAAAAATTTTATGCCACCACCCTTTAAGTTTTATCTTAGAAATAGGCTTTTCTATGCCAAAATCGCAAGCATAATTCACCTTTAGGCGTTTTGGCTCAATACCCAGGATTCTTAGATCCACACCACTTAGATATATGAGCCTTAAAAATAACTTAGGCCGCGCAGTATCTGTATCGCGCATGTAAATTTCATCATGTAAGCCGCACCCACACATCATCCATGAGCACTATATTTGCCGCGATTCCGCGCGCTGTATGCCAAAAAAGCGTATCGGTCATGAGCGATAAATTTCCGCTTTTCGCCACTTACACGATCCATGAAATTTTATCCTCTCGGTCTTTAAATTTACGCTTTTTTGGAGCCGAACTCTATCACGGCCTCCTCCTCGCCGAACCACATCACGGAGTTTTTCATATCGCAAAACCTCGCCTCATCCGCCATCAGCTCCGCTAACACCGCTCGCGCTACCTCGCTGTTTCGTGCATCCGCAAACGCCTGCACGCTTTCATACCATAGCTCGCCCATCGCGTCGTAGCCAAACGCCGTCGTCTCACGCTTGATGCTCTGACCCTCGGGGAAAACGGGCATGGTTTTTGCATAGCGGACGATATTTAGCGCCTTTTGATTAGCCAAAACCTTTTGTGAATGCGCCGCCCAGTGTGCCACAAACTCCTGCTGCGTGATACCCGGCGCCTTTTTTACTAACATCGTGATCTTAAACACGCTCGCTCCTTTATTTAAATTTATCCATATCGCCTATCTTACAAACTTCGCCGTCTCGCGCAATCCGTAAATTTAACCGCTGGCGATCTCCCGTTAGGTCTAATCGCCGCGCCCGACTTCTGCCAGAGCGAATGGCAGATATTGCAGCGACGCGGGCGGCGGTTTTCTATATCGCTATTCCGCCGCGCGCAAATTGCGTTGCTGCGTACGAACCTAGCCCTTACTCGCCAAAAACCTCTGCAAAATTATCGTCGCGGCGATACTATCAAAGCGCGCGTCCTTGCCGCTGCCCTTAGCGCCTTTGCTCGCAAACTCCGCGGCTTCGGCGCTCGAAAAGCTCTCGTCTTGGAATTTTATCTCGCCGTCAAAATCCAGCAGCGAGGCGAAGTGGCATATGCGCCTGCTCATCTCCTCCTCGCTCGCCCCGCCGCGCGGTACGCCCAGCACGAGCACGCTGGCGCCCTTTTCGCGCAGCAGCTCGCTTAGCTCGCGTGCGGCTTGGGTGCGGTTTTTGCGCAGGATCGGCTCGCACGGAAGCGGCGTCTTATCATCTGGTGCCGCCGCCACGCCGATACGTTTAAGCCCAAGATCGATCGCAACTATCAAATTTCATCCTTTTTAGCTCGGCTTCGGCAAGCCGCGCGGGTTTGTTTTAAGCTCGAGCGCTACTTGCGGAAAGTAAAATTTTACCGAGCCGCCTTTTTCTAAATTTAAACTCAGGCCGTGCAGACTACGCGCCGTGCAAACAAGCCGTACCGGCAGGCGGTGCGCAAGTCATGCGAGCAAACGCCAATCATCGGCTACTTTGCCACGATCTTTGCGCCTAAAATTTCGATCCTGCCTTCAAGCTCGTATTCGTAAATTTTATCGCCGAAACGCTCGATCGCCGCTTGCAGATCGGAATTTAGCGCTAAAAATTCCATCACTTCATCCTGCGCGCGCTCAGTGTTTTGCGGCGTCTGCGGAGCTAACGAAGCCACGAACTCGCCAAAATCCGCGATCAGCCGCGCCTGAGATTTTGCGAGTAGATCGTTCGTACCAGTGCTCTCGTCCATGCGGTGCGGCAGCACGTATACGGGTATGCCCATTTCGCGAGCCAGGCGCGCGCTTTGCAGCGAACCACTGCGGGGCTCAGCTTGAGCGACGATCAGCGCCTCGGACAGCGCCACGACGATGCGGTTGCGCTGCAAAAACTGAAATCCGCGCGCGCTCACGCCGTCCTCATACTCGCTAAGCGCGAGACTGCGTTCGTAAATTTTGCCGATCATGGCGGCGTTTTGCGTGGGATAAATTTGATCAAGGCCGTTGCCAAAAACCGCGATCGTATTTGGAAACGCCCCTTCGTGCGCGGCTATGTCGCAGCCGATCGCCGCGCCGCTTACGACGCAAAAGTCCGCATCGCTCAAAGCGCGCGCGAGGCGCAGAATCAAATTTTTGCTATAAACGCTCATCTTGCGCGAGCCTACGATCGAGATGCGGCGCTTTTGAAGCAGCGCCGGCTTGCCCCTAAAATACAGCCGCGCGGGCTCGCTCGCACCGAGCCTTGCTAGACTTGGAATTTTAAAACCGAGCTCACTCGTAGTACTCATAAATTTCGTCCAAATAGACCAAATCGACCTCGCCTAAGATGTCGGCGCTGTTTGCAAGCGCGCGCAGAGTGGAGCTTTTGGGATGGCCGATAGCGATGGCGTAACCCTGCTTTTTAGCAAGCGCGACGGCTTCGCGCAGCTTTTTGCGCACCGCAGCGACGCTGTTTTGATTATCTAAAAACACGTCGCGATGCACGTATCGCATGCCGAGCCCATTCATCGCCGCCTTAGCCTTGGTAGCAGAGCTTGTGCGCGAGTCGATAAATAAAAATCCATGCTCGTTCATCGCGCGCAGCAGGTTTTGCATCGCGCGCTCGTCGGCGGTAAATTTAGAACCGGTGTGGTTGTTTATAAATTTAGCGTTCGGGAAGTCCGCGCGCAGCTTGGCTATGACGCCGTTTAGCTTCTCGTAATTATCCGAAGCTCGCAGCGTCGCGGAGTTATTTTTAGCAGAGCTCGCCTCCATCGGCAGATGGATAGCGTAATGCTCAAAGCCGCGAGCGAGCGAGCGCGTGTCCTTGCGCTGATACTCGGGCGGGAAGATGGACGGCGTCACTCGCACGGGCAGAGCGGCGATCTTTTGCGCCTGCTCGCCGGTGCCTACGTCGTCGATGATGATCGCTAGCTTTGCGCGAGAGCCTGCCGGCAAAGCCTTGCGCGGCGATTTAGAAAGATCGCTCGCACCGCTAGAAACGTGGCTTTGTGCGGTAGAATTTATGGAATTTTCTGTCGCGGAATTTGCCGCGGTAAAATTTACGTCAGGTCCGTCGCTCGCCGAATTTGCGGCGGCGGAATTTGCGGAAGCCGTAGAATTTACGGAATTTTGCGAATCGCCGTTTGCGGAATTTTCTCCTGCGAAATTCTGTCGTACGGGCTCGATGCTCATCTTAGGCGTAGTTATGTTTTGCTCGGCGATCTTATCAAGCTCCTTTTGAATCAGAGCTTCCTTCTGTGCAGCGCTTAAACGAGGCTTTTTATCGCGAGAATCGGAAGGGCTTTCGGGAGCTTGTTTGCGCGAGCTTTGCTGCAACGCGGCTTTATTGCCCGAAAATACGAGATCCAAAACCGCGTAGGTAACCGCACCGCTTAAAAAGCATAAGATTACGACAAAGGCGATCGCTATGTAATTGATCGGGCGCTTTTTGCGGCGCCCGCGTGGATTTGTATTAGCCAAAGCTCAGCCGAAATCAGTTTTTATCTTTATTTATGAGCTTGCCTTTGGCGATCCACGGCATCATCGCGCGAAGCTTCTCGCCGGTTTTGCTAAGCAAACTGTTTGCCGTGATATTGCGCTCGGCGTTCATTCGCACGTAGCCAGCTTTGCGCTCGAGGATGAAGTCTTTTGCAAATTTGCCGTTTTGAATCTCCTTTAGCACCTCTTTCATCGCAGCTTTACTGCTTTCGTTTACGACGCGGTTGCCGCTTACGTAATCGCCGTATTCTGCGGTGTTTGAGATCGAGTAGCGCATATCGGCCATGCCGCCTTGATAGATGAGATCCACGATCAGCTTCATCTCGTGCTGGCACTCAAAATACGCCATCTCGGGCTCATATCCAGCCTCGACGAGGGTCTCGAAGCCTGCGTTGATGAGCGCGCAAAGTCCGCCGCAAAGTACAGCCTGTTCGCCGAAAAGATCGGTCTCGGTCTCTGCTTTGAAGGTCGTTTCGATGATGCCGGTGCGGCCGCCGCCGATCGCACTTGCGTAACTTAGAGCAAGCTCTTTGGCTCTGCCGCTTTCGTTTTGCGAAACGGCGATCAACATCGGCACGCCGCCGCCGCTTACAAACTCGTTGCGGACGGTGTGGCCCGGGGCTTTCGGAGCGATCATAATGCAATCGATGCCCTTTGGAGGGACGATCTGTCCGAAGTGGATATTAAAGCCGTGCGCAAACGCAATCGCGTTGCCCTCGCTTAAATTCGGCTCGATCTCCGCTTTGAAAATATCGCTTTGAAACTCATCTGGCGTTAGGATCATCACAAGATCAGCTGCCTTCGTAGCCTCGCCGACGCTCATTACCTTAAAGCCCTTTGCCTCGGCCTTGCTCCAGCTCGCGCCGCCCTTTTTAAGGCCCACGATGACCTCTACGCCGCTATCTCGTAAATTTTCGGCGTGAGCGTGTCCTTGTGAGCCGAAGCCGATCATAGCGACCTTTTTAGCCTTAATCAAACCCAAATCGCAATCTTTGTCGTAAAAAACGTTTATTGCCATAACGCATCCTTTTTTAAAAAATTTAGGCGAGATTGTAGCTAAAATTTGCTTTTACGTAGATAAACCGCGCGCCGCAAGGGCGGATAAAGAAATTTTGAGCTATCATTGAGGCATAATTTAGATTTAAAAGGAGCGAAAATGAAAGTGGGATTTATCGGCGGCGGAAATATGGGCGAGGCGATGATCGCCGCACTTTGCACAGCTGGCGGGCGAGATTGCACGGCGAGTGGAGAAAATTCCGCGCACGACGGACAAAATTTTATGCCAGATACTCAAAGCTTTGCGGCTTGCGGGCAGAATTCCGCAAATTTAGAGCAGAATTTTGTGAGCCGCGAACGTGATTCCGCCTGCGCGCAGCCCGCCTCCGATACGAAGCTTCAAGTCCTAGCTTATGCTAGAAGCAAAAACGAAACCTTACGCAAGCGCTACGGCGTGCAAATTTTAGAGGGCGAGACGCAGCTGGCGCATGCGGCGGATATTATAGTGCTAGCGACTAAGCCCACCAGCTACGAGGGGATTTTGCGCCTGATCGCGCCCGAGCTCGCGGGCAAAATTCTACTTCTTTTGACGCCGAATTTCAAGCTGGAGTGCGCCCAAAATATCGTAGGTGCGGACGTTTTCGTGGCTCGCGCGATGCCAAACGTCGCTGCGGGTATCGGCGCGTCGGCTACGGCGCTGTGCTACGGCGAGTATTTTGATGAGGCCAGTCGGGAGATCGTGCGAGCTCTAGCCGCCAAAATCGGCAAATTTTACGAGATAGATGAGGCTGGCTTTGCCGCATTTACAGGGATCGCAGGGAGTCTGCCCGCGTATGTGTGCGCCTTTATCGAGGCTGCGGCGGATGCGGGCGTGCGGGGCGGACTGCCGCGGGCGCTATGCTACGACGCGGTAGCGGCGGCGGTAGAGGGTACGGCGCGCCTGCTACAAAGCGGCAAGCGCCCATCGGAGCTCAAAGACGCGGTCTGCTCGCCTGCGGGCACGACGATAGAGGGGCTGGCGGCACTGGAGGCGGCTGGGTTTCGCGCAGCGGTGATGGCGGCGATCGAGGCGTGCATCGCCAAAGCTCGGGGCTAGCTTCTCGTCTCACCTCGTCGGTTTCGGATTTTAAATACGGCGTGTTTGCAGGCGCGCTAGCATTGGGGTTCTACGCGGGCACTCTAGCTAAATTTTGTCTTGTCTTTAAATCAAACGAGCTTGCCGCTCCTGTAGCGGCGGAATTTACGAGCTCTATGGCGAACAAGCCGTTAAGTCCGCATTGGATTTAAAATTTTAAAATTTAGAGATTCGGGAAATTTTAGATTAAAATTTACGCTTAAAATTTTAAATTTAGAGATTATAAATTTAGCGCTCGCGGGCAGGGCAAAATTTTAATTTTTAGCGGCGCGAGCTCGGTATCCGAACTATTAAAATTAAAATTTTAGCGCAGCATAGGCAGGTGCGCCCGCGACTTCGAACTTGCTGGATAAAAAATCAAGCCAAGAACGCAAGCGCTAAATAGTGCGTCTTGCGCCGAAGTCTTATTAGGACGCAAACGTAAGCTGCAAAATTTCACCATCCATGCGAGCAGCAAATCAAGCCGCGCCTAGCAGTATTTTACTACCAAAGCAAGCTGCAAATCAAAACACATTCCGCCGCCCGCCGAGCAAGCCTCAAATCAAAACCGCATCTCATCGCCCGAGCAAGCCTTAAATTTAAACTACGCTTCGCCGCCGAGCCGCAAACCAAACCTGTACGCCAAATCCTGCCTAGCTGCGCAATAAAATTTGGCTTTAATTCGGCTGAAACTTCGCACGCAAAACCGCGATAAGCAAGATCAGATAAATTCCTTCTCCAAAGGCTGCATCGCGTTGCCGTCTGCGTCGAAAAGCACCCGCCCGCAAACCTCGCAAACCTCATCTCTAGGAGAGGGCTCGTCCGCATCCAGCTGCCACGCTGACATCTCGCCGCACTCGCAGTTTATGACGTAAAGGATCTGCCTTTTGCGGCGCTTGCCCCACGGCGCGATATCCCAAAATAGCTCCTCGCGCTTGCCTAGCTTTTTAAAATCTTTCTCGGCGTCCTTGTGCGCGACGAGCAGATAGTAGGCATCACTATGAAGATCCAAAGTAAAGAGCCTAAAATCGCTCTTCTTCAGCGCCTTTTGAAACTCGTTCATCAAAAATAAACTCACATCGCCGCGCTCGAAACCCTCTTTTTTCGCTTCTTTTTCGAGCCTTGCGTAAATTTTATCGCAGTCTAGTGACACGCCGCTTTGCAACGCATCAAGCCTAGAGCTGATAAATTTGCCCACATCGCCCGTCTCGTCCTCGCCGGTCCAGTCAAGTACCCGCACGAGCCCTTTTGCGATAAGCGCGTCCAAAAACTCGCCGTCATCAAGCTCGCCTATCTTTTCAAAACCGTCCGTTTCGCCCGCCGTCAAATGCTTTAAAACGCAGCACTGATCTTTCGTCATTTTCGCTCCTTTTGATTAAATTTACCGCCTATGCGACCCACTTAAATTTTACTCCCAAAAAGCTTTAAGCTTACTTTTCACAACTCCTTGCACCGCAAATTTAGCTCGCGGTGGTGGGTAAACTTTACGCTATAATTTCACAAAAGCGCTAAAATTCCAACCGAAAAGGATGCAAATGCAAACGGATCTGCAAAAAAAGATTAAGGAGCTGCAGCGCAAGATCGCGCGCGAAATCACCTATTTTCAGACGGGCGGAGTGAGGCCGCGAGGCGCGATCGATGAGTGCTGGATCGGCCGCGCGCTCGCTTGCGCGGCGGATGAGGAGCTACCGCCGGATAAAAACGGCGCGCCGATGCTTCCTCTGGCACAGTTTTACCTGCCCGCGCTACCCCACGTGCCGCAGGTCTTGGACGGCGTCAAGCTGCTTGCGGTCTTCATCTCGCAGGATCTCATCGGCAAATTTGATGATGATATGGACGGCCTATGGGCGATCCGCGAGTATAAAAATGAGGCTGAGCTCGTCATAAAGGAGCTTGCAAATCCGCGCTCGCAGATAAGACCCTTTCCTTTGCAGCCAAAATTTGCCGCGGACGATACGCCCGTTTGGGACGGCGGCGGGCTGGAGCCTGACGTCGTGCACGAAATTTTGGAGCTTAAAAGGTCGGTCGGGCTTTATTATTCCGACGTCACGGCTGGGCTGGAGTATTACAACTGCACGAAATTCGGTGGCTACCCCTCCTTTTGCCAGTCGGGAGTGAGCTTCGGCGAGGGCTATCAGTTCGTTTTTCAGATTTCTTCAGACGAAAAGGCGGGCTTTAACGTCATTGACGGCAGCAGCTTGATGTTTGCCAAAAACCCGCAAAGCGGCGCTTGGAGCCTGTATTATGATTTCGATTAGACGCGCGAAATGTAAATTTAGCTCGCCCGCAAAATTCCGCCGCTTTAAATAGATGCTCGGGCCGCATAAATTTACGATGAATTTTATCGGCGCACGGCTTTGAACTCGCGCGGCGCGGCTTAAATTTAAACGGCGCCCGATCTAGGTTAAATTTAAGCCGCCGAAAAACGAGCCGTATAGTTGCAGACGCGCCGAATACAGCGAGCGGACCGTGAAAAATTCGGCGCCGCAAAATTTTAAAATTTATAGCCCGAAATTTTGGCTTCGAGCTTTAAAATTTAAGGTGCGCTTGAAATTTTAACCCGCGAATTTAAAGGAGCAAAAATGAACGCAAACGAGCTTGCAAACATCTGGCGCAGGCCGATCTACCTGCCCTATCTACAAGATCCGCTCACACCCGAGGCGCTGAGGGCCGCGGAAGAGGAGCTAGGACACGCCCTGCCGCGCGAGCTAGTCATGATGTTGAGCGTGCAGAACGGCGGCTACCTGCGCTACGAGCTAGAGGGCTACCCGCTGGACGCCATCAGCGGCATCGGCGAGGCGTATCCGTCGCTTACGCGCTTTAGCTGGGGCGAAGAGCGCCAGTGCGTGAGCTTCGAGCTTGACGGGCTGGTGCCCTTCAGCGGCGACGGGCATTGGTATCTGTGCCTGGACTACCGCGCCAGCGAGGAGCCTGCGGTCGCCTACATCGACGTCGAGTGCGATGAGCAAAGCATCATCGCGCGGGATTTCGCTTCGTTTTTGGCGCTTTTGCGGCTCGACACGGGCGGCAAGATCGCGCTGCAAACAAGGCTCGATCTAAATGGCACAAAGGCGCGGCTGGAGGAAATTTTAGGCGTGCGTGCTAGAGCCGCCGATCCGCAGCTTTACGGCTTTAGCGTGTATAATTTCGCTCGCAATAGCGGCATGCTGAGCCTTAGCCCGAACGAGGTTCGGCTCGGATTTGCCAGGCGGGGCGAGCGACGGTTTAAAGAGCTTAAAAACTTTAGCGAGCTCGCTCTGCGCTATGCTGAGCTGGACGGCAGCGCGATGATACTGGACGTTTTCAAAGAGGAGCTGATGGGTGAAATTTTGCGCGAGCTCAAGAGTGCAAGCTTGTGCGCACAGAGCCTAAAAGACGCGGTCGGCGCGTAAGCTTTCGCGATTGGGAGTATAGATTTGTGTCGGCTGTAGCGCGCATTCGCGTAATCGTCAGCGCGGGCTTGCGAGCGCAAATCTAGCTCGCGGCGGCGGATAAAATTTCGCTATAATTTTGCCAATTTAACAAAGGAGAAAAGGGTGAGCGTAGAATTCCGCGTCAAAAATAAAAAGCGCCCGCTATTTATGGGCTATTCGGACGCCATGAGCGTAGGCAAGGCATTGGAGCTCCTGCCGGATCTATCGGTATTTGACATAGACGAGAGCGCCGAGGGCTTTGACGAAAGAGCCTTTTTAAAATCGCCTTTGAGCGAGCAGGAGTGCTTGATTTTGGGCGTGCGGGGCAAGAGCGGGCGCGGAATGGAGCTAAGATATGACGAGGAGCAGCAAAACTACGCCGTGCGCGTAAATACGCCCGCGACGGTCTTTGATTGGGTTTTGGCGATCTCATATCTACAGGCGCTATCCAAGCAGCTGCAAAGCGAGATCACAGATGAAAACGGCGAAATTTACACCCACGACAGGATAGAACAATTCGACTACGAGCGCGATATATCGGCGGGACTGCATTCGATAGATCAGCACTTAAGCGGCGATACGGAGGTAAATTTTTGCTACGGAGTAGAGAGACCTTTTGCGATAAACCGCGCGATGATGGATGAAATTTTAGCCTCATACAACCCCTCTGCCGAGTTTAGCAAGCGACTAACCGAGGTGCAGTACCTTGGCGCTTACAGCGCGCGCCAGAGGTTTTATCGAAATGGAGATGACGGCACGATAATGGGCTCATACGCGCTCACACAAGACCTGCCCACTATCCTACCTTACAAGCCGTTTGTGGAGTGGCAAAACGCGGAGATGCTGAAAAATAGCGACGTAGCGCGCTGGCAGATCGCGCTCATAGGCATAGAGGGCGACGAAAACGACGCAGGTAACTACCGCGCGATCGCCGAGCTGGAATATGGCGAGTTTATCGCGCGTCTGCCGAAGCAAAACTACCGCTTCATCGATGCGAGCTATATTTTGGTTGACGGGCTAAGCGCCGAGCAGCTAAAGGCACTGGCGGGCTAAACTCTGCTTGCGATGAAATTGCGGGATTTTATCGAGGATTGACGCCGCAAAATTTAAAGACGCGGAATTCGCGGTAAACTTAGCGGTGCACAGAATTTTAAAATTCTAAATCCAGCTTACAGAATTTTATATCGGTAAAATTTTAAGAAAGCAGAACTTTATCGCGGCAGAATCTCGTCGTGATAAAATTTAGAAAGGTTAAAAATGGAAATGACTTATTATGATTTAAAAATTTACGATAACGGTACGATGCGAGGTGTACTGCAAGATGACATCGAGGCGTTGCCGTTTTTTGACTACTGGCAAAAGATGAGCCTATGCTCGACGCAAGGCATCTATATAGACGAAAATGGTAAAGGGCACAGGCTCGTATATCTGCACGACTGGGAAAAATTTTGCAGATTATTCGCTCGCGAACAGGAGCTACTTAAACGCGCTCCCGCCGGTAGCGAAAATGAGCGATCCGATCCGTAGCGCATCTCGGTAAGTAGCATAGAAGCAATCCAGGCTTTAGCGCATCTCGATAGGCGGTGGAGGATACGACCAAAGCGTAGCACACTTTGGCTGGCGGAGAAATAGCACTCGAGCCGCAATGTATTTCGATAGGCGACAAGTAATGCACTCTCTCACAGTGCAAGCGGATTTTATCCGCCAAATAGCGGCGCGCATTAATCAGCCAAAATCGCCGCCCCGCTTAAATCCGGGTTTAAATTTAACTCGTCTATGATAGATAAAAGCTCTGAAATTTCCTTTTTGATCCCCCCGGCATCCCCTAAGCTAGGCGGCGGCGAAAAGAGCGTCGTTTCAAACTTATTTTTCGCTCCGTTTAAAAATAGATAAAGCTTATCGTCCATAAACGCCGCGCTCACCCCCATTTTCCCTGCGAATTTTTCCTTTAGCTCTCGCAGGCGCTGCATAAACGCGGGCGTCAAAAGATACCTCGCCTCTACTTTATCGTCCGCAAAGACTCGAAATTCTTTGCTAAAAAACACGTCGTCCATCTGCTCTTTTTCGCCTAAAAATCTGGTGTTTAGCGTGCGGCTCGCGACTATAGTTTGCCCGCTAAATTTCTTGTAGAACTCGCAGACCAAGACCGAGCCGCTAAATGCCTGCATATCCTTCATCGTCGACCACGCAAAAACTATCGCGGAGAGTAAATTTAACGCCGCCGAGTCGCTTAGCTCCAGCGTCGCGCCGTTTGGGATGCGGATCGCTTCGCTGAGGTTAAATTTGACGCCTTTATAAATGCCGCTGATTTGATCTTCGGCACGAAATTCATCCGGCGAATAGATGCCGATTTTGCGAAATTCTTTACGGCTGATGCCGGCAAACGGATCATAGTTAAAATTTGGATCTGTGCTCCGAATAGCGGCACGGACGAAAACGTCTTTATAAAACGCTTTGTAATCCCCCAGCTCGCTGGTCACTCGGCTCGCGTTAGCCATTAACGCGGCTTGAAAAAACGGAATATAGATAATGATGAAAAATAGCGGTGCAAGGCGATTTTCAAAAAGATGCCATACGGCAAATCCGCCGCCTACGGGCAGTATAATTATAAATAAAATTCCTAAAAACAGATACTTTGCAAACGCGCGTCTGCACTCTTTTTGCTTTTTCGCGGTGGCAACTATCGCTTCGTTTATATTCAAAATTTTACCTTTTTCTAAATTTGCGCGGCGGATTTCGCGCTCGGAGCGAATTTTAGCAAAATTTATGTCGCAAAGATACGGCGGGCGTGAGTAAATTTATTCGGCGGATTAAATTTATGAAATTTACGCCACGGCAGCGATCTACTCGGACGTGCGCTGATTTAGCCACATTTTAAGATTGCCCGCGCCCTCTTTTAGCACCCCAAATCCTGCCGCGGCAATACAGACAAAATTAATTAGCGAGCCCCTCCCGCCGACATTTAAAATCCCAAAGCCCACGATCCACAGCGCCGCGCCGAAGCCAAGCACGCACACGGCGGTCGCGATCCCCAGCTTGCGGCGTAAGGGGCTTGGTTTGCGCGCTACCTGAACTCTCGTAACTACGTAGCTGCCCGCGTATCCTCCGCGGATGAAATACGCGCGCGCAAGCTCGCCCTCCTCCACAGGGATATCGTTAAACTCGCCGTGCAGCTTCACGCCGTCTATCTCGAAAAATACCCAAATTTTGCTATTTCCTCTTGCAGCGTGGACGCGGAGATTTCGAACCTCGCCCGTGATCTCATATTCCAATTTGTCTCCTCAAACATAGCTTCGCGCTTTGCTTCCGCGCTAAATTCCGCGCCGTAAAATTTTAAAATCTAAATTTTGCCTTGCTTGCAGCACCGTCCGCAAAATTTTAAAGTTGAGATTCTGCAAGCCCTAAATTTAGAGCTAAGCCTTAAAATTTCATATCGATAGAATTTCAAGTAAAACTCCGCCGCTAAATTTAGCTAATCGCATGCATGGGCTATTGCGCCTTACTGAATTTCGCATGTCGTAAAATCTCGGCGAAATTGCGCGCGCTACAAAAGCTCACAAACCCGTCGCGGCAATATCGCAGGCAAGCCCATCGCAAAAACCAATACCGCGCGACTAGCAGTATAAATATGCGGCGCAAGGCAGATAGCGCAAAATAGACGCCATACTACAAACGGCGCACGGCAAGCATACAAAACAGATGCCTCGCGAAGAATAATGTGCGCCGGGCTACCAAGCGCCTACTTCTTTAAAATTTCGTTTTTCATGAATTCGTAGAGCTGGCAGGATTTTTTATTGCCTGCGTCGCAGCCCTTTTTGACGCATCCAAGCCCCTTGGAAAATCCGCGCAGATCCCCCTTGCTCACATACAAATAGCCTAAATTATTGCAGGCATCGCCATAGCCCAGTTCACAGGATTTGGTGTAAAGCTTCTCCGCCTGGTCGCGATCCTGCGGCGCGCCGAGACCCTTATCATACGCAATGCCGGCGTTATAACAGCTATCCACTAGCCCGCCGTCACAGCCTCGCTCGAAAAAGCTCACCGCCTTTGCCTGATCCGCCGCAAGCCCAAAACCGCCCGTGAAATAGACCACGCCCGCATTGTGACAGCTTTTGGCATAGCCCAAATCGCAGGCCTTGACATAGTGCCGAGCTGCCGCAACGAAGTCCCTACTCAGGCGCCCTCGCTGATATAGGTTGCCTAGCTTGTGGCAGGCTACGGCGACGTTTTTATCGCACGCTGCGGCATAAAATACTCCTGCCTGCGTCGCATTACCCTCGCCGTCGTATAGGGCTCCCAAATCAAAGCAGCTATCTTTTTCGCCCGCCTCGCAAGCTTTAGCAAGAGCGAGCCTGGCGCCTTCGTAATCTCCGCGGGAAAGCTTGTCGCGCCCTAGCTGCGCGCAGCTTACGCCGTCACCGCGGTAGCATTTAAACGATAAAACGGGTGACGGCCAAAAAAGCACCATAACCAAGATGCAAACGGCGAGCGAAAGCGCAGCTATGTCGATGATCTTTCTCATATCTATCCTTTTTGCGGCGATGCGCCGCGGGGCTTAAGGAGTATTCTCTTGCAGGCGAATTCCGCCAAGAAGAATTTTACGAATTAAATTTTGTCGCATGAAATTTAATCTGCACAAAAATTTTAGTATCTCAAGCCTTGTTTTAAAATTTTACTTCGAACTTCCACGCCGTAAAATTTTAGAATTTCTAAATTCTGCAAGCGGTAAATTTGCAGCCGAATTTAAATTTTACGAACAGCGCAGTAGCGATACCGCAAAACAGCTCGTAAAATTTTTAAAATCGAAATTTTACGAGCTGTAAATTTAGAACTAGCCTTAAAATTTCATAGAAGTAAAATTTCGCTTTGTATTTTAAATCATAAAATTTCGTTCGTGAGATTTAGGCTATCGGCGCGAATGTAGCCTGTGCGGCTACATTTTCTCTTTCGCGTTTAGACCCATCAGAGCAAACGCCGTGCGGATACTAAGCGCTACGAGCGCGAACAGCTTGAGCTTCGCATCCTCATTCTCGCTGCCTACGACGCGGTTTTCGTTGTAGTATTTATGAAAGTCCGCCGCGAGCGCCTTTAGGAAATCTGGTAGCTTCTGCAAGCCGCGAGAGTTAAAGGCGTCGTTTAAAATTTCATTCAAGCCAAGCGCCTCAAAAGCTAGACCGAGCCCCGCTTCATCCAGCGTGCCGAAGTCCGCGCCTAGGACGTCCGCCTCGCGCTTGCCCGCTTTGGTAAAAATTTGATTGACCCGCGCGTGGGCGTAGTTGATGTAAAAGATCGGATTGCTGCTGTCCTCGCGCGCGAGCTCGTCCACGTCGAACTCAAGCGGCGTCTCGCCCTTTTTGCTGATGAAGATAAATCGCATCGCGTCCCTACCGATCGCGGCGAGCACGTCACTCATCAAAATCGCGTTGCCCGCGCGCTTGCTCATTTTGTAGATCTGCCCGTCTTTGAGCAAATTTACCATCTGCATTAGGATGATCTCGAGCCTGCTTTCGTCGTAGCCCAGAAAATGCACGGCGGCTTTTAGACGCGCGATGTAGCCGTGATGATCGGCACCCCAGATGTTGATACATCTATCGTAACCGCGCTCAAATTTGTTGTTGTGATAGACGATGTCGCCCGCAAGATAGGTCGGGCGCGCATCCTCGCGAATGACGACGCGATCCTTTTCGTCGCCGAGCTGCGATGAGCGGATCCAAATTTTACCCTCCGCCTCATACATCTTGCCGCTGCGCTCAAGCTTCTTAATCGTAGGCTCAAGCTCGCCGTAGAGGCTCTTTTCGCTAGCCCAGTTTTGGATATGAATGCCCGCGTCTGCGAGATCTTTTTGGATGATCTTTAGCACTTCATCCTTAGCAAACTCCGCAAGGATCAAAACGCGCGATTCGTCACGGAAAATTTCATCGCCGAATTGGGTGCGCGCAAGAGGGATGATCTCGTCGATATACTCGCCGCGGTAGTATTTCTCGGGATAGTTCACGTCCTCGCCCGCGAGCTCGCGCGCACGAAGCGCGATCGAAGTGCCCAAAAGCTCGATCTGATTGCCCGCGTCGTTGATGTAGTACTCGGTATCGACGCGGTGCCCAAGATAGCCTCCGATGCGCGCGAACGTATCGCCGTAAACGGCGCCGCGCACATGCCCGATATGAAGCGGACCGGTCGGATTAGCGCTGATGTATTCGAGCAGAATTTTTTGCGACGCGGCGGCGGAATTCTGCGCCTCATCGCAATTTGATGCTACGACGGAATTTGACGCCGCCTCGGAATTCTGCGAAATAAAATTTTGCCTAGCGGCGGAATTCTGCGATTTAGCAACGTCATTACCTCTCGCAGCCAGATTTGCAGCGGAGCCTTTGCTAGCAGGCTCACTCGCACAAATCTTTTCCGAAGCCGGTAAAATTCCGTCTCCGAGCTTCGCGTCGTTTTTTGCGAAATCGCCGCCCAAGCTAAGAGCATTTTTAGCAAGAGCGCCCAACACGGCGGGCTTTATATGAAAATTTAGATAGCCGTTTACCGCCGTGGCGCTTAGAATTTCGCTATCTTTAAATTTAGCCGCAAGCTCCTCGGCTATGAGCTTAGGCGCCTTTCGTAGCTCCTTAGCCAGCGCGAAAGCCTCGGGCGAGGCGTAATGAGCCAAGCTTTTATCTTTGGGTTTTTCTAAAACGACTTCGCGAGATAAAATTTTAAAAATTTCATTTAAGACTAAATTTTTCAAATCCTTTACGCCTTTTTAGTATCGCTGATTTCAGCATCTTTGATCTCTTCCTCTGCCTTTTTCTCGACCTTCTCAGGCGTATCGTCCTCCATCTCTTTTTTGAAGGTCTTAATGCCCTTGCCCACGCCCTTTGCGAGCTCGGGGATCTTTTTAGCTCCGAAAAGTAACACGATGATCGCTAAGATAATTAGCAGTTGTTGAACGCTTACGCCCATTTTTTCTCCTTTAAATTTTCCAAATTTCGATTAGCTTGCCTATGTCGCGGCTCGCCGTTTCTAGTTTGATAGTTTTATAGATCGATTTTAAATTTTCATATGCCGCTTCCAGGCGGTCGTTTATTATGAAATAATCATACTCGCCTAGGCGCTCCATCTCCTCTTGCGCGTTTTGTAGGCGTAAAGCAATATCGGCAGGATCATTATCGCCACGAGCACGTAACCTATCTCTAAGCTCCGACAAGCTCGGCGTAGTAATAAATACGCTAGTAAGCTCGCTTTTAGGCACTTTGCTACGCACGATCTCATATCCTTGCACATCGATGTCAAAAATCACGATCTTACCCCGCTCAAGCTCGCTAATAGCGGCTTTTAGCGAAGTACCGTAGTATTTGCCGTGGACCAACGCCCACTCTAAAAACTCTTCGCGCTCGATGCCTGCGCGAAACTCGCTCTCGCTTATGAAATGATAATTGACGCCGTCCGCTTCGCCCGCACGCATTTCGCGCGTCGTAGAGGAGATCGAGAAGTATATCTGCTCGCCAAATTCTACAACAAGACGCTTTATGAGCGTGCTTTTGCCGCTACCGCTGGGACCGGAGACGAGCAAAATTTTGCCCCGCACTACCGATCTCCAAACGATATGTCGATATTGATCTTAAAGTCCTTCAGCGCGTCTTTGGCGTCCTTGCTACCCGCAAATCTCTCGATCGTGTTTGCGATGCCTGCTTCTAGATCATCGCGCAGTTTGGTTTTCAGCTCCTCAGCGCTCGGTTTTTTACCGTGCTCGTTACGCAGCGGCTCGCTTTTAGAGCTAGGCTCTAACTCGCTTGCCATAAGGCTGGCAAACTCCGCCGCAGCCGAAGCGGCAAGCTCATTCGGCATAGCTTGCGCGCCAAATTTCATCTCATTTACCTGCTCGGACGCACCAAATTTAGGAGATTTAAATTCTGTGCGCTCCGAAGGCTTTGATATAGGCTTTGAAGCATTAAATTTTATCTGCTGCGCGGCGCTCTTTGCGGGCTTACCGGATTTAAATTGCTCGCTATCCGCAGAGTTTGCAAAATCGCCCTCCATAGCGCGCAAAAATCCGCCCGCAAACCCGCTAGCAACGCTATCAGCTTGTTCTCTTTGCTTCGGTAAATCTGAGGCATCTAATATGTGCGGCAAGTTTAGCTCCGAAAAATTTGGCGCAGGAGTAGAATTTATAATCCCGGTATTGCTAGAATTTGCAGAAGCTGCGAAATTCGTAGAAGCCACAAAATTTGCGCCAATTGAATTCCATGCTTCATTAGGCGTATTCTGTGCAAGTCCGCCAGTAAATTCCATGCTTTGAAACGGAACGGCGTTATAAAGATTTTCACGAGGTATATCGCCCGCACCCGCTAACGCAATCGGCGTATCTGAAGCGACCTCGTATTGAGACGAAATTTGCATTTTTTGAAAATCCGTAGCCGCTGTATTTTTATCATGCGCAGATCTTTTATCCTCTTTTTCATCAGAAGCAAACGCAGCCGTAGCAAAATTATCATATCCGCCAAACTCCTCCACGGGCATGCCGGCACTATCGAAAAGCCTGGAAAAATCCATATCAAATCCGCTGTTAACAGACGCGCCGGCTGCATCTTGCACTACTTGCAAGGCAGATTTTTTTTCCTCTGTTTTATAGGCAAATGAGCCGTCTGATTCATGCTGTTTAAGCGTAACGTCCACAGAGTCTTTCGCTTCCTCTAGATTAGACGCAGCGTCTGCCTTTTTTTCAACAGCAGTTTCATTAGAGCTATCAGCTCTTTGCGGCTCGTCTTGCTGAGCAAGCGGTAAAGTTTCGCTTGCCTGTGCGACAAGAATTTCATCTTCTGTCTGCGATTTATCTGTTTTTAAATTCTTAGGATTTTCATCGTCTAGCGCTGCTAAAGCTATCGGAGCATCATCCTTTGCGAGCAAAATTTCATCTTGAGGCACGTGATTACTTTCGGCGGGTTCGCTTGTGCCGATACTATTTAACGGCACATCCTCAGGGATATCGCTAGCAGCTAAGTTTAGAGGCATATCGTCTGCAATATTATCCGCAATCTTTTCTGCAACGGCGTTAAGCGGCGTATCATCGGCGATGGTGTCCGCAATAGCCGCTTCATCTACAAGCTGTGAGAGCGGAATATCATCTGCGATCTCGTCCGTGCGCGGCATATCACCTACTAACTGCGAAAGCGGCACATCATCTGCAATCTCAGGCGCTATGTTGCTTGCCAGCTGCGAAAGTGGTATATCCTTGCCGGAGTCATAAAAGCTATCCACGAGCTCTTCAAAATTACTGCCCGAAGCGGAATTTGCCTGGTCAATCGCATCGATCTCTTTCATCACAGAGCTTGCGTCGGCAAATTCTTTCGCCATTTTTTCTTTCGCCTGCACACTCATATTTTGAACCGAAAACTCGCTGATAAACGTGATGAGCTCAAGCGGCGAAAAAGGCTTAGTAAGGGTGTATCGCGCTCCTGGCACCGAAACATTTTTAGGCGTCAGAAACAGCGTCTTATTAAGATCAAATTTTGAAATATCATCGCCATCTTCATAATTTTTTATCGTCAAATCATATTCACTCTCGTCCGCACTATATGCTACTAGATCCGCACCGATGCGCTCGCAGCAAATATTTACGACACTTGCAACCTGCTCATTGTGATTGTCAAGTAGAATTTTCATTTATGACCTTTTAGAAAGAATTTGGGCTATTGTAAGATATTTTTGGTTATTAATTGCTTATATTTGCGCTAAATTTCGGTTATTTAGGCGATAAACTTTGCAGCATTTTTGCGCTAAATTCTCATCGTGAGTCACGAGCACGAGCGCGCCACGACTGGATTTTACGTAATCAAAAATCACGTTCATGACCTCGTTTGCGGTATCCTTGTCTAAATTTCCAGTAGGCTCGTCGGCAAAGATTATGCGTGGCTTTTTGCAAAGTATGCGAGCAATACTCACGCGCTGCTGCTGCCCGCCGCTAAGCTCGCCCACGCCTTGATTTAAAGTATGTTCGATCTGAAGCTTTTTTAAAATTTCATCATCTATCGCATTATCCGTAAGTTTAGCAGCGAGTTCGATATTTTCGCCGGAGGAGAAGCCCTTAAAAAGGTAGTGAGATTGAAATATTATGCCGAAGTCGTTGCGGCGAATTTTAAGTCTCTCATCGGAGCTTAGCTCGTAAATACTGCGCCCGCCGTAGACCACCTCGCCCGAGTTCGGCTTTAAAAGAGTGCATAAAATATGAAGTAGGGTCGATTTGCCGCAGCCGCTAACGCCCAAAATGGCGATACTCCCGCCCTCCTCAACGCTTAAGCTTACATTTTCAAAGAGCGTATAATCATACGCGTGAGTAAGATTTACGCCCTTTAGAAGTTCCATATTTAGCCGATTTGAGCTGCTACTTCGGCTGCGAAGTCTTCGCTCTTTTTCTCTAGGCCTTCGCCCACTTCGAAGCGGACGTATTTTACGATCTCGATCTTGCCGCGTAGTTTTTTAGCTTCTTCGTCGATCACCTGCTCGACAGTTTTCTTATCGTCCATTACATAAAATTGCCCTAGCAGCGTGAGGCGCTGATCTATTTGAGTATTATCGGCGATGAAGCGATCAATCTGACCCGGCAAAATTTTATCCCAAATTTTTTCAGGTTTATTTTGCTTGCGAAGCTCATCTTTTAAAGCTTCAATCTCTTTGGCTAAAATTTCGTCCGTTAGATGCGCGCGCGAGCCAAACTGCGGGATCTTATGAAGGGGCTTGCCTAAACGCACAAACTCCTCATTTTCCTTCTCAAACTCGCCTTTAAGAGCTAAAAATTCTTTTTCGATAAAATCTGGGTCAAGCTCTTTATAGCTGATAACCTGCGGTTTCATCGCGGCTGCGTGCATGCAGAGATTTTTTATAAGCTCCTTCGCACCCTCCGCAGTTCGCTCGCTGTCGCAAGCTGCTGCGATGATTACACCTACGCGGCCGTTTGAATGCAGGTAGCCATTTACCACGCCGTTTGCGCCCGCTTTGATCGTCTCAAATCTTCTAACGACCAAATTTTCGCCGATCGTAGCGATCTGGCTCTTTAGATGCTCATCAAATTTAACGCCGTTAATGACGCTGGAATTTAGCTCCTCGACGCTGCTAATGCCCTTGCTTTGAATATGTAGAGTGGTATTTTTAACTAAATTTATAAAATTTTGATTTTTAGCTACGAAGTCGGTTTCGGAATTTATCTCGCTTATAGTGGCGATCTTGTGATCCGCGCCCACTTCGACGCTCACTAGACCCTCGCTAGCTAGGCGGTCGGCTTTTTTAGCAGCCTTTCCGAGGCCCTTTTCGCGAAGCAGATCGACGGCTTTGTCCATATCGCCGTCTGTTTCAACCAAAGCCTTTTTGCAATCCATCATCCCCGCTCCGGTGCTTTCGCGGAGCTCTTTTACCATTTGTGCGCTGATTTCCATTACTCTTCGTCCTCGCTCACTTCAAAATCCTCTTCGCTCATCGCCTCGGCTACGACTTCCTCTTTCTCCTCGTCGCTGACGGCTTCGCTCTGCTCGCCGTCCTCGCTCGCGTCTTGATCGCGAAGCGCCTTGCCTTCGTTGATAGCCTCGGCCATCTCTTGGCAGAAAAGCTGAACCGAGCGGATCGCATCGTCGTTGCCAGGGATCGGGAAATCGACTACGTCCGGATCACAGTTGGTATCCAAAGGCGCGATAACCGGCATTTTTAGGCGGTTAGCTTCCGCTACGGCGATCTTTTCTTTTACGACGTCGATGACGAAGATCATATCGGGAAGACCCTTCATATTGCGAATGCCGCCTAGATAAAGCTCGAGTTTCTCTTTTTTGCGGCGAAGCATTAGCGCCTCTTTTTTGGTTAGTAAATTTATCGAGCCGTCCTCTTCCATAGTCTCGATTACTTCGAGCTTGCGGATCGATTGCTTGATAGTGGAAAAATTCGTCAGCATACCACCTAGCCATCTGTGGCTCACATAAGGCATGCCGCACTTCTCGGCGTACTCTTTTAGCGTTGCGCCAGCTTGTTTTTTGGTACCTACGAAAAGTATCGTCTTGCCCTCGGCAGCCGCATCGCGTACGATATTATAAGTGTAGCGGAAGTAGCGGATAGTTTTTTGTAGATCTATGATGTAGATACCTTTTCTCTCGCCGAAAATGAATTTTTTCATCTTCGGATTCCATCTGCGTGTTTGGTGTCCGAAATGAACGCCGCACTCTAGCAAATCTCTCATTGTTACCATGAGTTTTCTCCTTGTGGGTTGCCCCGAAATTTAGTTTATTCCTCCGCATCCGCCCGTAAATTTGCTCTAAATTTACAACTAAATCAAGGATTGATGCGTGTGAAATGAAGCGAAGATTATATTTAAAATTTTATTAAAATAAGCTGATTATAAAAAACGAGGGATCAAGAGCGATATATTGACGCAAAGTTTATTATTTCACCAAGATATCCTTGTAATAAAATTTTGTAATTTTTTATATAGTACATAAAAAATGGTTAAAAATTTTAGGAATCAACAAAGTTCTATCGTTGATTTTTGGCACTTAATACATCAACTTTGATAGGAAATTTTCAAATTCATTTACTATAAATTCATGAGTTTTTGTTTTATCTGCACCATTAATAATATTGATACTATAGACTGTAGCAAATACAGCGAGTTGATTTACGCAAGTTAAAATTGTTGAAATTTGTCGTCCATATGCCATATAAATCAAAGCTGATACAAATCCATCGTTCTCAGAATATTTTCTAATCACATGTGCCTTAACCTCATTGTCAATTTCGCCATTTAAAATTCCACAAATTTTAAATGCAATGTCAATAAAGTAGCATATGTAAGCTATATCTGTATCGTTATAGTCATATTCCAATCTTACTTGCCATTGCGATTCAAAAAAGGCGCAGACATCGGTAAAATTACTAAATTGTTTTTTAGACCCACGTAAAAGCGTATCTATAACGAGATTTGAAATTCCAACTTTGCCAAGCTTAAAGCCATAGAATTTATCTAAAAATCCTATAAAAACATTTTTGGCTTCAATTTTATTTTTTAAAAATCTCTCAAAGTCCATATTTTATCCTTATTTTAATCTTAGATTACGTAATACTCAGACACCAAGCAATTCAAATTCGGTTTTTATAAAATTCGTGACATCGCCGTCAGCCGCAAGAGTACAAGTTATAAAAATTTGTTTAATCAGTTTCAATTGTTCATCGGCACATTTGTAATTGCACCTTTTAACTACTTTAAGTACAATTCTTTTATATGCATCTATTGACGAAGACAAATCAATAGTACGTATACCCTTGCTTTCCAATAGTATTGTCAATAAAATTGCCTCTTTTTCAAGATTTTGATCTATTTCAGAATATTTATCAGATATTTTCATTGTATCATCTATATTTTCTCTATCTATATCTATGCTGCTAGTAGTATCATCTTCATTATTATTTTTCACATTATAACTAATTGCCCAAACTATCATAACTAAAATTATAACAAATATGATATCTCCCATAAAATCCTCCTAATAAAAAATGACTGATTAGAAATTTGGAAAATCAGATATAATACGATCATAATCGCCAATTCTATATATTTTCATTATGACTGCGATTATGGCGTATGAAAAAAACTGCACCGTCAAATGGGTATCTGCCAACGTTAGCATACATTCCCCATCGGTTGATGTTCTTATACACATTGTAGTGATAAAATTTTGTCGTAAATTCATCTGCATATCAAGCAATATATCACCCGCAACAGTATCATATGTCATAAGTGGTACTTGATATTTATCCTTTGAAATTCCGCTATCCTCACAAAATCTTAACGATATACGATCATCGCTATGATGATAGGGCATAATTGCCCATAAATAAATTCTTCAGCATCTGATTTGCTATTAAATTCATGCATGATCTTTTCGAAAGCAATTTGGACATATGGTGGGATTAGTAGTATCTTTTTGGTTTCTAATATCTCTTTTAAAATTTTTATATTTTCCATAATTTGCATCCAAATTTTAAAATTTCTAACTATAGTTAGTTGATAGCGGATTATAATCCAAATATACTTATAGTTAGTTTAATTATAGGTAGGCGTATTTGAAGGATTGCACGATAACCGATGAAAAGATGGATGCTATTTACAAGGCTATCGGCGAGAATGTCAAGCGCATAAGAACAGCAAAAGGTATTTCGCAGCTTTCACTCGCCCTCGCTATTGGACACAAAGCTGTAGGAACGATCTCAATGGCTGAACTTCATATCAACAAAAAACATTTCAATATCGAGCATTTGATAAAAATAGCAGATGTTTTGGAAGTAGATATTTCAGAATTTTTTGCTTTTGATCCACAGCTACAAGCCGATTAAATTTTATTCATTACAAACCCGCAGAAGCGCCCCGTGACGCCATCTCTGCGGTAGGAAAAATGCCGCTCGCTCTCAAAAGTGCAGCGCGGATCAAATTTAACGTTTCGCACCCCCGCAGCTGCGAGCTCATCGCGCAGTGCGGCGTTCATATCGAAATGCCCCTGCGTTTTGTAGCGCTCAAACTCACCCATATCAAGCCCGCCAAGTTCGTAGTTTCGCGCCTTGATATTCGCGCCCACGAATACTTTCAGCTCCGCAGCGACGCAGCCAAAGCGCTCGCTCATCAAATTTATCGCATTGGTGCAGATCCGCCCTATCACGCCTGCGCGCCCCGCATGCACTGTGGCAACCACCCCGCGCCGCTCGTCCGCGATCAAAACGGGCGAGCAGTCCGCTACCAGCACGCACAGCGCCACGCCGCGCAGATCGGTCACGAGCCCGTCGCAGGGCGGGATTTCATCGCTACCTGCGCGTAAAATTTCAACCTTGTTTGAGTGGATTTGGCGCATAAATTTTAAATTTTGCGGTCCGATGCCGAGCGCAGCGGCTAAAATTTCGCGGTTTTGCGCGACGTTTTGCGGATCGTCGCCTACGTGATCCCCTAAATTTAAGCCCGCGTAGGCTCCGCCGCTTACGCCGCCTTCTCGCGCGCTAAAGCCCGCTAACACGCCATGTCCGTCCAATACGAACTCAAGATTTTCTCTGCAAATTTCGGTTTTAGTCATCGTGCGCCGCTTAATACAGGCTTAAAATTTTATCTACCGCGTCCCACGAAAGCTCGTCTTTTTCACCCTCGGCGCTCACGTCACGCGCCGCAACAGTGCCGCGACCGACGAGCTGTCCGCCGACAAAGCGTAGCTGCGCCGCGACGTATCGCGCAAGCAGATCGGTTTCAATATTTACGCGGCGCCCAATTTTGTAGCTCCCAAAGAGCGTATCTTTGAGCGTGAGCGGGATGATCGTAAGGCGAATGGCGCAGCTTTGCGCTCCGCTTTTTAAATTTCCATCCAAGGAGTTTGGATCGCGAACGGAATTTGAGCCGCTAGAATTTGGCCCGTGCAAGCTTGCGCCGTTAAAATTTGCACAGCGCGACTCTTTGCGAATAAAATTTCCGCCGTCAAGACCTTGGCTGTTAAAATTTCGCCCGGGCGTGCCGCTGCCCTCAAGCACTTCGTTGATCGTTAGGCTCACGCCGTCGATCGCTACCGAGCCCTTCGGCGCTAGCAGCGGCGCTATATGCAGCGGCGCGCGGATAAAAAAATCGACGCCGCTTGCAAGCTTTGAAATTTTATAAATTTCGCCCACGGCATCGACATGCCCTTGGATCAAATGCCCGTCTATGCGATCTCCAATCCGCATCGCAGGCTCGATATGCACCGAGCCGCGCAGGTTTTGTGCGGCGATGACGCGCGCCGTTTCGCTTGAAAGCTGCACCGTAAATCCGTCCGCAAAAAGCCGCGTCACGCTCAGGCACGCGCCGTTTACCGCGACGCTATCGCCGAGCGCGGGGCGGTATCTCGCGCGCAGTCGCAGCAAATCGCCGCTAAAGCTCGCAACCTGCGCGATCTCTCTGATCAGTCCGTTGAACATTATGAGCCTTTGGAATTTTTACGTGATATTAGCGTAGAATTTTGAAATTTAAGGTTAAGCGAAGCTCGGCGAGCGTGAAGCCCGCCGAATGAAGTTTTGAAATTATTTTTTAGAGACGATGAAATCGGCTAGCGCCTCGATCGATTCGTCGTTAAGTGAAGCTGCTTGACCCTTCATAACGCCCATCATTCCGAATTTTCCCTTGCCCTCGCCCAGAGTGCCGTCTTTGTAGCCTTTTAGGCTAGCGATGATATCTTCCTTGCTTAGGGTGTTTAGCGCAGGTACTTTGCCGCCAAGATAAGGCTTCTCGGCGTTGGCTCCGTGACAGGCCACGCATTTTTTATACAATGTAGCGCCGTCTGCGGCAAACGCTGCCGAACTAAACGCCGCCAACGCAGCGCATGCGATTAAAACTTTTCTCATTTTTCATCCTTTACGATTAAGTTGTGGCGCGCATTATAGTTGAAATTCTTAAATTTGCGTTTAAAAATTTGGATTAATTTCTCGCGAGCGTGAGCGCAAAAAACATTTTCCGCAAGCCGCGCGCGACGGAATTTAAAGGGCCTTGATCAAATTTAAAGCAGGATCGGCAGGCGCAGCTTAAAACACTGCGCGAGCTGGGAGGCGCTGTGTTTTAGACGGCGGAATCCGCGGCGGTGGAATTTTATTTGATCTGCGAAATTTCGCCGCCTTGCATCTTATAAATTTTATCTGCGGCGCCGAAGTATTTATCATCGTGCGAGATCGCAAAAATCGTGTATCCGCGCGATTTCAGCTCGGGCAAAATCCGCTCGTAAAACTCCGTGCGAAACTGCGGATCGAGATCGGCCGCAAACTCATCGAGCATCAAAAATTTGCGCCCGTCCATCAGCACGCTTACGAGCGCTAGGCGCTTGCGCTGCCCGCTAGATAGGCTCGTGGTGCTAAATTTAGCTCCCTTTAGCTCAACCTTATCCTTCAGGTGCGTGAGCGCGAGCCACTCGCGCGCGATGTCCGCATCGCCCGTAGCGTAGTCGAAGAGATAAAAATCGCTGAAAACCGCGCTTATGTTGTTGCTGTAGGCGCGCAGATCAGAGGGTTTAAGGGCCGCGCCGTCGGCTAAAATTTCGCCCGCTTGCGGCGTATAAAGGCCCGCTAAGATCATAAAAAGCGTCGATTTTCCGCTGCCGTTTTCGCCGATTAAAAACACCGTCTCGCCTGCATTTAGCTGCAAGCTTACCTCCTTGATGCCGAATTTCCCGCCGGGGTACGAAAAGCCCACGTCTTTAAGCTCCAAGCAGTGCCACGGCTGCATTTGCGCAAGCTCAAAGCCCTGCACGAACGGATCTAAATTTAACTCTTTGATCTTTGCGTAGGCGATCTTTGCGCGCAGCACGCTAGGAAGCGAGAATATGAGCATCATCAAAGGCGCGCGCAAAAAAAGCACCGTAAGCGCGATCGTTACGGCGTTTGCAAGCTCCGCTTTGCCGCCGCTAAGCCCAAAATAAAGCACAAAGCCCACCGCGCCTAGCATCATCACGTTCATAAAATTACTCGCAAACGCGCCGTAAACCTCGGCTCGCAGCGAGCTTTGGCGTAAATTTTGCGCGTTGGGCAAAAAGTCGTTTTCGTATAGGCTCTTTGCTTTGGCTAGGCTTAGCGACAGCTCCTTGTGCCCCTCGATCGCCGCGGCGTAGTTTTTATACAAAACGTCCTCGTTTTGGCGGTACAGATCGTAATTTTGCATGACTTTTTTCATCAAAAAACGATTGAAAATCATCAGCGCGCCGATCCAGACGAACAAAAACGCAAACATCATAGGCGCGATGTATAGCACGTAGATGCCGCAAAATAGCACGATCATCGCGCCTTGGATGAGCTCGGAGATGCGCATAAAGCCCTCAGTTAGGCGCGAAATATCGCTGGAGAGGGACGCGAGCAGGTTCGCCTTCGACGCAGCCTCGATGCGCTCGAACTTCGTGTCGATGATCTGCTTGATGATCTTAGTGCGCAGATCGAATACGAAGTCGTTTTCCATCTTGCAAAGCATGATGCGACTTAGCACCGAAAGCAGCAAAAATAGCGCCAAGAGTGCGAAAAATAGCGCGATGATGTGCCCACCTCTTTCGGCACCGTCAAGTAGATATTTATTGATAAAGCTTAAAATCAAGATCCCCGAGCCGCTGTAAATCGCGTTTAGTGCGAGCATCGCGAGGATTTGTTTGGTATATTTTTTCATCTTTTGCCCCAACAAAATTTGAGCGCAATTGTGGCAAAATTCGCTTGAAAAAATGGTTAAATTTTAAATCCGTTCTCATTTCTCTAGCGGAATTTTACCGGAGCTGCGCAAAATTCCGCTGCAAATATGCGCGGGGTTGCGCCGTAAACATACGCGAAATTTCATCGCGAATCTGTGTAAAATTTCGTTTTAATCACGCACCTTTTACAGAGCATGTGCGCTGTCGTTTATATAACGTAATTCCGCGCAAAGCGACGCGCAAAAGCAAAATTTACCGCAAGCGCGTTAAATTTTACCTTCTCGCGCCAAGCCACAGCTTATTTTAATCCAAAATTTTGTTTGATGTAGATATGCAAAATATCGATCGCGGCGGGCGTTACGCCACTGATCTCGCTCGCGGCAAACAGCGTCGGCGGCGCAAAGCGGCTTAGCTTCTGCACGATCTCGTTGCTAAGCCCTCCGATCTTGCTAAAATCGATCTGCGGCGGGATCGCGACGCCCAGCAGCCCCTTCATCCTCTCGACCTCGGCGCGCTGCATCGCGATATAGAAATGATACTTGCACTGCGTTAAAATTTCATCCAAAACCTCATCGCTAAAGCCCTCAAAATGCGGTGCCAGAGCAAGCAGACCCGCCTTTGAAAAGCCGCTTTGAGAGGCGATTTTTTGCAAGCTACAGCTTTGCGAAATGGGTTCCGCGCCGATACTTTGCAGCAGGCTAAGCGTCTGTTTTGAAGGGGTAATCTGCGTTTTTAGCAAAAATTCCATTCCGCTTTGCACATCGAGCTTAAACTTACGCGCCCGCTCATAGCTTGCCTCGTCTAAAAGCCCGATCTCGCGGCCGTATTCGCTTAGGCGCAGCACGGCGTTGCCCTCGCGCAGCAGCAGGCGAAATTCCGCACGCGAAGTAAACATTCGGTAAGGCTCGTTCGTGCCCTTGGTAACCAGATCGTCGATCAAAACGCCGATATACGCCTCATCCCTACGCAAAATCAGAGGCTGCCGCCCGCGCAAATCAAGCACAGCGTTGATGCCCGCCATCAGCCCCTGCGCCGCGGCCTCCTCGTAGCCGGTGGTGCCGTTGATCTGGCCTGCCAAAAACAGCCCGCGGATCTTTTTGGTCTCGAGGCTGTGTTTAAGCTCGGTAGGATCGATGAAATCGTACTCGATCGCATATCCGGGGCGGACGATTTTAGCATTTTCAAAGCCTTTGATCGTGCGCAGAAACGCAATCTGCACGTCGTAAGGAAGGCTTGTAGAAAGGCCGTTTACGTAATACTCCGTAGCCTCGCGCGTCTGTGGCTCGACGAAGACGTGGTGGCGGTCGCGATTTGGGAATTCGTAAATTTTAGTCTCGATGCTCGGGCAGTAGCGCGGGCCGGTGCTTGAAATTTGCCCCGTAAACATCGGCGCGCGGGCGAAATTTTCGCGGATGATCTCATGCGTGCGCTCGTTCGTATAAGCGATGAAGCAAGCAAGCTGCTTCGGCGCAAAATTTTTGCTGCGAAAGCTGAAAGGGCGCGGATCTGCGTCGCCGTCTTGGCGCTCAAGTACGCTAAAATCGATCGTCTTAGCATCGATCCTCGGGCAGGTGCCCGTCTTTAGCCGCCCCATTTGCAGACCCAGACTTCGCAGCGATTCGGCTAGCTCCACGCTTGCTAGCTCGCCCACGCGCCCCGCTTGCAGCTTGTTTTCGCCTACGTGAATTAGCCCGTTTAAAAAGGTGCCGGCGGTGATTATTAGATGCTTGGTCTCATAAACGTTGCCAAGATGGCTCTTAACGCCGCAAATGCGCTGCTCGCCGCCTCGCTCGCAGGTTAAAATTTCGCTCGCGATCTCCTGGCTTATGTCCAGCCCCTGCGTGTTTAGCAGCAAATTTCGCATATAGATGCGGTATTCATCCATATCAATCTGCGCCCGCGAACCGCGCACGGCAGGACCCTTACTCTCGTTTAAAATTCTAAACTGCAGCCCGCACGCATCCGCCGCAAGCCCCATCTGACCGCCCAACGCATCGATCTCCTTTACTAGATGCCCCTTAGCAAGGCCGCCGATTGCGGGGTTACAGCTCGCAGCGCCGATCTGTTCGGCCAAGATCGTAATTAGCAGCGTCTTTGCGCCCATTTTTGCGGCGGCTAAGCTTGCCTCGATACCCGCGTGCCCGCCGCCCACAACGATAACGTCGTATTTCATTTTTTGCCTTTAAATTTAAAGTCACAATTTTAGCCAAAATAAAATTTCAAAACGATAAATCGCGCGCAGATGCCGCAGACGAGCCGTCCGTAAAAGTCGCGGCGCAAAAGCGGCGAGCGAAGGGCGTAAAATTCCGCGCAAAATTTTTAGCGTAAAATTCCTGCGCCAAAATTTCGCGCGCGAGCTTTGCTTTAAATTTAGCGTTGTATAATTACGCATTTTTTTCAAAAAGGCTAAGTATTGATAGACAAATTTTATATTTCCGAGCTGAAAGATCGCGTGATAAGCGACTGCGAGATTGCAAAGCAGCAGGCGCTAGAGCTGGCGCGATGCGAGGATTTGGGCGCGCTTTTTGCGGCGGCGGATGAGATCAGGCGCGCTTTTTGCGGCGATAAATTTAATCTCTGCACGATCATAAACGTAAAATCGGGGCGCTGTAGCGAGGACTGCAAATACTGCGCGCAGTCGGCGCATTTTGACACGGGCTGCGAGACTTACGGAATTTTGGGTGAACAGCAGGTGCTAAGCGCCGCGCTTGCGAACGAAGCCGAGCAGACGCACCGCTTCTCGCTCGTCGCCAGCGGGCGCGGAATTTCTCAAAAAAGCTCCGATCTGAAGGCATACTGCGCGATCTATGAGAGGCTGCGAAGTAAGACGCGGCTACATCTGTGCGCCTCGCTAGGGATCGCCTCAAAGCCCGCGCTGGCGCTGCTTAAAGCAAGCGGCGTGCAGACCTATCATCACAATCTCGAGACTTCGCGAAAATTTTATCCGCAGATCTGCACGACGCACAGCTACGACGACCGCATCCAAACTATCGAGAATTGTCGCGCCGTGGGGCTTGACGTATGTAGCGGCGGGATTTTCGGGCTGGGCGAGGGCATGGAAGATCGCATCGATATGGCGCTGCAGCTGCGAGAGCTGGGCGTTAGCTCCGTGCCGATCAATATCCTAACCCCGATTAAAGGCACTCCGCTGCAAAACGCCGCGCCGCTGGCGCACGATGAAATTTTAAAATCAATCGCGATCTACCGCTTCATCTTGCCGCGCGCGTATCTGCGCTTCGCAGGTGGCAGGCGGAATTTAGGCGAGCACGTGCGCACGGCGCTTAGATGCGGCATCAACTCAGCGCTTACGGGCAATTTCCTAACCACCACCGGCGATAGCATCGCAAGCGATAAGGCGCTTGTAGCGCAGTGCGGGTTCGACCTCGCAAAGGGCGCGGATTAGCGGCTGCGGGGAATTAAAGATAAAATTTAAGAGGTAGTCGTGAAGTTAAAATTTTTCCTTGCCCTTGCTTTGCTCATGATATTTTGCGGCTGCTCGCCGCTCTCGCAGGGCGACGAGGAGGCTTTGTTTGCAACAGGCGCGAACAGATGCGACATCGCAAGCTCGCTAAATAAGAAGCAACCAAACCGCTGCGCGAAGCGGCAAAAAATCGACGCCGAAGTCGCGCGAGCGGAACAAGAACAGGTAGTGCCGCGAGACGCGTTTAATTCATTCAAGGAGAATAGCGCGCAAGCTCAGCAAAGAGCGCAGGAGAGGTATATCGCCACGCAGCAAAGCCTAATGCAACAGCAAGCGCAGCAACAGCTGTGGCAGATGCAGCAGCGACAAAATATGAGAAATTTACAAAACGAGCAAAGTTGGAACAGGCTGCGTAATCTGAAAAATATAAGCAGCGGTAGGATTTAGCCGTGAATTTTACAATTTGATCTAAATTTTAATTCGCGCGACTTTCATTCAGATCAATTGGCCTCGGTAAAAATATGATGAAATTTCAGCCAAAATACTACAAAATCAAATAAGGTCTTAAATTTCAAGGGCAGGCAGCTGAATGATAGAAAATTTTAATTGATTTTAAGTGATGAAATGGTGACCCACAGGAGATTTGAACTCCTGTTACCGGCGTGAGAGGCCAGCGTCCTAACCACTAGACGAGTGGGCCGCGAAATTAAAAATGAGATAATAGCGAAGTGTATATAAATTTTGGATTAAATTATATATTTTCGGCAAAAAATAATGCAAAATAAAATTTTCGCCGAAAACTTAAAGCTTTTTGGCATAGCCGCAAATCTTGGTGCTCTAGAGAGTCCGATATGCCGCCCATTCTAGATGGCATATAAATAAGTTCCGTCGCTGCAGCCATAAGCCAAATCGATATCATAAAAGCTTGCTGTGCTTTGCTATCAGCATCAAAAACGCCAATAATTTTATCGCACTGATTTAAAGCAGGTGATAAGAAGCCATTTAGCATACCTTTTATTTAGCTTCTAGGCTTTTTAGATACTCATATACTCTTTTATCCTCGTTTTTCCTTGCCCAATCCGATGGAGTTACACTTTGGTTATGAGAACATCTAGCTTTTGGATCGGCGCCTCTTTCTACTAGATATTTTACGATTTCTAGACTATGAGAACTTGCCGCATAATTTACCATGGAGCAACCATCCCTATCCTTTGCTTTAAAATTTCCGCCGTATTTTTCCAAAAGCTTTATGAGCCTAAAACTCTTCTCATCGTCGTGTTGGCTTCCGAATACGCTCATCATCATTGCGCTATCGGTCAGTCTTTTTGCGCACTCTAGCATCGCGCGAAGCGAATTTTCGCTACCTAACATTACCGCCATTTCGATAGGAGTGGTATTTTCATGACCTTTAAAATTCGGATCGCCGCCCATTTCGCAGTATTTTTTAGCATCTTTGGCGTTGTCTGAATATGCCGTTTTGTAAAGCAGCGTTTGTATCTCATCCGCACTCAATCTCTCTTCGGTTTTGGGTGCGACGGGAGAGCTTTCGTCGTAAATCTCCTTTAATGAATTTGTACCATAGTATTTACCCGGCTCGTCTTTAAAAATCAAATTTATACCATTTAAATCCGTAAGTTCTATAGAGTCGTTTGTTTTTAAATTTATTATCTTGTTGAAGTTAAAAACTAAATCATCCTTTTTAACCCCGCTATCAAAGATGAAAAAGTGGCTAAACTCGTAAGGAAATTCGTTTTTGTATTCAGGGTTTGACGCCGGATTTATCCTAGAATCGCCGATTTCTATCTTATCATGCCCCCATCTTTTGCCGAATATAAATATATTTGTACCCCAGCTTTTTGAAATTTTATCATCGTTCTCGCCCATTACGAAGATATCGTTTCCCCATGGGTCTTCCACATCGCTTCTGCCGCCCGTCAAAATATAGACGTTGTTATTTCCAGGGCAAACTATAGAGTGCCTCGTATCGCTTTCGGCTATAATGATCTCGTCTGCGTTTTGGTTGCAGCGAGAATTTATATCCCAATATATGGTTTTGCTAAAATTTAAACTCACGTCTTCCAATACGGTGGTATCAAATCCTTGCGTCACTAAAATCTTTTTAGGAAAATATCCTTTCGCCTGCCCGTCTTTAATAAATTTTTCCAAGCTTTGAAAGTCGGTTATATTGCCTCCAAAACAGCCGCCGACTACCAAAAACAATATAACGATAAATCTCATACTCGCTCCTCTTTTCGAGATAAAATTTTAAAAATTATACAAAATTTGTAAGCAAAATTTACTAAAAACAGCTCAAATTTAAAAATCAAAAATAAACGTTTTTAATGCTTATAGTAATGGCACTTGAATAGTTGTAAATTTTAAACTACTCCGCTACTTTTAAATTTAAAAAGTTAAATCTATTTTAAACAGAATTTGCGTAAAATCCCATTTCAAAAATGTATTACGCGAGCGGCGGCGGCAAAGTAAAATTTGCGGCAACTACGGCGTTAAATTAAAAGCACTCGTAACAGCGGCACCAAATAAAATTCGCGGTAGTAGCCCAAGGATGAGATATTCGGCGGCGTGCTGAGCTTAAATCATTCACAGCGACGTAAAGTACGAAGTATGCGCAGCGGCGTAAAATTAAAATTCGCAGCGGCTAAATTTAAAGCCTGCGTGGCGATAATCAAAGTAGCGCCCGCCGTTCATCTGCGCAGTGCAAGCAGCGAGCCACACATTAAAATTTAAAGGGATAAAATGAATGAAGATTTTCAAAGAGCGAAGCTGCAAGGCACGCTCGGCGCGCTCTGCCTACTGGTCGCGAGCATAGCGTATTCTATAAAAGGCGAGATCGCGTACTTGGATTCTCAAATCTTAGTGTGGATTTTGCTTTCACATTCCTTTACCACGCGCTTAAAAACATCCAAAATATCACGGGCCCGCAGGTTTTTATAATCTTCAAATACGCTTACAGCATTGCGCTTGCGGCGCTACTATATTTTTCAGCCATTTATATACTCAGAAGATGTGATTGCAGTAGGCTACAAATATACGTGCCGTATTTGATATTTGCGGTTACGCTCTCTTGGATAATTATAAATTTTAAGTTGTACGCCGCTACCGGATGCAAGCTTTTTGCCGTATATGCCGCGCTGCTAATCGTTGATGTCGCCGCAGACATCATCCACGGCATGATGTTCAAAATACTGGTCCCCGCCGCTATAACGATGGGCGTCATAAATTGCATGGAACTGCTAAATTTAATCTTAAATCCATTAGCGTCCGTAGTGCTGCTTCTTGCGTGGCTTAACATGAAAAACCCCGCCAAAGCAAAGGATCTATGGAGTCAGGCGCAGAGATAAAATTTGCCCGCGTTTATACTCGTGCGGAGTTTAAATTTAGACTGCGCCGGGACGTTTGAAAAGATAAAATTTCACGCTGCTTGCGCTGTTTTGGCAAAGACACGACCTCCAAAACTCGCCCGCTTGATTATCTACGCAGCGCAAGCCATGCGCTACATCGACGCGACCCTCGACAAGATCAAACAAATATGAAATTTAAGCAAATGCCGCTTTATACGATTATAAGGCCCCTTCGCCGCACTCGTAGCCGAAAATTTTAATCCCGGTGTCGCTCTGCTCGTAGCGCAGTGCGGGGATCTTTTGCAGCAGATCTTTTAGCTTCGCTAGATCGTTTTTTCGCCCGCCGTCAAAGGCGTGCGGCACCCACACCCACGCGATCTCGTCGTATGCAAACGAACCCACCGTAAAGCTAGCCCGCTTTGAGCCCACCTCCCATTTGGAGGAGTTTTTGATCGCGTAGAAGTTCGGATAGAGGATTTTTTTGATGATGAAGCATTTGCAAAATTTAAAATCCGCGAAAAACTCCGCCCACGTCGCATCCTCGGTAAAATAGCCCTTTGCGCGCAGGCGTTTTTTCTCTTTGCGCAGCCTGATAGGCTCATAAAACCTCTGCCAAGCCCTCGCGCAGGCATCCATAAACGCGAGCATGCGGGCAAAATAAATTTTAAAAAGCGCCTTAAAAAGCTCCATCTACTTCTCGATCTGCGATTTTAGCGACTTATCGATTGCGATCTCGCTAGAGTTTATGTCGATCGTTTGAAGCGCCTTGTCCTGGAAGATAAATCCGACCTCCTTCGCGCCGAAGCTCTTGGCGATCGCCTCCAGCGTGTCGGTCGCGGATTTGTGGATCTTGCCGCCCAGATCGTTGATGATTTTTAGCGAAAGCTGCTTGACCTCGTCCTTTGCGTCGTCGATAAGGTGGTTTTTATCGCTCTCGTCAAAGCTCGCGCCGAACAGCCCGTTTAGCGAATCGGGCAGCAAAAACGGCAGCAGCTTGGCGTTTTTCTCGTCGTAAATTTTCATATCTTTGATCGAGTATTTGTATTTGCACGGCGGCATCTTGATCTCGTAGCGATCCTCGCCCTGCGGCAATATCGCAAACTCAGGACTTAGCAGGTCGTAAACGAACTCAATCTCAAACTCGAAGATGATGGCGATCTGCTTTTTCGTCATCAGCGGCGATACGAGCGAGCCCAGCAGCCCGCTGCCTACGTTTTGCTTGCGCGTGACAATCTCTTTGGAGTAAATTTTAAAAACGCTCAGCTCGCCAATGCTTTTAAGCCGCGTGATGTCGGTGGCGATCTGCGGCTTGCTCGCTTGCTCGCCGCTTTTGCGCATCTTAAAAAACATAAAAACCAAGATGCAAAATATCACTAAATTTAGAAGAAAAGCAAAATTTTCCAAATTTCATCCTTTAAAATTTTATCGGTATTTTAGCAAAATACGGCGCCGATTTGTAGTGCAATTGAAATTTTACGATTTTTGCGATGTGAAATTTTGAAATCAAAGCATGCGGCACGATTATAAAATTTAACGCGAGCGTAGCTCGCCCCTTATAAAGCGTCGTCGGGGGATGGGTGGGGTTTTGGGGCGGGAAGGGGAGCGACCTCGCAATTCAAGCCCCCTTCCCGCCCCAAGAGAAATATACCAAGAGCTAAAAAATACTCAAAAAATTTAACGTGGCGAAATCTCTATAAATTTGCTCTACAAATTTAGCTTACTAAGGCTTAAGTCTTTTGAAATTTTATCGATATAAATTTTAAGCAAATGTACGTATTATGTATAATACGTAAGGGGGCGGCGCTCAGAGTTGCGAGGCGCACCCGCCCCCTTACTAACCCCCACCCGCGCGACGCTAGCGGTGCGGACTGTGTCCGCGTTATTTAAACTGCGGCTGCGCCGCATATTTGGAATTTTAAATTCTACGTAAAATTTAAAATCACAAACGTAAAGTGTTTCGGCGCAGCAAATATAAAATAGAGGCAAATTTAAATTTACCCGCTGCAAGCCGCGATCAGGATGCAAGCGAGTAAATTTTGAAATTTCAGGCAAATTCACGAGCGAAAATAAATTTTACAAACTCCGGCGAAATTTTACAAAATCTCCCTAAAATCATACCCTGCGTTTTTGAGTGCCCAGGCGATGTCCTCTTGATGAGCCTTGCCTTTGGTCTCAAGCGTGATCGTAATCTGCGCGTCGCCGTACTCGATGTTGGTCGAAAAGCGGTCGTAGTCGATCTTGACGATGTTTGCATTGGCGCGGCGCAAAATTTCGGTAAGCCCCGTAAGCGCGCCCGGCTTATCGACGAGCGTGACGTTGATCGTCATCTTGCGGTGCGACTTGATAAGACCTTTTTCAATGATGATGTTTAGCATCTGCACGTCGATGTTACCGCCGCTTAGGATGATGCCGATCTTTGCGCCCGCGGGAAATGCGAATTTCGCGTTCATCAGCGCCGCTACTCCCGCCGCGCCCGCGCCCTCGACGATGATTTTTTGCTGCTCGAGCAGATAGAGTATCGCGCTTGCGATCTCCTCGTCATCGACCTGCACGAACTCATCAACGCACTCGATGATCGTAGAGAGCGTGATCTCGCTCGTATCCCGCACTGCGATGCCGTCGGCGATGGTGCGGACCGATTCGGAATTTAGCGGCTTTTTCGCGATGAAGCTATCGTGCATCGCAGGCGCGCCCTTAGCGGCTACGGCGATAATTTTGATGTCGGGGTTGATCTGCTTGGCGCAGCTGCAAACTCCCGTAGCAAGCCCGCCGCCGCCTACGGGAACGACGATGTATTCAAGATCTGCGACCTCCTCGATCATCTCAAGCGCGATCGTGCCTTGACCCGCTTGGACGAACTCGTCGTTGAATGGATGCACGAACGTCAGATTGTGCTCCTTTGCATATTCCAGCGCAAACGCATACGCCTCGTCGAAGTTATCGCCCTGCAAAATGATCTCCGCACCCAGAGCCTTTGTGCCGCTTACCTTAAGTAGCGGCGTGGCTTCAGGCATTACGATCACGGCATGCACGCCGAATTTTTGCGCGCTCATCGCTACGCCTTGGGCGTGGTTGCCCGCGCTTGCGGCTATTACTCCATGCGCCCGCTCCTCGTCCGTAAGATGCGCGATTTTATTATAAGCGCCGCGAATCTTATATGCGCCGGTGCGCTGCAAGTTCTCGCTTTTGAGATACACTTCTGCGCCGTAAAGCTTGCTGAGCTTCGGCGCCAGAGCAAAGGGCGTTTTATAGACGAAATCGTTTATCGTGCGCTTTGCTTGGATGATTTTATTTAGATCAACCATCTACTTCCTTTCGTAATTTTAAATTTTGTTATTATACATATTTTAGACGAAATTTTATCCCGCGCGCAGCCTAAATCCGCAGCTTCGGTTTTAGCTCCGCTTAACTCCTGCGCCGCAGCAGCACGCCGCATTCGATATGGCTCGTATGCGCGAACTGATCGAAGATCGCAAACCTCCGCACCTCGTGCGTAGCGCAAAGCGAGCGCAAATTTTCACAAAGCGTCTGCGGATTACAGGAGATGTAGATTAGATTACGAAAATTTTTTATGAAATCAATCACGCTAGGCTCGAGCCCCGCGCGCGGCGGATCGATCAAGACGTGCGAAAAATCGTAGCTGAAAATATCGATCCCCTTTAGCCGCTCAAACTCGCGTCTGCGCGCAAACGCGCTCATCAGCTCATCTGCGCTAAGGCGGACGAATTGCACGTTGCAAACGCCGTTGAGCTCGCAGTTTATGCGGGCATTCGCAATCGAGCTTTTTGAAATTTCGCTCGCCAGCACGCGGTTAAATTTAGCCGCAAGCGGGATAGTGAAGTTGCCGTGCCCGCAGTACAGCTCCAGCAGATCGCGCGCGTCAGAGCTTTCTTGGCGCACGGCATGTTGTTCGCAGCTCAAATTTTGCGCAGCAGACTGCTCGCAGCTCGAATTTTGCGCGGCGGAATTTTCGCAGGCTGAATTTTGCATGCAACGCTTTTCGCAATCTAAATTTTGCCCGGTCAAATTCTGTTCGATGAAATTTTGAGGGGCGGAATTTTGCGCGTCCAAATCCTTGCGAGTGGAATTTTTATCCGTAGAGCCCTCGTCTGCGGACGCGCAGTTAAATTTTACGGAATTTTCGCTGCTAAACTCTGCGCGAGCGGAATTTGCTTTAACGGAATTTTGGCAAGCGACGTTCAATTCGGTGGAATTTTCAGAAGCGAAATTTCGATCCGTAGAATTTTGCGCTGCGGACTGCTCGTGATTAGAATTTTGCGCTGCGGAATTTTGCGAGGCAAATTTTTTTTCAGTAAAATTCTTTGCGGCGAAATTCTGCGCGGCACATAGCTCGCTCGTGCCCTCTTTACCGAAGTCCACGCAGCTTCTCGCCCAGGCGATCATCTTTTCGTTCACGCCGCGGTTTGGCTGGATGAAGGCATTTTCGCCGAAACGAAATTTATAAACTCGCCCGTCCACGCAAAGCTCGTCCGTGAGGCTTAGCTCGCCGCTTAGCAGCTTCTGTCCGCGCGCGCGAGCCATGATCGTGATATCTAACTTGTCCGCTAGTTCGCAAATCGCCTCCTGTTCGCGCTCGCCCAGGCGCTTGTGATAAAGCAGCGTCGCCAAAATCCCGCTGGCGCACGAGATAAACTCGACGCCGAAGAGCTTCTCTTTTAAAGCTTCGCTCCGCCTAAGCGCCTCTAGCAGCCGCGGCATTAAATTTGCGATAGGAAGCGCTACTTTGGGGCATTCGTTAATTAAAATTTTCTTGCTACGTGCACCGCCCATCGTGTATGCAAGATCAAATGCGCTATGCCAAATATCGTGCCAGATACCAAATTCCGCCCTGATGCGGTAATTTTGTGGGCTTGATGCGAAAAATTCAAACTCGCCGTCAAAAAATTCTCTGAACTTATCGCTTATCAGCTGCTTTTTGTATGAAATTTGATCCTCATAGGGCTCGCCGAGCGTGCAGCTGCCGCAACTACCGAAGCTTTCGCAGTTCATACATCCACTCTTTTACCAACCGTGCGCAGTAAAAGAATGATAGCCGCGATACCCAAGATCAGACATCCCCACACGCTAAGCCCAAAGCCCGCAGGCAGGTAGCCGCAAACGATACTGATGCCGCAAACAACCAGCGCATAGGTCATCTGCGTGCTTACGTGCTCGATATGATCGCAGCCCGCACCCATCGAAGAGAGGATCGTCGTATCCGAAATCGGCGAGCAGTGATCGCCAAATATCGCTCCGGTAAGCACCGCGCTTACGTTTACGCACATGAAAACGTGAAATTCCTCGCCGCTAAGGCCGTATTTTTGCCCCACGGCGTGCGCTAACGGCACGGCTAAAGGTGTGACGATGCCCATAGTACCGAAACTTGTGCCCGTTGAAAATGAGATAAACGAGCTAAGCACGAAGATCACGATCGCAAGAGCAAAGCGCGGCGTAGCGTCGCTTAGAAGCTCGACTAGGTAGCGCGAAGTGCCTAGCTCTTTGATAACCGAGCTTAGCGACCACGCAAAAAGTAGGATTATGACGGTATTTAGCATACTTTTCCAGCCGCCCACCCAGACCTCGATCGCCTCTTTAACTCCGTAAATTTTTTGTGCGATGCCCAAAACGACGGCGATGATCGATGAAAAGAGCGCGGATTGAAACAACACGACCGAGGCGTCCGCTGCGCTAAATGCGGTACGGATCGAAGTAAAGCTAAGAGGAGCTGCCTTGACCGCCTCCAAAGCCTTGCCCTCTAGCGAGCTGTAGCCATTAAAATAAAACCCGATGACGGAAAGAACGATCATCGCCCCTAGCGGGATTATCGCGTTTAGCTTGCGAAGCGCGACGCCCTCTTTGGGCACGAAAATTTGATCCTCTAAATTTTTGATCTTAAAATCCGCAGCTCCGCTCTTGCCGCCGCGAGATGCGATCTCTGCGCGATACATCGAGCCAAACTCCCTGCTCATCACTGCCGTGGCAACTACGAAAAAGATCATAAAAATATTATAAAATCTATACGGGATCGTCTCAACGAAGACGGTGAAGGCGTTTATGTTTTCTATGCCGATCTGCGAGTAGGCCTCTTTGATCGCCGAAATTTCAACTCCGACCCACGTGGAGATCACCGCGATGCCGGTGATCGGCGCAGCGGTCGCGTCGATGATGAAGGCGAATTTCGCGCGCGAAATTTTAAATTTATCCATCAAAGGCCGCATGATAGGGCCCACGATCAGCGCGTTTGCGTAATCGTCGAAAAATATCACGATACCCATGAGCCATGTGTAAATTTGACCCAAAACTGGAGTATCCGCGTGCTTGCTAAGCCAGAGCGCAAGCGCCTTCGTGCCGCCGCTTTTGGTAACCAGAGCGATGAGCCCGCCGATACACATAACCTGAAGCAAAATACCCGCATTCCACGTATCCGCCATCGATTTTACCATGCGCGAGCACAGGTTCGTAAAAGCGAAAAGCGCCGAAGCCGCGATATTTTGATCGACCATACCGATGAGAAAGGTCCCACTTAGCACGCCCAAAAACAGCGACAAAATCACGTCCTTGGTGATGAAAGCAAGCACGATCGCCGCAACCGGCGGGATCAGCGTCAGCACGCCGTAAAGCTCGCTGTTTCGCACGGCGGGCTCCACGTCCGCAAGCGCCAGCGCGGGCAAAAAAATCGCCGTAAAGATAAGCAAATTTTTCAACATTTTAATCCTTGATGATTGATAAAATTTTAAAATTTAACCTCCGATCGGGGGCTAAATTTTAAAATTCTGCGCGCCTTGCAGCAATTATTCGTATTCACGCGCTTTCTTTTACGGCGATTTTTGAGCGCCTTAATCGCACAGCAAGCTCTACAATTTTGCTGCGTTTACAATTTCGAGCACGCATTTTTAAGCAATTTATCGCGCAGAAAAATCTCTCCGGTGCAAAATACCGCGCGCGGCGTAATCAAAAAGCGTTTTATAAGTGCATTTAAATTCTACTTAACATAGCAAAAGCCCCCAAGTCAAGGTAAAATTCCGCAATGCTGCGGCGCTTTATTTGTCGCAAGAGCGATAAATTTCTCGCACAAAATTTGACGAAATCCCGCTCTTGATCACAAACCAAAATCCCTCGGCAAAAATTTTATCGCGCATAAACGCACAAATATCGCCATTTTAAAGCTCGTCTGCGCGTTTATAAAATTTCAGTGCATGCAACCTGCGCAAGCAAAGCGATAAAATTTTAAAGCGTTAAATTCTACCAACTCGCACTCGAAAAATCCGCTAAATCTATAGAATTTACAAAGCGGCAAAACTCTAAATTTAAAGCTCATAAGGCTTTTGCAAACCTAAAATGCTGCAAGCCTAAAACGACGATGAAGCGGCGAGCAGCCCTTTAAATCAAGCCTGCTAATTCTCACGCTCAGGCGCATCTTGCGGATCGCTCGTAAAATCATCGCTTGCTTGTGTAGGACTTAGTCCAAGCGAGCGCAAATAGCTCTGCGTAGCCGCTTCACCACCCGCAAGCGCGTAGTCTAGTGCATTTAGCCCCGACTCATCAACTGCTTTTTCGTTTGCGCCCGATTTTACGAGCAATTCAACGATCTGCTTGGTACTTTTTTGCGCCGCAAACATCAGCAGTGTCTTGCCCGCGCCCGAACGCTCACAGCCGTCGCTACGCTCGCCTAACGATGCTAGAGCCTGGGCCTCGGCGCTGCCGATCTGGCGGACATTTACGCTAGCGTGCGAGTAGATTAGCAACTTTACGAGCTCATAATTTTTTGCCGCGGCGGCAAAAAATATCGGAGTTTGCCCAAGCGAGTTTTTATAGCCAACCAAGGCGCCTTTAGAGATCATAAATTTAGCGCTTTGAACGTTATTCATCGCGTAAAATAGAGAGTTTTCCTCACCCGCATTCACCTGCGCACCTCGCTCGATCAAAGCGCCGCTAAAGCGCTCGTCATATCCTAGCAAAAGCGCCAGATCCAGGGCATTATCAAGCTCGTAAATTGCAAAATCCTTGCTAAAAAGTAGCGTACGGAACTCATCTGCGCCTACTCCGCCTTTTAGCGCCAGCTCAAGCTCACCGTAATCCCCTGCCTTGCGATCCTTTGCGGCGTATGAGATAAATTCTGCTATCACGGCGCTTGCCAGCTCATCGGCGTCGTTTTTGTTAAATTTAGCAGCGAAATAATCTTTTAGCGACTCCCTGGCTGCTGAGATCTCGCCCATAAAATTGCCATAAGCGATGAAATTTCCAATCTTGCGCTCGGAGTAAAATTCTAAGGCTTCAAGCGATTTCTCGCTAATTTGCGCGTAGTTTTTCTCTTTAGCATAGCTCAAAAAGCCCTCGCCATCCATCCCCGCAAATGCCAAGGTTAGCTCAAGCCTTTTTTCGTTCAGCAAGGCTTCGTTACCGACACAATCGATATTTTCGTCCCTGATCTCAGAAGCCGCGCTTTTTAAATTTTGCAAAAATTCTGCGCCAGCTAGCGAGCCTTTACAGCCAAAATCGCTTTGCAGCAGCTCTTCGTCCGCAGGCTCTTTGCTAAAAAAGCCGCGCGGATCGCTTAGTATCTGCTCGCAAGAAGCGCCAAAAAGCGTGCCGCAAAAAACAAACGAACCCATTAGAATTTTTCGCATCGCTACCTCGAATTGCATTTGAAGCGTTATTTTACCTTTAAATTTATTTATTAAAACTTAGTGCGGGCGGTAGAATTTTATGGAATTCCTTTCAGCCTTATAAAATTTTGCAGAATTTTTAAAATTTTACGGCGCAGCGGCGAGCGGCGTTAAATAATGGCAGTTAGAGGCGCAGCGACGAGCGGCGCTATATGAGAGCACAGCGAACCGCGACGTTAAAATTTTAAATTTACGCACGAGCTAGCGGTGAGATAAAATTTTGCAAGCAGCGCTAATCTAGCGGAATTCCGCGCGCGATTGTCCGCGGGATAAAATTTTGCGCGCTTTGCGCGGAGTAGAATTAAAATTTTGCCGCGCAACATTCCGCGCTTAGCGCAAAATCCACCGCGTTAAAATTTAGCGAATTTCAATCTGATGGAATTTAGCACGACCGTTACGGAGCTAAAGCACATCGCCGCGGCGCCGTACATCGGCTTTAGAAGCACGCCAAGCGCTGGATATAGCGCGCCTGCTGCGATCGGGATGCATACGGCGTTGTAAAACAGCGCCCAGAAGAGGTTTTGCTTGATCGTCCGCATGGCAGCTTCCGATAGGCGGAAGAGATACAGCACGCTTTCAAGGTCATTTTTTATAAAAATCACGTCGCCCGCACCCTTGGCTACGTCGCTGCCGCCGTTCATCGCGATGCCGATACTGGCGGCTTTTAAGCTCGGTGCGTCATTGACGCCGTCGCCTACGAAAAGCACCCGCTTGCCTTCGTCCGTCAGGGATTTGATGAACTCATATTTGCCGCTTGGGAGCACTCCGCTTCTTACCTCGTCGATGCCGAGGTTGCGAGCGACGAAATTTGCCGTTTTGGCGTTATCGCCCGTTAGCATAACGGTTTTTACGCCGCTGTTTTGTAGCGTCTGCACGACGCCGCGCGCTTCGGCTCTGATCTCGTCGCTAAATGCGATAAAGCCCGCGTACGAGCCGCCTATCGCGCAGTAAACGACGCCGAAGCCCTTGTCTAAAAGCTCCTCCGCTTCTACTTCGACGCCCGCATCCACGCCGCGCTCGCGCAGAAAGCCCGCGCTGCCGCAAAGGATTTCGCCGGTGGGATTTTTAGCGACGATACCTTTTCCCGCGATGCTTTCGAACTCGCCGTTAAGCTTAGGAATTTCGCCGAATTTCAGCTCGGCAAATTTTACGATCGCCTTTGAGATCGGATGCTCGCTAAGCTTTTGCGCGCTTGATAGAGCGTAGAGATCCTGGGCGCTCAGATCGCTGAAGCTTACCGAAATTTCGCCCTTACTAAGCGTGCCGGTTTTATCGAAAACCGCGACGTCGGCGCTTTTTAAAATTTCTAAAATTTCGGGATTTTTGATTAAAATTCCAGCCTTTGCGGCGTTTGAGATTGCGCAAACGATCGCAATCGGCGTCGCAAGACCTAGCGCGCACGGGCAAGAGATGATAAGCACGCAGATAGCGGCGGATGCGGCGTATGAGAGCCGCCCGTCAAGCGCCATCCACGCTATAAAGCTAGCAAGCGCGATCAAAATCACCGCGGGCACGAAGATATTTGAAATTTTATCCGCAAAGCGCGCGATCGGCATCTTTTTGTTGCCCGCCTCGTTTAGCAAATTTTTAATCTCGGCAAGCAGCGTCTGATGCGAAAATTTCGTCACCTTTACGTAGATGACGCCGTCCGTGCTGACGCAGCCTGCGTTTACCTCATCGCCTACGCTTTTATAAACCGCCAAGCTCTCGCCGCTGATGAGAGAGGCGTCGATCTGCGCGCCGCCCTCGACGATAAGCCCGTCGCATGGGATGCGCGAGCCGTTTTTTACGAGCACCTTATCACCCGGCTTTAGCACTTCTGCGCGCACTTCGGCTATCGTGCCGTCGTCTTTGATCAAAAGCGCGGTTTTAGGGCTTAAATCGATTAGCCCCTTGATGTAGTCGTTCGCCTTCATCTTGCTGCGCTCTTCTAGGTATTTGCCGAGCGAAATAAAGGCGATTATCATCGAGGCGGATGAGAAATAAAGATTTGTAAATTCATTCTGCGCGCCGTGCGTATAGACCCACGCCGCGGCCGTTAGCGAATATGCAAACGCAAAAAAGCTTCCCATCGCCACAAGCACATTCATATCAAAGCTTCTGTTTTTCAGCGAGCCGTAAGCGTGATAAAAGAAGTTTTTGCCGCAGTAAAATAGGCTCACGCACGCCATCGCCGCGCAAAGTAGCGCCTTTGGAATGAAGCCTAAAAATCCGCTCATCTCCACCGCCATTACCGCCGCGGCTAAAATGAGAGCGAGGATTAGCCTAAATAGCGCCGCTTTGAGGTTGCGTCGCTTTTTGCGCTCCAAATCCTCGTAATCCACGGCGATGTCGTAGCCCAGCTTTTTGATCTTGGCTTTTAACGTCTCCTCAAGCGCCGGATCGGCAAGTACGAACTCGCCGTTGCCGTTTGCGAAATTTACATGCGCGTCCTGCACCCCCTCGATCTTGCGACTTACCCGCTCGATCGCATTGGAGCAGTTTACGCAGCTCATCCCGACGATATTTAGAGTGATTTTGCTTGACATCCGTTAGTTTTCGCAGGACAGTTTTTCTACGACGCTAAAGCCCAAATCGTCCATCTCCTCTTTAAATTTAGCCTCGTCGCGCGGATCTAAGCTTAAACTCACCACTCCGCTTGCTACGTCCACCTCGATCTCGCCGAAATCATCCTTAAGCGCATTTTTGATCGTCCTCGCGCAGTTTTCGCAGTGGATATTTTGCGCCTTAAATTTTACGCTTTGTTTCAAAGCCATGGGTCTCTCCTTTGGATTAAAATTTTAAAACTTATACTACTTTTTAATAAATTTTATTTCAACGCCCGCTCCTGAAATTTAAGGGTTTTTCGTTATAATCACCCGTTTTTAAATTTAAGCTTTAAGGAATTTTATGGGACGAGCTTTTGAATACAGACGCGCTTCAAAAGAAGCTAGATGGGGGAAGATGAGCAAACTTTTCCCAAAACTGGGCAAAGCCATAACGATGGCTGCGAAAGAGGGCGGCGAAGATCCGCTGATGAACTCCAAGCTGCGCGCCGCGATCGCCACGGCAAAGGCGCAAAATATGCCCAAAGACAACATCGACGCGGCTATCAAGCGCGCAAGCGGCAAGGATAGCGCCGATATCAAAACGATCTTTTACGACGGCAAGGCGCCCCACGGCGCACTTCTCATCATCGAATGCGCCACCGACAACCCGACCCGCACCGTCGCGAACGTAAAGTCGATTTTAAACAAAGCCAAGGGCGAGTTTTTGCCGAGCGGCAGTTTGAAATTTATGTTTTCGCACAAGGCAGTTTTTGAGACCAAGCTGCCGAGCCGCGATATCGAGGAGCTGGAGCTGGAGCTCATCGACTTCGGTCTTAGCGAGCTTGAGATCAACGAGTTTGAAAACGATAAGGGGGGTCTCGAAAAGACGCTTCTAATCTACGGCGAATACGAAAGCTTCGGCACTCTAAACGAGGGTATCGAAAAGATAGGGCTTGAGATCATCAGCGCAAGCTTAAAATTCGTCGCTAACGAAAAGCACGAATTTAGCGAGGATCAGCTTGGCGACATAGACGCGCTGCTCGAGCGGCTAGAGGATGACGACGACGTGCAGGCAGTTTACACCAATATCGCATAGGAGAAAAAATGGAAAGCTTAAAAATTTACGACATCGACGAAGCGGCTTTGGCGCGCGATAAATACGCCGTTATTAAAACCGAAAAGGGCGATATGAAGCTGGAGCTTTTCGCAGATGAAGCCCCGCAGGCGGTTACGAATTTCGCTAGCCTCGCGCGCAGCGGGTTTTACAAGGGGCTAAATTTTCACCGCGTAATTCCAAATTTCGTAATCCAAGGCGGCTGCCCGCGCGGCACCGGTACAGGAGGTCCCGGTTGGCGTATAAAGTGCGAATGCGACCACCAAAAGCACAAGCATGTGCGCGGCGCACTTTCGATGGCGCACGCGGGGCGCGATACGGGCGGTAGCCAGTTTTTCGTCTGCCACAGCGCGCAGCCGCACTTAGACGGCGTGCACACGGTGTTCGGACAAATCGTGGATCAGCCTAGCCTGGCGGTTTTGGACGCGATCAGACAGGGCGATAAGATCATCGACATCGAGATTAAAGAGAGCTTGCAATCGTGATTAAATTTAAACCGCGGTGCGCCAGACCGTGATAAAGATCGGCACGGACATAACCGCGGTGCGCAGGATCGCGGTGCTGCGCGCAAAATATGGCGCGAAATTTCTAAAGCGTATTTTGAAAAAATCCGAGCGCTCCTCGGCACTGCGCGACGAAAGTATCGCGGGCATCTATGCCGCCAAAGAGGCGCTTAGCAAGGCGCTAGGCACCGGCATCGGCGCGGAATTCGGCTTTAAAGACGCTAAAATTTACAAAGATGCCCTGGGCGCGCCGCATCTAAAAATACGCAAAAAAATCCGTAAAAAATTTCATATCAAGTCCGCAAGTCTTAGCATCACGCACGACGCAAACGTCGCAATCGCCGTAGTCGCACTGGTGCTAAAAAAATCCAAAAAACGAGCCTAAAATTTTATCGCTTTTTTCTTGAGTGCGGGATTTTTAAATTTTAAAATCTCGCCCGGGTTGCGCGTCCTAGGAATTTTATCGCGCAATCGCGCAAGCAAAAACCTTGCGTAAATTTTGCGCGGCAGAATTTTGAAATTTCATTGCGCCGCAGAATTTTGCTTTAAATTTAAGACATGGAATTTTATAGCGGCACGATACGCGACGGCGCAACTCAAAAGGTAGAATTTCAACCTAAAATTTAGAAATACAAAGATAGATTTTAGGTTTAAAATTTGCTGCGAAATCGCGCTCTAAAATTTAAAGTAGACGCAAAGCCGCTTTAGTCCGACGCACGTATCATCAAGGATTAAACGAAAGTTCGTGAGATAGCAGAACGCAGTACGCCGCGGCGGCGTGTGTTTATCGCACCCATCTCAAGCAAGATCTTCTGCGCCACGCCCATGCAGATACGGCGCATAGCGCGACCGTGATTTACACGTTATGTGCAAAAACAAAGTAGAGCCTATGTCGCAGCATTTACCGCTTAGTCTGGCGTTAGCTTGAGCGTGCACGGATAAGCGGCGCGCCCACAGCGGCGAGCGATCAAAATTTACACGGCGCAAATTTAAAGATGAAATTCCGCAAGCCATGGATTTGGCGTTAAATTTTAAAATTTCACGGCGGTGTAAATTTTAAAATTTTAAGTCGGCAAGCCCGCGAGGCTAAATTTAGCCGCCAAGAAGTTTGCAAAGCCTCCGCAAAAAGAAATTTTATTTCGGTGCGGCGCCGCAAAATTTTCAATTGTTCGTATTTTAGCGGCAGGCTTACGCGACTTACGTTTTCGCGCGAGGTAAATTTTCAATTCTCTATATTTCAGCCGCTTTAAGACTGCACCCAAAGCCGCCCCGTATTTAGAGCCGCGTAAATTTAAAATCACTCGCGCCAAGCTACGATTAAATTTAAAGCGCAAAGCGCGGTCACGGCGCGAACTTACGTAAAATATCCCAAACTACGATTAAATTCCAAGCCGTAACCCAATTCTCGCGCAACAAAAGGCGGACTACTCCGCCTTTTTTAGATTATCGGCGAGCAAAAACGCAAGCTCTAGCGCCTGATCTGCGTTTAGGCGCGGATCGCACTGTGTTTCGTAGCGCTGTTTTAGCGTCTCTTGCGTCACGTTAAACGAGCCGCCCGTGCACTCGGTGACGTTTTGACCGGTCATCTCAAGGTGAATGCCGCCCGCGTGCGTGCCCTCCGCAGCGTGGATCTCAAAAAAGCTCTGAACTTCACTTAAAATTTTAGAAAATTCGCGCGTTTTATAGCCGTTCGCGGCCTTGACGGTGTTGCCGTGCATCGGATCGATGCTGTATAGGATCGCCCTGCCCTCGCGCTTTAGCTCGCGCAAAATTTGCGGCAGCCGCGCGCCGATCTTATCCGCGCCCATGCGGATGATGACGTTTAGCCTGCCCGCTTCGTTTTGCGGATTGAGCTTGTCGCAAAGGCGCAAAATTTCATCCGCAGTGCCGCTTGGGCCGATCTTGACGCCGAGAGGGTTTTTGATACCGCTTAAAAAATGCACGTGCGCATCGTCCGCGCCGCGCGTGCGCTCGCCGATCCAAAGCATGTGCGCCGAGCAGTCGTACCAATCGCCGCTAGTGCTGTCGATGCGCGTCAGACACTCCTCGTAGTGCAGCAGCAGCGCCTCGTGCGAGGTGTAAAGCACCGTCTCGGCAAGGCTCGGAGAATTCGCGGCGCTCAGCCCGCATGCCTCCATAAATTTAAGCGTGCGCGAAATTTCATCACTCAGCTCGTTAAATTTAGCCTCCAGCTCGCCCTTTTTCAAAAAGCCCAAATTCCACTTATGCACCTCGTGCAGGTTCGCAAGACCGCCGCGAGAAAAGGCGCGCAGCAAATTCAGCGTCGAAGCGCTTTGATGATACGCCTCGATCATGCGCGCAGGATCTGGCTTGCGCGCCGCTTCGTTAAACTCAAAGCCGTTGATTATGTCGCCGCGGTAACTAGGCAGGCTCACGCCGTCCGCCTCCTCAAAGTCGCTGCTGCGCGGCTTTGCGAACTGTCCTGCGATGCGACCTACCTTCACGACGGGGCGACCCGCTGCAAAGGTAAGAATGATCGCCATCTGAAGCATTACCTTAAACATATCGCGGATATTATTCGCGCTAAAATCATTAAAGCTCTCCGCGCAATCGCCGCCTTGAAGCAGAAACGACTTGCCTTCGCTGGCGCGCGCGAGCTCGGCCTTTAGGTTGCGAACCTCGCCCGCAAAAATTAACGGCGGCAGCTTGTAAAGGCGCTCTTTAGCGGCCTGCACCGCACTTTCATCCTGATAAATCGGCTGCTGTAAAATTTTATAATCTTTCCACGATGTCCTACTCCAGCTCATAGCCCCTCCTTAAATTTCGTAAATCCCGCGATTATACCCAAATAAGCTTTTATTAACCCAAAAAATCTTAAAATAGCGCCTTTAGGCAATTTGGAAGGAATTTTATGGAAAACGATCGCGCTAAAGGACTAATGCTTGCATTTGTGACCTTTTTTATGTGGGGCGTTTTCCCGATATTTTTTAAGCTCATAAAAGACGTGGACGCGGTGCAAATTTTAGCGCATCGCGTCGTTTGGTCTTTCCTGCTGCTGCTCGTTTTTCTCTGCTTTACACACCGCTTAAAAAACGTCGCGCGGCTTCTTAGCATCCCCAAAATCGCTCTCACACTGCTTTGTACGGGGCTACTTATCAGCACGAACTGGGGCATTTATATCTACGCGGTAAATTCCGATCAAATTTTAGCCACCAGCCTCGGATATTTTATAAATCCGCTATTTTCGGTGCTTTTGGGCGCTTTGTTTCTGCGCGAGCGGCTAAGCGCGGCGGCTAAGCTTTCCCTGCTGCTAGCCTTTGCGGCGATCGGCGTGCAAATTTACGCGCTAGGCAGGCTGCCGATAATCTCGCTCGTGCTGCCGCTTAGCTTTGCATTTTACGGCCTCATACGCAAAAAAGTAAAAGTGCCTAGCTTTGAGGGGCTATTTTGCGAGACGACGCTGATGCTGCTGCCCGCGCTTGCGTTTCTGATCTACTGCGCGCTGAAAGGAAGTGGCGCCTTCGGCTTTAACGTAAGCGGCGCGCTGCTGTTTGCAAGCGGACTGATTACGATTTTGCCGCTGCTTACCTTCGCCGTAAGCACGCAGTATCTGCCGCTATCTACGATCGGCTTTATGCAATACATCAGCCCTAGCATGAGCATGCTAATCGCGGTATTTATCTACGGCGAGGAGCTTGAGACTTATAAAATTTTAAGCTTTTCGCTAATTTGGTTCGGGCTCGCGGTCGTGGGCTTGGATGGCTTAAGGAGAAAAAATGGCTAATTTCGCTTTGATGTTCGCAGTCGCCCTTGCGGTAGGCGCGCTCGTGTATTTTCAGGTCCAAAAGGCTTCCGCGCGCGCAGACGCCGCAGATCCCGAACTTAACTCGCAAAGATATATGAAATTTTGCGATATTTTAGAGGACAAACTGCGAGATCTAAAGCGCCTAGAGCTGCGCGATGAGGGGGCTCGCGAGAGTTATCTAGACGAGCTTGAGGCCCTTAGCAAGGAGTTAGTCTATATCAAAACGATGCATCAAAGCAACCTAAACCCCGCCGTGTGGGAGGGTAAGCTATTTGAGTTTCTAAGTAAAACGGATGCTCTGATCGAAAAATATACCGCGGACGCAGAGCGCTCGCTGCAAGACTGGCGCAAGCAGCTGGAGATGGAATTTAAGAGCTTATAATCGTGATCCTTAAGATATCAAAATTAGGCTACATATAATAATCGGCTCGGCATAAAAGGCTTGATCGATGAACCTAAAATGGTAAAATTTAGCCGCAGTACTAAGCCAAATCTAGCTACAAGACAAGCTCGATCCAAAAGTCAATAAAATTCCAAGCGCGCTGAAAAATCTTAAAAATTTACAAACTCTGCAAAGATTCGAAGCAAATTTTATAGTCTTGCCACAAGGATCGCAATAGATCATACCGAACTTCATCGCAAAAATTGAGTTCCGCGGGCGAAGCCGACAAGACCTGCTAAATTCAGACTAAATGGGAGGTACAGCAAAACATACGTCAAATTTTAAACCGTGTATAAGCGCTAAAGTGCGTAAATTTTAAACCGCCAAATATCAAGGCGCATAAAAATTTAAACCGCTCGCGCGCTCTTTTTGGCTAAAATTCCTAAAAATTTAACCGCCAGTTTTTGTAGCAATCCCTGCTTTTTACGCTTGCTTAGTAAAAATTTTGCCGTTTCACTCCTACCAAACATCACAGCAAAGGCATAGGGTGTCATACCAAGACCACTCGTAGCCTCTACGTCTGCACCTGCATTTACGAGAGCTTTGACTACCTCCAAATGCCCTTTAAAGGCCGCGCCCGCGAGCGGAGTTTGCCCGCGGTCGTTACGCTCATCGACTCTGGCGCCGTTTGAGAGCAGCATATTTACAGTCTTTAGCGCGTTATTGTAGCTAGCTAGCATTAAAAGCGTGTCGCCTTTGGCGGATTTTAAATTTACGCTAAGGCCCGCCTTTATCATCTTTTCTAGCTCGTCAGCATCATCTCGCCTGGCAAAATCGAGCGCCATAGCGCAAAGCTCGCCATATCTCTGCTCTTCGGCCTGCGTTAAGCTCGTCAATTTTTTGCTTTCAAAGCGGCTCTTACGCCATTTGCGTAGTCAGCGGAAATTTTTTCAAAATGTCCTATTGCGCGCTCTTTTATAGCTTCGTTCACACCCTCCATGCTATCTGCGATATTACTAAAAAGCTGCGATTTTTGTTCGTCGCTCATTAGCTCAAAAAGCGCTCTAGGTTGCGAATAATAATCCTGATCCTCGACTCTGTGATCGTATCTTTGCATCGCGCCTTCTATGCTTATATCAGGCTCTAACAAAGCACGATCCTCTTTGGCACCACCAAAGCTGTTAGGCTCATAGTAAGCCTTATCGTCAAGCTCATACATTCCGTTATTCATCGCGCCGCCCACGACGTAAGTATTGACCTCGCTTACAGGACGATTAACATCTAGCTGCGCGTAGTGCGTGCCGATACGATATCTTTGAGCATCGGGGTAGCTAAATATCCTTGCTTGCAGCATCTTATCGGGACTAAAGCTGATACCAGGCACTATATTTGACGGGCTAAATGCAGCCTGCTCAACCTCATTGAAATAACTTTTCGGATTTTCGTTTAGCGTCATGACGCCCACGTCGATGAGTGGGAACTCCTTATGAGGCCAAGTTTTGGTTAGATCAAAGGGGTTAAATTTGACCTCTTTTGCCTGCCGTAGAGTCATTATTTGAATTTTGAAATCCCAGCTTGGAAAGTCACCCTTTTCTATACTCTCAAAAAGATCGCGTTGATTGCTCTCTCGATCTTTTGCAATGATCTGTGAGGCTTGAGTGTTGGTTAAATTTTTAATGCCTTGGCGAGTTTTGAAATGAAATTTAACCCAAAATCTTTCGTTTTTATCATTTATAAGGCTGTAGGTGTGGCTGCCAAATCCGTGCATATGGCGGTAACTTGCCGGAATACCGCGATCACTCATCAGGATGGTTACTTGATGCATACTCTCAGGGCTTAAGCTCCAAAAGTCCCATGCTGCCTCATTTGAACGGAGGTGTGTGCGAGGATCACGCTTTTGCGTGTGGATAAAATCCGGGAATTTATACGGGTCTTTTACAAAAAAGACGGGAGTGTTGTTTCCGACCAAGTCCCAGTTGCCCTCTTTGGTGTAAAATTTAATCGCAAAGCCCCTTACGTCGCGCTCAGCATCAGCCGCTCCAGCTTCACCGGCAACGGTAGAAAATCTCAAAAGTAGCCTTGTTTTCTCGCCTTTTTGCAATACTTTGGCTTTAGTATATCGTGAGATGTCGTGCGTAATCTCCAATGTTCCGTATGCAGCGCTACCTTTTGCGTGAACGGCGCGCTCAGGGATGCGCTCTCTGTTTTGATGAGCTAGTTTTTCAAGTAGCTGATAATCTTGTAACATTATACCGCCGCGACTGCCTGCGGTAAGGGAGTTTTGGTTATCCGCGATAGGATTACCCGAAGTAGTGGTTAGTTTTTTCATATTTATTCCTTTCTAATAAAATTTATTTATAATTATACATATATAAATTAAAATATTCATTAAATAAGAAAAATTATTGATAAAAGTTTAGTCTTAGAATTTGTAATATTTTCAAATTTTATATTTCTAGCCCATATTTAACATTATAAATTTCATAAATTATGAGATCTGCTATATATAAATTTATCTCATATTAATATAAGAACCATGATATTTCGCGATATTATATAAATTATAGATGCTATATACAAAATACAAGGTAGTAATAACTTAAAGGTAGGATTGTGATGATCAAGATATTAAAGAGAAACGACAAATTTAAAATCATTAAAATTTTATAAAATTTTGCCAAATACGTAGCGATCATATTCAAAAGCTTTACGAAATTTTACTCATTGGCGGACGCGGTATCCGCAGTCTTGGATCCCGCTTGCTCTAGCTGCTTAGACGCATCGCGCCTTAAAATTTTATCGTACTCCTCCACTCTTATCACCTTGCCCTCATACTCTATTTTAAGATAATATTCCAATTTTTCTAATTGCAAATATCTAAAAAAATTATCCAAATCAAAGCCGCCTGCACCCTTAAGCTCATCGCCGCAGATCGCAGAATAGCGCTTTATAAGCGTATCGTAGATACCCAGCAGCGCCGTATTCGGCGTTACCGAGCCGCATCTATTAAGATCGGGCAGCGAACCTGCGTTGAACATCATTGCACTCTTTTCCCAATCCTTTGGTTGCTCCGTCATATCAAACCTGACCATATCATAATTAAAACTACCTAATAAGGTCTGGTTCAAAATAATCTCATCGTAACAATAATTATCCATATGCTCTAGGTATCTTTTCTTATGCTCTTTCAACAAATACAAATCATTGCGGCAATCATCGTATTGTTTTTGGATACGCTCATCGTCCGGAAGCCCTGCTAAATCGTATTTAAGCAGCAGATTGAGCATACTCGCGTCATATCGCTGCGGTAGCATCTGATATATGGAGCAGTTCGGCTGCTGCTCATCCTTGCGAGGTTTAAAGGTGTAAGCGATACAATAATCGTCCGTCCAAGCGGTAATCTCAGGTCTTACGCCGCTGCTAAGCATAAGCTCCGTCATCTGCAAAAATCCGCCTGCTACGGCATAATAGAGCGGATCAGATACCGCGCTAGCACCCTCGCTTTTAGGCGTTCCGTAATATGCCCTTACCTGCGCATCGCTAGTATCGGCGACCAAATAGGAATTGCGGTATCCCGGGGTTACAAGCCGCGTACGAACATATTTAACGCTAGAAAAGCTAGCTCCGTGCTTGAGTAGAATTTCTGCGGCAGCGGTAGAGTTATTTTCGATAGCATAGCTTAACGCCGAATGAGAAAAATCGTCCGTGCGGTTGATATCCGCTCCGTGATAGATCAGCTCCTCGGTAGTGTTTGCATCGTTGTAAAAACTGGAATACATTATCGCCGTTATGCCAAAATGCAGCGGATCGCCCGCAGCGATGCGCTGCTCTCGCATAAATGTTAAAATACGAGCAGTGTCCTTGGAGCGCAAAAGCCTGCAGAAATACTCCATTCGCTCATCGCCCTGCACTACGCACTCGTCCAAATCTAACTCGGCGCCCAGCCTTTCGTGCCAGTACCTCGCTCGCGCAGCGCGATCCTCGTCCGTTAGCGGCCGATTGGAGGAGTTGCCGGAGGTCGCGATGCGGCTTGCCGTGGAATTTTGCGCGGGCTGAGTTTCGGATCTATCCATAAGTGCACTGCCTGCGATCAGACAAAATACGCCCGCCGTAACAACCAAGCACGCTATGATGAGCTTGGATTTTATCTCTTTCAAAGCAACCTCCGCAAATAAAATGACAAATACTACCGAGTGTGAGCTTAGCCGAATATAAACGGGCGGAATTTCACAAGGCAATTTCGCTCAGGCGAAATTTGCAGGGCGAGGTTTAAGAGAGTTTAGGCGCGAAATTTGACCTTCGAAATTTTACCGATAGAATTCCGCGTAGAAATGTAGCTCGGGTAAAATTCTACCGACGAAATTTTATCCCAACGACAGGCGGCTAGAATTTCAACAAGCACTTCTACGCATAAAATTTAGCGCTAAAATTACGCCGTATTTGTACTCGGTATCGCTACGAAATTTAATGACGGCACCATAAAATATTGAAATTTTAGTTTTAAATTTACCGCCCCTTCGCATATCCTCCTAGATAAAAACCGTATAGTCCTTTTTAATATAGTCTATATTTTTTTCTGCAGAAAATACTCTCTAACTTCGTCGTAAATTTCACTGCTATACAAATAAATCAAATAGTAGTGCGCCGCTATGGCAACGGCATTGTATAGATACTTGCCATATCCAGGTCTGGCGACTTTTATAAACGGGAAAATTTTAAATCCCTTTAAAGAATGGTTAATATAGAAATAGACGATTAGTTTTAGAAGCATATTGGTTATATACATAAAAATTAGCGCTACCAAGAAAAGACCCAGAGAACCGACACATAATACAACTAGCACAATAAAAGATGAGGTGCGAAAATTTTCAGTTGAAAAATTTCTACGCAATACTTCCTCTTCCACCTTGCACTGCCTTTTGACGACCCCTTTATCTAAAAATTCTATGTATTGATCGGTAAATCTTATTTCGCGTTTATTGCGTATTGCGGTAAAGATATAAGTAATAACGGCGATTAGTAATAGCGCCATACAGGACGGCAAATATTCGTAAGTATTGATATATCCGAAGTCTATAATATCTCGAATAAGAAGTAGCGGCAGACCCGATACCGGAAGAATTATAAAAAGCCGCGCATAAACAAAAAACTTTTCATAATTTTTGATTACTATCGGATCTTTGTCGTAGTCTCTAGCCTTAGAATTTTTAAATAAAGTAGCATTGTTTGGATCTAAATTTTGAAATTTTCTATCGCGCTCCGCGTTTAAATTTAGATCGTCTAAATTTCGATCATTAGAATTTAAAGTTTTAGAATCTGTATTGTTTAAATCTGAGGCATCGAAATTTGAAGCATTTAAATTTGAGGTATCGGATTTTGAAGTATCAAAATTTAAGGCATCAAAATTTTGAGCGTCAGAATTTTCTTGCGAGCCTTGCTCTAAATTTTGATGTCGTTCGTTTAGAATTTTCTTTAGCTCTTTAGGCTTTGCTTTGTTCATCCTTATCCCTCGCCTGTGATCTTAAGCTATTTTGTATTTTACTTCTTTGTCGCTTGGGATAGTATTAAATTTAAGGCTACCTTGCTTGCCAGACTCAAGCATTTTGAAATTTATTTGTTGAGTAAAATTTAGTGAGATAAAGAGATAAATTTAAGCGGGAAGATCCCGCTTAAATTTTTATTTACCGCAGCCGCATTTGCCCTGAGCGGCAAGCTTGCGGCGGATATAGGCGATTTTGCTTTGAAGCGGAAGGTGCTTAGGGCAGTTGTCCTCGCAGCCTAGCAGCGTCATACAGCCGAATACTCCGTCATCATCGCCGATCAGCTCGTAAAAATCCTCGTCGCTGCGTTTATCCAGCGCATCGATCTGAAAGCGCGCTATACGGTTGATACCGACGGCGCCGATGAAATCCTTTCGCATTATCGCGGTACCGCAGCTCGCCACGCAGATACCGCACTCGATGCAGCGATCCAGCTCGAAAACCTCCTGCGCGACCTCCGGCTCGACCTTCTCCTCAAGCTTGGAGATATCGGTCTCGTGGTCGGTGTGGATCCAGCTCTCTACGCGTTTGCTCATCGCGTTCATCCAGTTGCCAGTATCGACGCTGAGGTCTTTTAGCAGCTTGAAAACCGGAAGCGGCATAAGCTCGATCACGCCGTCCGGATAGTCCTTAGTAAGCGTGCGGCACGCAAGCTGCGGCTTGCCGTTTACGAGCATACCGCAGCTACCGCAGATACCAGCGCGGCAAACGAAGTCGAAGCTTAGCTCGGGATCAAATTTCTCACGAATCACGTTAAGCGCGATAAACAGCGTCATTCCGTCGGTCTCTTCGATCTCGTAAGTAGCGAAGTGCGGCTTTGAAATTTTGCTTAGCGGATTATACTTAAATGCCTTTATTGTTATTTTTCTACTCATATCCTATACCTGCTCTTTCGTTAGGTGCTTTATATTTTGGCTGCAATTCATAATGCATCAATGCCTCTTGAATTTCATATCTGCCTTTGCCCTCGGCTTGCATTTTCTCGCGAATTTCATCGACCTCTTTTTGGCGCACGGCGCTGTCCGGGTGCTCGATAATATTGCCTTTGGCGCCGTATCCGCGGAACGCAGGCGGCATCTCCATCTTCATAATATCAAGCGGCTCGTAGCTTAGAGTAGGCATAGTATCGCCCTCCTTCCAGCTCGCAAGCGTTCGTTTTAGCCAGTTTAGATCGTCGCGTTTCGGATAGTCCTCGCGGAAGTGCGCGCCGCGGCTTTCGGTACGATCGAGCGCGCCCTTGGCGATACAAAGCGCAAGCTTTAGCATCTTCGGTACGCGATAAGCCTCCTCAAGCTCCGGGTTTCCGAAAAGCTCTTTATTGCTTACTTTGACATCTAAGGACTGCTTGTAAAGCTCTTCAAGCTCTTTTACGGCTTTGGCTAATCCCTCGCCAGTGCGGAAGATCGCGCAGTGCTCCCACATAACGTCTTTCATCTTGTTTTTAATCTCGAATACGTTAAATTTACCCTCTTTTTCAAGCAGGCTCTTAATGTAATTTTTCTCTTTATCTACGAATTTTTCGATATCGTGCGTATTGATATCGACATCGTGTCCTTGACAATACTCTGCAAAATACTCGCCCACGATCATTCCCGCGACGACGGTTTCGGCGACGGAATTTCCGCCCAAGCGGTTAAAGCCATGCATATCCCAGCACGCAGCCTCGCCGGCGCTGAAAAGTCCAGCTAGCGTTGGGCTCTCGCCTGTAGCCTTTGTTTTGATACCGCCCATCGAGTAGTGCTGCATAGGAAGGATCGGAGCCCAACCTTTACCGCGCTTCCTGCCCTGCTCGTCGGTTATTACCTCGGTGTCGGCAGGATCGATGCCGTTGAAAATTTCGCAAATTTCTTGCACGTCGCGTAAATTTTTCTCTATATGCTCGCGTCCGAGGATCGATATGTCAAGCCAAACATGCTCGCCGTAAGGGCTTTTGACACCCTTGCCTTTTCTTATATGCTCCATTATGCGGCGGCTTACGACGTCGCGGCTAGCGAGCTCCTTTTTCTCAGGCTCATAATCCGGCATAAAGCGGTAGCCGTCCACGTCGCGTAAAATTCCGCCGTCGCCGCGGCAACCCTCGGTAAGCAAAATTCCGCTCGGAACGATAGGGGTCGGGTGAAACTGCACCGCTTCCATATTTCCAAGTTGCGCGACGCCCGTCTCAAGCGCAATAGCAGCACCTATGCCCTCGCAAACGACGGCGTTTGTGGTGTGTTTATACACTCTGCCGTAGCCGCCGGTAGCGATTAGCGTACCCTTTGAGACGTATGCGATGAGCTCGCCGGTAACCAAATCCCGCACGATTGCGCCGTAGCATCGGTTATTTGCATGAATCAGCGCGATCGCTTCTTTACGGTCGTGAATATCGACATTATGCTTTAGCGCTTCGTTTGCAACGGCAAAAAGCATTGTATGTCCCGTAGCATCGGCGGTATAGCAGGTTCGCCATTTTTTCGTACCGCCGAAGTCGCGGCTGTGGATAAGTCCATGAACCTCATCTTTTTCGGTGATCGTGGTCTTTTGAGCGTTGATAATAGCACTTCGCTCGCCTCTAGTAATCCTAGTCCAAGGAACGCCCCAGCCCGCAAGCTCGCGGATCGCTTTAGGCGCCGTTTGCGCAAACATCCTAGCGACATCCTGATCGCAGCCCCAGTCGCTTCCTTTTACCGTATCGGCAAAGTGCACGTCCTCGTTGTCGCCCTCGCTCATTTTGGAATTTCCCAGAGACGCTTGCATGCCGCCTTGAGCTGCCGCAGAGTGCGAGCGCTTAACGGGGATCAGGCTCAAAACGATAGTGCTAAGCCCCTTCTCGCCAGTAGCGATCGCAGCTCTTAAGCCCGCCAAACCGCCGCCTATAACTAAAGAATCGCAATATATTACATTCATCCTAAGCTCCCTATTCTAAACTTAACCATTTGAAATCGGCGATTATCGAAAGCAAGAAAAATGCGCCCCAAACGATAAAAACGACCTTTTTGATGAGAGCTCTTTTCCTTTGAATTTCCGCCTTCGTGCCGTCTATGCTAATCCATTTCATATAAAGCCTATAAATTCCAATACTAGCGTGAGTTACTACGAAAATCAATAAAACGAAATAAAATAGATGAAGCTGTCCGAAGCGAGCGATAGCAAGATCTGCAGTAATTTTCGGACCGAATACGATCATTAAAATATGAGCCGCCGCAAAGAAAAATAGGAAAAATCCCGTCCAAAACTGAAACCACCAAAGCGTCGTGTCACAATGCTTCATTCGCATTTTGTGCGCTTTAAACGCCCTGTAAGCGGCGTAGTTAGCTGGAAATTTTCTCATCGCCAAAAATGCGTGAATCACGAAAATCACGAAAATCACGAAAGCGACGATGTTTGTGACGAAATAAATTCCGCCCGGTTCGGCGAAATGTACGACGCCCTCAAACGCGCCCTTACCGATCAGAATCGTGCCAGTAAATATCATATGACACAGCATAAAACAGGCCAAAATCAGCCCGCTGATGCTTTGCGCCACATCTTGCAAAGCCATAATGCGGCTCTTTTTGCCGTCTATGGATCTGCCCGTAAAGCCTTCAATGCGACCTAGCATAGGTTCTCCTTAAAAAAGATGATTATAAATCCCCGCTAAACGAAAATTTACATTTTTGTAAAGAGATTATATTACTTTTTAACTTTAGATTAATTTAATTTCTGCAAATTAGTTTTTTCTTCAAAGACTGCTTTAAGAAAACTGCTATCAAAAACATCACCAAAGATAAAATTTGCCCCATCGATAAATTTAAAAATATAAAACCGAGTCCATCGTCCGGCTGCCTAAAAAATTCCACGAAAAATCTAAACGCCGTGTATAGCATCGCATACATACATATCAGCTCGCCGTTAAATTTCTTAAATTTACGGTAGAAAAATAAAATCACGAAAATTACCAGTCCTTCCAAAACCGCTTCGTAAAGCTGGCTTGGGTGACGCAACGTGCCGCCCACTAAGATCCCCCACGGCTCGCTCGTCTCGCGCCCGAAAAGCTCCTGATTTAAAAAATTTCCCACGCGCCCGAAAAAATATCCAAGCGGCACGCTAAGTGCCACGAGATCAAGCAGCGCCCACATATCGGTTTTAAATTTTTTGCAAAACCAAACCGTCGCGATCACGAATCCGACGACCGCGCCGTGATAGCTCATACCGCGAATGCCCACGAACTCGCCGTTATGAAAGGGGTTGAAAATTTGCCACGGATGGCTGAAATACCACGCCGCCTCGCCCGAATAGATCGCGATGTATCCAAGCCGCGCGCCCAAAATGACGCCCACTTCGACCCAGATAAAGTAGCGATCGAGCATCTTATCGCTGAAGTCAAGGCCGTCTTTGCGTACGAAATATTTGGCGACAAATAGCGCCGTAAGTAGCGCCAAAACATACATAATGCCGTACCAGTGCACGTTTATGCCAAACGCGCTAAATGCCACAGGATCAAAGTGGGCGTAAATTTCGTTCCAGTAATTCAAATTTATCCTTTGTTTTAAATTTTAAAATTTAGCGGCGCGCATCAGACGCTGCGTGACGCACGCTCTGTAAAAGACGCAGGGCGACGCAAGTGCTAGGCTCCAAACCCTAGTTTTCGAACGCTCGATCACGCGCGCGAAACACGTAAGACGCGAATCCTAGCGATAGCGTCAAACGATGCACAGACCACCTCGCATGAAATTTCACGCAGCGGCGCTATATGGGGCGTAAGGCGCCACACGTAAAGCACCGAGCGGCGGTACCAGACGACATACAAAGCGACACGCAAGACGCCAAAGCGCAAAACGACGCGACGCGAACAAAGCACGCAGCACCCTAATGCAGGCGGCGTAAAACGAAAGCACCGGACGCCTAGCAAAACTCGCAGTGCGCGCAAAACAAACGTCGAACGGCACATGCGCAAAATACCGAATGCTGCGCAGAATTCACAACGACGCGCGATACGACAAACGCCGACGCACAAAACAGCAAAGCAGCCACTTTACATCCGCGCAGATAAAATTCGCCCGTCTTGCTTAGCTTGTCGCGCCCGCAAGAACTGTACCGGCTACAGCGCAAGAAATCCCGAAAGCAAGCTCCAGACTTATTTCTACATAGCGCTTTTCTGTGCCGAACGCGCAAAAATACCGAGCGAGCACTCTAAATTTTAAATTCCAAGCCCCAGCGTCTCTTTCACCACTCGGCAAAAATCCGCTAAAAACCACCCGAGCGCCTTGTAGTAGCTGCTTTTGGCGTTTATCTGCACGTGCATAGCAAGCGCAGAAAAGCTAGGGATGATAAATTGCGCCAGATATAGCGTCAAAATTTTATGCGATTTCGCGTCCGTGTTTTGCTTAAAGATCATGGCAAGCAGCGCTAGCATATTGGCCGCGTGAGTGCTTTTAAGCTCCGCAAAAGGCTTTTTGAAGCGGCATTTTTCATAAAACAGCTCCACTTCGCTTTCGCTTATGAGCTTGAAAAAATCCATCTCAAACGCCTCTTTTAGCGCCTCAAAATCGCGCCCTAGCGCCGCATAGTCCTCGCCCTGTACTTTCTGCCAAAGCTCATGACCGTTTTTGTTCTCGATATTTTTATTTACGATGATCCAGTTTTTGCCCAAGCTGCGCAACTTCTGCTCATCTATCACGCCCCTAAAATTCGTCGCAAAGATTATGCAGATCACCGAGTATAGCTCGCCTAGTTTCATCTTTTTCCTTTAAATTTAATCAAATTTCGCTCGCTTTTTTTAGCTTTTCGATGCCGAATTTTTCCCAAATCCTGCTTAAAGATCGATCCAGGCTCTGCTGCTTTTTATCGATCTCGCCAAAGAGCAGCGAGCCGCCCGATTTGCCGCTAAAATTTGAAAGATTTAGCGCTACGTGGATTATCTGCGCGCCTTTTTTCACGTCGCAGAGCTCAAACAGCTCAAGCGCGGTCTCGCTCAGCAAGCTTAGACTAAATGCCCTATCCTGGCTGATCTGGTGCGAAAACTCCTCGCGCGATTTGTAGCGGATCTTTAGATCATACGTCGCGGGCTTTAGGCCTCTGGCGAGCACTTCGCCCGCCAAATGGCGCGCCAAAATTAAAATTTTACGCCGTAGCTCGTCCCGATCGGCGCATGGAGCAAAACTGCGCCCAAAGCCGATGCTTTTACGCTCGCGCTTTGAGACGACCTCGCCCTCATCCTCGCCGCTAAGGGCTGCGAAAATTTTCCTGCCGTTTGCACCCATCTTTTCAAAAATTTCTCTGTGCGCTAGCGCGTCGCCGAAGCTTATGATGCCGTATTTGCCGAGCGTTTTTTGCGCCGCTTTGCCGATGCCCGGGAATTTTGCCACAGGCACGGCGGATAGCTCGCGCGCGATTTGCGATTTTAAAATTTGCCGCACGCCGAAGGGCTTGGCAAGGCTGGTGGCGAGCTTTGCGATCAGTTTTGCTTCGCTAAGCCCGACGCTGCACGGAAGGCTAAAGCGGCGCATAATCTCGCTTTGTAAAAACGCGGCAAAGCTCAGTGCGTCTGCGTCGTAGGGCGTGCCGCGTAAATTTAGAAAAAACTCGTCGATGCTAAATTTTTCGATCTCGGGCGTAAAGTTTAGTAAAAACTCATAAATTTCGCGTGAAATTTTGCGATATTCGCCGTGCTGCGCGCGAACTAAAATGAGCTGCGGGCACAAGACAAGCGCTTGTTTTACGGGCTGCGCCGAGTGTACGCCGTCCGCTCTGGCCTCATAGCTCGCGCTTAAAATTACGCTGCCAAGCTCGCTCTTGCCGCCGAAAATCTCCTCGTCGCCGCCTCCGACGACCGCGATCTTTTTGCCCGCAAGCGCGGGATCGGCAAGCCTCGCAACCGAGACGAAGAAGCTGTCCAAATCGATATGAGCTATCAAACTATGTCGATCCCAAAACCGCTAAGCCCCGCGTAGTCCTTCGGCTCGCTCTTGCTTAAAATTTTGATTTTTCTCACGCCCAGATGCGCCAAAATTTGCGCTCCAATGCCGAAGCTCTTAAAATCGGCGCGATTTTGCGCGGTTAGCATCAAAAGCACGCCGCCCTCTTTGCGCAAAATGTCCAGATCGCGCATGAAATCGTTAAATTTCGTATCGCTTAAAAATTCCAGATCGCTTGAAATTTTATGAAATTTCACGTTCGTCTGCGCGCCCTTTTCGGGCTCGCCGAAAATATAGGCGCGGTGCTCGTTGCCCTCGTGATCGCTTACGTCGTAAAATTTTGCCGCTTTGCCGCACAGCAGAGCGCTTTTTGACTCGCTAAATTTAACGAGGGTTTCGTGTTTTAGGCGGTACTGCACGATCTGCGCGACCGAGATCATACTGATGCCGTGCTGCGCGCAGAATTTCTCCAGATCGTCCCTGCGCGCCATATTGCCGTCGTCCTTGACGATCTCGCAGATCACGGCGCTTTGCGAAAGCCCAGCCAAGCGGCATAGATCCGTTGAACCCTCGGTGTGCCCCGTGCGAGCGAGCACGCCGCCGCTTTTGGCGATGAGCGGGAATATGTGTCCCGGGCGGACGAAATCATCGGCGCGAGCGCCCACGCGTGACATCAGCTCGATTGTCATATTACGCTCATACGCGCTTACGCCCGTCTTGGCGCCCTTCGCGTCGATCGTGACGGTAAAAGCAGTCTCGTGGCTCGAAGTGTTTTTATCTACCATCAAATTCAGATCTAGCTGCTGCGCAATCTGCGGGCTAAGCGCCACACACAGTACTCCGCGAGCGTGCGTGATCGCAAAATTTACCTTCTGTGCGCTGCTAAAGGTGCTCGCAAACACTAAATCGCCTTCGTTCTCGCGATCGACGTCATCGACCATAACGAGCATTTTGCCGTTTTTCAGATCCTCGATCGCCTGCTCTACGCTAACCATTATCTCTCCTTTAAATTTACGATATTATTTTTCCGTTTTTATCAACGATAGTTTCGCGACTGTCTAAAATAATCTTGATATAGTCGTCGCTCAGAATTTTAATAACTTCTATCTCGTCGTAAAACACCGGCTTTAAAATTTCATTATCCTCATCATCGAGTAACCCCCATTTGCCGTCTTTTTTGACTTTAACGTATCCTTCGCAATATTTGATTTCGTCATAATATCCGCACAAAGTATTGTCAAAATCCCAAGCAAGCTCGTATACACAAGAAACTACCTCTGTGCCCGTTTTATCGATAAAGCCCCATTTGCCGTTCTTTTCAATCTTTGCTAAGCCTTCGCAAAAACTCCCGGCCCGATCATATATGCAAGGAATAACTTCTTTTCCCGTTTCATTGATATATCCCCAATAACCGTTCTTTTTAACGTCTGCCAAGCCTTCGCGAAAAACGCCAACGTCATCATATAGACAAGGAATGATCTCTTTGCCGGTTTTATCGATAAAACCCCAATAGCCGCTTTTTTGAACTTCCGCCAGTTCTTCGTCAAAATTATAAGCATCATCATATATACAAGAAATCACCTCTTTACCCGTTTTATCGATAAAGCCGAATTTATCGTTCTTATTAACCCACGCTAAGCCCTCGCAAAACTCCTCGGCCCGATCATATATGCAGGGAATAACTTCTTTGCCCGTTTTATCGATAAAGCCGAATTTATCGTTCTTTCTAACGCATGCTAGGCCTTCGCTAAAATACGAAACGTCATCATAGATGCAAGAAGCTATCTCCTTTCCCGTTTTATCGATAAAACCCCATTTATCGTTCTTTTTAACCCATGCCGATACCATCTCGATCTTCCAAATTTAAATTTTAATCTCCGCGTAAGCCGCTTTTAGCTTCTCAAAAAGCGGGGCGAACGACACGCCGTTTACGCGGACGTTTGCTATCGTCGTGATGAAATTCGTATCGCGTTGCCACCGCGGCACGAGATGATAGTGCACGTGCTCAGCGATGCCCGCACCCGCGGCGGCGCCGAGGTTCATGCCGATATTTACGCCGTTTGCGCCCAATGTGCGCTTTAAAATCCCCACTCCGGCGCGCACGTAGCGGCTCATCTCCGCCCACGCATCATCGCTAAGGCACTCGATGTTATCGACATGCTCGTAGGGTATGACCATAAACGCGCCCGGGCTGTAGGGGTAGAGGTTCATCACCCCAAAGCAGTGCCGCGCGCGAAAAAGCACGCCGTTGCGATCGTCGAACGCCGCATCCGCCGCCGCGTCGCAGAAGGGACAGCCGCTTCTTTTTTCGGTAAAATACTCGCTTCGCCAAGGGGCGCAAAGATAATCCATCTCTTTTCCTTTCCGAAATTCCAAAATTCTATGGAATTTTAAAATTTGCGTTTCGCAAAATTTTATGAAATTTGGAATTTAAAACTTCTAAATTTCATAAAATTTTAAATTTACGCGGTCTGCGCTTGCTCGCATGATGCGGAACTATGCACGTGGCAGGGCGCGACATGCTTTGCAATCGCGGGGCACTTCGGCGCAATACGCACCCTGCGGATCAAAGCCCGCGGCGGGCATTGGTGCGCATTTGGCGGACACTCATCGCGCGGCAAACATAGCGTCTAAGTCCGCACCGCAACCGTTCGCACAGCGCGCAATAACAAACTCACGATGCCAAAGCGCACGTACGCCTACACGGCATACGATATCAAATCTACGCGGTCGTTTGCGCGGCGCATTATAACAAAACTTTGACGCACTCACAGGCACGGTACGCGGTGCCAAACCTGCGCCGCAATCACCGTCGCGACACGCGGTAAAATTTAACGCGGTGCGATCATAGCATAGCTTCGGCTCAATCGCGGCGTATCGCAGCCGAGTCGGCTTAGATCGCGAGCTACGACTAAATTTACGGCGCCGCGCAATCGCCAATACCGAAGCGCTAGGTATGCAAGGCGCTACGGCAGACGCGCAATTCTCGGCGCTCAATGCTACAAGCGCAACCGCGCGCGCGAAGCTTCGCAAACGTAAAGCTAAATTTAAACCCGCGCTTTTGCACCAGCTCGTGATGCGACGGAAAGCTATACAAACGAAAGGCGTAAATTTAAACCTCGCTCCGCAACCGTTCGCACAGCGTGCGATAACAAGCTCGCGATGCCAAAGCGCAGCGTGGAAGCTTACGCGGCATGCGATATTAGATCGTGCCACGGCGCTAAATTTAAAGAGCCGTTAAATTTTAAAGTCCGCCGAATTTTAAAATTTACTGCCTTAAAATTTCGCTCCGTTCGCTAAATTTAACCGCTCGCTTCGGGTTTAAGCTTGCGCGATCAAACAAGCTGATTTAAATTTAGCCGCTCGCGCCGAGCTTTATCACGCGCAGTGCCGCGCCTACGTCATTTTGGCGCATAAAATGCTCGCCGATCAAAAACGCATCGACGCCCGCCTCGTGCAAGCTTAAAAGCTGCTCGTGCGAGTGTAGGCCGCTTTCGGCGACGATGATCTTGCCGTTTGGAATCAGCGGGATCAGCCGCTCACTCAGGCTCGTATCGACCTCGAAAGTCTCTAAATTTCGATGGTTGATGCCGATAATACCCGCACCTGCGAAGATCGCCTTTTTAAGATCGTCCTTATCGTGGATCTCGCACAGCGCCCGAAGCCCCAGCCTACGGGCAAATTCGAGCAGTTCTCTTAGCTCCTTGCGCTCAAGCGCTTTGGCGATCAGCAGGATAAAATCCGCGCCGTAAACCAGCGCCTCGAGGACCTGATAGCGATCTATGATGAAATCCTTGCGCAAGATGGGCGTGCGAGTGTAGCGGCGGATCTGCGGGATGAACTCCAAATCGCCTCTGAAATAATGCGGCTCGGTAAGCACCGAAAAGGCGCTCGCACCTGCATTTTCGTACTCCACGGCAAGGCTTAGCGGCTCAAAATCCTCGCGGATGATCCCCTTGCTCGGGCTTGCCTTTTTAATCTCGGCGATGATGCGTAGCGGATCCTTCTCATCGCTTCTAAGCGCGCTTATGACGTCGCGCGGCTCGTAGGGATTAGCGCTTAGCGAGCGGCCGAGCAGATCCTCGGGCAGTCTTTCTTTACGAAGCGCGAGATCCTCGCGAGTGCGTTTTAAAATTTCATCCAAAATCATCGCTACTGCTTTGGTGTCTGGATTTTAGAGCCGGTGGGCTCTTTCGACGTAGAATTTTGCTCTGGCATAAAATCCTGCCTCGATACGGAATTTTGTCTTGACGAGGCAGAATTCTGCGCGGCGGAATTTATAGGCGTCGCAAAATTTTCAAAAGCCGCGGAATTTGGTGTCTGGTTTTGAATCGCGGAATTTGCAGACCCAGCAGAATTTTGCGAAGCGGAGTCTTTTGGCGTTAAATCACGCGTTGCAGCGGAGCTCGGACGTGCGGAATCTAACACAGAGCTTTCGGGCGCCGTAGATTTTATGGAATTAGGCGAAGGAGTTTTTATTGCCGGGCTTTGCGGCGCCTGATCTTTCGGCGCGGAGCCTTTTATCGTAGCGGGGTTTTGCGATATAGAATTCTGCGGCGCTACGCCTGTGCCAGCGGCGCACGCATCGATCGCCTCCAAATGCTCTTTGCCTTCGGGGGAATTAAAAAATTCTGCGTCTTTGATCTTAGCCATTTCATTTTTAGCCTTGTCGCACTCGCCAAGCTTGTAGTATCCCCAAGCAAGCGAGTCCAGATAATACGGTGAGTCGGGGTCTTTTTGTAGAGCGCGGCGGACGAGCTCGATCCCCTTGCGAACGTCCAAATCGTGATCTATTAGGATGTAGCCGTAATAGTTTAGATGCACGGGGTCTTTAAGCTGCGGCGCAATATTTTCAAATTTTGCCACTACACTAGATAGGGTCTTGGCGTCCACGTTTTTGCCCGCACTTTCATATTCGTAGATCGCCTCGATCGCCAAAAAGTCGTAATTTTTGGTCTTCATAAACTCATCGCGTGCCATTTTAATCGCGGTTTTATAGTCTTTTTTATGCGCGTAGGCATCGATTAGAAGCTCGCGCTTGTAGTCGTATTTCTTCAAAAGCTCGATTATTTTATCAAAGTCGTTTGAGTAGTAATAAATCGCTATCATATCGTCTAAGAATTTATTATCCCCTTTGGCTTCATACAGCGCTTCATCGACCTTAGCGACATCCAAATAGCGTTTATTCGCGCGATACACATCAGCTAGCAGCTCGCACGCCATACCCTGGGCGCAGCCGTAGATGCGCCTGTGCGTCTCGATGATGCGGATCGCTCCGTCCGAATCATTGAGTTTATTTAGCAGCACGTCGCATAATCTGATGAGATTTTCGTCAGTTTTGTCTAGCTCATAGGCTTTTTCAAAGTAGGTTTTGGCTAAAGTAAAATTCTCCATCGCATAATATGTCGCCGCTAAGATCGCGTAACTACGCGAAACGGGATCTACGGTGACTAGCTTAAGAGCAGCGGTATTAGCGTTTAGATTATCTTTAATGCCTAAGTAGTAGCCGATTTTTACTCGCAGATACTCGGAGTCTGAGCTTAGACTTTTTTCGCCGAGCTTTAAATAGCGCGCCGTATTTTTACGATCTTTGATCGCAAAAGCGGTCTTTAGCGCTTCTAGCAGATAAACGGACGAGCCTGTTTTATTGTATGCCTTTTCGTATAAAAACATCGATGCGACGGGATCTTTATGCAGTAGCTCCAAAGCTGTAAGCAAATCAAAATTTAACTCGGCATCCTCTTGCGCTCGCATCGCGTGATTTAGCTTTTCTTTGGTTATACTTTTGGCGCTTACACCGCGATTTATCAAGCTCTTTTTAATTGCATCTTTTGCACCGTTTTTTGTGCCAATGCTGGAATTCCGATCAGACGCCTTTTTATCCGTAACGGACTGCTTCGCTGCTGCAGCATTCGTCCCACTCTCCGCACTTAGATACTGCGGCGCTAAAATCATCGCCGCGATTAAAATTCCGCCAAAAACCTTACCCCGATACATTCTTCCTCCAATTCTTTAGTATGCGTTTTAAAATATTCCCAAAACGGGAAGCTACGGCACTGCTTCGGGCGCAGCTCGTAAATCCCGCAGTTGCGCTGCGCCTCGTCAAAAAATACGCACGCCAAACCGCCTTCAAAGGGCTTTTCTTTTACGCTAAATCTAGCGCCTATCTTGTCCAAATACGTCCTTTTAAGCTCCGCGGGCGAAATTTTAAATTTTACCGCTAACGCCGCAATCTCACTCTCATCTATCCAGATATAGCCGCTCTCTCCTGTGCAGCACTTGCCGCCGCAGTGCTCGCACGCGCTTGCATCGAAGCTAAAGCCGAACTTACTCATAATCCACGCTCGTTAAATCCGCGCTTTTGTAGATCGCGTGGGCTTGCGCGGTGCGCCTTCCGTGCGCGCTAGCATAGATCGGAAGGACGATCTCACAGGGCGAGCGCGAGTTCTTACGAGCTTGCAAAAGCGCTAGTTTAGCGGGCTTTGAAATGTCGGGATAGACAAAACCAAGCCTCGTCAAATTTAGCCTAAACTCGCCCAAAAGCTCGCAAATTTTAGCTAGCTTGCCCGCCTCGTAGCAAAAAATAAGCGTACCGCCAGGCTTGAGATGAGCGTTCGCAGATCGCACGAAATCCCGTAGGCTAAGGCTTGCTGCGCTCTTACTAAGCGCCATATGAGGCTCTTTGCTAAGCGAAATGCGCTCTCGATAAAAGGGCGGATTTGAGACGATAAAGTCAAAACGCTTTTTGCTTTTAAACTCCGCGAAATCCGCGTGCAAAATCTCGGCAGGCAGATCGTTTTGCAAAGAATTTAGCCTTAAGATTTCTAAATTTCGCTCTTGAATTTCTAGCAAGCTTAGATTAATGCTTTTAAAATCGCGTTTTAGCAAAAGCCCTAAAATTCCACATCCTGCGCCCACATCCAGCACGTCGCCGTATATCGCTCGCGGATTTAGCGCGCTTTTTAAACTACGCTCATCGCAAACTGCAAACCCGCCGTCACACAAGCGCTCCGCAGCAAAATCCGCGCGCGCTTTGGCGTCTTTAAATTTGCTCGCAAAATCTTTATCGTGCGTCTTTTTAGATTCTAAAGGCTGCGCGATTTGCTCGTCACAAAATTTAAAATTTTCACCGCTTGCAATGTCAGGCTTTAAAGCATGCCAGGCTTCGTCGTTTTGAAAATCGGAATTTTTATAGCGCTCGCTTTGAAATTTCTCCTGAAATTCCGCTTGAAATTTCATTTTAAATTCCGCCTTAAGTTCAGCGCAGCCCTTACTTCCAAAATCGCGATCATTCCCTACGCTATGGTTAGCGACATACGACTCTTCTTTGCTAAAAGCGCAATCCTCGGCGAAAAATTTCGCTTCACCGCCTGCGAAATCCGAAGCGCAAAACTGCGCATTAAAGCCTCCATCTGTCGCGTCTTTAAATTCCGCGCCACAGCCCAGCGCTAAAGAGCCATTTTGCGATGCTGCGTCAGCTTGACGTACGCCTGAGCTTCTTATAAAATTCCACAAAAAAATCGTATCGCTCGTGTAGCGATAGCCCTTTTTTGGCTGATAAAGCCTCATCTGCGGATGTTTTTGATGATGGTATGAGCGTGATTTATCGCCACTACGATCGATCCGCCGCTTCTGCTGATGAGATCTCCGCCGACGTAAAGCCCACTAGTGGCAGTTTGAAGATTTTCATCCACAATCGGCACGCCGTTTTCGTCGTAAGCGATGCCGCATTTTTTAAGAAAATCAATCGGGCTCGTGCCGCCGATCGCGTATATCACGCGGTCAAACACGAGCTCGGTGCCATCATCAAATTTTACCAGCACCTTGCCGTTTTCATTTTCAAGAGCCTCTATATCGATACCTAAGCGCAAGATGATGTTGCCGTATTTGGTCTCGCGCATTACGTCGCTTTCGTTCGTCTCGTTTAGGCGGGTAAATTTAGGCTTGCGATAGCAAAGCGTCACGACATTGGTCTTGCATAGCGCTATAGCGTATTCTGCGGCTGAGTTACCGCCTCCGACGACCAGAATTTTTTCATTAATCGTGCATTTATCAAGATTGAAATTTACCCGTTGCGTGATCGAAGGCGGAATTTTATAAGCGGGCTTATTAGGCTTGCCCATCCTGCCAATTGCGACGATGACGTTGCGCGCGCGGTATCCAGCCGAGCTAGTCGTGATATAAAACTCATCTGCGTGCTTTTCGATCTTTTCGACCTCACTTTTGAAATTCGTATCGATTTCGTCGCTATCTAAGAGCTCGTCAAAATAATTTAGCACGCTCTCTTTCGTGCCGGTTTCAAACGAAATAGAGCCGCGCGTCTCGCTGTCAAAGCCCTTATATTCTTTATCGACGCGCTTTTTATCTTTGTAAAACTGCCTAATTGTTTGAGAATGGTTGTCGCCTTTTTCAAGCAGAAGCACGTGCGCGAGCCCGTTTCTTTTGGCTTCTACTACGGAAGCGATGCCGCAAGGACCGCCGCCGATCACCGCCAAGTCGTAAACGTCTATCATAAATTTCCTTTAATCTTTTAAATTTCATACGAAATTATAGTAAAAATTCCATTAAAATCAGTGGAATTTCCTAGCAATTTCGCAGCTTAAATTTAAAATTTTAACGCTTTAAGATGCTTACTTGGCTAAATTTGAAAAGACAGAATTTTCTACGTATAAATTTTAAATTTCACGGCGTCAAAATCCGTTCGCAAAGCTCATGCGGCAGAAGCGGCGAATTTAAAATTTTACTTCGCCAAGATGGAATTTTGCGAGCTAAGATAAAGCGGTAAGGGCGGCAAATTTTAAAATTTTACCGCCCAGGCAGGGGTTTTTAGTAGAAGCTTTAAGGCTAGTTAAAATTTAGCGTATATTTTATGCTAAAGTTAAATTCCATATCCTTTTCGACCTTTGGAAAGCTACCTTTGGTGCGCTCGACCGCGCTTAACGCGCCCTCATCAAGCGAATCGACATTCGAAGAAGACGTAACGCGAAGACCTTTAACGTCTCCGCTTGCCGTATATGTAAAGTGCACGCCTACGACGCCGATTTTACGCATACGTTGCGCATTTTTAGGGTAGTGCGACTGCGCGTAGCGCGAAATGATGGCGAAAATTTTCTTGCCGACATCGCTATTGCTAGGATCGCCGCGGCTTGTTATAGCGTCGCTACCGCCGCCTGCGCTACTGGAGCCGCCGCCCCCGCCGCTACCCAGCGAAATAGGCTTTGTCGGATCAAATTTAGCCGTTAAATTCCTATCGCTGCTTTGAACTTTATGCTCTTTTTTAGGCTTCGGTTTTTCGATCGGTTTTGGTTTTTCTACCGGCTTTGGCTTGGGCTTTTCGACCGGTTTTGGTTTTTCAACTACAGGCTCTGGTATAGGCTGCGGTTCAGGAATCGGCTCGGGCTCCGGTATCGGCTCCGGCTCAACAGGGGTCGGTTCGGGTTCTGGCTCAGGCGGAGTGGGCTCGGGCTCGGGATCCGCTTCAGACTGCTCGGAAGGAGGCGGGATATTCGGCTCATCGGAGATATCACCCTGCTTGGCCTCATCCATTATGCTATCGATGGAAAAGGCTATCATATCGGGCATGCTAGGCGGCTTCGGTGCCGACGATAAAAGAGCAAAAACACCCACAGCGATGATGCAATGCAGCACCAAAGATACGATAAAGCCTACTGCGCTATCTTTATTCATTGCTCTTTTTCTGTCACGATCGCAAATTTTTCATGGCCCGCCTTTTTTAGGACATCCATGATCGAAATGAAAGAGGAAAATTTCGAGTCTTTATCATTTTTCAACACGACAAGATCGTTTTTATCGAGTGCGGCAATTTTTTTCTCAAGCTCATCCTCGCTTATTGCGACATCGTCTAGATAAATTTTAGATTCGCTATCCACTTTGATGGTAACTTTTTTATCCTCTTGCGGATTTTGCGAGCTTGAAGAAGATGGAAGATTTACCTTGATATGCCCCTGCGCAATGAAAGTCGAGACACTAAGCACGATCGCTAGCAGCACCAGCATAATGTCGATGAACGGGACGATATTTAGCCCGTCTCGTCTAGGAATGCTCATTTATTTAACCTCATCGTAGCGGTTTAGAAGCACATCTACCTTGCGAACAAAGCCATTGTAGATGATGAGCGTAGGTACGGCGACGACTAGACCGGTAGCCGTAGCTTTAAGGGCAAGCGAGAGACCTTGCATGATGGCCTTGGTATCAATACCGCTTGCGGTACTCATATCAAAAAAAGTGATCATAATGCCGATGACTGTGCCTAAAAGACCGATGTACGGAGCATTTGAATAAACAATATAAAGCGTCGTTAAATTTTTTGTCAGAGCCTCTTCATATAGCGCCTTGCTTTTGTAATCGCTCGCCTTAACCTTCGAATAAAAAAGCAGCCTTTCGATACTGAACCACACGACTAAAAAGCTCATAAATCCGAGGATCGCAAAGATAATGTAATCCACGTAATGCGCCAAAAATTCCATAATGCCCATAAGCTCTCCTTAAAAATTTTAAAAATTTTTATAAATTCAGCAAAGCGCCTTGCCAAAAAAATGAGCGATTTTATCAAAAATAGATTTAATTTTTACTAAAATTTTGATGATCGATATTTAAATTATATTTTATCATTTAGCTTTATTTAATGATAATAAAGCATTCGGTGATAGAATTTTAATGATTTTAAAACGTCTTGATAATTAATATAAAATAAAGGATTAATTTTATACTATTTCACGTTTTTTAATCTTATTATCATTTAGGAGTTTCGTATGAAAAAATTTCATCTGGCTTTGTCTTTGTGCGCGGTTCTTTGCTTAAGCGCACAAGCAGACGAGAAATCAAGCGCTACGGACGTATCCAAAAGCAAAGATTCAAATAGGCAAAGCCTGGGCGTAATCGAAGTTACTAGCGATTCTAGCACGCCTAGCACCGTGGATGATATCAAAATCAATACTCGCAACGCTACGCTCATCAAAGATGTATTTCGCGACATCCCAGGCGTTTATGTGGGCGGCACCAACGGCATGAATCAAAAAATTTATATGCGCGGCGTGAGCGATCGCGGTCTAAATATCACGATTGACGGCGCGAAGCAAAACGGCAATACCTTTCATCACAACGCCGATTTACTAATCGATCCTGATCTTATCAAAGCCGTAGAGGTCGATGTAGGCGCGCGCTCAGTCGTGAACGGCTCGGGCGCTTTGGGCGGCTCAGTTGCCTTCAGGACGGTAGACGCTTCTGACATGCTTGAGGACGGTCAGGATATCGGCGCCAAGCTCAAAGTGGGCTATACGAGCAATAACGAAGGCTATTCGCAAAGTGCGATGCTCTACGGCAAAGCGTTTGATAGCCTAGATATGCTTGCTGCGTTTAAGCACTACGGATACGGCTTCGGCGAATCGGGCAACGGTAAGCCTACGGGCGGCGATGGCAACGATATAAATTATTTATTAAAAGCGGGCTATAGCTTTTTGGATTTTCATAAAATTTTGCTCTCTACTGAGCATATGCAGTATAAAGGCTTGTATCCTTTGCGCCCAGAATTCGGCTCATGGTTAAACGGACAGCTGGATAACCGCAAATACGAGCGCGATACGCACACGATCAAATACACGTATAATCCAAGCGACCTGCTAGAGCTCGACATCACGGGATATTACACCAAGCATCAACGCATCGGATCGACTTCGACAAATGTAAAATGGGGCGTCGAGACCAAGGGTGGCAAAATCAGCGCTAAGAGTAAATTTGAAACGGGCGATCTTGCTCATACGCTGCGTTACGGCTTTGATTACTACCGCTCGGAAAACTACGTCAAGCCCGGCAATCTGCGCCCCGAAAAGGTCGACAATTATAGCTTTTATATCGAGGATGCTATGCACTACGGCGGGCTTACGATAACTCCTGGCGTGCGCTACGAAAGACACGAGCTAAAGACTTACAACGGCAGAGGCGCTAATATCTCTAGCTACAAATATAAATTTGACGAAGTAGGCCCCGCCTTGGCGCTTGATTACGAGATCGGCGCAGGATTTGGGGCGTTTGCGAGCTATGCGCGGGTATTTAGAGGACCTGACGTAATGGAGAGCATGATGGCTGCGGGCACTAGCCGCGGCAGACCACTAAGCTGGATGGCTAACGAAAATTTAAAAGCCACTACGGGCAACGCCTACGAAATAGGCGGTCGCTACAAAAGCGAGCTAGGAGAGAATTCCTCGGTAAGCCTAACCGCAAAATATTTCAGGACGGAATATAAAAATCTCATCGTAGATAACAACGCGGCGGGCGGAATCGTCGGCTGCCCGGGAGGCGCAGCAAATACTTTATGCAGGGCTAACGCAGGCGGTGCGGACATTGACGGCGTCGAGCTTTTCGCAAGATTGATATTAGATGATTTGAGCCTTGCTGCGGGTTACACACACCAACACGTAGAATATAAAGACCGCGTGCGCAGCGGCTCGGGCTATCTAAGCTCAAACATTATCGGCTACCGCGACTACGGAGATAAATACACCTTCAATGCCGAATACGCAATCTCTGCGGCGGATCTACTGCTGGGCTATAACTTACTCTTTTTCGACTCCAAAAACGTAGCCTCCGCAGCTAGCGACGAAAAAACAAAAGTGCCTAGCTACGCAGTTCACGATCTATACGTCACCTACGCTCCGGATGGCGGACGATTTAAAGGGCTTGAGATCAACGCGGGCGTTTACAATCTCTTTGATAAAGCCTACGCATCGCACTCGCAGCGCAGTGCCGATTTCACCGGTGATTCAAACGCTATCGACTGGGAGCCGGGACGAAATTTCAAGCTAAGCGTGGCGTATAAATTTTAAAGCTTACGCGAGATGACGGTACAAAATTTTGCACGCTAAAGCGGCGAAATTTTAAAAATTCAAAGCCCTTGGAATTTCAAAATTCCTAGGGCTTTGTAAATTTGAAATTCTTAGACTTAGAATTTCAAGCTTTTAAATTCTACTAACAAAAATTTTTCTCGTAAAATTCTCATTCGCAATGAAATTCTAGCTTACGGCAAAATCCCCAAAATTAAAAGCGATATCCGCAACGCTTCACATCCAAAGTTCCTTTAGAATTTATAAGGTTCCTCCCGCTTCAAGCGCCGTCCGTTTACTCTTCATCGTTAAAATTCCGTTTTTAATTCTACTTAAAAGGAGAGCCTTTGTTAAATTCTACTAAAAACGCCATCCGAGGGGCATTTTGGACGAAACCGTTCATAGTTTTAGTGCTGCTTTTGCTGCTGCTAATCCCGCTAAGCTTTATCGATAATCTTACCTACTCCCGCTCCGAAACCAAACAGCTCGCGCAGGATTCGATCCTCACACCGGTGGGCGGCGAGCTGCAAATCCAGGGCCTTGCGATCGTAGTGCCCTACGCAGAGATAATCGAAGCGATAGACAAAAGCAACAACGAGCTCGTAAAAAGGCGCGTAGAGAAAAATTTCATCATCGTGCCTAAAAACTACTCCCTCGCGGCAGAGATCGACCCCACCTATCTAAAGCGCGGGATTTTTCGCGTTCCGATATATAACGGCGACTTTGCGCTTAAGGCGGACTTTGAGGCGATAAACTATACCGAGCTCGGCGTCGATCCCGCGCGGCTAAATTTCGACGAAGCCGTGCTAGTACTCGGCGTAGGCAATCAAAAATCCTTCACCGCTTCCCCTGTCTTAAGCCTAAACGGCAAGGAGCTTAAGCAATATCACGGCAACACCGAGGCTAAAATTTTCGATCGAAGTTTAATCTACAAGCTCCCCGCTTCCGCGCTATCGTCTGATTTTAGCATCAGCGGCACGCTTAAAATTCAAGGTGGCGAGGCGCTTCATCTAGCTCCGATCGCGCAAAATAGCCGTTTTGAAATTAGCTCTACTTGGGCATCGCCTAGCTTTGGCGGCGGCTTTATCGCCAAATCGCGCGAGGTAAGCGCTAACGGCTTTAAAGCTTCGTGGGAAGTCACAGGCTTAGCCGCAGGCATTGCTCCTGCGTGGCTTGCAGATCAAGATGACCGCGTCGCTATGACGAACTGGCGCAGCTACGACGATAGAAATGACGCCGTAAGCATCGGCTTCATCGAGCCCGTGAACAACTACTCGCTGATTAAGCGCTGCACGGATTACGCGCTGCTGTTCTTAGCGGTGCCGTTTTTAGCGATCTTTTTGTGCGAGGTTTACACTCACGAGCGCATCCATCCGATCCAATATCTACTCATCGGGCTTGAGGACGTCGTTTTCTACCTGCTGGTGCTTTCGCTCTCCGAACACATCGGCTTTGCGATCAGCTACGCTATCTCGGCGATCGCAGTCAGCGCGATAGTATTTTTCTACGCGAGCGCGATTTTTAAAGGCGCGCGTTGGGGTATTTTCATTACTTGCGTTCAGCTCGTTTCATACGCGATCCTCTACGTCATCTTAAATTCCGAGGACTACGCCCTATTAATGGGAAGCCTGATGATATTCGCGGTAATTTCGCTCGTTATGTATTTTACGCGCAAGCTCGACTGGTACGACACTGCGATCCCAAGCGGAGAGAAAAAGCAGGAGCAAGAGCCAAAAATTTAGCCTTTAAATTTGCTGCTAAATTTAATCGCAATGGCCTTTGGAACTTTAAAATCCAAAGGCCATTTTAAATTTGCTCGCTAAATTTCAACTGCCAAAATTTCATCTATCTAAAATTTTACCTGCCGCGGCAGATACGGAGCGCATCGTAGCGGCAAACATGGTGCGGTGGCGGCGCGTTTTAAATTAATTCCGTTAGCGCACCGAGCCGAACAGTACGCTTTAAATTTAGCCCCGCGAGCGCGAACATGCCGCGACAAAGACAAAATTTAAAGCGCGCCGTTTTAAATTTTAAAATTTCATCCGCGCCGCAGAGCCGATTTTTGAGTATAATGAGCGAAAAATTTTAAGGATTTTGTGTGATACTTGCTATTGAGAGCAGTTGCGACGACAGCTCGGTCGCAGTGATGGATGAGCGGAGTTTCGAGCTGAAATTTTACGAAAAAATAAGTCAGGAGGCTGATCACGCCAAATACGGCGGCGTCGTGCCCGAGCTTGCCGCGAGGCTGCATACTGAGGCGCTGCCGCGGATTTTACAGCGCGCAAAACCCTATTTTAGCGAGCTTGGCGCCGTCGCAGCGACCAATACCCCGGGGCTCAGCGTGAGCCTGATCGGCGGCGTGAATATGGCAAAAGCGCTCGCGCTCGCGCTAAATCTGCCGCTCATCGGCGTAAATCATCTCATAGGCCACGTTTACTCGCTGTTTTTGGACGGTGAGGCGCGATTCCCGATGGGCGTTTTGCTCGTTAGCGGCGGGCATACGATGGTTTTGGATATCGGCGCTGCGGGGGGTATCGAAATTTTAGCGACCACCGGCGACGACAGCTTCGGCGAGAGCTTCGATAAAATCGCAAAGATGCTAGGCCTTGGCTACCCCGGCGGCGCACTCATCGAGGAGCTTGCCAAAGACGGCGAGCCGAGATTTGAGCTGCCCGTGCCGCTAAAGGGCGACAGACGGCTGGAGTATAGCTTTTCGGGGCTTAAAAACGCCGTGCGCGTGCAGATCGAAAAGCTAAAAGAGGCGGGCGAGCTGGATGAGCGGGCGATGCGCGATCTGGCGCGCTGCTTTGAGGACGCGGCGTGCGCGCACATACTGGATAAATTGCAGCGGATCTTTGAGCTGCGCCGCTTTGCGCGATTCGGCGTCGTGGGCGGAGCGAGCGCGAACCTGCATCTGCGCGGACTTCTAACGGATATGTGCGAACGGGCGGGCTGCGAGATACTTTTTGCGCCGATGAAATTTTGCTCTGATAACGCCGCTATGATCGCGCGCGCAGCGATAGAAAAGCTGCGTAAAAAGGAGTTCGTCGCACCCACAGAGCTTGAGATCATCCCGCATCTAAATCTACGCTCGGCATTTGAGTGAAATTTTAAAATTTACAGATAATCTGCACCCACTAGCGGATTCTCACGCGCTGGACATTTGAGTAAAATTTTATCTCGCGCTCGCTCACGGTTGGGTTCTGGATAAAATTCACTTTGAATTTACACATCACGTTTCAGGCTCACGCCGCGTTTTGCTAAACTCCTTTTGTGCTCGTATCGCCATCGGTACCGCTAACGTTGCACGCCCCCTTGTCGTTTATAATGTCTACTAAAATTTGATCGACTTTGTTAGTTTGTCGTTTTTACGCTTTCTTAATCGTGCAGAAAAGTTACGACTTCATGATCTTTTGGCAAGAACTTTCTACCGTGTATACCACTTTCTCCATATTCTATCAAAGCTTCATTAAGCACCTTATAGAGCTCATCTAACGAAATTCCGTCAAGACTAGAATTTATATTTTCTAGCTTATATTTGATAAAAAACGGATTATCGACTAGCATTTTACTTGTGGTTTCGTCATAAATTCGCCTTATATCAAGCTCAATAACATTGCCTTTATAACATAAAATATAAATCTCCTCACCCGTAAATCCATCTCGCGGATCCGGTAAGTGCGGATCACACACAAAGATAAACCAAATATCCCTCTGCCTATCGATGACCCAATCAAGCTGCTCTATACGTTGATCGCCCAATGGAAGTTCACCAAAATTTGCTCTGGAGCTATTTACTATGTCAATAACGCCATATTTCTCAATATCCTCTTTCGAAATATATTCTGCTACAAACGCCATTTTCTACTCCTTAAATTTAATATTTAATTATATCTACGACATATTTATGTTCGCTTATACGCTCGTAGATATCGCCTTAGCTTTTAATGCCTAGTCTCCCAACCATATCGTTTAGAAAAAATTTCTCAAAATTTTCAGCGGTTACCTTGGCGCCACTACTGGTGCGCACATCTTTACCGTTTGCAATATCTGCTAAAATTTGATCGGCTTGTTTACTCGTCATTTTTTTATCCTTTCTCAATCGTGTAAAAATGTTACAATCTGGTGTTCTTTTGGTAGAAATTTTCTACCGCCAATTCCACGACTACCATATTCTTTTAAAGCCTCATTCAAGACGCCATAAAGTTCATCTAACGAAATTCCGTCAAGACTAGAATTTATATTTTCCAGCTTATATTTGATAAAAAACGGATTATCGACTAGCATTTTACTTGTGGTTTCGTCATAGACCCGTCTAATGTCAAGCTCAATTTCTCTACCCTTATAATAAAGCAGCCAAATCTCCTCTCCGGTATATCCGTCTCTTGGATCGGGCAGATGCGGGCTACAAACAAAAATAAGCCAAATATCTCTTTGCCTGTCGATGACCCAATTCAACCACTTTATTTGATAGGGTTTTTGTGGATTATAATGATATTTTGCCAAGCACTGATCTACACGATTTATAATATCATATTTCTTAATATCCTCTTTAGAAATATATTCCGCTACAAACGCCATTTTATTTTTCCTTTCTTACATCTATTAATGCTACACTAAAATCATCCTTATCCTCCCAGCCTGGTCTAAATTTAAAATCAATCAAAACATCTCTCAATATTTTAATAACTTCATTATCTGGAATAATAGAATTTATAACATTTACCTCGATAATTTTCCACACCCTTTGAAATTTGTGTCCATCCACTTCTTGATCATATTCGTAGTCCAAAAGAATATCTAAATTATTTCCTTGAATATAAAGCCTCCATAGCTTTTTGCTCCCATAACCATAATCATACCCTTCATTTGGTAGTCTTTCAATTAAAAGAAACCAAATATCTTTTTGTCTATCAACAACAAAATTTCTAGGTAGTTCTTCATAATACGGACTATATTGATAAAAAATTTTGCTCAACCCGTATTTCTCATCATCCTCTTTAGTGATTATTGAATTTTCAAACGCCATTCTCTCCTCCTTAAGAAATTTAATAATCTTAGATTTTACGATATGTTTATATTCGCCTATACGCTAATAAATATAGCGTAGGAGGTAAATTTATAATTGATTTTCGCTTTGAACCCCACTCAATACTCTCGTTAAAATTTTTCAAATTCCGAAGCGCAGTTTAAATTTACAGCCGCAGCTCAGCGCGCGCCAAAGTGCAAGCCGCAGCGCGTTTAAATCCTGCCGCAAATCACGCGGCATTTCAAATTTAAACGCTATGCAGATTACATGCTATGCGGGCTCGGTAAAATTTAACCGCGTCGCGATTAAATTTAACCGCGGCGTGCCTAAATTTCTATCACGTAGGGGATTTTATCTTTTGCGCCGGCGCCCGCAAAGCCTTTAAGTCGTAGCAGGCAGCTGTCGCAAAGCCCGCACGCAGCGTCCTCGCGCTCGTAGCAGCTCCACGTAAGCTCTAGCGGCACGCCGATCTCAAGCGCTAGCGAGACGATCTGCGCCTTGCTAAGGTGCACGAGCGGGGTTTTGATGCGCGGATGAAAGTCGCGGCTCGTGCCCAGCTCAAGCGCTCGCTCGAACGCGCCGATGAAGCCCGCGCTGCAGTCGGGGTAGCCGCTGCTGTCCTCCTGCACCACGCCGATGAAAATCGCGTCGCAGCGCTCCTTCTCGGCAAGCGCGGCGGCGATGCTCAAAAACACGCCGTTACGAAACGGCACGTAGGTGCTCGGCAGATCCGAAAACACGCTCTCGTCGCTTGGCGATGAAATTTTATCGCCCTGCTGCGGCTCGGCTCCGCTTTGAAGTGAAATTTCGCCGCCTTGCGTTAAAATTTCACCGCTCTGCGTACGGCTGCTTCGCGCCGAATCTGCATCAAGCGGAACGTCCGCGGGGCTCATCATGAAATTTGACGCAGCAAAATTTTGCTCGCCAATCTCGGCATTAATAGAATTTGCCGCGATAGAATTTTGCCAGTCCAGGCGGGCGCTTTTGGAATTTACCGCGCTGTCAATCTCGGTGCCGGCAGAATTTGCCGCGGCGCAAAGCTCCGCAGCACCCTTTCTGATCGGCAAGGTGCCGTCCGTAAGGGCGCTGCCGCCGATTTGCGCAATAAAGTGAGCGTCTAAAACGAACCTCTTTGCGACCCCTAAATCGTCGCAAATTTTACCGAAGCACTCGCGCTCCTTGCCCATCGTGCGCTGATCGTAGTCAAAATGCAGCGCCACGATCTCATAACCTTCGCGCTTTGCGATATAGGCGCAGGTCGCGCTGTCCATGCCGCCGCTGATCACGCATAAAGCTCTCATTTTCATCCTTTTTTTGCTAAAATTATACGAAAATTTTATAAAAGAGGGGTAAAAATGATACTTTGCGAGCAGCCCTATCCCGAAATTTTGGACGCTATCGCGGCGGAGCTGGGCGGCGGGAATGTCGAGCTAATTTTCGTGCGCGGCGAGGAGATGCGGCAGCTAAATGCGCAAACGCGCGGCATCGATAAGGCGACCGACGTGCTGAGCTTCCCACTCGATCCTGCGGCGTTTGCAGGCTTCGGCGAGGATTTTAGCGAAGAGAATTCCGCGAATGAAAACAGCGGCGATAAAATTCTAAACACCGCGAATTCTACTAATGAAAATACAGGCACTGCAAAAGCCGCCAGAGAAAATATAAGCGCTGTAAATTCCGCTAGCAAAAATTCTGATGATAAAAATTTAAAGAATGAGAATTTTGACAGTGAGAATTTCGCCCTCGTACTGCTCGGCTCGGTCGTGATAAATTTAGACCTCGTAGAGCTGAAAGCCGCGCAGCTGGGGCACGGCAGGGATGACGAGACGGCGCTGCTTTTTACGCATGGCTTGCTGCACGTGCTAGGTTACGATCACGAGAGCGACGACGGGCAGATGCGCACCAAGGAATGCGAGATCATCGAGAAATTTCGCCTTCCAAAAAGCCTGATCGTGCGAACGGAAGGAGACGAGGAATAAGCGCTGTATATCAAAAATAGGCGAGCAAGGCATGTGCGGCGACGTAAAATCCGAACAAAATTTTAAAAACGCAGATTGAGGAGCAAAAAACTGCAAGCCCAAAACCGCAGCTATAAAAGGATCTTTTAGGGTAAATTCGCTATGATCTCCCAACCAAAACGTCGCGTACTCAAAATTGTCAATCGCAACTGGATGCATTGCATGTTTTACTCGCTAATGGTAAATTTTTGTATTTAAATACAAATTTCTACAAACGGATGTTTGCGAAACTTTGTCTTTAAATTTGCTAATTTTAATAAAAACCGCTTTAAGACCGTTTATTAAATTTACGGAATCGATAAAAAGTAGATAATCTTTGCTCTTATATTTTATCGGTCCGAAATAAATCAGGGTATCTCCTGCGATCTTGTTTCGATAATCTTCAAAATCTATCTTGCTATGATATGAATCACTCGAGGGGTCTTTTATAATCTTACCGCACTCTTGCGGATCTAGAATATACATAAAATTCGCAAAAGACATCTCGTATAACCGAAAATCTCTATACGTCATAATATACAAAAGCTTATTATCAAATTTATACAATGTAAACCCTCTCCCGATAAAGCCGTCTCTAATAGTTTTATTCATATCCATATACCAGCAATCGCCCATATTTTTCTTTAAAACTGGGTTATTGTAATCCGTCGTATCAAAAACCAGTGGGTTTATTATATTTATATTTTTCCACTCGAACAGATCATCGTAAAAGTCGTTGCAGAAGTCTCTTTCTTTTGATAAATGCTCTTCATACTCTTTTTTGAGCGTTGCATTTCTATCTATTTGCCAAAAGCTAACGGTTTTTCCGTTGAAAGTGGTTTCTCCTTCTACCATACCGGAAGGATTGCTTCTTACTACTTTCCTATCATTAGCTTTCCATAAAGCTATTTTTAAATCAAAAGGAATTTCCGTATCGCTTACATCGTTTGCATTCGCAAATAGTACGAATGCGATCATTAAGATGAAAATATGAGCCCACATAACCGCCCCTATCGATAAAGCTTCGTATTTACGTATGAATTGCTACAAACAGGCATTTGTAAAATACCGTCTTTAAATTTCCTGATTGTGACGTTGAATAGTTGTCCGCTATCCGTATTGTCAAAATCTATGAAAAGTAGATAGTCTATATCTTTATAACGTATCGGTTCGGCATAAAACAGACGCCGTTTATATATGATATTGCCTGGAATCTCCAAATTTACCCTGCTACGAGGATCTTTTGTGATTTTACTACACTCTTTGGGATCTAAAATGTAAGCAAGATTTGCGAAATCATCCGTCTGATATATATAAGGAGTGGTTTTATAAATCATAATATACAAAAGCTTATTATCAAATTTATATAATGTAAATCCGCGCCCGCTAAAGCCGTCTTTAATCGTTTTATTCATATCCATATACCAGCAATCGCCCATATTTTTCTTTAAAACGGGGTTATTGTAATCCGTCGTATCAAAAACCAGTGGGTTTATTATATTTATATTTTTCCACTCGAACAGATCATCGTAAAAGTCGTTGCAGAAGTCTCTTTCTTTTGATAAATGCTCTTCATACTCTTTTTTGAGCGTTGCATTATCTTCTATCGTAAAAAAATAAAAACTCTTGCCGTTAAAGGTAGTTGCACCCCGAATCATAGGTTCGTGAAGAGCTTTTCTTACAACTTTTTTATCTTGAATTTTCCATAAAATAGATTCCAGTTGCCATGGCATCGATGGATACTTTATATCATCCGCTTTTGCGAACGATACGGCAAACAAGATCGCTAAAATAAAAGCACGAATTTGCATCCCTTACTCCTTAAAATGGGATTTTGGAATCCTAAAAGCGTTTTTTATTATCGGTTGTATAAGCTTATACAACATAATTACTTAATCTAAAGTATAAAATACATTATCATATCCGCACAAATACGAATTTATGCATATACCGCCGATCTTATACGGCAGGCTTTCGGTGTTTAAAGCATCGATCAATTTTATTCACACTCATGAATGTATGGATCTTTTAGGGTAAATTCACCGTAATTTCCCAACCAAAATTTTGCATACTCAAAATTATCAATAGCAAATGTCGCATGGTGCTCGCTATACACTCTGCGCGATCTGCATTTTTTGCCTTTGTAATCATAGTGATCTGATAGCTTTTTATAAAACTCGATGCTTTCGTTATCAAAGTCGTAGCCCAGCGCGATATCTTGATTTCGCCCGTCGTAGAAATGAATATAGTCGAAATCGAAGTTGTAATAAACCTTGCAATAACCATTTTCGCCGTTTATTATGGCATCGCTGCAATATTTTTCTAGTTTTAATTTCTCTTTTTCAAACTCATGCCTTAGCTTGGTTTGCTCAGACGGGTCTAAATTTTGTGTTTTCTCAGTAAAAAATTCCTCTTCATACCTAAGCGCCTTCTGCAATAAAATAGCCGCATATTCGGCTCTTTTGGAATAAAAATATAGAAAATAGGAGGTGTATAACATAAAGATAAAACCCGCAAAAATCATAAAATTTCTAAGTAGTTTTTTCAAATCGTTGCCTTTCTATATTCTATATCGGTGCAAATAGTTTCGCCTCTTTCAAAAAAAAAGCGATGACTTATTATATCCCGTTAAGATTAAATCGCATTTGCAATTTGATATTATATTTTGATTTTAATCTGATATAAGAACGACGGGACGTAAAATTTATCGTCGTATCATGTAAATCCCGCGAGCAAAATTTATGTGAATAAAATTCGCTTAACTGCACGCCTAGCCAAAACACACGGAGTCTATATTTGTTCCTGCGGACAAACCCTCAAGCGCACCGATTTAGAATTTAAATTTCTTAAACTCTATCTTTTCATCAAAAACCGACATCGTGCGCCGTAGCTCGTCTATATCGACGTTTAGCACGGCTAAGAAATACTCCCGTAGCTGCAGGTATTCATCTTTGTTTGCCATCAAAATATTCATTATATCGACGTTGGCGTTTTCTTTATATAGCACGAGCTGATCGTGAATGCCGAAAAATCCGAGGCTGTCATTATGTAGATGCATAAATATCTTAGAGCCGTAAAGCAGGGTAAGTACCATAGTAAAAATACAAACTATATTTCTAATATTAACACTCACGCTTTCGTCGTCTCCGCCAAACTTAAGCGCGAGTAAAACCCAAACGACGATAACGATCTTAAGGGCTAACGGCATTTGCTGCCTCCAACTCCATCTGCAATCGAAGCTAATCGCCATCGCACCGATCTTTTGTAGCTCAAAAAATTTCACAATTTCGCCTTTTTTATAATACGCGACGGCGGAGTTCGTCATCACGAAATATGCTTCGCCCTCGCGCCTAGCCGCCTCTATGAGCGGTAAGAGCACTAGGATAAACATCCGCAATACGCCTAGCTCTGGCGGGCCCACTACGATGACGGCAAAAAACAAAAATATTAAAAATGCGCAGCACATCGCGGGGAATTGATATTTAACGTAATCGCGATAGAGATGATCCGTGATGATTAATGGGGCTCTGTCATAATCTATGATTATGGTATGATCCTTGCTCGAAAGGCTCGCATTCTTGTCGGTATACGTTTCTGCGCTATCATCTGCAAACTCCGAGCCATCTAGTTTTAAATCCGGTTTTAAATTCAGATTGCAAGCATCGGGCTCGTCACTATCCGTCTGCGATCTGCGAGGCGCCTTCGCATGACTTCTGCGTAAGGCTTCTCTTAGCTCATCTAAATTATCGCTCAAATCGTCTCCTTAAATTTTACCCGAAATTTTGCCACTATTTTTTAGCCCGCTCCGCAAACAAACGCTGCAAAAAGGCGTCCGCGGCGGATAAAATTTCGCTCGAATTTTAAAAGCTCCGTCTAGCCGAAGTTTACGGGGTCCATATCGATCTCGACGGGCAGATGCTCAAGCGCGCGCGCGGCATTAATCAGCGGCACGTGCGAGCTGGCGCGCAGCAGAATTTCAAAACGAAATTTTGACGCGATATAAGCGATGCCCGCCTTGCCGTAGCCGATGATCTCAAAGCTCTCGCTCGCTTTATCTTTCAAATACTGAGTGGAATTTTCGGCAGTATTTTCGGCCGCTAAATTTATAAAATTTTGCGCGATCTCGTTTCTTTCAGGCTTTAAATTCACGTTGTCCGCTTCCTCGTCGCAAGCTGAAATTTGCGCGGCATTTTTTAAATTTGAAGCGTTTTTTTGGGAGCTTAAATTTACATAACTCTCGCGCAAATCCGAGCCTTGAAATTTAAAATTTGACATCTGCTTACTGCCCTGCTGCGCAGAATTTTCTAAATTTAAAGCATCTAAACTTGCTCGCTTCGAGCCTGTATCCAATCTATCATGCGATGCAAACGCGCTACCTCCCGCCCGTTTGCGGCGTAAAAGCTCAAGCGCGACATTCATTATCTCGCTCGCTGCTTTTTCGTTTTTATGCGAGACCAGCACGCGCAAAAGCCGCATATACGGCGGATAAAGCCCCTCGCGAAACTCCGCCTCGTCGCGTAAAAAATCATCGTAGTTTTCGATATAATCCCTAAAAAAGCTGCTCTGGCGCGTCTGTATGACGACCCTGCCCTGCCCCGAGCGACCCGCGCGGCCCGCCACCTGCATCGCAAGCGCCAGTGTCTTTTCGCGCGCCCTAAAATCGGGATAGCTCAGATGCTCGTCGATCCCCATTATCACCGCAAGATCCACGCCGTGGTAATCATGCCCCTTACTAAGCATCTGTGTGCCTACTAAAATGTCGATTTTATGGGCGTTAAAGTTATTTAGCAGCGCCTCAAGCTTGCGCTGCGTGGTGATCTCGTCGCGATCAAATTTTGCAATGCGGGCGCTTGGGAAATGCGCCGCAAGCTGTGCCGAAAGCTCGCCCGTGCCGATCTTGCGCGCCTGCATCACCTCGCCGCCGCAGTTTTCGCAAGATGCCTTGTAAAACGTGCTAAAGCCGCAGTAATGGCACTTCAGCGCCGCAGCGTCCGCGTGATAGCTCATCCCGACGGCGCAAAACGGACAGCGCACGATCTGCCCGCAGTTTTCGCAAATCATATATTTGTAGTTCGCGCGCGTCGGCAAAAACACGACCGCCTGCTTGCCTGCATCTAAGCTGCGCCCGATCTCCGTTAAAATTTTGGGGCTCAGCGCCGTCTCGCTCTCGTCGAAAATGAAGCGCTTGGCGCTGCTAAAATAGGTGCCGCGCAGACGGAAGCGCGGCTGCTTCGCGTAGGTGCTAAGCGCGGGCGTCGCGGAGCCCAAAACCACGCGGATACCGAGCTTCTTGCCGACGAAAATCGCGGCGTCACGGGCATTTAGGCGCGGCGCGGCGGCGGATTTATAGCTGTCGTCGTGCTCCTCGTCCACGACGATGAGACCCAGATCGCTAAAGGGCAAAAACAGCGCCGAGCGAGCGCCCGCGATGAGCCTGATCTCGCCTGCGTTAAATTTCGCTAAAATTTCACGCTTTTTCTTGGGCGAAATTTTAGAGTGCCAGACGCCGAGCCGCTCGCCGAAATAGCTCTGTAGTCGCTTCGTCATCTGCGGCGTTAGCGAAATCTCGGGCATCAAAAACAGCGCCTGCTTGCCTGCAGCGAGCGCCTGCGCGATCAGCGCGATATAAATTTCGCTCTTGCCGCTGCCCGTATCGCCGAAAATCAGCGACGTCTCGTTGGCTTCGGCAAATTTACGTGCTTGCTCCTGCGCGGGGGTGAGGTCTGGAATTTTACCTATTTGAAGCGGAGATAGCGACGGCGGAATGGAGCTTTGTGCCGCGGCGTCTGAATTTTGAATTGAGATGGAATTTTGCGCTGAAGTAGAATTTTGAATCGAAACGGAATTCTCTCCCTTGGCAAAATCCCGCTCTTGGGTCAAATTTTGCGCGATGGCGAAATTTTGTTTGTATCCCGAACTCGGCGCGGCAACAAAATTTATTGTCGTAGCGGAATTTTGAGCCAATGTAGAATTTTGGATTGAAACAGAATTTTGTTCATTGACAAAGTCCCTCTCTTGGATAGAATTCTGTGCGGTGATAGAATTTGATGCCGAATTTTGTGAGGTAGAATTTGCTACCTGTTTTAAATTTTGCCTTTGCATGGAATTTGGCGCGATGGCGGAATTTATGACGGTAACAGAATTTTTTGAGATAGTAGAATTTCTCGTCAATGCAAAATTCTGGATTGAGGCGGAATTGTGTGTGGCACTAAAATCCCAGTCGAAAGCAGAATTTCGTGCGGTGATGGAATTCTGCTCGAAAATAAAATTTTGTTCGCGGGTAGAAGTTTGCTTGCAAGCGGAGGTTGGCTTACTAACGGAAATTTGCTTGCAAGCGCAATTCCGCTCGGTCGTAGGATCCTCCTGCAAATTCCGCAAATCCTGCGCCGTATCGCTTGCAGGCTCGAAAATCCCAAATGCAACGCCCTTTTCGCAGACATAATAATGCGCGATAAAATTTGCAAGTGCGATCTGAAACGGGCTAAATTTAAGCTGCGAAATCTCTAAAATTTCCTTAGTTTTGAAGCTCGGCTTTGCAACCTCGCGCAGGATCACGGCGGATTTGACACTTGATTTTACGGGAACGGATACGATTTGATAGGCTGAGATTTTAAAATTTGAACTATAAGTAAGCGGCTTTAGGCTAGCGCCCAAAACCGCAACTTCATAATAGAGCATTTAGCTATTGAGCTAAGGATTGACAAAGAGGCTCTTGATGATTGCAGTCGAACGAACCGACATTAGCCCTTGAGCCTGCAGGTCTAGAATCAGCAGTCGGATAATAGTTAAAAGTAGTTGATTGACCGGCAACGGTAGCTGTATATGTGGATGTAGCATTAGCATTACCATTTGTAACTAAGCTCCAGCCGTTTCTGCCACCAGCTCTCATAGGATAGATGGGTTGCTGCAAAACGCCATCAAAAAGAGTGGCATTGTCCGAACCCTCCAAAGCAGGCCACGTAGTCACGCCCCTCATCATATTCTCGCTTCTAACTAGCGAAAGTCCGCTTCTAATAGCAGCGATATCCCCGCGCATCTTAGCGATCGTAGCATCATCACGCGTAGCGGCTAATCTAGGCACTGCGATGCCCGCCAAAATACCTAAAACGACGATGACGAAAACAAGCTCTATCATCGTAAAAGCTTTTAAATTTTTCATGTTAAATCCTTTGATTTAAAGTGAGATGATTATAGCCAAATTTAAATAAAATTAATTTTAGTTAAAGAAAAAATCCTGCATTTTAAATGGAATTTTATGAAATTTCATTAAATTCTGCGATTTTTTGTCCGAATTTTACGGACGTATCAGTCGGGGTTTCAAATTTTAAAAACTCGCTTTGCGCCACGAGCACAATCGTCGAGCCCAGCTCGAAATTTCCCAAATGATCGCCCTTTTTAAAGTTTAAATTTTCATATTCGTAAAGCGCCTCAGCTCTACTTGCGCATGCATTCGTCTGTATTCGCGCATCGAAATCAAATCTCATCTTACCTACGTTTAAAGCGCCCACGAAAACCATCCACAAAATCCCGCCGCCAGGCATTTTACACTTCAAAATCACGCGCTCGTTTTTAGCGTAGAGGTTTGGAATTTTAAGTAAAAATTTCTTCGCCACGCTGTAGAGATCTGCAGGGATATAAAGCGCCTGCAGCACACTTAGATCACACGGCGCGTGATAATGATGATAATCACGCGGGCTTAGATAGATGTTTGCGTAGCTTAAATTTACGCTACTTGTATTTTCGCCGCTTTGGGCGTCCTCTGCGCTCGTTTCGAGGCTCGCGCTATTTTCATCTCTGTAAATTTCAGCTCGCACGCCGCTCGCGGAATAAGTTGCGCCGTTTTCATCGCCCATAATTTTTACTTGCACGGCGCGAAATTTCATCCCTGCGCCAGCATCTTTTGCGCATCCGGTTCCAACCTCGCCGCTCCCGTTTGTAGCAACCGCCCCGCCATCTAAATTTTTAACCGCTCCGCCGCTTTCGCTTGCCGTAAACGTGCGCCCCAGCAGCTCGCTAAGGCTATATTCGCAGCCCTTCACGCTAAAAGCCCGCAGATCGGCGCAGCATCCGCTCTCAAAGATAACGCCGTCGCAGGGACTTATGAAGGCTAACTCGTCCGTCGCTATCTCGCGCGGACGCAGCAAGCGGCGAGTAAAAAGCGTGTTTAGGCTCGCGTAGCTTTGCGGCGGATCAAATTCGCCCATATCGATTTTGAAAAATTCCACATATTTGCGGTTGATAAAATTTTGTATAAATTTAGGGAATTTCACCGCGGCAATAACCCCAAAAATCCTCGAAATAAAACTTCTCATCTATGCCTTTCTAAGCTTAAGCAGCGCGATCTCGGCATCGGCAAAGACCCTTATCGGCGGGCCCCAAAATCCCACGCCGCTGCTTACGTAAATTTGCTTCAGCCCGTCGTTATACAGCCCGTAAAGATACTTCTGGCTAAGCAGCACCAAAAGCGTCCACGGAAAAATTTGCCCCGCGTGAGTGTGTCCGCAGATACACAGATCGACCTCGTCGCGCACGAAATCCACGACGTATTTAGGCTGATGTGCGAGTAAAATTTTTGGTTTATCGGGGTCTGCCTGCGTTAGCGCGGCGCTTAGATCGGGCTGCATGTATCCGAAGCGAAAGCCGCTAAGATCGTGCACGCCCATTAAATTTAGCCCTTCAAATTCCACGCTTTCGTTTTGCAGCACCCGCACACCCGCTTTTTGCATTGCCGCGATAAGCCCGCTTGCGTCGCCGCGGTAATATTCGTGGTTGCCCGTGACGAAAAAGATAGGCTTTTTGATCGCCTCAAGAGGCTGCAAAATATCCCCGAGCTCATCCGAGCGCAGATCAAACATATCGCCTACTATTAGCAGCGCATCGTAATTTAGCGAGTTTATCTGCGCTACGACGCCTTGCAAAAATTCCTTTTTCAAAAACTCGCCCAGATGCACATCCGAGATGACGGCAAAACTTAGCTCGCGAGCTAAGTTTTTGATTTTTATTTCGCGCTCGGTGATTTTTGGAATTTTTAGTGCATTATAAAGCCCCTTAAAAATATAGCTAAACGCCATTATTACAAAGGTTACGTCGATGAAGGTTTTTAAAAATTTCCGCCTGTTTTGGCTAAATTTAACCACATGCGCGGCTGCGCTTAGCACATCGTAAGCAAGGCAGATAAAAAAGAGCGAAAAGGACGCCGCCATGCAAAATACGCATAGCTTATAGAGTAGCTCGTTTTTAAAGCTTCCATTAAGCCCAAAACCCACAAAAAATATCGCATCTAAAATCGCCAAAGCTACGCAAAGCAAGCTCAAGGCAGGGCGAAAGATCACGAAATTTTTATATGGCGTAAAGCGCGCGCTGATCGATCTGTAGACGTAAAGATTGAAAAACAGAAATAAAACCGTACCGACGATCGGGAAAATATAGGCGCTTTTCAAACTCTAGCCTTGGATATACTCGTCCAGCTTATCTTTATCAAAGCCCGTGATTTCTTGCTTATCGTCTAAAATTAGCGCGCCGCTCTTTTTAAATTTAGTGATGGTGCGCGAAAATGTTTCGGGGGTAACATTTAGAATTTTGGCTATTCTAGTGTATTTTGTGCTCATAAAAATATCGAAATTCTCGTTGATAAACTTAGCGATCTTGCCGTCGCAGTTAAGCACGACTTGATTATCAAAGACCGCATTTAGCGCTCGGATCTTCTCAGACATCGATTTTAAAAGCTCCAGGCAAATCTTTGGATCGCTCATAAACTCGTTTTTAAATTTTTCATAATCGATCTTTAGCACCTCGCCGTTTGTCGAAAACACGCCGCTTGCAGGATAGCTCGTCTCTTCGAAATTTACCATCTCCGCCACGAGCGAGATGGGGCGGATCTCGCGCATATGGATCTCACGCCCCTTTGCGGAGGTTTTATAGATTTTTAAAATTCCTTTTAGCAGAACCAAGAGATACTGCGAGCGCTCGCCCTCGAAAAATAAGATTTCGCCCTTTTTGTAGCTTTTGTGGATGCTAATCTGTTCCAAACGATCGATTTGCGCTGCGCTTAGAGCTTTAAAATAAGGAATTCTCTCAAGCATCGCCGTAACCTATTTTTTAAGCAGGTCTCTTATCTCGGTAAGAAGTTTAATCTCTTCGCTAGGCTCGGCAGGTGCGGCAGGCTCCGGCGCAGGCTCGGCGGGCTTTTTAAGCTTATTGATCGCCTTGATCGCGCAGAATATACAAAACGCGATGATTATAAAATCGACCGTTACCTGGATAAACGAGCCGTAGTTTATCGTAACGGCCGGGGTCTGCCCTACCGCTTCTTTCAGCACGATCTTAAGATCTGTAAAATTCATGCCTCCCGTAAGAAGTCCTAAAACCGGCATCATGATGTCGCTTACGAGCGAGGTTACGATCTTGCCGAAAGCCCCGCCGATGACGACGCCCACCGCCATATCGATGACGTTTCCTTTCATCGCGAATTCTTTGAATTCCTGAATGAAACCCATATTGTCTCCTTAGATAAGATGCGCCGATATTAGCCTATTTTTGCTTTGTTTTTGCTTTTTATTAGGAAGTAAAAAGTATAATCCCAGCTTAAATTTAAACCCAAAGGACCTAAATTGTATCGCTTCGCTCCATCGCCCACCGGCGATATGCATATCGGAAATTTACGCGCGGCTATTTTCAACTACATCTGCTCGCTGCAGGATCAAAGCGGCTTCATCTTACGTATCGAGGATACCGACACTGCGCGCAATATTGAAGGCAAAGATCAAGAGATAATCGAAATTTTAAAGCGCTTCGGCATTAAATGGCAGAGCCTGTATTATCAAAGCAAAAATTTAAAATTTCATCAGCAGTTTGCTGCCAAGCTACTCGCCGAGAAAAAGGCGTTTTGCTGTTTTTGCAGCGAGGAGGAACTGGAAGCGAAAAAGCAAGCCGCCAAAGACGCAGCTGAGGCGTATCGCTACGACGGGCACTGCGAGCATTTAAGCGCACAGGAGGTTCTAAACTGCGAGAGGCCCTTTACCATCCGTCTTAAAAAGCCGGATCACGCGCTGGAATTTACAGACGCGATCAAGGGGCGTATCACATTTGAGCCGCAGAACATCGACAGCTTCGTCATCATGCGCGCGGACAAGACGCCTACATATAACTTCGCCTGCGCCTGCGACGATATGATGCAGGGCGTGAGCTTCGTAATCCGCGGTGAGGATCACGTCTCAAACACCCCGAAGCAAAACTGGATCCGCCAAAGCCTCGGCTACGAGGGCGAGATCAAATACGCGCACCTACCGATCATATTAAATTCCGAAGGCAAAAAGATGAGCAAGCGCGAGGATAGCTCGTCGGTAAAATGGCTGCTTCAAAGCGGCTACCTGCCCGAAGCGATCGCGAATTATCTGATCCTACTGGGTAACAAAACGCCGCGCGAGGTCTTTAGCATGGATGAGGCGGTGGAGTTTTTCGATATCGCTAAAATTTCAAAAAGCCCGGCGAAATTTGACGAGGACAAACTCGCCTTTATAAACCGCGAGCATATCAAAAGAGCGAGCGAGCAGCGCCTGGCGGAGCTTTTTGAGCTTGAGCCAAAATTTTCGCCTTTGATAAAATTTTACACTCAAGAAGCGAGCCTAATCCCACAGATCAAAGAGAAGATCGCAGCGATCTACGGCGCGAAAGATATCCCGCAGGAGTGGGCGGCGCAGGCGCAGGCGCTGCGAGAGGCGATCTTAAATTTATTAAGCTCAAACGGCGCAAGCGCGGAATTTAATGATTTCAAAGCGGCGCTTTCGCAGGCTACAAGCTTAAAGGGCAAGAGCCTGTTTATGCCGCTTAGGTTTTTACTAACCGGCGCGCCCCACGGACCGGAGCTTAGCGAGCTGTATCCGCTGATCCGCGCCGATCTGAAGGAGATCGTATGCTAGCAAACAGCCTGATCTACGGCGCGCTCATCACTCTGCACTACGCGCTGCAAGCCTATATGATCGTGATCTTTATCGCGTGCGTTTTGAGCTTCATCCGTCCAAATCCGTTCGGTAAATTTTATAAAATCTACCGCGTCATCTCTGCGCTTACCGAGCCCGCGTTCGCGCTAGTGCGCCGCTATCTGCCTACGACTTTCGGCGGGTTTGATCTTTCGCCGCTTCTTATCCTACTCGTGCTTAATTTCTTTGACAGCGCGATAATCTATATCATCAATAGGACGGTCATTTGAAAATATTTCTGAAATTTAGCCTTGTTTTGGGACTGCTGTGCGCCGCAAGTAGCGGTAAAATTTTAAGCTACGAACAGATCAAAGACGAGCCAAAATCCCTAGCCAAGGACTATTACATCTATCGCCTAATAGATGAGACGAAATACAACAAAGCGGAGATTAGAGCCTTAAAACAGAGCATCTTTCGCTACAAGGGCAAACTAAAAGAGAAGCTAGATAGAATTTTCGGCGCCATTCGCCCTCCTAAGCGTCCGGATCGCTGCGCAGGAGTAACGGCGGCAAATATTTTAGATGCAAATTTAACCTGCAAAAAGGCGCGCTCCTATCCAAATTTTATCGCCAAGCTAAGTCCGTCCGTGCGCGAGACACTCGCTTCGCAACTAGAGAGTCACCAAGACGCGGCTTCGCGAAACGCCGTAAATTTACTGCGCGGATTTAACGACGAAAATCCGAGCGAGTATTTTATGCAAAGCCGCAATGCGCAAAACTACTTTTTATATTACGACTACTTAAAAGGCGCGGGCAAAGACGCTCTGATCGACATCGACGCCGACGCAGCCTTCGTAAGCGAACTAGCTTCACAAAAAGGCTTCAAAGCGGTTCTTAACGACGCACTAATCAACCGCAAATACCCACGCTTGCGCCGCTCGCTCACGGGCGTCGATCCGCTGGCCGTGGATAAGGACGTAGCGTTTATGCTCGGCGTAAATGCCGTCATGCAGGACGACGAAGGGGCTGCGCTTGCGTTTTTTAACCGCGCGGCGGCGAGCTTTGAGAAACCTCACGACGTGCACAATGCGAAATTTTGGATCTACCTGCTAAATGGAGATCAAAACGTCTTGCGCCAGCTTGCTAGCAGCGATTATTACAGCCTCTACGCGCTGTACGCCAAAGAGGTCTTGGGAAATAAAAATTTAAACATCATCATCCCAAACCCCGCTAAAAATTCCATCGAAGGCTACGATATCACCGATCCTTTCGCTTGGGTTCGCACGAAAAATAGCGCTGATCGGATGTCGCGCGAGCAGCTTTTGGAATTTGCCAAAAAATTCGATACTAAGCAAAGCATCGGCGAGTACTCATACATTATGAATAAAGCAAGCGGCGGCAAGGATAACTTCTATCCGACGCCGTTTATGGAATATATCGGCGACGGCGACAACCGCCGCAAGGCGCTAATTTTGGCGCTCGCACGCCAAGAGAGCCGCTTCGTACCCGCATCGGTATCTACGTCGTATGCGCTTGGGATGATGCAATTTATGCCGTTTTTGGCTAACGAGATCGGCAAAAAGCAACTCAAAATCGACGGCTTCGATCAAGACGATATGTTCCGCCCGGAGGTCGCTTACCGCTTCGCCAACATCCATATCGACTGGTTGGAGCGCAAAATTTATAGTCCGGTTTTCATCGCATACGCTTACAACGGCGGGCTCGGGCTCGTCAAAAAGATGCTTCAGCGCGGCGATATGTTTAATAAGGGCAAATTTGAGCCGTGGCTTAGCATGGAGCTCGTGCCGTATGCCGAGAGTAGAGACTACGGCAAAAAAGTGCTTGCAAATTTTATCATCTACTCGCAGATCCTTGATCCGCGCGCGAAAGTCTCGGTACAACAGGAGCTGCAAGACCTGCTGATACCTAGCAGAAGCGATGATTTCAGATAAATTTACGAGGCGACGAAATGAAAGCAAAGCGAAATTTTATAGTTAAAATTTTAGCCGCTTCGGCTTTTATCTGCGAAATTTGCGCGGCGACTCAAAATTTTTCGGCTACCAAAGATGCCGCAAAATCGCTGAAAGAGGATGAAATTTTAATCCTTAAAAGTGATCTTGCCGCTGCCAAAAAACAAGGCGGCGCGCTGCAAGAGCTAAATTTAGAGGAGAGGGAGCTTGCAAAAAACGCGCTTAAGCTTCCGTTTGAAATTTACGAGCTGCGTCTTTCGGAGGATCAAAATACGCTCTTCGGCTTGAGCGACGACAAAGGCGGCATCGTCTTGATCGACGTTACCGAGCCGCGCACTCTAAGGCTTGCGGGCATATTTTCCTTTCCGCAGCACGAGCTTGATCCCGCTTACATAGATATCGCGCAGAGCAAAGACGGCAAAAGTCTATTCGTCGCCGATCCGAATTTTGGAATTTATAAGCTGGATCTTAGCGACCGAAGGGATATTAAAATTTCGGCTCGGCTTGAAGCGCGATTTGTAAATAAAATAGAGCTTTCAAGCGACGGACGTACCCTCTTTGCAAAGGATTTCTTCAGTACCCTTACCGCCTATGACGTAAAAGATGATAAATTTACGCAGCTTGCTTATTTTATCGCCCCCTCCAAAGCCGATAAGCGGGAGTATAATTATGCCTGCGCGCCGCATAGATTATCCGAAATAAAGGAGCTCGGCGATCTGAAACTGCTCTCTGAGAATGAGCTTTTGCTGGCAAGCTGGACGGGATTTTATATTTTAGACATATCGGATATGGGTAGGTACCGCGCAAATGCCGCGCAAGACTCCAATATCTTAAAGCAGGTCCGCTATATCGCCCATCCGCATTTAGAAATCGATAAAATGACGCTATCCAAAGACGGCAAGCGGGTATTTTCATCAAATTGGAGCGAATTTGGGCTATATGATTTAGGCGAAAACGACACGGCCCAATCAAGCGCGTATTACAGCGGCGCGCATTTAAACAATTTTAAAGTCATAGAGGATCTAAATTTAGCCTACTTGGGCAAAAAAATATCCGAAAAGGGGGAGTTTCCAAGCGTGGATCTGATCGATTTTAGCAATAAACTCGACCCAGCTCCGATAAAAAGATATCTCTTTCCGCAGAGCCTAAAGGGCGTAAGCGTCGAATCTCGCGGCGAATATCTATTCTTTTCCTATTTTACGAAAAACGGAGCGTTCATAAGCGGGCTTGATCGCGCTTCGTTAAGCTCCGCCGAGAAATCCGCTCAATCTGCGCAGATGCAAAATGAAATTTTAGCCGAAAAAAGCCCCGAAGAAAAAGGCGCGATCTGGGATCTTCCCTACGCTAAAAACGGCTTTCGAACCGTCGATAACATAATAAAATCTCCGCAAGGATATCTGTTCCTTGCAAGTGCAAACGACGAATACCAAGTCTCGCTAGTTGCGTTAAGCGAGCGAGGAGCGGAGCTTTGGCGCAAAAAATTAAATGTGGTATCCGCAGCCAATATGCCGGTAGCCGCGATGGATTCATACGCGCTTTTGGATAATCAAATTTTAGACGCCAAAACGAAAAAGATAATCCATGAATTTCCTATTAAATTTAAAGAAGTAGCGAGCTTCGGCGATAAATTTGCCGCGATAGACGAAAACGACAATCTGTGCTTTTATGAGAGAGAAAAACTGCTATGGAAGAAAAAGCTAAATATCGTAAAGAGCAAAAGGCCGTTTGACGGCACCATGACAAAGATAGCAAAAATATCCGAAAGTGAGATCCTACTCATCATCGAAAAAGACGGATTTTTAAAATTTAACGCCAAAGGCGAGGAGCTTTGGCATAAGAGCGTAAATTTCGCTCGCACGAAGGAAGGCGGCACCTCGGACGAACTTGTAATAGATCAGAAAGCGCAGCTGCTAAAAGCAAAGGACGGATCGATATTTCTGCTGGCAAAATTCGGCGCAAATATCGCGAAATTTGACGCCTTAGGCAATGAAATTTGGAAAAAGCAGATTTGCGGAAGAGATCGCGGCGTCTGCGATCTGCCCGATACGCTAAACGCGACCTATAAATTAGCAAACTACAAAGAGGGGCTACTTCTAATCGGCGCAAACGACGCTTCGGAGGATCAGACGATATTTTTAGAGCTTGATCTGGACGGCAATATATTGAGTGAAAACAAAGCGAAACTGCAAGACTTTTGGCTCAAAAGCGCCGTAAGCATGGATGACGGAGGCGTTTTAATAGGCGGAAACGCCCATAAAGACGATACCGTCATAATAAAAATTCGATCAAACCTGCCGCTGGATCAACAAAAAATCAAAAATTTAAACAGATAAACTATTCGCAGATTACCCGCCGCAAATGGGCTGCGGCAGGTTTAAATTTAGACGCTTTTGCAGCCTGCTTGCGGTGATTTAAAATTTCGTAACTTCTGATATGCAGGTCGCCGTTTAAATTTCGGCAAGCTTTAAATTTTAAATTTGCGCTTGCCGACTGCGCCGTTTTAGTTAAATTTAACGGCGTGGGACCTGCGAGCGCGAGATGATTTAATCGCGATTTAATCGTGCGGCTCCGCGAGCCGTTTTAAAATTTAGCGATCAAATTGCTATTTAAAAAGCCCTTTGATCTTGTCGAAAAGCGACTTCTCGCCGCCTGCGGAGGTTTCGCCTTCATGATCTTCTGCGGCGGAATTCTTGCCGCCGCCTTCTATCGTATCGCCGCTACAAGGGACGGAATTCTCGCCGTCTGCTTGCACTGTGCTGCCGCCGTCCGTTTCTATTGCACTGCCGCCCGCTGCATTGACGCCGCGCGAGGCGGAGCTTTTTTCGTCGCGTTTCTCGCCGCGCAAGGTAAAATTCTCTCTGACCATCCTAACGCCGCCGCCTGCCTTATCTCGCTCTATCGCTTCGCCGATCTGCTGCGCAGCGATTTCCGCATAGATCAGCGCGCCCTGAGTATCGCAATTAAAAAGATTTGAAAACGACTCGGACCTATTAAGATCAATCGGATTGGGCTCAACCACTTCGGTAGCCTCAAGTAGCCCTACTTCAAGCTCGCGCGCCAAATTTAGCGCCTTTAAAAACACGGGCAAATTCTGCGCATAAAACTCATCTATCGCCTCTTTTATCTCGCCGCCCGCCTCATAATCGCGCAGCAGTTTCTGCACGCTAGCAGCGCTAAGATACGCGCCGCAGCAGTAATTTTCGATGATCTCGTTATGAATTTGCCCGCTAAATTCCGCTAGAAATTCCGCCGGCAAAACCTCGCGCCAATCGCTTATGTAGGTTTTAAATTTAAAGCTTTGCTCCGCCAAAAAGCTAAACGCCGTGCCGCGCGTGTAAAAATACTCTCTAAAATAGCCCTGCGCCACGGCTATATGAAATCCGTGCGTTTTATTAAAAATCCTCTGCGTGCCGTACTGCAGCGCCGAGCGGAAGCCGTCCGCGTATTTTTCTGCGTAAAATTCATCCATCCCCGCTTCGCGCGCTATTTTAGCGATAGCCTCAAAATCTCCCTTCTGCGCGAGCTTTAGCGGCTCAAAATACCACTGCGAAATTTCATCTTTGCCGATCGCATGGTAGCTTATGTCGTAGCCCACCCTCTCTCCTTTAATCTTTCAGATCGATCTGCGGCTGCCAATACAGCGACTTTGAAATTTTACGAAATTTCATCGTGGCATTGAGGTCGTTTGAGGTGCGGTAGCTAAGCACCAGCTCGTCCTTATCGCTCTTAGGCGCGGTAATCTTGTAGCGGCTCGCCCACGCGATCTTAAAAAGCTCCTTTTGCAAAAGCGGATCGCCGTCGCTCAGCGGCGTTACGTTTGCGTTTGCGCCGTTAATCTGCACCGCGTGGATCTGAATCTCTTTAGGATAGGAGGTGAGCAAAAATACCTCGTCCTCCGCGGCGTTTCTAAGCTCGGGCGCGACGGGATTTAGATAGGTCGCCACTGCCAAATAGCGATCGCCCGCACGCACCGATTCAAATTTTTGCGTGTAGGCCAAAAACTCGTTTTTAAGCGGATCGTGACGGGGATCGTTTGCGGAGCAGGAGTTTAAAAATAGCGCTAGCGCGGCTGGGAGCGCGCCCTTTAGCAGGCCGTTTAGCGCGCCGCTAAAATCAAATTTTTTCATCGATCTTCCTTTGAAATTTTAGGCGCATTTTAACGAATTTTGCTTTTTAAAAGGCTAAATTCGCTACAATCTGCTCATCTTAAAAAGCCGGATTTTAAAAATGAAAAGACTTGCTATCGCATTTTCAGGCCCTTCCAACAGCGGCAAAACGACGCTAATTTGCAAGATCGCTAAAATTTTTATCGCTAGCGGGCTACGGATCGCGATCGTAAAGCACGATCCGGGCGACAAGGCGCGCTTTGACGTAGAGGGCAAGGACAGCGCCAAATTTAGCGAGCTCGGCGCCGAGACCGTCGTGATGAGCCCTACGCGGACGAGCTATTTTTCGCAGCGCTGTATGCAGATTGACGAGGTCGTGCGGATGCTAGGCGAGTTTGATATCTTGCTCGTAGAGGGGCTAAAGACGCTGCCGCTGCCGCGCATAAGCCTGTTTCGCGACAGGATCGATCCGGCGTATCTGCCATTTTCGGACGCGATCGCTTCAAATTTAAGCGGCGAGCAGATGGATAAATTTTGCCGCGTAAATTTCGACATCAATGACGCTGCGGGCATTAGCGAATGGATCTTAAAAAACGCCAAAAAAATGTAAAGGAATAAAATGCAAGAGATCGTAAAATCAATCCAAAATATCGCGCTACAAATCGCCGAGGATCTGAAATACGCGGACTTCGGCTACACCGATCATCACAACAGCACGGGCGATACGCAGCTCAAACTCGACGTAAAAAGCGACGCCATAATCGAGGCGGAATTTCGCAAAAATCCGCTCGTGCGCGCCCTAATCAGCGAGGAGAAAGATGAAATTTTAACGCTGCGAAAGGACGCGCGCCTAATCATCGCCTACGATCCGCTCGACGGCTCGAGCTTGGTGGACGTAAATTTTGCCGTGGGCTCGATTTTCGGCATCTACGAGGATGAAATTTCGCCCGCAAACTTAAAAGCGGCGATCTATTGCATCTACGGGCCGCGCCTTGAGATGGTCGTTTGCGAGGATGCACCGAAGCTCTACCGCCTAAATCGCGAGGGTAAATTTAGCTTCGTAAAAGATCTGCGACTGAACGAAAAAGGCAAGCTAAACGCCACGGGCGCGACGCAAAAGGGCTGGAGCGAACCGCACCGAAAGCTCGTGCGAGCGCTGTTTGATGAGGGCTACCGCCTGCGATACAGCGGCGCGATGGTGAGCGACCTGCATCAAATTTTATTAAAAGGCGGCGGACTTTTCAGCTACCCCGCTACTAGCGATCATCCGCGCGGCAAGCTTCGCGTAACTTTCGAAGTGCTGCCGTTTGCGTTTATCTTCGAGCGCGCGGGAGGCGCCACCAGCGACGGCGCAAACGGCTCGCTTTTGCAGCTAAAGATTGAAAAAATTCACCAAAGCACCCCTTGCTTTTTCGGCTCGAAGTATGAGATCGCGAAGATGCATGAAATTTACGGCGAGAAAAATTGATGGTTGATACCGAGAACACTGCGCCGCGCGACGTTTATGACGAAATTTTGGATAAAAGCTTAGCCGCGCTGCAGGCGTGCCAGGCAGAGCACAACCTCACCAGCTGCCTAGAGTGCGAGAAGCTGCTAGATTGCGCAGTGCGCGACAAATACGTCAAGGCAGTCTATGAGAGCATGTCGCACGGCGCGACGGGGGATTTTTCGTTTTAAATTTAGCTATTGCGATCGCGGAATTTTACGAAGCAGGCTACTTAAAGCTCTTGCGTCGCGGGGTTTTGCAAAGCGAGCTTTGCGCGCAAGATCTCTGCAAACCAAGCTGCGGCGCGGAATTTGCTCTGCGGCGCAGATTTAATCCAGCGGCGCGCAAGTTCTTGCTTTGCAGTGTAAAATTTGCTCCGCTGCGAAACGATAAAATTTACGGCGCGTTTAGCCTCGCGGCAGGGTCTGCCCTGCATGCAGGTTTTGCGGTGCGTCTGTTTTGCGACGGGCGATAAAATTTAAAATGCGAGCGTAGCCAAATTGCGGGCGTGCGGCTAAATTTGAAGCGGGCGATCGGTCAAATTTTAGGCTCCGCGACTGGGTTTTTAAAATTTGCGGATAGAATTTTACTTCGCAAAATTTTATCTGCGATCATGAGCCGTTTATGAGCGCGGATACTCGAAATTACGCAAAGCAAAATTTCGGCGGGCTAAATTTTACCGCCGCGATCTTAAAATTTACGCGACTAAAACTTACCGACTTGCGCGAGCCGCCGTTTACCGCCGATCTAAATTTTGCCTTGTTAAATTTAGCTCACGACTAGAGTGACGGCTCTGCTACCAGCGATGAAATTTAAATTTCGACTTGCGGAATTTAACTCGAAAACTTAGCGGCGCAGGCAAGACGACGGATTTTGCCTCGCAAAATTCGAGCCACAAATTTAAACCGCGATCCCGTGCGTTAAAATTTAAAAACTAAATTTGAAGTCTAGTGAGCGGGTCCGCCGCACGAATACTCGTATAAATTTCAAGCACATAATGCTCATATTGAAATTTTGCAACTGAGCGTGTATGTGAAGCGCTCGTTAAAATTTCAAAGCCGAGGCGCATGCAAGTGCACACGTTAAAAATTTTAGAGCCGAGCGCGCTACGACGCACACGTTAAAATTTTATAGCCAGAGCGCATACGGCGGCGATTGCGTAAAATTTAAAACCGATCGGCGATCGCGCGGAATTTTAGGATTGATCCGTTCGCGAAGCTGTGCATCATCGGTCTATTCGCAAAGCCGCGCCCATAGATCTTTTGCAGCGCTGCACGCCGAAATTTTGGAGCAGATTGGGGAGTATAAGCAGAGGGATGCAACAATTTTTACAAGGGATTTTGATGGGACTTGGCGTTAGCGTGCCGATCGGCCCGGTAAACGTGCTGATAATGTCCTACGCGCTGCGAAGCTACACCAAGGCGCTGTGCCTGGGCCTCGGCGCCATGAGCGCGGATATGCTCTATCTAGCGCTATCGGCGTTTGGCATATCGCAGTTAGCCAAAATCCCGATCGTTTTTGCCTGCATATCGGTATTTGGCGCATGCTTTTTACTCTACACGGCGTACAAGATCTGGCGTGGCGCGACTAGCTCGGTGCAGCCTGCAAGCGTCGAGGCTTGCTCAGGTGCGGCGCTTTACGGCAAAGGCTTTTTGATAAATTTACTAAATCCATACGTCATTATGTTTTGGCTCAGCGTCTCTGCCGGCACCGCGCGAGCAGATTTCGCGCTTGCTCTTGCGGGCTTGTAAGCGGAATCTTAGCTTGGATCACGCTTTTTCCGCTTGCGATATATCTAGCTCGCAGCAAGCTTCCAAACATAGTAGTGCGGGCATTTGCATATATCTCGGCGTTTATTTTGGTATTTTTCGCACTAAAGCTTTTATACGCTATAATTTTCGCTAAAATTTAAACCAAAGGAAGGCTTATGAAACCGATTGAAATTCTAAAAGAGCTCATCAAATTCCGCTCGCTCACGCCTAGCGACGACGGAGCTTTCAACTACGTCTCAATGCTGCTGGCGGACTTTAGCGAGGATAGATTCGAGCTAAACGGCGTAACTAACGCGATTTTTACCAAGCGCTTCGGACAGGGTCCGCATCTGTGCTTTGCCGGGCACATCGACGTCGTGCCGCCGGGCGAAGGCTGGGCGAGCGATCCGTTTAAGCCGGTGGAAGCAGAGGGCTTCATATACGGCCGCGGCGCGCAGGATATGAAAAGCGGCATCGCAGCGGCAATCTGCGCGCTAGCGGCGGCACGCGATTTTAAGGGCACGCTAAGCCTGCTGCTAACCAGCGATGAGGAGGGCGACGGCATCTACGGCACGCGCGAAATGCTCTCTAAATTACGCGAGCAAGGTGCCCTACCCGACTTCGCAGTCGTTGCGGAGCCTACATGCGAAGTGCGCTTCGGCGACACGATAAAGATCGGCCGTCGCGGCTCGATTAATGGCGTCCTCACGCTCACAGGTATCGGCGGGCACGCAGCCTACCCAGATAAATGCATCAATCCTGTCCACATTTTAGCGCCGGTGCTTGCAAGTCTTGCGGGGCATGATCTGGACGCGGGTAGCGAGGATTTCGCTCCAGCCAAGATAGTCATCACCGACATTCGCGGCGGTTCGCAGGTAGTAAACGTAACACCCAAGGACGTACGCGTGATGTTTAACGTTCGCGGTGGCGTAGGATTGGGGCTAGAGGACGTGCGAGACTACGTACTGAGGTTATTTGAGCTAGATGCAAAAGACGCGCTATGCAACGAAAGCGAATCCTGCGGCAAGCTAGAAATGAGCTGCACCGCGCAGCTACGAGCAGGCGCGTCGCTACACCTTGCGTTAAAAAGCTCCTCAAAGCCTTTTTTAACTCAGCGAAACTCCAAAATCGTGCAAAAACTAAGCGCTAGCGTGCAGAAGATCTGCGGCGCAGCAGCCGAGCTAAACACCGCAGGCGGCACGAGCGATGCGAGATACTTCGCGGAGTTTGGCGTGGAGACGGCGGAGTTTGGCGTGCGAAACGATACGATCCATCAGATCAACGAACGAGTAGAGATTAGCGACGTCGAAAATTTAGCTAAAATTTTTAGCGATCTGATAGAAAATTTCGGCTAATTTAGAAATTTGGCAAAGCTGCGTAGATTTGATAAAAAATTCTGCGTTCTACCAAGCTTTGCTGAATTTGCCAGGGTTTTCGCTCGTAGCTGCTTGGCAAATTTTATCTTTACCGTGCGTATTGCGTAGAAATTTTGCCCTGCTACGCCTCTTTTGCTAAGAATTTTATCTGCAGCACGCTTGCCGCTTTTACAATTACTTTGCTATGCAACGTCGCTTTCGCAAGAAGCCTCAGCAAAACGCCACCGCCTCAAAGGCAAGCTTTGACAACGAACGCTACCGCTGCTAGGAATTTTTTAAAAGAATACTGCTTTTGCGAGAATTTCAGCAAATAGCGCGATCTTTGCGTAAAATTTCCCTCGCTCTCTTCGCGCAAAATTTCATTTTCGCTAGGTGCCCCTAGCGGCACATACTGTTGTACTTTGTCATATCCGTGAAAATTTTATCTTTGGCGCGCCCGCTGCTTACGCAAGAAGCTTGGCTAGGACAATGCCATTTCTGCTGGGATACCGCCCGCTTCGTGGATTTATAGAATTTTACTTAGTCAGGTTGCCGCTGAGATAATTCCGCCCCGCCTTACCACTTCTGTGGAAATTTTACCCCGCTTCGGTAAGCGCAATTTAAGAATTTTACTTTGCTTTGATACGGCGGCGTTCAATTTTACCATTGCAGCGCGGTGACGCAGAATTTTTAGGCTATGCAAAATTCCGCCTCAAAACTTGCTATCCTTGCCTATTTTCACGAAAGGGATTCAAAATTTTGCTGCTTTACGCGCTGCCGCACTAAATGCACGCAAGATGAAAATTTATCGAAGAACTTCAGAGCAGAATTTCGTAAGGCTAAATTTTACCGCCGCGAAAAATTTCAACCGCTCATAGCAAGCGTCTGCGGCGCGATAAATTCCAAATTAGAGCTTCAAGCAGGCTTCGCTTCTCGCAAAATTTTAACTACCTTGGTTGCCGTAAGACTAGAAATTTACAAAATCGTTTTATGAAATTTCGCAGCGTCTCGCGGTGAAATTTTAAAATCAACGCCGTGCCTGCAAGGCAGAATTTAATCGAATTTTACTTGCCAAATTTGGTTAAATTTTCTCTTTCAAAGTTTAGCAGCCACGCTTTGGTAGCTACGCCGCCCGCGCCGCTGTATCCTCCGAGCCCGCCCGTAGCTACAACGCGGTGGCACGGCACGATGATAGGGATTTTGTTTTTGCCGTTTGCGCCGCCTACTGCGCGGCTTGCGTGCGGTCTGCCGATAGCCCGGGCTAGCTCGCCGTATGTTACGACCTCACCATAAGGTATCTCTAAAAGCGCGCTCCACACGGACTTTTGAAACTGCGTGCCATTTTGGCTCAGTTTAACGCTAAAGCTTTCAAGCTCGCCCCTGAAATATGCGCCAAGCTCGTCGGTGCAAAGAGCCAAATTCTTTCTTAAATCGCTAAGCCTTAAATCGCGTCCTTTATCATCCGCTGCACGCACAAAGCCGAATTTAAGCTCTACGTCGTGTTTTTTAAAGATCTCATCATTGGGGCTGCAGGCAGAGCTTTTGACCCAGTCGATATTGCAGATCCCGATCTCGTCATCCCAAATTTCAAGCATTCCAATGGGCGAATTAAAAAAGGCTTTTTGCATCTCAATCCTTTCAAATTTTTACTGGTTTGATCAAAAAAATTTTAAAAAGCGCTTGTTGCGGTGCGAGCTAAAGCTCGAAAACGATGGAATTTCATGCGGTAACGCGAATTTTTTAAAATTTACACGCGAGGCGCCGCAAAGCCTCTACTCAAACTGCATGATATTTACTAAAACCCCGTCGAAAACGTCTTGCTTAAAAAGCTTGATCTCGCGCACGATATCTGCATTGTCGTCGTCGATGACGCCGTTTTTGACGAGGCTGTCCTCGATGAGCTTGAAAATAAAGGCGTGGTTGCTGACGTCGGAGATGCCGCTTTTAAAGCCCATTTCAAGGCGTACCGGCACACCTATGTGCACGCCGCGCAGATCCTTGGCGATGTAAAGATCAGCGATCGTGCGCACCATCTTTTTCGCCATTTGGTAGCTCGCCGTGGACGACAAAATATCATTAAGACCGAAATTCTCCATCAAAAGTGGAATACGAACGCGCGCCAAAACCCCTTCGCCAGGCTCGCTCGCGCTCTTCTTCAAAAACGAAATTTTAATCCTATGCGCGATGCCTATGAAACGCGGCTTAAGCTCGATGAGCCTAGCTCTAGGCGCTTGCGGTAGCGAGATAGGACGCGAAGAGCTTGCAATAGGCAAAGCCTGCGAACGACCCGATAGGCTCGTACGCTCTTTCGCAGGTGCTTTGCGCGCAGGCTTGCCATAGAAATTTACGGGCTTAGTCACAAAAGTTGATTCGCTCCCAAAAGCAGCAGACGCGGGCTCATCACCAAGCGCCCCCTCCGCCATAGAAGAAGCAAACGTAGAATTCCCACCCGTTAACGCAGGCTGCGTGGGTCGCTCAAATTCGGGCGCAAATTTATTTCCCACTTGCGGCGGCAAATTTAAAGGGTGCCGCTCTTGTGCGGAGCTTTTCTGTGCTAAATTTTGCTCGTCGGAATTTTTTAGCGCGCAATTTTGCCCTTTTGCCAAGCACATTGAATCCTCACCGACTAAATTCTCATCTTGAGGCGCGAATTCCAAGGCATTTTCTAAGGCAAAATTTGCGGCACGGCGGCTAGCAAATTTAGCGCTTTGCCCCTTAGAAAACTCGGAGCCTTGAGGCCCACAATCATTTGCGCACTTTATATCAAGCGCAGAATTTGCGAAAGTGGAATTTTTTGATGCAGAGCTTTGCGCCGTAGAATTTTTACTTCGTAAGTCCGCGTCCTGCTCTGCTATAAACGAATTTTTAGCCGTAAAATCCTCTGCTTGCGGCATAAAATTAGAATTTTGCGCCTCAAATGCGGAATCTTTCACGAGCGCAGAGCTTTGCGCGGAAATAAAATTTCGCGATGCAGGAATGAAGCTTTGCCCTTTGGCAGAATTCGCAGACACAGAGCTTTGCGGCATAAAATTTTTACTCCTCGCATTTTCGCTCTCTTCGAAATTAGCAGCAAGCCCCACGCTCATGTCATTCTGCACAGCGTCATTTTGCGAAATTAAATTCTCGCACGACGTATCCCACGCGGTATCTGCGCAAAATTCCGCCCGAGCTGCGCCATAAAATTCTGCTTGCGAAACATCTTGAAATTCTGCCTGCGAAGTAAAGCCTTGCGCGCTCTGAGCGCTGCGCGCAGAAAAATCTCGCTCGCCGCACCTTGCATTTGTGGCATACGAAGTCTTTGCCAAGCTGCCGCCAGCCTCTGACGAAACCGCGCCCGAATCTCCGCCGCAAAAGCTACCAAAATCGCAGGCGCCGTCAAACTCCGCATAGCCATCTGCCGCGCGGAGACGATCTGCGCGGGCTTTCTTTTTAGGCGTAGAAGGGAGCGTGAGCCTGCCTGCAAGCTCGCGTCCACCGGAGTTTAAAATCCCAAAAATTCTAGCTCTAAAGCGCTCGAACTGCTCGCCACTGAGCGAAATTTTATCGTTTAGGCTCTGCACGCCGAAGTCTGCAGCGGTAAAATTTACGATCGCTCCGTCCCTACTCGCGACGCGCACACGACCTTTGACCGAGCCTTTTAGCTTAAAATCGCTGCCTGCGAGAATTTTTTTCATTAATTCCTTCGGATTGTAGGGCATTTTAGCGCTCGCCAAAAACCACTTCGTTGAATTTAGCGACGAAGCTTAGCGGATTGACGCTCACGCCGTTGATCGCGATGCCGAAGTGCAGATGTGGGCCGCTAACTCTACCACTCTCGCCCGAAAGTGCGATTTCATCGCCTTTGCGAACGTAATCGCCAAGCGCCACTTTGATCTCGCTTAGATGATAGTACTGCGAATAAATGCCGCCGCCGTGATCGATCACGACCGAACCGCCGGCGTAGTAGCGATCTTTGGCGATGACTACGACGCCGTCATTGGCTGCGCGCACCGCAGTGCCTACTGCGGCGCGATAATCGGTGCCGCTGTGATAGCTTTTAAGCTCGCCGTTGAAAGTGCGAGCATTGCCGAATGCAGAGGTTATTTTGGAGTTTAAAGGCAGCTCAAACGGCGTGGAAAAAAGATAGCGCGGCGTGGTGATCGCATAGATCGCGTTGGCTTCGTCGAGCTCTTTTTTGATACGCGCGGCGGCTTCTTTTGGCGGTTTAACTTTACCAGGAGCGACACTTAGAGCCTCTTTTTTATACTCGCCCTTTTTCAAAGCGACGATCTGCTCGTGACTGCCGCTTTGATCTACTATTCGCAGCGCGAAATCTCCCTTAGCACGGTAATTCGCTGCTAAAACGGCGATTTTATCGCTAGAATTTGGAGCCATGATGAGAGGAATTTGTTTTGAGCCAAAGCTCAGCTCGGTCGTGCTTTTATCTAATTTTAAGATAATAACATCACCGTTTACTATGTCTAAAGCGAAAATTTTGATCGTCAAAAGTGCAAAAATAGCTAGAAATTTCATAAATTTTCCAAAATTCGTTATTTTTCATCAATTTTTTGTTAAAAATTAGCTAAAACAAATGAAATTGCTGTTATAATAACGAAAATTCAATTTTAAAAGGATTAAATGATGAAAAAGTTTTTGCTTCTAGCATCTGTTGCACTTTGCGGTCTTTTGCACGCGGACGTCGTGGCAAATCAAGAGGTTATAGCGGCGACTAACGTCGTTAGATCTTTCGTAGCGGCTAATAACTTCGGCACCGATGAGCGCTATCTAACCAGCGCCAAAGCCGTCGCAATCCTAACCGACGTAAAACGTTTAGCTGCGGGCGCATCGCTACAATACGGCGATGGAATTTTTAGCGTCAAAGGCGAGAACGGCGAGTGGAGTTCGCCGATTTTTATCAAATATAAAGGCTACGGCGTGGGCTTACAAGCAGGCTACGAGACGAGCGACATCGTTATGATCTTCCATACTACGAAGTCATATCAAGACATTTTTACTGGCACAGACACCCTTGAGATCAATGTAGGTGCTGCAGCAGGCGGCGTAGGTAGAAGAACAGGTCGAGCAACCGATCTACCTGATATTTCTGCATGGATGGTAAGCCCGGGCGAGCAAACAGGCATCTACCTAGGCGTATCGATCGACAACGGCAGAATCACTATCGACGATCAACTAACTAACGACTTCTATGAGAGAATTTACGACTACGAGGATATCTTAAATGACTCTCCACGAGCGAATAAATACGCAAAAAGATGGAAAGAAGTGATGAGGAAGTATTTTACAAATGGCGAGAAATACGGTGCTAGCAGCAGTGCGGCGATACCTGTAAATCACGTGCAGAAAAAATATCCTGACGGTAAGCCGATCATCTCAAACCGCTCTCCTAGAACTCATGCTAAGGCTACGCGAAGCAAAAAGACTAAAAAAGCAAAATAAATTATCGAGCCAAGCCCCGCTTATGGGGCTTCTTGCTTTGGCTTTGCGTTGAGTTTGTGCAGAGCGCCTAGATGCGAAATCGAAGCACATAGGTTATTTTTAAAAAGATTTATTGGTTCTTTACTAAAGTATTTATTTAATTTTTATGAGTTATTAGGTATATAAAGACCGAATGAAATTTTATGAAATTTAACGAAATTTTTATAAAATTTAATCAGTTTTTTATATTTTTATCACTACAATTATAGTTCTTGTCTCGTTAGCTCAGTTGGTAGAGCATCTGACTCTTAATCAGGCGGCCGTAGGTTCGAATCCTACACGGGACACCATCTATCAAATTTCCCCCCTATTTTTATTTTTTTGATTTTTTTAAAAGCCCTGTTTTACAGGTTTTTCAAATTTTTTCAAAAAAATTTCAAATGCTAAAAACGCTAGATTATACAGGTAGTTTAAGAGAAACTACTATATATTAAAAAATGTATAGTAGCTCTTAAGCTTGTTAAACTCTTTGGAAACTTTTATAATTTGTCCTACCATTTTCATATCCGCCTATTAGTAAATCGCCGTCGCCTTTACCCATTAGCGTATCATCGCCATATCCGCCCAATAAAACATCGTCTTTGTAGTCGCCCGTTAAAAGTCCGCTTGGGGTTACGCCATAAGGGAAAAATGACAACGATAAAGGTCTTGCATAGACTGTTTTGTCGGGCATTGTTACTTTTAGAATGCCTTTTTGCAAAGCGCTCATATCAATATCTGATAGTCCGTCACCCGTTATTTTGTCCCATAAATTTTGTACCTGTTTACGTAAATCAAATATGCCACTATCTTTTCCGTCCAACTTATCTAATAAATTTCCTATGTCATACCATAGTGTTATCCAACCGACAACAGGGATAAATTTTGTAATTGCAATAAGCCCGAAATCCACAGCTGCACCCACGACGGTATGACCGAAGCTTTGACCGTCAGCTATATCATCGACTATACCAGCCAATGCTTTACCAATTCCAACATATCCTGCAGCTCCCTTTAATTCATCTAACTCCGGTTTTGTATATCTTTTGCCATTTATTTCAACATATTTTTCTAATCCAGTAAATGACATATCAGCACCAGAAAGTGCATCTTTAAGGAATTCAGTTAATTGTCTAACCAAATCACTATTTTTTCTAAGTCTTACTTCTGCTTTGTCTAATTCTTGTTTAGCAACTAATTCTCTACTCATGTTTTTCTCCTTTTTAGGTTAAAATTTCTTTTCAACCAAGTTTAAATTTATATGTTTCTTATCAGAAAAATATTTTTGTAAATCTAAATAATCTTGTTTATGAATTATATAAACCATATGAAATTTATCTTTAAGAATATCTAAACTAGACCTTCCTTTGCATATGAGTTCTCCATAATCAAATATAAAAGCAGGAAATAATGTAAAATCTTTCAAATTTCCGCCTAAAATCAAATGAAAAATAAGTTTAAACAAACAATTTAAAAGTAAATAAATGACATAATAGGCGATAAGATAATGAACCATTTTTACTAATGCAACCATAAAAAATATAAGTAGATTAAAAACAATAATTCCAATTAGCGATGATGGTGTAAGCAGTCTAAAAGTCCTTATGATAGGTTCTAAATCAACTAAATTTTTAACCCTTTTAACTTCGCCATTTATGATAAATTCGATTGTTTTATTTGTAAATTTAGTTTCGCATTTGTTTTTGATGATATAATAATAAAATGTAGCGACGATATGCAAAACGCCAAGCCCAAAAAAAGCCCATAGAAAAATATTGCTAACATTGGCAATCCCCATATAATCAGCATAAACCAATAAAACAAGCACCGTTCCGCAATGAGAAAAAAAGAATAAATTTGAAAGAAAAAACTCATAGGGGTTTTTTATAACTATTGGATATTTATCATAATCTCTTTGTTGCTTGTTTTGATTGCTTGTTGTATTGGTATTATATTCTTGCACTATAATCCTTTGTAAATTTGAGATTAGCAACTATAGCATCATAAGCTTTATCTAGCTCAATTTTAGCAACACTTTCTCTACTCATGTTTTTCTCCTTTTTAGGTTGAAAATTTCTTTTTAACCAAATTTAAATTTATATGTTTCTTATCAGAAAAATATTTTTGTAAATCTAAATAATCTTGCTTATGAATTATATAAACCATATGAAATTTTCCACTATATAATCGCATATCAATTGTAGCTAATCTCCACAAGCGACCACCAATATATTGCGGATAATCAAAAACAATAGCTGGATACAACGAAAAATCTTTTAATTTTCCGCCTAAAATCAAATGAGAAATAAGTTTAAATAAAAAATTTAAAAGAAACCAAAGTATATAATAGACCATTATTATAAAAACATATAGCAATGATTTTTCACTAATTGAAATTAAAATAATCAAAAAAAATAGAAACAAATGAAAATATACTCCAAGAGAATACGAAAGCTTAAAATTTCTTGTAATAGGCTCTAAATCTGTCAAGTTTTTAACCCTTTTAACTTCCCCATTTATAATAAATTCTATCGTTTTATTTGTGAATTTAGTTTCGCATTTGTTTTTGATAATGTAGTAATAAAAGGCCCAAATAATATGTAAAATTACAAACATAAAAGGAAAATATAATAAAATTTTAATTTCTTTTTTGTGTATATTGTCCGCGTAATCAATACAGGCAGTTGATAAAATCACAAACGCCCCTATAAAACAAAATAAATCCAAATTTTTAAGAAAGAATTCATAAGGATTTTTTATAATAATCGGCTCTTTATCGTAGTCTCTTTGATTGAAATCGCTTAAATTTGCGTTTTTGTTTGAGTTTAAATCCCGTTTTTTAACATTTTTATTCCAGTTTTCAAAATTTTCCAAATTTTATCCTTCCATTTTTTTGCTTTTCTCGTCATTGCGAGTAAACTTTGCAAGCGAAGCAATCTGTCGACAGTGAATGTTATAAAATCTCAGTCCTCTTCTTGCCTTTAATTTGATTGCTTTTACGAATTCTATATATATCTCACTTAAGCAGTTATAAATTCCTTAGGCCGCTTATGCGCCGCTAAATTTCTAGCATCTATATATTCCCCGTGAGTCTTTAGCCGCTTCACTTACTCCAGCCCATTCGTAGATCGGCTCATCGATAAGAGCAGCCTTAGAGCCTTGCTTTACGGTATTAGAATTCTCGTTTATCGTTATCTCTTTGTAGTTTAGACCAATGCTTTTGATATTATTATCCGCAAGAGAGCTTAGCTCTCCTTCATCGGTAATGCCGTTAGAATTCTTATCCTTCCAAATTTTAAGCTTATTAAATATCTCATCCTTTTCATCTATTATGTTGTCGCCATTTAGATCATAGGCCTTTAGAGCCTCATAGCCGTTGGTAGCTTTTTTATCTGTGTATCCGTAAGCGGTATTTGAAATAGTGTGATTTCCAAATAGTTCATTTCCATTGTCTATTTTACCGGACACCATCCCCCTATCCCTCAAACAGATCAAAATTTTATCTGTAAATTCCCTAAATTTTAAAATAGCTGTCGCTTTTGCAAAATAGGCATTTTAAAATTTTAAAATACGTCAACGCGGAAATGAGGATAAAATTCATCTGCTTTGCGTAAATTTTACATAGTAGTATTCGCGCAAAAGCGGAAAACAGCAGTAAAATTTATCGGGTAGCGCCATTTTTATGTGTGCTTAAGCAATACGATTTGTGCTAATAATTTTCCCGCGATACTACATAATCTTGGTCGCGTACATTAAACCATCATCATTTTTGCGTAGTCTTATTTCCATACAGGTATAAAATAAAATTTCAAAACTTCAAATTTTGCGCCGCGAATTCCTAGCTATTTCCATGCAATTACATTGTTGTGTATATGTATTTTAAATCATGGCAAAATTTAGCTCAGAAGATTCTAATATCTCGATCGAAGCGCCGTATTAAATTTAAAATTTATCTCAAAAAAGAACCTGTCTTAAGGATTTGATAACCGATCAACTTGCCCCTTCACGCGCTAAAACGACTTTGAAGGTTTTTAAAATAATTACGATGTCGTTCCAGATCGACCAGTTTTTCATATACCACGTATCCATACCCGCTCTGGTCGCAAAATCCACGTCGCTGCGCCCGCTCACCTGCCAAAGCCCCGTAATGCCGGGCTTTACGGCTAGGATGAGATCTGCATATTCACCCATATCCTTGCGCTCATATTGCGCGCATGGGCGAGGACCTACGATGCTCATTTCGCCCTTTAGGACGTTGATCAGCTGCGGAAGCTCATCTAGCGAGCTTTTGCGCAAAAAATCGCCCAGCTTCGTGATGCGCGGATCGTGCTCGTATTTGTGATATTTTTCAAAATACTCCACCTCTTGCGGATTTTGCTTTAGGTACTGAGCTAAAATTTCATCACCGTTTTCTTTCATCGAGCGAAATTTTAGGCACCCAAACGGCTTGCCGCCAAATCCCATTCTTTGATGCGAAAAAAATATGCGTCCCGTGGGCTCTTTTAACTTCATCATCAGCGCGATTACGCCAAAAATCGGCACCAACAAAGGAAGTGCTAAGAAAATTAGCGCTAAATCAAGCCCGCGTTTAAGAGCTAAATTTAAAGGACTCTTCAGAGAATTTCGTATCGCGAAAAGGCTGGTACGCGAAGCAAAAACGCTGTAAATATCCGTCTGCGTAAAGTCGTATGAGCGCAGCACCGGGGTAAATAAAATTTCTTTATTTTCCCTGATGTTGCTCTCGATGAGCTCGTTTAAAGCGCTCGCTTCGAGCCTGCTTCCGCCGATAAACAGCACGTCGTAGTCCCTGCCTAGCGCCCTTACATACCCCAAATACGCGCTTTCTAAGACGGCGTTTTCAAACTCCTCGCCCTCGCCTAAAATTTTCGCCCTCTTTTGCCATAGGCCAAATTTAAAAAGCCTCCTTTTCGTTATGAGCTTAAAAAGCGGCAAAACCATCGCCATAAAGGCAAAGCTCAAAATAAAGCTGGCGCGCGAAAATTCGTAATTGACTTTGATTAAAGCAAGCAACGCAAGGCTGAGCAAAAGCCCAAAAAAGCAGCTTCTCACTAAAATTCTACTCTCGTGCCAAAAATCATATCGCCTCGAATAGATCCCTTGATAAAAAAACAAAAATATCATTATGACGTAGGACGGCGCGAAGCCCTGATACCTGCCGATATCCAGCAGCACGCTATCGCCGTAGAGCAGATTTTTAAGCACCACGGCAAGTCCGAAGCAAAGCCAGATACCGAAAATATCGACCGTCAAGATTATCAAAACGCAGAGTTGCTTTTTCATCCTAGCTCCTATTAAAATCATCTTGCAGGCGCACGATATCGTCCTCGCCGGTGTAGCTGCCGACTTGAGCTTCGATCAGCACGACGGGGATTTTGCCCTCGTTTGCGAGGCGGTGCACCTCGCCCATTCTAATGAACGTCGATTCGTTCTCACGCAACAAGAAATTTCGCTCGCCCACAGTCACGGTCGCAGTGCCGCTAACGACGATCCAGTGCTCGTTGCGATGATAGTGCTTCTGCAGCGATAGCCGCTTACCGGGCTTAACGACGATGCGTTTGATCTTGTAGCCGCGCTCATCTTCGAGCACCGTGTAGCTGCCCCACGGGCGGTGCGTCGTTACGTGCACGCGCGCTAGATCGCTATCCTTTAGCTGCTCCACCACCTGCTTTACCTTTTGGGTAGAGCCTTTTTTGCATACGAGCAGGGCGTCCTTGGTATCGACGATAGCGAGATCCTCGACGTCTATGGCGGCTATCGTGCGGCCCGAGCCGATGATGAGATTGTTTTTAGAATTTAGAGTAATATTTTGCTCGCTTGCAGTGTTGCCGTTCGCGTCTTTAGGCAATTCGGCGTCTAAACTATCGAAGCTTCCCAGATCGCTCCAGCCGATATCTGCGGGCACGACTTTAGCAAGACTCGTATGCTCCATAACCGCGTAGTCGATGCTATCTGCGGGGATCTCTTGCATATCGCCTAGTTTAATTCTAATCGGATTTTCAGCGTTAGAATTTTCGTACGCACGAACGCAGGCTTCGTAAATTTCAAAGCTCTGCGCCTTTAGCTCGCTCAAAAATACGCCAGCTTTAAACATAAACATGCCGCTGTTCCAGTAGAAATTCCCCGCCGCTATGTAGCTTTGCGCTGCCGCAAGCTCAGGCTTTTCGTGAAATTTTAACACGTCCTCGCCGCTTGCTTCAATATAGCCGTAGCCCGTATTTGCCTCCGCGGGCTTGATACCAAACGTCACCAAAAACCCCTGCTTTGCAAGCTCATGCACACGCAAGACGCTGTTTTTATACGCCGCCTCATCTCTAATTAGATGATCGCTCGGCGTTACAAAAACGATCTCCTCGGCCTTTAAGCTCAAACACGCAAGCGCGATCGCAGGAGCCGTGTTTCTGCCGACGGGTTCGAGTAAAAATTTCACGCCGCGCGCGCCTAGAGCCTCAAGCTGATCGAGTGCCAAAAAATACTGCTGCTCGTTTGAGACGACGAGCGTGCTCTCGCATAGCGGGGAGTTTCGCTCGCAGCTCATCATAAAAAGCGAGCGATCGTCAAAGAGGCGCACGAACTGCTTTGGCATAAGCGTGCGGCTGATGGGCCACAGTCTCGTGCCGCTACCGCCGCTTAGGATTATATTAGTCATTTAGGCCGTCCTTAAATTCCTCATATTTTTTCTCGACGTAGCTTTTGATCTCGGCCTCAAAGCGCGCGCGCGAAAATTTTAAAGAATTTTCTCTGATTTTTGTAGGCTCAAATTTATCATAATTTTGCTCAAATTTAGCTACGGCGGCGAGCAGCTCCTTTGTGTTTTGCTCCATAAAATACAGCCCGCTCTCGCCATCAAGCACCGTCTCGCGAGCGCCGCCGCGCCCGAAGCAGATCACCGGCGTGCCGCACGCCTGCGCTTCTACCGGCGTAATGCCAAAGTCCTCCTCGGCGGCAAAAACAAACGCCTTTGCCCGCCCCATTAGATCCGCCATCGTTTCATCGTCTGCGAAGCCCAAAAGCTCGACATTTTTGCCCGCTTTTGACTTGATTTTCGCCATATCAGGCCCATCGCCGATAACTAGCAGCTTTTTATCCATCTGCGAAAACGCCTCGACGATGAGATCGATCTTTTTATACGGAACCATGCGCGAGGCGGTAAGGTAAAACTCCTCTTTGGCTTCGCGCAGCGTAAATTTATCCACGTCCACGGGCGGATAGATGACATCGCTAGGCTTGCCGTATGTTTTTTTGATACGGCGCGCGATGTAGCGGCTGTTTGCGACATAGTGATCCACGCGGTTTGCGGTGCTCGCGTCCCAAAGCCTAATTTTATGCAAAAAATACTTTGCCAGCATGCCCTTTAAACCGCGATCCAGCCCGCTTTCGCGCAAGTACTGATGATACAGGTCCCACGCATAGCGGATCGGCGTATGTACATAGGCGATGTGAAGCTGATTTGAGTGCGTCAGTACCCCCTTTGCGACGGCATGCGAGCTGGACAGCACGACGTCGTAGTCGCTTAGATCAAACTGCTCGATCGCGAGCGGAAATAGCGGCAGGTAGTTGCGATATTTGTCCTTCGCAAAAGGAAGTTTTTGGATAAAACTCGTGTGAGCGTGCTTGCCTTTTAAAATTTTATCCCGGTCGGTGCCGCTTAAAAAATCGATGAGGCTGTAAATTTCAAAATCATCCCATATATTGGTAAAACTCTCGACGCATTTCTCCGCGCCCGCATAGGTGCTAAACCAGTCGTGGATAAGGGCTTTTTTCATTGCAAATTCTCCATTATTTCGATAATCTGCTTAGCCGAGCGCTCCCAGCTAAATCTTTTTACATTTTCAAAACCTTTAGCGCGAAGCTCGTTTTGTAAATTTTTATCGTTTAAAACAGTTTGAATTTTATTTCTCATATCTTCTATGTCGTTCGGATCAAAATAAACAACGCTATCGCCGCAAACTTCAGGCAAACTCGCAGCATTTGAGCAAGCGACCGGGCAACCGCACGCTTGCGCCTCAAGCGGCGGAATACCAAACCCCTCGTATAACGACGGAAACACAAATAATTTCGCCAAATTATAAATAGCGGCGATATCCGCGTCTTTAACATAGCCCGTAAAAAATATATGATCACTTAGGCTTTTTCTTCGAATAATCTCAGAAATAACACTATCGCCTGTTATAAAGCCATCCTTTTTCCCTACTATGACTAAATTTAAATCCATCTTTTCTAATGCAAATAATAAATTCTTTAAATTCTTATGCGGTTTGACATTTCCCACAAACAAAACGAAATCCTCAGGAAGACCATAGTCATTTGCCACCGCCTCTAAGGCATTTGAATCGCAATGATGATTAAAGTGCCCCTCATCTATCGCGTTTGGCGCAACAAAAATATTTTTATCGGTTTTAGCGTATTTCAATATCTCACTCCGTGAAAAATCTGAAACGCTAAGAACTATATCGCTTCTACTTAGTGCTTGATTAAAAATCGTTTTTGCATATATTTTCTGCATAAAATTTAGCGTATCATAGAAAGCCAAATGAAATGCATCATGGATAGTAACTACTCTAAATTTCGCCCTTATCGGTAAGATCGGGATATTGTAATGCGGAGACCAAAAAATATCGCATTTAGGAATTTTTAAAGGCAGCTCAAGCTGCTCTTTTATAGAATAAATTTTGGATTTACATTCTAAAATTTTAACGCTTTTACTCCACGCATAATCCTGTATCTCAGCCCTACTACCAAGCAGAATAACCTCAAATTTTTCCACAAAAAAAGGCAGTATTGATTTGATATATGTACCTATACCAGATGCCTTATGCATACGAAAATCAATTACTAACTTTTTATACTGCATTTATTACTTTCGTTTCGCCTCATCGTTTAAATTTAAAAATATTATAAATGAAATTATATCTAATTTTAAATGATATGTCGTATCTTTTCTCTCCAATCATTATCTTTGGCAAAATTTAAAATTTCAGTCTTGCCGCTTTTACTTAAATCTAGAGATTTTTTTATATATCTTACAAAGTCCTCTTTTGAACTTGCCAACAAAGCAGGACTATTAAGCCGCTCTAACTCTCGCCATTTAGTCGCTACCGTATGGAGTCCAGCCGCAGAATACTCATATAGTTTTAGTGGACTTATAGAATGAACTAAATCCATATCTAACCTAAACGGGATTATGCCGACGTCTGAAAATTGCAAAAAAGAGGCAATCAAATCATTATTGACCTTGCCGTAAAACGTAATATTTTCTCTAGATTGTATTTGATCAAAATTGTCGGGTTTAAATTTTACAGCTCCAATTATTAAAAAATGCACATCTTTTAGCTCGTCGGCGACATAATCTAGTAGGTCGAAGTCAAACCAGCTTTCTATAGCGCCTACATAAACGGCAACTAGTTTTGCAATCGTGCAAAAAAAATCCGGCTTATCGTATTTTGTTAGAAATTTATTAAAATCAACTCCATTTGGTACATAGAAGCAACTTTTATTAAATTTTTCTATATAATTTTTAAGATTCGATGATGTATATATCACTTTATCTGCTTTTTTTATTAGATACTCCTCTGCCTTGATAGCTGCTGCCCCTACGCCAAAACCTTCAAGCCTATCGGTAACCCTAACAATCAACTTCTTATATTTTATAATGTTTATTAAAGGTAGAAATACGAAATTATCTATCACCAAAGTATCTACGTTTAAGAAATCATAATTTTTAAGCATATTTTTAAAATTTGGCAAGGTAAAAATATGCCATATTTTTATAATCCAATAAAATTGGGACGGCAGCTTTTTAAATGGCGGAATAAGCGCAAATGGAGTATATATAAAATAGTTTTCAAAAATTTCATGCAAGCCTTTCTTTGCCTGAGCTAGTCTGGTGGCTTCGTTGATCTTATTATGAAAGGGGGAAACAGGCGGCGCGATAAATAAAACTTTATTTCCCTCCTTAGCTAGCAATTCGCTGTAATAATTGCAACCGACTTTAAACGGCGAACCGTAATACGAATTTCCGCACCATAGTATTTTTTTAGACATTTTTCATCCTGCTGCGATATAAGCTTCTATTTTTTAAGTTTAAACACGGTTTCTCTACAAAAAACCAGCTGATTATAGCGCAGCATATAGACAAAATAGCGACATATACTACATAAATGCTGCCCCCCCTACCCATTTGTACAAAAATATTTACAAAAAACATATGGTATATATAAATACCGTAAGTAAAATCATTGCCTCGCAAAAATTTATCGAGACCTTCGAAACTGAAAGCAAAAGAAAAAACCAAAAATGAGAATATAAAATAATTTACAAATATATCTAAAAAAATATTATTAAAATAATGGAAGCAAATTCTACCGATAACATAAGTAGCAAAATATATAAAGAATTTATTCTTTATATATTTATGAAATAAATCAAAATAGATATAAAAATAAAAGCCAATTAAAAATACAAATAAATATGGCGCCAGAGATACATTAATAAGTTTATTGATAAATAAATTTCTATCGCTACTAGAATTATATATAAAAAATAGTATTGAGATCAGAAAAATGCAAGGTAGTATTTTCTTAGACCTTTTATTTATATTAAAGATAATGGGCAAGACGGCATAAAATATTAGCTCAATCGAGATCGTCCAAAGCGGTGCATTTATCTCACCCGTACCAAAAGCCTTACTGGCTTCAAGATTATAAAATTGCAAAAAGCTGATTTGAGTAAGAAGCCATTTAAAAAAATCAAAGTCAAAATTTAAATCTATAAAAATATATAAAATTACTATACCGATAAAAATATTAATATAAAGCCCTGGATAAATTCTTAAAATTCTATTTTTAATGTAAGTTTTTAAATCTTGATTTTTTGCATAAGACATACTTATTAAAAAACCACTAATCAGAAAAAATACAGTTACGCCGCTAAAATTTAGTATATTAGTTATATACCAAGACAAATCGCTTTTATCTGCTAAATAACCATTTGCATGAACAAACATAACTTGGAGCGCAGCTATCAATCTTAATAAATTAAAATTATTATTTACTATAATGCTATTATTCATTTAATGCACCAATTCTCGATAACTTCCCATATCCGTTCGAATATAACTCAAATTTACTATAATAAAATTCCCTATTTGCCATATCGATAATCTCCAATTTGTCCTCTTTTATCTCAAATTTTCTAATTATCTTTACGCCCTTGTATTCTGCGGCAAGGCTTATAAAATTTTCTCCAAAATCTGCCACTTCGCACCTGCATTCCGCAAACATTCCAAATAATCCGATCGCCCCTTCGCCCCAACTATTTTGTTCCAAATCTCCTACAATCGGCACGTTGTGAGCCTTGACGCTTCTAAATTCATTTCTACTATCTGGAAGCGGCGTATAAAGATAGGTGCCGGGATCTCTTGCTATGTCACGCCACTCTATCCACAGCTCGTAGCCTAGCTTATCGTTGTGCGTATGCCCGCCGTGACCTTTTTGCCCTGGCGGCGTAGCGCAGACGGCGAGGTAAAATTTGCTGGATTTAAAGATAAAAATTCCGCTGTCCGGATAAAATATATTTTTGATCTCTTGCAAACTCGCAATTTTAAATTCCATTCTTTTTCGGTGCGGCAGTTCGCTAAATTTCACGCCCGAAGCGACCTGGCTTTTGTATGTTTTATCGCCCGCTTGCAGCGTACGCCCAGCAAGCGAGCGAATAAAACTCCTCTCAAAGCAAAAACCGTTTTTAAATATCTCATCGTCAAAAATCCCGCCCATGCAGCTAATTAGCGTGGAGTGATTTAAGATATTCTCGTCCCAAAACGCCTCGTCGCCGCCCGCAAAGCCGCTTAAATTTAGATATTTTCGCACGGCTCGTTCGTTGCTCAAAAACTCGCCGTTTGGGCTAAATTTAAAAAACCTGCCGCTGTCGTTATCGCCAAATTGCGGCACTTCGCCGTTTGGTTTTGTAATGTCTGCGGTAAACCTGCCGATTTTATACAGCCTGTCCACGAACCACTGCGGCAGCGCTATTCGCCCGTTTAAGATTTTAAATTCCTGCTCGTTTGGAGGCAAGAGCTTCGGCTTTTTGCGCCAAAGCTTTGCGTCGTAATTTTTTAGCGACGAAATTTTTTCGCTTTTTAGACCCAGTATCAAAGCCGCGCTATACGCCGTTAGCTCGCCGCTTAGGCGGTGATAGCTCGTAGAACTCTCAAAATTTCCGCCGTCTTCGTAAAATTCCTTTTTCATTTCGCTAATCACTTCTTGCACGGCAAACGCTAGCCACGCGTCCGTCTCTCGGCCGACGTCCAAATATGCGCACGCAAACAGCAGGCCCGCGATGTCGCTTAGATAATGATTTGACGTAAGATGCGGCGAATATTCCAGATTATTTACGATATGAAGCGCGTGTTCGTAGACGCTATTTGAAAAGGTCTGTTTAAAATCCGCATCTAAAATTCCGCCCTCATCCATCTGGCAAAACATATCGTAAGCCGCCAGCATATTGGCAACTCTGATGCCAACGTCCATCGTGCAAGTCCAATTTACGCCCATCCTAGGCGGATTATTGCGGATAAAATCTAAAATTTGGTTTTTAAATTCTTTTAAATTTCGCTCTTTTAAGCTCGGATCCGCTATAGCAAAAATAGCAAGTTGCGGCAGGTGCTGAAGCCTCGCAAGCTCCCACGGTACCTTTATATCGCTACCCGGTTTATGGGCTATACGCTGATCTTTGTACCATTTTTTTTCATCCCAGCGAAAGCCGCTTTTAAAATCCTTTTGCCAATCAATCGGCTCGTAGCCCTCTAGCGCGCTCACGGGCGCTGCGACGTTCATATCGTATTTGTAGCTCTCTAGTCCGAGCGCCGCGCTATCATAGCTATTTTTTACCCAGCCGCTACCGAGTAAGTCGAATTTATGCTCAATGTACATTTTGGATAGATATTTTGTGACATCCGGATCGATATTTGACGGATCAAGCTCTTTTATATTTATGTAACTAGTTTTTATGATCGGAACGTTACAATTTATGTGAGTATTTTTATTTATAAAATCAATGCAGCGATTAATAAAGTTATTTAAAAAAACAGTTATTTTGTTAAATAACTTTATTAAAACTATGCGAAATGGAGTAGAATATAGCCGCTTTAGATAATATAACATTATACTTCCCCTATACGCGGACAGCTTTTGTATTCTTTAATTGCCCTAATAGCTAACCAGCTATAAAAAATTAGCGTTAATAGGAATAATAAAACTTCCGATAGTATGTCAAATATTCTAAAAATATAGATTATACTAGGAAAGAATAAAAATAATAAATAATAAAAATATCCTAAAAATAATTTTGGATATATTTTTTTGGAAACTACCATATATACAACAAATCTAAAAAATGAAATAACAGCTATACAATATATAAAGAAGTAAAAATCAAAATAATATGCACAAAACAAAAGAGAAGATACGCTTAGCGCTCCTACAAATATCTCTAAATAAGAAAAATAATGACTTTTTCCAGAAATCTGGATATTTAATTCAAGAATTCTCGAAATCAATGTGCAATATCCGCCGAATAAAAATATGAATAGGAAGTGCTGATACTCTATATATTTCTCTCCCGCAAATATATATACGACATAATATGAGCCTAAAATAAAAATGCACGCCATAAATCCATATCCGTTAAAAATTATATTAAGCATCATCTTATAGATTCCGATAAAATTCTTTTCCTTATAAAATTTAAGGACTCTCTGAGAAAAAACTATATAAAGCGGATCGAACATAATATAAATAGTTGATGCGATTTTTTGATAAACCGAAAAAATTCCATTAAATTCTCTATTTAAAAAAACTTTATCAATGATAAATTGCGGGCTTAATGATGATAGATATGACCCAACAATACCGGGCGCAATTTTTATGGAAAATAAAAAGGAATTCCTTGTAATATGATAATTTACGCCAAATAGCCAACCTTTAATAAAAAAGCTGAAATAACTAACTATGGAGACAATTGTGCTAGAAAATAGCATAGCATATATTATATTGATCGCACTGCCCCCCATATCGTAATTTTTTATAACAAAATAAAATATAATTGTTAAGAGTATCTTACTAATTATAATTACTCCATACTGCATATCCTTTTCTTCCAACCTTTTTTGATACTGTATAAGATATATCAAGCTATCAGAAAATGACAAAATAGACAAAGCAATAAAAATTTTCCAACTCAATAAATTAAAATAATTTATAATACACAATAACAATATACCCATAATTATATGAGAAAGAAATGTAACATTAACGATGCCGCAAAATAATTTATATCTGGATTCTTCTGTAGAATATTCGTAGTAATATCTTGCGTATCCGGATTTAAATTCTAGCGATAGTAGAAAAGATAAAAATACATATATAGTCATATACAGTCCATATACACCCATATCATTCATGCTTAAAGTATGAGCAATATATGAAAAAAACAGTACAGATAAAATTTTTTCTATCATCAAAAAAATAGTGTATAAAGATATCGTCTTAAGAAACTTTTTAAGCATTCTCTACTTTCTTAAAAACATAGAAATACCCCAAGGAATTATTTTTATATTTGTTTCTAAATACCTTTAATCTACCTATTAGATCTAAAAGTCTAAAAATTACGTTTATCGGTAAGTAAAATATAGGACCCAAAAAGGGTTCCATCCTGAGACTACTTAGTGTATTTCGTATAATTGATATAAAACAAAAGCCTACGTTTGCAAAATCTCCGCCATATGTATCATATCTTATAAGTTCTAAATTCACTTCTTTTGCTAGCTTAATCATGGCATTTGGAGCAAATCTAAAAAAATCAAAGGGGGAATTATGTATGCTTGTATTTTGCGCTTCAAGAGCAAAATAATACCCACCATCTTTAAGCACTCTTGAAATTTCATAAAAAGTCTTCTTAATATAAAAAGAATCATCTAAAACAAAAACTGTCATAATTGCATCAAAATTATCATTCTTGCAGGGGATATTTTCAGAGCTACCTATTATATCCGGATTTGCATATTCGCATTCACACACATCAAGACCTACGTAATCAGATTTTTTTAGTAATTTCTTATATGGTTTTTTTCCGCAACCTATATCTAAAATTTTATACTTAGAATCAAAAAAAGAATCTATTGTCGCTATATATTTTATAACGTCTTTTAACAAGAATCTATATCCGGTAATCAAAGAAAAATGTCTGTCAAAATACATCTTTATGTCCCCTATATATTCCTTCGACCAAATCATTAAAAAGCCATCTATTGTTTTTCATAAAGCCTTCGTAAATTTCTTTAGTCTGTATATTTTGTAAATACCTATGATCTGAGATAAATGTTAAAAACATTTTCCAACTGCCTTTATATTTTATTTCAAACGCTCCATCTCCCATATCTAAAATATCGGTATTTTTATAGCTTTCATAATAATTCGCGCATTCGCTAAAAGTAGCATACCAAACATCTTTATTTCTTAGATATCCAAAAATAAAATCTAAAGAATTTATATCATCATATACATTCGGCGTCTGCCTCTTGCCATCCGGTCTGGCATTCATAAAATGCTCCGCGATACTAATCACATATCTATTTTTCATCATTTTTTCTATCTTGACGATATTTAGCAAGTGCTTAATTTTACTTTTTATTGCATTTCTTCCATATACAAAGGTATCGCCACTTATATTTGATGGCATTGCTATAATTTTATCATCGCCATACTTTAAAGAAATATTATTCTTAAAAGGCTCAAAATCAAAGGACCACCAGCGAAATTTCAAGTCAATTAACCCTCCAATCAAATCCTCTCTAAAACTATAGCACGGAGTTCTCCCTCCTAAAATTTGGTAGCCAAATGTTTTTTTGAAAAGATCTAAATCATTTTTTATAATATTAAAATATTCGTTTGGAGAATACTGCTCAAATTCTCTACACCATTTTCTATCCATCAATGTGGTATTGGAATATCCATGATTATGCCCATGGTATGCTATCTCGTCAGATCTGTCGAGAATAGAATTTAATAGCTTTAAAAAATCATTATTATTGTATATAGATCCAGTTTTACCATTATCCAAATATGTTGAGTGCGAATTCATTACCAAAAAATATGTAACTCTAATTTCTGGATATTTCTTTAATAAATAGTTTGCAAAATAATTGTATAGACCTTCATCGCCTAATCCAAGATAACCACAATCACATTGCTCTCTCAAAAAACGCGACTGACATTTTGAATTCGTAATATCGTCTATGCCAAAAATAATGGGAGAGGTTTTATCTAAAAACCATTTCGCTTTACTAATCATGTCTGCTCTTTACTTTAGCAATAAAAAATAGACCGTCATAATTTTGTCTTTTAGTGAGTCGGTATACTAGTATTCTTTTCAAAATTTTAATATAATCTAAAAAGGATTTTGTTTTAAAAAACATATTTTTGTTTTCTGAGTAATAATAGTCATATTTTTTTTCTACATACCCTTTTCTGTCTAATAATTGCTTTAAAGTCTCAAAACTATACCAACAAACATGCTCTTTATTTAACCATAAATTTTCGAGCTTCCCAGACTTGATTAGCCTAATGCGCTCATTAGACCAAGGGTTCGGCGTAGTGATAATTAATAATGATTCATCATGCATAAATCTTTTTATGCCATCCAGCATTAGACCAGGATTTTCAATATGCTCAATCAGTTCTCCACATACCACAATATCAAATTTATCTTGGTATTCAAGCTTATCCAGTTGCGTAACATCTGCATAATATGCAATATAGCCGTATTTATCTTTCAAAATTTCTACATCTTCTTGCAAATAATCGAAACCGACCAAGGAGCTAGCAACTTCTGCAATTTTGCTATGAAGCCAATCATTTGATTTGATTTTTTGTTCATACAACTTATGCTGTATAAATCCTAGGTGTAAAACTTTTTTATCACAACATATTTTTATTATTTCATCTTTTCTAAAAATCACATTATCTAACATAAAGTATCCTTTACTTTATCGTATAAGTCATCTAAATTTCTATTCTTAAATAAAATCGTTCCTGTCGGTCTATCGCATACATCGCTTGCTATCGCAGGACATTTAAAATATAAAGCCTCTCTAATGCTAAGGGCGTCGCCATCGGTATTCGTGGGTCTTATCATTAGACTAGCCTTTTTAAATATAGGCCAAAGCTCTTTTTGCCCAGTCAGAAAATAAAAATTTTCCTCTAAATTTAACTCTTTTATTCGTAAGCGCATTTTATCTATATACTCCGTATTAACCTTTTCATTTGCTAGCGCAAAAATAAACCCTAAATTTGGATAGACGTTTTTTAGCTTAGCCGTAAGTTCTATGCATATATCAAGTCCGTATAGGTCGGTATTTTTATAAAAAACCAAACTAGACGCATTTGCTACCAATAACTTATCTTTTTTTGATATAAAATCAAAAATTTCTGGCGGATAGGTTTTTAATATGCTTTCTTCATCGCATAATACGGGCGGTAAAAAAGCATTTTTTACTATGATTTTATCATTCTCTAGCCCCAAATTAAGTAAAAATTTTACAAGATGAGAACTTACCACTTGTATATGTTCTGATTTAAAAATAGTACTTTTTAATAAGAATTTCATTATAAAATTACTATTTTTATAGCTATTTTGTAAGCCTTCTCCATGAGAAACTATAATATATTTATTTCCTCTAAATATTTTTGAAAAAAGCAATGTAATTCTTTTCATCGTTGATGGAGAGTGATAAATAAAAGTTTTACCACTGTTTAGAAAAATTAATTTAAGAAAATCGATCCCATTAAGATTATTTTCGTTAACAAAGCCTACAGAATTATCATTGTTAGATCTTGATAATCTATATAAATAAACGGATATTCCTCCAAGTGGAGGCGGCATAGGTCCTATATGCAAAATCTTGCTATTCATAATTTTTTATCCTATTTTCTATCCATCTAAACTTACCATTTGATGTAAAATCAATTTGGTCTACATATTTTATATTTATATCTATGCTTTGCCCATATATTTTCTTTAGATCCGTGACAAGCGTATCTACCTCTTCCTTGAAACGTTTATCTAATAATACATTCTGATCTTTCACCTCAAGAACTAAATCAAATAATTTTAGCTCATGTTGAATAATTTTGGCAGCATTAATGTAAAATAAATGCTTAAATGGAAATGTAACGACCGCGGGTGGAATCAAATCCCCATTTTCATTATAAGTATAATCCTCCTGTCTGCCGATTATATCCTTAATAACTGGATATAGAGCATCGTTTGAACTACTCAAAATACCCTCAGCAATATCTGACATTTGGTATCTTATAATCGGCATAACCTCATTTATAAAACCTGTTGCAATGATTTTATTTTCATAGTCCGTTTCAAATATACCATATGTCGGTATAAAATGATATAACCTGTCATTATTCCATGCGCCTAACGCCACTTTTTCAGTCTGACCATAATGCGAAATTTTCTGACAATGAAAAACTTCATCTATAATACTCATTTGCCAATCATATAGTACCTCTGATGCTAGCATTATTCCTTTTGGTTGATAATGCATTTCTGATTCTTTTAATAATCTTGCAAATTTAACTATCGCCGATGGATACCCATGAATAAAATTATATCCTACTTTTAAAATACGTTTTATAATAATATCTATATTATGAATATCCATTTTTATAATATTAATTCTTAAAACTCTTTCGTCTGGTAGAAAAATAAAATCTTTATTGTCATCTACGAAACCTCTAAATTCAATCCTGCCATCGCCAGGAACATAACCAATTCTTTTCCACTGATAAAAGATAGATGCTAATTCCCGTAGTCTAGTTTTATCGTCCTCATATATCTCTAATGTTTTTCCAGTTGTTCCACTCGTATATGCTTTTTTTAAATGCGATATAGAAACATCGCTACGTACCATCTCTTTAGAGTTATTTCTTATTTCATCTTTTGTCAATATCGGTATTTTCTTTAAATCTGAGATTTCATTTAACATGGAAGGATGAAAGCCGGCAGAATCATATTTTTCTTTATAGAATGTTGTTTTATAGTATGCAACATCAACAATATGTTTTAATGATTCAAACTGGTATTTTTCCATATACTTGATATTCTCTATTTCGTTATTCAATAGTAGATTATAAAAGTTATAAAATTCTCTATTTAACTTTCTAATCCTATATGGTATAATGGCATAAAGTCTTCTTGCAAATGCCTCTAAAATATAGTTTGATTTAATAATTTTTTTTATACTACCAATCATATTAAAAACGAAATCTCCGTCGTCTGTACCATATCCCAAAGCTCTATCGGCCAGCCTTTTTTGCTTCCTTTTAGAGCCCCAAATAGCGCCTCAAGCTCCTCAAGCTGCCCTTTTTGGCTTACGTTTGTTGAAATTTCTTTCACCCCCGCTCCGTATCCTTTTAGGCTTTTATAATCGTCCAAAATAATGCTCTTGCCGTCAAAGTGGATCTCCATAAATTCCTTACTTAGCTCCTTGCTACCGTTTGCGAAATACTCGATATTTGCCACTGAGCCGTCTTTGTATTTTAAGACGATGGATTTGTTATCCTCGGCGCTATATTTTTCATTGCTCGGTGTGATCGCCTGCGAAAATACGCTCTTTATCTCGCTGCCCGTTAGTGCCGTCATCAGATCTATTATGTGACACGCTTCGCCTACCATCCTGCCGCCGTTTTCATGCACCCAGTGATCCATCGGTATGTAGCCTGCGTTCATCCTATATCTAATTATCATCGGATTTATTCTAGCGCTCGTGTACTTTTTTATCTCCTGCGCGTAAGCGCTAAATCGTCTGTTAAATCCCACGAATAAAACGGGCTTGTCGCCATCTCCTTCGTAAAATTTCTTTATCTTTTCCAGCTCATCTTTGTTTGTCGCAAGCGGCTTTTCTACAAATACGTTCTTACCAGCTTCAAGCGCCTTTAAAGTAAGCTCCGCATGGCTATCGTGCCTTGTGGAGATGATCACCAGATCAACGTTTTTGTCATTTAAGATATCGTCTAAATTTGAAGTAGCGTAGTTCGCTCCGTATTGTTGCGCTACCGCCTTTGCCTTATGTCCGCTTCGGTTCATGATCGCGTAAATTTTATACTTATCCGTAAGCTTTGAGATATTAGGCAGATGCATCCCGGTAGCAAATCCACCGACGCCTACGAACGCGACGTTTATCACATCCCTGTTTACTGGCGCAGAGCTTATGATGATTTTTTTATCGTGATTTAGATAGCTATCAAGCTTGGCTAAATTTGCCTCGCCGTAGTCAAGCAAAACCATAAGCGGCTTATTCTGCGAAGTCTGCAGCGACTCAAACGCCTCCGTTACCTGCTCGATAGGATATTTCGCGTCTATGAGCTTATCCAGCTTTATCAAATTTTCATTTACCAGCCTTAGATACTCGCTCATATTTCGATTTTCGGTCCATCTAACGTAGCTAAACGGATAATCAAGCCCCTGCTCTTCGTAGCTCTTGTCGTAGCGACCGGGACCATAAGAGGTGGAGATGAGAAAATCAAGCTCCTTTTTATACATATCCTCTCTATTTATCTGCATGCCGGCAACGCCTACGAGCACCACTCTGCCCTTTTTCTTGCACATCTGAAAACTTTGCGATAGCGGCTCGCTACTGCTCGTAGCGGCGGTAAATAGCACGCCGTCGGCGCCATATCCGCCGCTCCAAGATGAAACGACATCTAACAAATCGTCTCTTGACGGGTTTATGACGAGCTCTGCGCCGTATTCCTTTGCTATCTGCAAACGCCTATCGTCAAAATCGCTGACCGCAACCCTTACGCCTGAAATTTTAAGCATCTGTACTGTAAGAAGCCCCAAAATCCCAGCTCCCACGACTACGCAGGTCTCGCCGAGCCTTAGATCGATCCGCCTAACGCCCTGCATCGCTATGCCGCCGAGCGTCACGGTGCAAGCCCGCTCAAAGTCGATGTCCTGCGGCATTTTCATAACTAAATTTTTAGGCACGTCTACGTATTCTGCGTGGTTCGCAAGCCCTGCGCCGGCTGCGGCAACGCGCTCACCTATTTCAAAATTTGAAACGCCCTCTCCGACTGCTATGACGATGCCGCTAAGCGAATAGCCGGTCGGGCTTCCGCTATCAAGCTTGCCCTTTACCTTAGCATAGACGCTGGCTATGCCGTCGGATTTCACCATATTGATGACTTTTTTGACGTTCTCAGGCTGCTCCAAAGCCCTTCTGATCAGGCTCTTTCCGCTATTTGATACGCCGCTTATCTCGGTGCCCGCCGATATGCAGCTATTTACTACTTTTATAAGAACGCATCCCTTTGAAACGCTTGGAGCAGGGATCTGCTCTGCTAAAACCTTACCTTTTTTAACTATTGCTTGTATCATCTTAAAACCTTTATTTGCTTTAATTTCAATGCCGGCTTTTCTATAAAATTCCAAGAAACGCAAGCTACCGTGAGCGTCGCGGCCACCACTATGAGATATAGCCATAAAGAGCCGCCAAAGCCCAGACTAATTAGAATTTGAACTATCAGCATATGATAAAGATATGTACTATAAGAGAGATCGGTGTTTCTAGCTATCTTTAAATTTGTGTAGGAAAAAGCCATACTAAACATAGCTAGCGCCAAAAGGAAAATTTGAAATACAGTAGAAATTTCCAAGCCTCTCTTATAATCTCCAAGCCCGCTTCCAAACTCTATAGCCGCAAAACAAAATATCAAATAGAGCGCAATATAATATAAGCCGTAGCCTACGAGATATTTTTTTATATCCAGCCAATAAAGCCTCATAACCATGCCGATGATAAATATCCACAAAAACGGCAAGCATATAAGCTCGAGAAGCTTATTTAAATTTGAAGCGGAGTAAAAATTTTCATCGGCGATTGCGGGAATTATCATTGATGTAAAAAATAGAAAAACTAACAACAAATTTCTTATGATTACCTTCCTAATACACAAAATAAATGGAAGGACGATATAAAACGATAATTCGACACTAAGCGTCCATAAAACGCCGCTCGGATAAGAGCTAAAGAAGCCGTCGTAATTATATAAAGCGTCGTTTTTTATACCGATTATAAAGCCCGCTATACCTGAGGCGGCGGTAACGACATACAGCACGAAATACTCTACGTATTTTAATACCGAGATATCATTAAAATTTTTGCCCACGTACATAGCTAGCTCAAGTACTAAAATATTTACGAATAGAGCCGGATATATCCTAAGCGCTCTTTTTATAAAATACTCTTTTAAATTTCCGCTATTTAAATAACTATCGGTAATTAAAAATCCTGAAACCAGAAAAAATAATGGAACGCCGGGAAATAACCTAAGAAACTTATCCACGTAGCCCCCCCATAAAAGCGGTATTTTTAGCCATTCTGTCGAGTGCATATATACCACTTGTAAAGCAAAAAGTAATCTAAAAAAATTCAGATGGTTATTTCTATCTATTACTTTTTGAAAACTCATTTACAAATTCCGCAAAAATCCAAAACTTCTTTTTCTATTTTTAGCCCTTTAAATTCCTTATGTCCGACCAAAAATACAATAATGTCTGAAATTTTAATAGCCTTTTTATAATCCGCTATCTCAAAATCTTTGTGAGCCTTGATATTGGGCTCTACGACGACCACATCGACGCCGTCTGCGATCAAGCATTTGGTTATATTTAGCGCAGGTGACTCCCGCAAATCGTCGATATCCGGCTTAAAAGCAAGTCCCATGCACGCGACTTTGGGCTTTTTGCCATTTTGCAGCTCAAATTTCAAAGTGGCGTTTTTAATTTTTTCAATACACCACTCAGCTTTGTGATCATTGACCTCCCTTGCGGATTTGATCAGCCTCGCTTCGTAGCCGCCCGCATGGACGATAAACCACGGATCGACCGCTATGCAGTGCCCGCCTACGCCGCAGCCCGGGTTTAAAATATTAACTCGCGGATGGCGATTTGCTAGCGAGATAAGCTCCCAGACGTTAATGCTGAATTTATCGCACAAAATACTAAGCTCATTTGCGAAGGCTATGTTTACGTCGCGGAAGGAATTTTCGGTAAGCTTTGACATCTCTGCAGTCTTAGAATCCGTCTGCAAAACGCTACCACTAACGAATTCTCCATAAAATTCCGCTATCTTTTTAGTAGCAATTTTTGTAGTTCCACCCACGATTCTATCGTTTTGCGTAAGCTCTTTTAAAATTTTACCGGGCAAAACTCTCTCCGGGCAGTGGGCGATATAAATTTTAGAAATATCAACACTGCCATTTTTTAAAATTTCGCCTATCTTTTCGGTAGTACCTACCGGCGAAGTGGATTCTAAAACGACCATATTATCGTCTTTTACGTATGGTATTATAGATTTTGCCGCACTTATGACATAATCGATATTTGGCACGTATCCGTCGCGAAAGGGCGTCGGAACAGCTATGATAAAAACGTCTGCGAAATCAGGCTTAACGTCTGCTTTTAAATTTCCGCTCTGCACTGCTTTTTTAACAAATACGTCAAGTTCCGGCTCGACGATATGAACTTTACCCTCATTGATCGTATCTACGACGCTCTGCACTACGTCAACGCCGTGGATTTTATAGCCCCTATTTGCCAAAAGCGCCGCCGTAGGCAGACCTATATATCCAAGACCTAATATGCAAACTTTTTTCATAATATTCCTTTTAAAAATTCCAGTATTTTTTTACAAGCTTCACCGTCGCCATACGGGCTTGCACTTTTACTCATTTTATCATATTCATCTTTTAAATTTAATAATTTTTGTACTTCTTTTATGATATTTTCGCGCTTGGTGCCGATAAGCTTAACGCATCCTGCTCTTATCCCTTCAGGTCTTTCGGTAGTTTCTCTGATAACTAAAACGGGCTTGCACAGGCTCGGCGCCTCCTCTTGGATGCCACCACTATCGGTTACTATCATATATGACTTGCTCATAAGATAGACAAAACTATCATACTCTAGCGGATCGATTAAAAATATATTCGAAATACCCGATAAAATTTCTCCCACAGGCCTTCTTACATTTGGATTTAAATGCACGGGATAAACGATGTCGATATTTTCATTTTTTAGCGCTATTTCACGTAAAGCCTCACAAATATTAACAAAGCCTTCTCCGAAATTCTCTCGTCTGTGTCCTGTAACGAGAATAAATTTTCTATCACTAAGCTTATATTTGGAATTTATAAAGGATAAAATTTTATTTTTTAGCAGCTCGTTGTTTTCGATTTTGTCTATCGTCCACAAAAGCGCGTCTATGACAGTGTTGCCGCTAACGATTATATTTTTTGAATCTTTGCCTTCTTTTAATAGATTATCTCTCGCATCGGCGGTCGGCGCGAAGTGATATTTAGCTATGAGCCCCGTCATCTGCCTATTTACCTCTTCAGGAAACGGCGAATAGATATTATGCGTCCTAAGTCCAGCTTCTACGTGAGCAACATCTATTTTTTGATAATACGCCGCCAAAGAAACGGCATAAGTAGTAGTCGTATCTCCATGCACAAACACGATGTCCGGGGTATATTCGCTAAATACATCGCGCATACCAAGCAAAACACCCGACGTAATATCATATAAATCCTGCCCTTGCTTCATTAAATTTAGATCAAAATCGGGCTTGATCTCAAAGAATTCCAAAACCTGATCAAGCATCTGTCTGTGCTGAGCCGTGACGCAAACCTTCACTTCAAATTCTGCGTGCTTTTGAAATTCCTTTATCAACAGAGCCATCTTAATGGCCTCCGGACGCGTCCCAAATACTATTAAAATTTTTCTTTTCGTCATAAACTCCCCTATATATCGATTTTTTAACCAAATTTATCGCCGTAATTTTAATTAAATTTTGCTATATCGGCGTTTAACCAAATAAAATGGCACCATTTACATTGCATATAGCTTTAAAATTTTGATCTGATTTATATTTTAGCTTTTAGTAGATATAAATCCTCTAACAGTTTTTATAATATACTCTATTTTTTCATCGCTCATACCGGGATATACGCCGACCCAGAAACTATCGTTCATTATCTTATCGGTATTTTTTAGCTCGCCTGAAATTTTATAATCGACTCCGAGTTTAAGCTCTGCAAATAGTGGATGCTTGATCATATTGCCCGCAAATAAATTTCTTGTTTGCACGCCCGCCTTCTCTAGATGCTCGCTAAGCTCGTTTCTACTAAATTTTGCCCCGTCTGCAACCGTCATCATAAAGCCAAACCAGCTAGGCTCGGAATGCGGCTGAGTTTTAACTAAAATGAGCTCTTTTATATCTTTTAGTCCGTCATAAAGATTTTTAAAATTTTGCCTACGACGCTGCACGAAACTAGGAAATTTCTCTATCTGAGCGCATCCCACGGCAGCTTGCATATCGGAGGCTTTTAAATTAAATCCGAAGTGCGAATAAACGTATTTATGATCGTATCCAAGCGGTAGTTCGCCAAATTTCTGCGAAAAGCGCCTCCCGCAGGTATTATCTACGCCGCTCTCACACCAGCAATCGCGTCCCCAATCACGCATACTTAGCATAATTTTTTTAAGCAGCAGATTGTTTGTGTATGTAGCGCCGCCCTCGCCCATAGTCATATGATGGGGTGGATAGAAGCTACTTGTGCCTATATCTCCCCATGTGCCGGTCGGCTTACCGTCATACAGAGAACCCAGCGCGTCGCAGTTATCCTCGATAAGCCACAAATCGTGTTTATCGCAAAATTCCTTCACGGCTTTGATATTAAAAGGATTTCCCAGGGTGTGAGCTACCATGACGGCTTTTGTTTTTTGACTAAGCGCAAGCTCAAGTTTCGTATGGTCTATGTTAAAATACTCAAGCTCCATATCGACAAAAACGGGAACGGCACCGTATTGTACGATAGGCGCAACCGTCGTAGGAAAGCCTGCTGCTACTGTTATAACTTCATCGCCCTTCTTTATGCGGCGCTCTTTTAGAAGCGGCGAGGTAAGCGCAAAGAATGCAAGTAAATTCGCACTGCTTCCGCTATTTACTAAAAACGCCCATTTTACGCCAAGCATTTTGGCGAATTCCTTTTCAAATTTTTTAGAATATGTGCCGTATGTGAGCCAGAAATCAAGCGAACTATCTACCAAATTTACCATTTCGTGCTCGTCAAAGACTCTACCTGCGTAATTCACACGGCTTTTGCCGGGTTCAAATTTAGCTCTCTGCGCCGGCTCATGAACCAGTTTATAATACTCTTTTGTCTTTTCTAAAATTTCTTGTTTTAATTCTTGCGGGGTCATTTTTTGCCTTTCCAAATTTCATTGATTTTTCTCAAATATGGATCTTTTTTTATGGTATCTAAGTCTAAGCTAGTAAAATTTTGCTTAAAATATTTATGAATTTTACCGATCGCTTCCAAATGCGACGTAAGCTTAAACATATCTCCCATCTCAGATTTTAGCAGGCTATTGTCGGAAGTATATTCGTTATTTAGCCCTTTATTTAGTACGATTATCTCCGATTTAAAATCGCTCGCTTCATTTACTAGCGCAGCCAAGCCGAGTAGATCGATTTTTGTCCCGCTGCTTGCGTTGTAAATTTTATGCCGCGCGTCATTTTCTATATAAAATTCCACTACGTTTAACAGGTCATCGACATACATGTAATCAAAAAATACGTTTTGATTGATCGTGATGGGTAGGTACAGTAAGTTTTTTACTACGGCATTTGTGATAAATTTATAGCGGTAATTCTCCATCTCGCCGTAAATTCCAAATAAACGAAGCTGGATGATATTATCCGCGCAATCCTCAATGTAATGCGACGTGATAGCTTTGTAAAAACCGTATTCATCAAGCGGAAGCGCCTTTTTATAATCATCCTCGCGAGCATTTATTATCGGCTTGTATTTGCCGTATTCCGCACCGCTTCCAAATGATATGATCCTTGCAACCTTGTTTTTTTGCTTGGCGATATTGAAAAAAATCCGCAAATTATACTCGGTCACATTTGTCATATCCAGCGTATCACGACCGCCGCCACGATTGGCTAGATGAACGATAGCATCGATTTTATGCGCACGAACAAAATCGTCAACTGCGCTTTCGTCAGTCAAATTTAGCTCACTACTTTTTGGAGCGAAAACGTTAAAATTTCCATTTAGCGCAAGACGCTTTTTTAGATGCGACCCGATAAAACCGCTACCGCCCGTGATGAATAGATTCATCTGCTACTTAGCCTTTTTTCTAAATCTTCTATACGCTGTTCATCCTCAGCTTTTATCCTTGCATAAAATCTTCTTTTTGACTTTAGCCACAACAGTTCAAATTTTAGTGCCGTATTGATTCCTTCGCGCGGATTGGCATTAATAGAGTCTATAGCAAAAACTACTTTGCGGGTTTCATATTTGTCTATTAAATTTTCTGCTTTTAGAGTCTTGATAAAATCAATAGATTTAGCCGTAATATTTCCGCCTATTGCAAATTTTAAACCTTTCGCTTTTACGGCGCGAGATACTCGCTGAACAGCATTTAAAATTTTCTCATTATCTACATCTTTTTTAGCCAAACCGCATGACTGCGCAAAATCGCTTCTACCGAATGTAATGCTTCTTAGTAGCGAAATTTTTTCTAATTTTAAAATTTCATCTATGTTTTCTACCGCAGTTTTTGTCTCGATATTTATAGCAAAATCTATATAATCTCGGTTGTCTGGATTTATCAAATTTTCTATAACTCCTAGATATTTATAAACAGCATACGGGGTTTCTACCATAGGCGCAATAAGGCCCTCTACGCCCAAAATGATACCATTATAAATATCCGTAACCGCCTCAGCTCCACCGATCTTTAAGATGATAGGCAAATCTGCTCGATTGGCAATATCTCGCAAACGCATCATCTCCTCCATACGACTTCCCTCGGCTTCAAACTCGGCCTTTAACTCAAATACGCCATATTCGTTTTTAAGCCTTTTAAGTACGTCTATCATCTCAAATTCATTTATATTCATACCTCTTCCTCCAATACGCTTAATATCATTTTAATATCGCCCATATACTTACTATTCCTCTCTACATATCCCCAATCGGGCTGTAATAACTTAAGTCCTTTTATGTGCTCACATTTTTTTAAATGCATTTCTGAATCATCTATAAAAATCCCGCTATCGCCATCTTTTAAAATTGAATTTATTATATTAGCTTTTGAATTAAATTTAGCAAATATATCTGCCCCCAATATATTATCGTTATTTATAAATTGAATATTAAATCTTTTGGCTAAATCCAATACAGTTTTACTATCTTTAGTAGTTACAATAAAAGTCTGCCGATTCAGTTTCATATTTGATAGCTCCAATAAAAACGGATATGGCCTATTCAAAGCCAACCAATTTTCATAGTTATTTGCTTTTAACTTTTTACGAGTCTCAAAAAAGTCTTTTTCAAATTTCTTTGCTTCATTGTTATAATCAAAAGCTAAAAGCTCTTTATTGTTATTAGTTATAGCTGTCATAACGAAATAATAATTCCATGCCGGACCCACATGAGGTCTAAATCTTAAAAATTCGGCATATTGCTTTTCATCAAATTTTTGCCTTAAAAAACTTGGCGTAGATCTACAAACCTCATAGGCTTCACGTACAGTATCAAAAAGGACGCCGTCAAAATCCAAAAATAAAAATCTCATATCAATCCAAAGGCTTTACTATCATATTTTTATAAAATTCATCTCGAGGTAAAAATGGAGCAAGATCTTCCAATGGTTTTGATATCATAGTCCCATCCCGAAGCTTCATAGATGCAACTTTTGGCCCTATGGCTTCATTAGGCGGCAGCATCACTTCGCAAAACACCGATCCCTCACATGATAAAATTTCATCTATTTTTGCATTGGCATCATCGTTATTTTTAATTTGAAATACTTTAAAGCCATAAATTTTAGCGAGCGCCTTCATATCCGGTATACTTACACCACTTATAGGACTTTCACCGACAAAATTGTTATTGAAATAATTATGTTGAGTTATGCGTATAGAGAGGTATCCATTGTTGTTATACATAAAAATTTTAACGGGAAGCCGATAATGAATAATAGTTTGCAATTCCTGGATATTCATCTGAATGCTTCCATCACCGGTTAAGCATATAGTTTGTCTTTTATTATTTGCTACGCATGCACCAATTAGTGCCGGCAAATCATAGCCCATAGAAGCACATCCGACATTTGCAAAAAGCCTATCACCTGCTCGTACCGGATAGCTCTGAAATGTTGATGTATATGCTATGCCATTACCGGTAAGCAAGAGAGAATTTTTTGGTAATTTCTCCGAAAGTAATCTTGGAAAATAATATGAACTGACATAATTCTTCTCTTTCAATACGGACTTATCAAAAACAGGATATTTCATTTTTATTCTATTACAATATTTAAGCCAGTCTCCAATTTCTAGATTTAAATCTCTAGCTTTTTCTCTAAGATCATTTATAAAAACCTTTGCATCGGATTTAATTTTTATATCCGGAATAAAAGTTTTTTTATTAAGTTCGTTTTCATCTATATCAATCATAATTTTTTTGGCTTCTCGCGCAAAAAATTCCCAATTAAAGCTCAAAATTCTAAGATTTAATCTTGTACCTAATACTATTACCAAATCGCTATTTTGAATTACAAAATTCCCGGCCCTCTCACCTAAAATTCCCGGTCTACCAAAAAAATACTTATTTGAAGTTTCTATTAAATCAACTCCTGAAATAGCAGTCAAAACAGGGATTTTTAACTCGTCAATCAAGGCTCTAAAATCATCTTTTGCATTGGCTAACCTCACTCCGTTACCCACAATGATAACGGGGCGTTTAGCAGCTTTTAACGCATCTAGAACCTGCGGGATTTTTGTGTCGAATTTCGGCTCTTCTGGGATTTCAAATTCTACCAAATCCGCTTCGTCCACCATCGCGCCTTGTATGTCTAGCGGCACATCCAACCATACGGGTCCGGGCCTGCCGTGTTTAGCCTCATAAATAGCTTTTTGCAGATGAAATTTTATGCTATTTTTATCCGTTATCATTACGGCGTATTTTGTGATAGGCCTTACGATGTCAACGATATTAACCTCTTGATCGCCGAGCTGACGTAAATTTAACTCGGGTTGCGAAGCAATGGTCGTCTGAAATTTCACTTGTCCCGATATGATCATCGTAGGGATCGAATCCACCCAGGCACCGTAAACGCCGGTAACCGCGTTTGTCCCGCCGGGGCCTGTGGTAACATACGCGATACCGATCTTATTTGAGACGCGCGCATATCCCTCTGCGGCTATCGCGCAAGCCTGTTCGTGATGGTTACAGACATACTCTAAATTTTCATTTTTGCCAAGCGAATCTATCAGGTGCATATTGCCGCCACCCGAGACCATAAATACGGTCTTTGCAGTATCTTCGTGTTCGGCTATAAATTTTGCTATAAAATCGCTAACTTTTATCATCGCATCATCTTTTTTACGTAGTCGTTTAAATTTTGTTCGGTATCGATCGCGCCGTTTTCGTAGAAATTTTTATACCATTTTACAGTTTTTTCAAATGCCGTTTCGCTATCCCAAACGGGCTTCCAGCCAAGCAGCGCATGTGCTTTAGAGCAATCAAGCTTCAATAAATTTGCCTCATGCGGCTGGTCCGTGTCGGAGCCGATTTTAAATTCTATCTTATCCCAATATCGCTTGGCGCTCTTTAGTACATCAAGCACCCTAATCGCACCATCATCGCTAGGTCCGAAATTCCACGCACCGCCGAATTCCTTTCGTCCTTCAAGCAACTTTTGCCCTACGAGCAAATATCCGCTAAGCGGCTCAAGCACGTGCTGCCAAGGGCGTGTCGCATGCGGATTGCGGATCGTTACCGCTTCATTTTTAGCTGCTGCGCGCATAACGTCGCAAATCAATCTATCTTGCGCCCAGTCTCCGCCGCCTATGACGTTACCTGCGCGACACGTGGCAAGCAGCGTTTGATGCTTTGTGCCGTAATCTTTTTCGTTAAAAAAGGAGTTTCGATATGAACTAGCCAGAATATCCGCGCAGCCTTTCGACGAGCTATATGGATCATATCCACCCATAGGATCGCTCTCGCGATATCCCCAAACCCATTCTTTATTTTCATAAGCCTTGTCGCTGGTGATATTTACGATCGCGCGAACGCCTGCTTTTCTGCAGGCTTCAAGGACTTTTAATGTGCCGATGACATTGATTTCGTAGGTTGTGATAGGATCGGCGTAAGATGGACGTACGAGCGCCTGAGCGGCAAAGTGAAATACAATGTCTGGTTTATAAGCTGCAAAGACTTCGTTTAATTTAGCAAGATCCCGTATGTCGGCGATTATCTGGACGATATTTAAATTTAAAAGTCCTATATGATTTGGCTCTGTAGGCGCCGGAAGCGAATACCCTATCACTTTCGCGCCCAAGCGCTGCAGCCATAGACTAAGCCATGAGCCCTTAAAACCGGTATGCCCGGTAAGCAAAACTGTTTTGCCATTATAAATTCCGGAGTATAGATCCTGCATATCTTGCATTGCTACCACTTTTTCCACGGAGCGTTGCCGCTATCCCAAATTTTGTTTAACTCGAGCTTATCTCTAAGCGTATCCATCGGCTTCCAAAAGCCGCTATGTTTATATGCTAAAATTTCGCCGTCGTGGGCCAAATTCATAAGCGGCTCTTGCTCAAATATTGTCGCATCTCCATTCGTAATATAGTCAAAAACCTTGGGCTCGCATACAAAGAAACCCGCATTGATCCAATTGCCGTCTCCTTTTGGTTTTTCCTTAAACTCATGCACGCGACTTTCGTCATCTATATTTAGCGCTCCAAAGCGACCTTCCGGCTGAACGGAAGTCATAGTAAGCGATTTGCCGTGAGACTTATGAAATTTTACAAGCTCGTGGATATCTATATCACTAACGCCATCTCCATAAGTAAGCAAAAACGGCTCGTCTCCCACTATGCTCTGAGCCCGCTTAATACGACCGCCAGTCATAGTGTTTAGTCCGGTATTTAACAGCGTAACGCTCCAAGGCTCGCTAAAATTGCTCAAAACTTCCATTTTGCCATTTTTCAAATCTATAGTCATATCGCTTTGATGCAAAAAATAATTGGCAAAATATTCTTTGATATAGTAGCCTTTATAGCCAAGCAGAATGACGAATTCGTTAAATCCGTACAAACTATAAATTTTCATAATATGCCATAAAATCGGTTTTTCGCCGATCTCTACCATTGGCTTTGGCCTAATGCTCGTCTCTTCGGCAAGCCTAGTACCGAAACCTCCTGCTAGTATTAAAACTTTCATTAAAGCTCCCTTTAATCAAAATTTATTCTTTCTTTTTCAAATACCAATGGGCGATTCAACACTTGTGTATAAATTGCCCCGATATATTCGCCTATTATACCGATAAAAAACAGAATTCCAGATGAAACGAATGAAAAAAGTATGATAAGAGGCGCGATGCCCACGCTCATCTCGTCCCAATAAATTAGCTTAAGGATAAAATACACAAGTCCTACTATTATACTTAAAATGCCCGTTATCATACCTATAAAGGTTGCAAGCCGAAGTGGTACTTTGGAATTGCAGATTATACCGAGTATCCCCATATCATAAAGCGTATAAAAGTTATTTTTAGTAACTCCTCGAATTCTTATAGGCTGATCGTAAGGAATTTTGGCTACCTTAAAACCGGCTTCCGCGAGCATTCCTCGAAAAAACGGATACGGATCACGCATCTGTCTAAGAGCCGCGATGACCTTTTTATCAAAAAGTCCAAAGCCGGTAAAATTCTTAAAAATTTCGATCTCAGATAGTTTTGATAAGAGCTCGTAATAACACTCTCTGATTTTAAACATCACGCCGCGCTCCTCGCTATCTCGCTTAATAGCCAAAACCAAGTCGTTGCCCTCTTGCCATTTTTCTATAAACTGCGCAATCATCTCGGGCGGATCTTGCAAATCGGCTACGATAGAGATAACAGCATCTCCATCTGCACCCAAAAGCGCATAGGTTGGCGATTTGATATGCCCGAAGTTTCTGGAATTTACGATGATCTTTAAATTTTTATCATCCTTTGCTAGGCGTTTTAAAATTTCAACCGTCCTATCGGTAGAAGCATTATCAATAAATATATGCTCGTAGGCGTACTCCGAAAATCCTTCCATAACTTTTTTTACGCGCGCATAGACTTCCTCTACATTCTCCTCCTCGTTAAAGCAGGCAGTAACTATACTGATCTTTTTCATATCATCTCCTAAAGACGAAAAATTTATTTAATAAAAATGATACCGCAGCTAGCGGGATCAAAAGCAAAAAACCGTTTATATACATATTATCGAATCCAAGCCACTTGAAAAGCCATAGAAAAAATATATTTAAAAAATAAGTAATGATGTAAACTAGTATAAATCTAAATATTAGACCGTTATCACTGCTACCGAATACCAGCTTGCCTATAGTTTTAAAGTTAAACAATACGCCTAGTATCGTAGAAAACAATACGGCAAGAGGATAATATAGGCCCAAATAGATAAAAAGGGCGAATAGCCCATACCCAAAGGCAGTATTCATGATGCCTACGAGGAGAAACTTGACGGCTTGTCGTTTAATCATAGCTATCATTTCGTCTATAAATATTTATAGTATTAAAATTTGCCTTATCAATCGGCTCAACCCCAAGTTGAGGTAAAATTTCCATTATATTGGCTACATTGCCACTCAAGGTTACTATATCCGAATTCTTAATTGTATTATTAATATCTTGCAAAACGACTCCGTCTCTAGTGATTTGCATAATATTTACGCCGCTATCCTGTAGCCATAAATAGAACCTTTCATAACTTTGATCGAAAAAATTACTATTTTGAATTATTACATCTGTTTGGATATTTAAATTTTTAGATGCATTATTAAACATCAAGCTATTAGGTACAACAAAGGAGTTTATAAATTTATATCTACCCTCTTTTACCCATTTATTCATTACTTTATAAAAATCCTCTTGAATAAAATCATCTTTTCTCAAAAGTCTTTTGTTTATATCAAACGCTTTTTTATAGTATTGATATAAAACAATGTTCTCGGTTGGTCTATTTGTAAAATTAATATATTCTTGTTTAATCAGTTTTGTTGGAGTTACATCAAACCATTGTGTTACTAGGTGATATGGTGGAATTTTATCATTTAAAAGATACATTATTGGTAAGTTAAAAAAGTAAAAATCTTTGTCAGATACTGTATTTTTAGGTACATAATCATGAATATAGTCAAAAATATAAGATAATTTCTGATTCATATAAATATTTTTTAAAGGAATATATGAGGTCTCGGATTTGGCCTCGAATACACTACCTTGATAATTTTCAAGCCAATTATATGGTATTAAAAATTTTACGTATATTATGAAAGATACCATTACAAGCATCCAATAGATCAATAAAATCCTGGCTATTTTGCGCAAATTTTGATTTAATAAAAAGCCGAATGCCAACCCTGCACACAAAAGAATGCTATTCATATTTAAGGCGATAGTAGTGAAAGTATTACTATAAACTATAGCAGCAGCACAAAAAGTAATGAAAATGTAAATTTTTGATCCAAAAATTCTACTGTTTTTATAGAACATAGCAGCAAACATGATATACAAAATCATAGCTACGGAAAAGCTAATATAAGAGACATATTTAATAATATATAATATAACAGTATTATGAAATAAAACAATATAAGTAAGCGCAGTCAGTCCAATAGCTGCGATAGTAAGTCGAAATAAGATAGTTGTTCTTGCTGCAATTTGTCCTACCAATGCATCATATAGATATACAATATTTTTTCCAAAATATGCAAGAATTAATATTACAAAAAATTCCAACACGCTTATTGTTAATATCCGACTAAGCTCTGGTTCAAAAATAAATCTAGTCGCTACAGTCCATAAGCTTCCCTTTGAATCATTATCGGTTATCGATGAAGGATCGAAAGGCATTATAAAATTTATGAATGCAAAGAATATAGCAGTAAAGAATAGTAAAAATCCTATTCTTTTAAAATAATCTTTTACGCTACTAGATATAAAAGCATAAGATACAAAAAGACTTGCAAAAAGAACCAATCCCACATTTTGCTTTATGAAAAAAAGTAGGACTAAAAATAAAATTCCAAATATTTGATATATAACGCCTTGTTTAGAATTCTCATTTTTTATGGATTTTACTAGAAATAGTAGGGTAGAAAATTCTATGATGAAGACGTAGGTATGATAATCCTTCGGTATATATGTCTCCATACTAAACCATAAAAAACTAGCAAAAGTGGCTCCTATAGCACTAGCCGGTTTTGAAAAAAACTCTCTCAAAACCAAATACAATAAAATTACCTGTATCATTGCGGCTACTACACCGATGCAGGCAAAAGCAAAGAAATTTATCCCGAATATTTTTTGATAAAAGGCATTTATATAGACAAATAACGGAGTCCATGCTAGATAAAAATCTTTATTTATCACCTCTCCCCTATTTACTAAATAAGCATAGGTTTCCCACCATCCTTCTTGGAGTGAGAAGTAATGGTTAAAGATAAAGAGATGTAGTATTAATATTATGCTCAAGCACAGTATTAATACAAATTTATCTCTAACGGAGCTATTCACTACGATCTCCTTGCTTTTCATATACGTTAATTGTGTTGAAAAAGGTTGCTTCAGTCGGAGCTACTCCTAGAGTTGGAAATACCCTGCACAGATCAACGATACTACCATCCATTTGTAATACATCACCATTTTGCAAACGGTCGTCTTCTTGCTTTGTGCCATTTTGGTCAGTAGCTATTTTTTTATCACGTCTAATAGTAACTAATGTTATACCGTTTTCCTTTAACCACTCCGTAAATTGTGACCTATCCATACCGAAAAATTTTTCATTTTGCAAAATAATCAACATATTTTTAAGAAGATGGTTTTTTTCTTCCTCGACCGGCACATTATCATATGGAACTACAAATGACTTTATAAATTTATATTTCCCTTCCTGCACCCATTGATTCATGGTTTCATGGAAATCAAGCTGTTTAAAAGAGCTTTTAACTTGAAAATTTCGATGCACAGTAAAGAAAAACGTCTGATATTGATACATAACAACATTTTGTGCAGGAGATTTGACAAATTCATCATATTCTCTAGATATAGCCTTGGATGATGACACATCTAGCCAATGAGTTACTAAATAATACGGTGGAATTTTATTATTCAATAAGTACATTATAGGAAAGTTAAAAAAATAGAAATCTTTTTGGTTTTTAGATTTAGTAGATACATACTTATCAAAATAATCAAAAATATCTGATATTCGTTCATCCATATAAATACCATCTAACTGAGCGTATGAACTTTTAGAATTGGCGCTAAAGATATCTACCTGAGTATTGAAATTCCAATAATACGGCATTCTTATAGTTGCTAAAAACATAAAAAATATTATTATTAAATGTATATATATAGTAATGTATTTTATTTGTCTTAATCTACTTATATTTATAATAAATGCGCTGGCAAAAGCTATACATATCATATTACCACTCGCCGTAAAAGCATCAGCCAAAGTACCCGAATAAGATATGGCGGCCATGGCTACAATCATAAAGGCATATATCTTTGATGAATTACCGACTATATTATTTCTATTGAAGCATATATACAGTAAGAATAAAATAATACCTATTGAAAGAGATATAAAATTCTTTATTTCTATTCCAATTCCACTCATCCTGACAAACATACAGTATATTATAATTATATGTAATATAATAAGCATTAATATACGAAATTCTCTTGTAGTTTTGACTATCATTTTTCTATATAGGTTAGTATAAATTTCTGCTATTTTTAATCTAATAATATACAAGATAAGTGCAACCATTGATACAATAAGCGAATTTTTTAATATAGTTTGGTTTAAAGGATATGTAGCAAATCTCGTGGCCATAGCGAAAAAACTGCCCTTGGAATCATTTTCTGTTATAGAAGATAAATTAAAAGGAATGATAAAATTCATGATAGTAAAAAATATAGCCGAAATAATGAGTAAAAAACAAATTCTTTTTATATAATCTTTAAAGTTTATAGCGACAAATGCATATGCAACAAACAAACCGGCAAAAAGGACCAGGCCCACATTTTGTTTAACAAAAAACAATAAAACACAAAATAAAATTCCAATTATATGATAAAATCTGCCTATGTTGGAATTATAATTTTTTATATATTTTATCAAAAATAGTAATGTTAAAAATTCGGTAATATATACATACGTATGATAATCTTTGGCAATATAAGTACCGCTATTTATATTTAAAAATGTCGCAAAAAGAGCTGCGATAGCACTAGCCGGTTTTGAAAAAAACTCCCTCAAAACAGCATAAAGCAAGATTACCTGTATCATTGCAGCTACTACACCGATGCAGGCAAAAGCAAAGAAATTTATCCCGAATATTTTTTGATAAAAGGCATTTATATAGACAAATAACGGAGTCCATGCTAGATAAAAATCTTTATTTATCACCTCTCCCCTATTTACTAAATAAGCATAGGTTTCCCACCATCCTTCTTGGAGTGAGAAGTAATGGTTAAATATCAGTAAATGTAACGCAAGCGTTATACAAAAGCAAAAAGCAACCATTAAATTTTCTAAAATTTTAGTATTAAACATATCTACCTCAAATCATTTAAAATTATTTTCGCACTCTCGTCGAAAATTTTACCTTTCAAATGTGCTTTGCAAAATTCCACGATGAGCCCGTGAAATAACGCATACGCGTCGTTTTCGTTCTCTAGCTTCTCTGCTTTTGCCGCCGCATCGCAGGGAGAGTTAGTAGAATTTACAAGCTTATATATTCGCTCAAATTCTAGCTCACTGAGCCACGCGCTAAGCTCGTCGTAGCTTTCAAACTCATAGCCCAAAGCCCCGAGCAGCCGCGCCGAGTAGCTGTCTACAACCATCACCGCGCGCTCGCACGCATAGCACAAGATCGCATCGCAGCTCTCCGCGCCGATTCCCTTGCGCGCTAACAGCCACTCGCGGCTAACGCCCGCTTTGAAGCTCTCAAAATCCCCAAAATCCGCGATTATCGCTTTGCAAAGCAAACTTAGACGTTTAGCTTTTTGATTATAAAATCCGCTCACTTTAATGATCTCCGCAAGCTCCGCTTCATCTAGCCCGGCGATGCTTTCTAAGCTCAAAAGTCCTTTGCTACGCAGGTCTTGCAGCGCCGCGTCGGTATTGCGCCACGCCGTATTTTGGATCAAAATCGCCCCCACGACCACCTCAAAGCTTCCAAACCCGGGCCACCAGCGAAAATCCTTAATTTTCACGGCGCGAAAAAGCTCGATAAAAAGCTCGGTCGCGCTCATCTGCCGTCTCCAAGGACGCTGGGGGCATCAAATTTCGGCTCTATAATCCGTACCTCACCGTATCTTGCGACATGCGATGCATACGCCGAAATAATTTTTAAATTTCGCTTAAAGAGTGCCGTGCAACGCATAAAAATTTGAAATTTATGCGTTGCAAAAACAGACGCAAACGGGGTTTGTTCTTGCAAGACACCTGCGATGAGAAGGAATTTCGACGCATCGCTAGGCTTAAATTTAACGATCGTCGCGCACGTAGCGGCAACTTTAAATTTTAGTACAGCCGCTGCCCTGCTTCGCTCCAGAAGCCGCTTTACGCCGCAACTAAGCTCGCTTACGACATTTTGAAATTCTCGCGCCGTATTCATCTGCCGCCGCCTTTTAAATTTGCAAAAAATTCCTCACCAAAACTCAAGAAAAACTGCTTTGCCGCGCGGCCGCTGCGGCTTGCGCGAAGCATCGCAAACTCACGCGCCTTTGCGTGCAGCTCGTCTAAATTTGTGGCAAAGCTTAGGCGGAATTCCGCCGCGCTCATTCCTTGCACAGCCGCAAAATAGGCATCTACTATCCCTAAATACTCCCGCATGCTCCCGCCGTAAAAGCTTAACTGTAGCCCGAAGCGCTCGCTTAGGCTGATTCGCTCGTTCGCCGCGTCGCTTAGGTGCAGCTCGCCGCGGCTTATCTGCGCGGCGTCGTTGTCGCTTGCGCATTCGCCTACGATGTGGCGGCGGTTGGATGTCGCATACATCAGCACGTTGCGCGGCGCGCGCTCTAAGGATCCTTCAAGCAGCGGCTTTAGATGCTTGTAGCCGCTCTCGCCGAGCTCAAAGCTCAAATCGTCGCAAAAAATGATAAATTTAAAGTTCGTTTCGCGGATCGCGTCGATTATATCCGCGAGATAGCCCAGATCGTCTCTGCCGATCTCGATGATCTTAAGGCCTTGCGGGATAAATTTGGAAAAAACCGCCTTCGCAAGGCTTGATTTGCCGCAGCCGCTCTCGCCCCATAGTAGCGCGTGATTGGCGCTCGCGCCACGCAGGAAGGCGTCAGTGTTTTTTATAAGAGCCGATTTTTGGCTCTCTAGCCCCACAAGCGCGTCAATACCCGTGAAATCGATGTCGCGAACGATTTTTAGCGCCTTTTTATTCGCGCGAAATACGGCGACCTGCACAGCGCGCCAATCAATCGCGCTAAAATCGCTGAAATAAATTTGCTCGCTAGAGCCGCTTTGCGCGCTTTTTAGGACGGCTTGCGGCGCTAAATTTAAACCGCTCGCCGCGTCTAAATTTAACTCTTCGTTCCCGCTTTTGCTCGCGCTTTTTTTGATATTTTCATCGCAAGTTCGCATTTTTTAGCTCCCTTCGCAGATAGATCAAAATTTCGTTTATCACGTCGTCATCGTCGCGCGTCTGCGCCTTTAATCGCACCTTATCGCCGTTTGCAAGGGTGATCAAGATGTTTTCGTCCATGCTCGAAATCACGCGCAAGCCAAGCTTCGTAGCCAAAACCTTAATCATCATCACGTCGATGAATTGCTTAGTGTAAATATCCGCGCGCCCGAAGCGATCCTCGATCTCGCCGAAAATTTCAAGCACTTCGCTCGCCTCTGCGCACTTGCTAAGCCGCCGGTAAAGATCCAAGCGCAGGCGATCCTCTCTGATAAATTCCGAGTTCAAAAAGGCGTTTACGGAAATTTTAAGCTCCACGCTCGCAGCGGCGCTCTTTCTGCTTAGCAGCTTGCCGATCTCCTCTTCTAGCATCTTTAGATAAAGCGAGTAGCCGATCGCTTCGATATGCCCGCTCTGCGCCTCTCCGAGCAGGTTTCCGCCGCCGCGAATCTCTAGATCGTGATACGCTAGCACCGAGCCGCTGCCCAAAAACGAGTTGCTCTCAAGCGCTACGAGCCGTTTTAGCGCGTCCTGCGTAAGAGCGGTTTTATCCTCGATCAAAAAGTAGCAAAAGCCCTGCTTATTGCTGCGCCCGACGCGGCCGCGCAGCTGGTGCAGATCGGCGATACCGAATTTACCCGCGTTTTCGACGATGATCGTATTTACGCGCGGCATGTGGATGCCGCTTTCTACGATACTGGTGCAAAGTAGCAGATCGTATCCGCCCGCTACAAATTTTAAAATTTCATCCTCCGTCGTTTTGGCGTCGATCTTGGAGTGCAAAATTAGAATTTTAAGGCTCGGCAAAATTTCAAGCAGCTTCTTTTTGGCACTTTGCATCGTCGCGATGTGGTTGTGGACGTAAAAGATCTGCCCGCCGCGTCGCAGCTCGCGCGAGATCGCCTCTTTTACGATCTTTTCGTCCCACTGCTTGACGAAGGTGCGCACGTCGAGGCGGTCCTGCGGCGGGCTAAGCAGCGTGGAGTAGCTTTTAATCGAGCTTAGCGCCATATTTAGACTGCGCGGTATCGGCGTCGCAGACATACTAAGCAGGTGCGAGGCGGCGCTTTTCTCTTTGAGCCGCTCCTTTTGCTTAACGCCGAATTTATGCTCCTCATCGATGATTATGAGCCCTAAATTTGCGGGGTTTAAATTTAAAAGCGAGTGCGTGCCGACTACGACGATCGCCTCGCCGCTTTGCAAGCGCTTTAAAATTTCACTTTTTTGCCTCGCGCTACTGAAGCGATCGAGCTTGAAAACAGGAATTTCAAACTCCCTAAAGCGCTCGCTAAGCGTGGCGTAATGCTGAGAGCTAAGCAGCGTCGTAGGCACGAAAAACAGCACCGAATGGCCGCTGCGGATGCAAGCAAAGATCGCATTCATCGCAACCTCGGTCTTTCCAAAACCCACGTCGCCGCTAAGTAGACGATCCATCACCTTGCCGCTTTGCAGATCCGCCAAAATCGCGCTCACAGCCTTTTGCTGATCGCTCGTGTAGCTAAAACCGCTTGCGCTTAAAAATTTCGCATAATCCGCGCTTTCGTTTTTGATGACGAGCCCTCGCACCAGCTCGCGCTTGGCAGCCAGCGCGATGATCTTTGAAGCGATCGCAAAGAGCTTTTCGCGCACGCGCTCTTTAATTTTTGAAAAGCTCGCCCTGCCCAGATGATCCAAGCTCACCGCGCCGCCGCTTGCGACGTAGCGATCGATCTTGTTTAGGTACTCTACCGGCAGCAGCAGTTTGTCGCCGCCCTCGTAGAGCAGGGATACGAACTCCTTGCTGCGCCCCATCACCTCGATGAGCTCAAGCCCGTTAAATTTAGCGATACCGTGATCTTCGTGCACGACAAAATCGCCCACGTTTAGCTCATCCAGAGCCAGGCTCGATCTTCGCATGCGCTTTTTAGGCGCCGCTTTGTTTAGCGAAAGGATGATCCGCTCGGCGCTTATTAAATTTACGACGAAATCCTCGCGTAAAATTTCGATATTGTTAAATCCGCCGAGATCAAACGGCGCGAGCAGAGCGTCGTTTCGCGCGATCAACGTGATAGCCTCGCTGCGGTGAAATTCAAAAAATTCCTGCGACGGCGTCACCGCGAGGTCTTTAAATTTACGCGCCGCGGGCAGCACCTCGATCGCGTCTAAAAAATCCAAATTGCGCTCGGAAAAAATTTCATCCTTTTTGATCTCGTGCAGCAAGATGCAATCAAACGCGCTCGTGTAATCTACAAAGCCCTCGATGAACCAAAACCCGAGCGAGCCCAGATCGCGCGCTAACGCGTCGCTATCCGCGCGCGATATCTTTTCGCTCACGCTTTCAAACTCGTCTTCGCTTAAATTTGCCAAAAACGGCGCTATCTCGGCTTGCGCAAGCTCATCTTTTTCGCTTTTTTGCGTCGCGACGTCAAAGCGCCTGATACTCTCGACCCTCTCGCCGTCGAGTAGAATTCTAACCGCGCTTTCGCTCCCTATCGAAAAAATATCGATGATCTCGCCACGGAAGCTCACCTCGCCCATACTTTCGACGATGTCGCGCACGTCGTATCCCAGGCGCAAAATTTCCTCTTTCAGCTCGCTTAAGTTTAACTCGCTTCCAAATTTTATATTTAACGGGCGCAGATGGCTTGCTGCGGGGAGTTTGTTTAGGATCGTGCGGACTGGCGAGATTAAAATTTTTTTGCCGCTTGCTTTGTAAAACGCGCTAAGAGCGGTGCTGATACCCGCAAGCTCACCCATGTAGCTGCGCAGATCCTCGCCGAAGCTCGCTCTAAAATCGGGCAGGCAAAAGGTCGCGTAGCCCATAAATTTAAGCACCTGCTCGCACGCCGCAGCCTCTTTATCGTCCTCGCAGATCAAAATCTCTTTTTGGTTTTGCAAAAAGTATTCGTAAACCTCGGCTTGCATTATTTAAACCTTTCGATCTGGTGCTGCACGACGTTTGCGATCTCCTGCCACGATACGTTAGGCTCCAAGGTTGAGATATTTTTGAAATTTTGCGCGTTCCAGCTCATAAAATTTGCAGGATCGACGCTTTGAGCCAAAAACCTAACTTCGTAATGCAAGTGCGGACCGGTGCTGTAGCCGGTGTTACCGCTATAGCCGATGAGATCGCCTTTTTTAACCCAAGAACCGGGCGTTACGACCGCAGAGCTAAGGTGGCCGTAGCGGGTCTCAAAGCCGTAATTGTGCGATAAAATCACTAAAATTCCATATCCGCTGCCGCTGCCGCCTGCAAACTGCACGAAGCCCTCTGCCGTCGCAAACACCGGAGTGCCCTCGCTTGCTCGCAAGTCGATGCCGTGGTGCATCCTCATAACGCCGCTGATTGGATGAGTGCGCATCCCAAAAGGGCTAGTTACGCCGCGATACTGCATCGGAAGTCCGTTAGGCACAGCGCTAAGGATTGCGCTCGCCGTTTTTTCGCTAGCTGCAATATGCGCGCCGGAGCCCTTTTTACGCTCCTTTTTCATCTCATTCATCGCAAGCATTACCTGGATATCACTATCCAGCCCGCCTCCATCGTCCTCGCGTCCGTCCAGCTTGGCAAGCACCTCCTCGTTTTTACCCTCAAGGGCGATATTTTGCTCTTTAAGCGCGAGATTTTCGGCATATAGGGTTTTGTTTAGCTCTTTTAAATTTGATCGGTCGCTCGCGAGTTTAAATATCGCAAAAAACAAAACAAGCAGAAAAATTACAAAAAACGCGGATAAAATTTTAAGTTGAAATCTAAAATTTTCGCCAAAATACAGCGTCTTGGTGCCAAACTGATCGCTTAGGGTGAGTTTAGTTTTAGCCACGGCGCGCCTCAAGCCATAAAATGAAATTTTCTACCAAATGAAACGAGCCGAAAACCAAATACTCCTCATCCTCTCTAAGCTCACCACGAAACGGCGAATGCGGAATTTTAAGCGCGTCAAGCGCGCGGGTTATCGCCTCTGCTGCCATTTCGCGATCCGCAACCTCGTAGTTAAAGATCTCCACGCGCTCCACTACGGGCGCCAAAGTCCGCAGCACAGCAGCTACGTCCTTATCGGCAAAGGCGTTGTAAATCAGCACGATTTTTTTACTCCCGTAGATTTCGGTAATTTCGCGGGCGACTTGCTGTGCCGCAAGCTCGTTGTGCCCGACATCCACGCGTAAATTCGGCGCCAAAACCTCCATCCTGCCGCGTAAATTTAGAGGCGGTAGCTGCGAAATTTCAAATTTCAGATTTAAAAATTTCATCGCAGCAAGCGCTAGAGCTAAATTTGAAATTTGAAATTTAGGCAGATCGTTGCGCGCGCAAAATTCCGCGATCTGCGCTCGCTCGCTCTTGCTTAAAAGCTCTGCTGCAAACCTCAAATGAGTTCCTTTTTGCTCTGCGATCTGCCGCGCGATACGAAGCGGAACCTCGCTCATCTCGTCGCTTAAAATCGCCTCTTTATCCATCGTAATGAGCTTGGTGTGGGCGATCTGCTCTAGATTTTGTCCTAGCATACCCAAATGATCAGTGCCGATCGGTGTAAAAAGCGACAGCATGCGCCCGAAGCTCGACGTAGCGTCAAACTCGCCGCCCATCCCGGCCTCGATCACGCAGTAATCGCAATCCCTAAAAAGCACTGCCGCCGCAAGCGTGAGATACTCGAAATACGACAGGCTATCTTTAAACTCCGCGGGCAAGCTCTCTTGCAAAAACTCATGCGCGAAATCAAGCTCCTCATCCGTAGCATCGCGCCCTAGCGAAATGGGAGGCGAGCTTTGAGCGGATTTAAAATTTGATCTTAGCGGAGATTTAAAATTTTGCTCCGGCGAAAATTTTAAATTTTGCTCAGACGACGATTTGAGATCTTGCGAATTCCATAAATTTTGTGTATAAGCAGAATTTTGCGTATCGATGGAATTTTGCGCGATGGAATTCTGCTCGCTACAAAAATTTCGTGTGGTAGAAACGAAGCTTTGCAAAGCATAATTCTGCTCACCGTGCGAATTCTGAGTGGCGGAATTTTGCAAATTAGAAATAGAAATTTGAGAGGCGGAATTTTCTCTGCTCGTAAAATTTTGCATATTTATGGAATTTTGTTTTTCTGTAAAATTTGACGCCGAAGCGGAATTTTGCTCATTTTTAAAATTTGAAGCGCCTGAATTTAACGCAGAAACGGGGTTTTGCGCGATGCGTCCGCCTAAATAGATGCGCTCGTTGAGCTTAAAAACGTGCGGACTGGTGTAGTGCCCGACGTTAAAGCCCGCTGCGGCGATCGCGTTAGCCAAAAATCGCCCGGTGCTGCCCTTGCCGTTGGTGCCGATGATTTGAATGACATTTTTGAGCGGAATTTTATCTTTAATGGCAGCATATGCCCGTGGGAAGCGCTCATAGTCGATTTTTTTGTAATAAATCGGGCGATTTTGCAAAAATTCTTTAATGCTGTGCCCGCTCAAGTCTGAATCCCCTAATCGCAAGCGCCGAAATAAACTCGTCAAACGCCTGCGCGGAGGCATTTTCGATCGCCTTGTAGCGGTCCTTATCGCTAATGATCGAGCTCGTATCGTAGCTATTTTTGACTAGGCGGCTAACTTTAAAATCATAATCGCCCACGCAATCCTTGCTGAAAACCTCGCCGTTTTTAAGCTTAGTGCTAAAATTTACGATGAGATTTGCGCGGTAGCTAGTGACATAGCCGAACTGATCGTATGAAAGCTCGCTAAAGCTTAGGCTTTTTATGCTTGCTACTACGATCGTCTGCGCCGAGTTTTTATCCGAAAGGCTCATCCCTAGGCGCTGAACTATACCCTGCCTGATCGCATCTTTGATAGCGACGGTGTTTTGCGGATCAGTTTTGCTCATCATCACATCCACAAATACGCTTCCACTCATCGTCTCTTTCGCGATCCTCGAAACGGGCTTGTAGCCGCAGCCGATTAAAAAAATCAAACAAAAAACGGTTAAAGCTTTTCTCATCTTTGCCTACTTTATCACCAAATTTACGAGCTTGTTTTTGACATAAATTTCTTTTACGATGCTCTTGCACTCTAGCCATTTGGCGCAGTTCTGCTTCGCAAGGTTTAAAATTTCGCTCTCGCTTAGGCTTGCGCCCGCTTCAAACTCGGCGCGCTTTTTGCCGTTAATCGTGACGGCAAGCTTGATCGTATCGCTCTCAAAGACCTCTTCGCAAACTCTCAGCTCGCCGAAATTACGCCTCTTAAACAGCTTCTCGCTAAGCTCGGCGCAGATGTGCGGCACGATAGGCTCAAGCAGGTTTAATATCACAAAGTAGCCCTCGGTAAATACGTCTTTGTCGCTCTGCGCGTTTAGCGCATTTAGCGCCTCCATACACGCGGCGATTAGGGTATTGAAAGCGAAACTGCTCTCATAAACCTGCTGCGATTTCTTAAGCGCCTCGTAAACTTTAAGGCGGGCGTATTTTTCCTCTTTATTTAAAGCGGCGTGGTCGATCTGCGGAATTTTATCAGTAGCGTAGGCATTTTCGGCGCGATCGTAGAGACGATTTAAAAATTTATACGAGCCCTCTACCGCGCTGTCGTTCCACTCAAGCTCCTTTTGCGGCGGTGCGGCAAAAAGTATAAAAAGTCTCGCCGTATCGGCGCCGTAGGTCTCGATGATGTCGTCCGGATCAACGGTATTTCCCTTGCTTTTACTCATCTTTGCGCCGTCTTTTAGCACCATGCCCTGAGTTAGCAGCCGCTCAAACGGCTCGCTATCGCGCAGATAGCCTATGTCGCGAAGAGCCTTTTGGAAAAATCTTGCGTATAAAAGGTGCAAAATCGCGTGCTCGATGCCGCCGATATATTGATCGACGTTCATCCAGTAATTCACGCTTTGCTCGTCAAACGCCCGCTGCTGCCACATCCGCTCGTCGCTTGCATAGCGCGCGAAATACCACGAGCTTTCAAAAAATGTATCAAGCGTGTCGGTCTCGCGTACCGCGTCGCCGCCGCATTTAGGGCATTTGCAAAACTTCCAGCTAGGATGCGTATCCAGCGGATTGCCTTTGCCGGTGATCTTAATATCCTGCGGAAGCCCTACGGGCAGATTTGAAATTTCCTCGCTTAGCAACCCGCATTTTGGGCAGTGGATCATCGGGATCGGCGCGCCCCAGTAGCGCTGGCGGCTTACCCCCCAATCGCGCAGTTTAAAATTTACCACGCGACGCCCAAGCCCTAGCTCTTCAAATTTTGAGATGACGGCGCTTTTTGCCTTCTCGCTATCCATGCCGCTAAATTCCGCGGAATTTACCAAAACTCCGCTCTCTACGTAAGCTTTGCTAGCGTCGTAATCGCCATTTTTAGGCGCGATACTTTGAATGATCGGCAGGTTAAATTTCTTTGCAAACTCAAAGTCTCGTTCGTCGTGCGCAGGTACCGCCATAACCGCACCGCCGCCGTATTCTGCTAGGACGAAATTTGCAGTCCAAACGGGGATTTTTTTTCCGCTTAGCGGATGAAGCACGCTGATTCCGAGGCTCACGCCGTCTTTATCGCTTGCTTGGCGCTCGCGCGGGCTTTGATTTAAAATTTCTCTCACCTTCGCCGCAGCTTTGGCGTCAAGTAAATTATTATCCAAAAGCCTCTTTACGACCTCGTGCTCCGGCGCAAGCGCCGCGTAGCTCATGCCGTAAATCGTATCGGGGCGCGTCGTAAAGACCTTAAAGCCCTCGATACCGCCAAGTTTGGCGCTGCTTTGCTCGTCAAATTTAAAGCCAAATTCTAAACCCTCGCTGCGCCCGATCCAGTTTTCCTGCATCGTAAGCACCTGAGCGGGCCACTTGCCCTCAAGCTGTTTTAGGCAATCCAAAAGCTCCTGCGCGTAGGCGGTGATTTTTAGGTAGTAGCCCGGCATCTGCTTTTGCACGACCTCGTTGCCGCAGCGCCAGCACCTGCCCTCCTCGACCTGCTCGTTGGCAAGCACCGTCTGATCGTGCTCGCACCAATTTACCACGGCGCTTTTTCTGTAGATGAGTCCTTTTTCAAAAAGTTTGATGAAAAATTCCTGCTCCCAGCGCGTATAAAGCGGATCGGAGGTAGCAAGCATGCGACGAGCCGAAAAGCTAAAGCCTAGGCGGTGCAGCTCGTTTTTCATATAATCGATATTTTCGTAGGTCCAAGTTTTGGGATGAGTGCCGTGTTTGATCGCCGCGTTTTCCGCAGGCATGCCGAAGCTATCAAAGCCGATCGGCTGAAGCACGTTGTATCCGCGCAGCCTGTAGTAGCGGCTCAAAGCGTCGCCGATGCTGTAGTTTCGCACGTGCCCCATATGGATGCGGCCGCTTGGGTAGGGAAACATCGAAAGGATATATTTTTTAGGTAGACTATAATCGTCCTTAGGCTCGAAAACCCCCTCATCGTCCCAAATTTTCTGCCATTTAAGCTCAATACTTTTACTATCGTAAGGCATTTTGCGCTCCTAGAATTCGTCTTTAGTTTTTGCCGATTCGATCGCTATTAAAATTAGCGAGAAAAAGTTTGCAAGTAGCGCGCCGATCGCAAGCGAGGTCACGATCGACAGATCTCCTGGCGCTACTACAATCAAAACGAACGCCGGTATGAGATGCAGATCTGCTACGAGCGAGCTTGCAAAAAGCTCGGCTGCTAGCATATTTCGCACGCCTACCTTCAAAAGCGTCGAGACCGCATTCACGCTGGTTGCTATGAAAAGTAAAATTTCATTCTTCTCATACAAAAACCCGCCTATCGTAGTCATACTCATCAGCGCAAAAAATATGTAAATTACCCTTCCCCAGTTCATCTTTTATCCTTACACCGTGCCTTTTTCATACATGGCGCGATTCTTTTCTTTCTCTTTGATACGGCGCTGTTTTTCAGCCAAAAATGCGCGGTACTTCTCAACGTTAAATTTAAACAAAATCAGCATCGGAGCAGCTACAAATACGGAGCTGAATGTTCCTGCTATGACGCCTATTAGCATCACGAAGCTAAAGCCGTGGATCATCTCTCCGCCCCAGACGAATAAAATCACGATGACGATGAGAGTCGTAAGCGAAGTAAGCAGCGTGCGCGATAGCGTGTGAGAGATCGATTCGTTTATAACCTCGTCAAGCTTAATCGATTTGCTATCTTTTACACCCTCTCGAATTCTATCGAAAACAACGATGGTATCGTTTAGCGAGTAGCCCATTATGGTTAGTAGTGCAGCTAGAATTTCAAGGTTGAAATCCACACCGGCTAAAATCATCGCACCTACGGCAACTACGACGTCGTGCAGATCCGATAGCACTGCGGCGACCGCAAATCTCCACTCAAACCGCAGGGTGATATAAACCAAAATGAGCGCAAACGACACGCATACCGCTAAAATTCCGTTTGTGCGAAGCTCCTCGCCGACTTTAGGACCTACGATATCGACCTTGCGAATGTCGAAGTTTCCACTACCTTGCAAAATTTTTTGCGCCGCTAAGGCGGGATTATCGCCCAGTTCACTCGCAGCGCCCGAATATCTAATCGTAACCTCTTGATCGCTACCAAATTCCGTAACGTTGATATTGCCTAAATTTGCCGCTTCGAAGCGCTTTCTGATCTCATCAAGCGGTGCTTTAGCGTCGTATTTAACCTGAATGAGTGTACCACCGCTAAAATCGATGCCGTAATTAATGCCCTTAATGAAAAATAGCGCAATAGAGCCTATTATCAAAACAGCAGAAAGCGCAAAGGTAAAATATCTAAATTTCATAAAATCATAAATTTTGCCCTTATCGAACACTTGCATTTGCGCCTCCTCTTACTTTATAACCGAGCCAAAGCGCGGTATTTTTGCTTTTTTCCATCTTATCCATTACTAACTCAAACATTCCGTGAGTGCCTAAAATAGCCGTTATCATCGACGCTACGATACCGATGCTCATCGTGACGGCAAAGCCCTTCACTGGACCCGTGCCGTAAGCATAAAGCGCAGCAGAAGTAATTAGCGTAGTGATATTTGAATCCACGATCGCGCTCATAGCGTTTTCATAGCCTTTATTTATACTTTGGCGGATTGAAACTCCCGTCCTTAGCACCTCTCTAACGCGCTCGTTAATGATGACGTTCGCATCTACCGCCATTCCTATAGTTAGTACGATTCCAGCCATTCCAGGAAGCGTCAAAGTAGCGCCGAATAGCGCCATACAAGCTATCAAAAACAAGATATTGACCGTAAGCGCGATATCGGCAAAAAGCCCCGCTACGCCGTAGTATAAAATCATAAAGATCAAAATCGCAACCGCTGCAAGACTAAGCGCTGCCATACTTTTATCGATACTATCTTGTCCTAGGCTAGGACCGATACTGCGAGTTTCGGATACTTTGACCGGAGCCAAAAGCGCGCCGCTTCTAAGCGCGATCGCTACGTCGTGCGCCTCCTCGACGCTAAATCCACCGCTGATCTGACCGCTGCCGCCGCCGATACGCTCGTTTATGCGCGGTGCGGAGTAAACCTTGCCATCAAGTACGATAGCTAGACGCTTGCCGACGTTTTTGCCGGTAAAATCGCCAAAAATTTGAGCGCCTTGAGAGTTTAGCGTAAAATTTATGATCGGCTGGTTGGTGTGCTGATCGAAAGCGACCTTCGCATCAACTAGCATCGCGCCATCAAGCACCGGAATTTCGTTTATGAGATACTTGTAATTCGGATTTTTAACGTCCGGGTAGATCACGTCGCCGTAAGCTCTGGCATCCGCTGCGCTGATAGTCTGCGCGCGGTCTTGGCGTACGTCGTCCACCGCCATAAGCTGCAAGTGAGCCGCTTTGGCGATCAGATCCTTGGCGCGTTGCTCATCCGCTGCACTTTTGACACCCGGAAGCTCAACCAAAATATAGCTCTCGCCCTGCTTTGCTACCGTCGGCTCCGCAAGTCCGAATTGATCCAAACGGTTGCGGATAGTTTCTACGGCCTGTTCGATCGCGTACTTTTTAGTCGCTTCGACCTCCTCCGGCGTTAGCGTGACGCGGTATTTTTCGCCAGATTTTTGAATGTCTAATCCGCTTGCCGCACTATGCAAAATTGCATCAAATTTAGAAGCCTCGTCCGCGTCTAAAATTTCAAACTCGAACGAATCACCTTCCAATTTTAGCCCGTCCATCAGCAGATCATCGCGCTTGGCGGCGTAATTGACGCTCGCAGCGATCGATTTGATCTTTGAAACGACCGCCTCGTCGCTTTGAACTTCCAAAAGCATATGTAGGCCGCCTTGCAGATCCAAACCCAAGTTTATCTTGCTTCCCTTTTCGGTCTGAAAGATCGAAGGCGCGGCAAAAATCGCCGAAAAAATAACCGCAGCCAAAAAGATCAGCAGACGGTATGAAATTTTACTGCTCATCTAATTTTCTTGCCACAAATTGTTTATCCAGCTCAACCATGACCTCATCGTTAAGCTTAACTGTGATAAAATCATTGTTTGTTTTCACGACCGTGCATTTTATGCCACCGCTAGTTATGATCTTATCGCCTTTGCCGAGCGCATCGACCATCGCTTTATGATCCTTGGCCTGCTTTTGCTGCGGTCTGATAATCAAAAAATACATAATCGCAAAGATTACGACGATAGGCAGGATTGATGCAAAGAAGTTTCCTTGTTCCATGTGTTTCCTTCATTAGAAATTTAAAAAGTAGCTATTTTACATTAAGTTACATAAATAAAGGCTTTGTTCTTGCTCTTGCGCTTTCAAATTTTATTTTCGTAGAAATTTTAAGCTCTAAATTTGACGGCTTAGGCGCTCTGGCGGCGGAATTTTTCTCGCCTCTAATTGCGATAGCAGCACTTTTTTATCTACTAAAAGCAAGCAAGGCGGAGTGGTTTTGGTGCGGATTTTTTATCGGCGCACTGTGGATGCACTGGATCAGCTTCAGCCTGATCTATTTCAATCTTGCGTTTCTGATCCCGCTTGAAATTCTTGGAATTTGTCTCGTTTATGCCTTTATTTTCCGCATCTTTGCGATCTTTGACGCGCCCGTTTTGCGCGCTGCGTGTCTTTTAGCGCTGAAATTTATCCACCCTTTCGGCTTTGATTGGCTAAATTTTGAACTGCTGCTAAGCCATGGAATTTTCAGAGCCGATCTTAGCGCGCTGGCTCTGATTTTAGCGGGGCTTTGCGCGGTTTTGTATCTACGGGGGTGCGGTGCGGCGGCTAAGCTTAACGCCCTAATTTTCACGGCGTTTTTGATCTGCGCATTGCAATTCAGCCAAAAAGAGCCCGAGCCACTACCGATTAAAATTTCACTCGCAAACACCGATATTTCGCAGCATGACATCTGGGCAAAAGATAAAATTTTATCCGCCGCGTTGGCAAATTTGGCCCGCATAGACGATGCGATCGCAGAGGGACAAGACGCGATAATTTTGCCCGAGAGTGCCTTTGCGATGCCGCTAAATTTAGAAAATGCGCTAGTTGAAGCTCTAAAGGAAAAATCGCGCGCAATTACTATCGTAGCGGGCGCGGAAGCGTATGAGGACGGGAAATTTTACAACAGCGCCTATCTTTTTGCGAACGGGGAAATGAAGCGCTTCGATAAGCACATTTTGGTGCCGTTTGGCGAAATGGTGCCGCTGCCGGAATTTGCGCGAAATTTTATCAACCGCGTGCTGTTAGGCGGCGCGACCGATTTTTCCACAGCTAGCGGCTTTAGCGACTACGAGCTTGGCGGGCGAAGCGTAAGAAGCGCCGTTTGCTACGAGGCTACGCGCGCAGAGCTTTACGAGGGCTCGCCCAAATACGTCGTAGCGATCAGCAATAACGGCTGGTTCGTGCCGAGCTACGAGCCCTATTTGCAGCGCCTCATAATCCGCTACTACGCGAGCTTGCACGGCACATTGATCTATCACGCCGTAAACGGCAGCGCTAGCGAGATAATCGCTCCGAAAAAGATCTGGATAAACCGCCTTAAAGATCATCTAAAATAGCCTAAAAAGTTATTTTTAAACGACTTTTGGGTAATATTTTAAAATTTTATTAGGAGCTAAATTTATGGCTAAATACAATCGCATACTCGTAAAATTTTCGGGTGAAGCGCTAGCGGGAGAGAACGGCTTTGGGATTGACAGCGAAATTTTAAAATTTATCGCTAAAGAGATCAAGCAGCTCGTAGAAGGCGGCATCGAAGTAGGCATCGTAATCGGCGGCGGCAATATCATAAGAGGCGTAAGCGCCGCAGCTAGCGGTATCATCAAACGCACCAGCGGCGATCATATGGGTATGCTAGCGACCGTCATCAACGCAATCGCGATGAGAGAGGCGCTAGAATACGCAGGCATGGATGTGCGTGTGCAAAGCGCTATAAAGATGGAAGCGATCTGCGAGACCTTCATCATCGGCCGCGCTAAAAGGCACCTCGAAAAAGGCCGCGTCGTGATCTTTGCCGCGGGCACGGGAAATCCATTCTTCACGACCGATACTGCGGGCACTCTCCGCGCGATCGAGATCGGAGCCGACGCTATCATAAAAGCAACCAAGGTAATGGGGATCTACGATAAGGATCCGCAAAAATTTAAAGACGCCAAATTGCTTTCCAAAGTCACTTACGATCAAGCCCTGCACGACAACATCAGGGTGATGGACGATACGGCTATCGCGCTTGCTAAGGATAATGCGCTTCCGATCATCGTGTGCAATATGTTTAAGAGCGGAAATTTATACAAAATCGTCGATGGCGGAGATCTAAGCTCCTGCTCGATCGTAAAAAACTAAAATTTTAAATTTAAGGAGAATTGATGAGAACCGAACAAATAGTAGCCAAGGCTTTAAAAGTAACCGGCGGAGACCGATATAAGCTATCTTTGATGATAAGCAAACGCGCCGAGCAGCTAGCTGCAGGTGAACCGCCGTTAATAGATAACGTAGATACTCGCAGGATGAAATTTGCCGATATAGCAATCTTGGAACTAGCCGAAGGTAAGATCGCATTAGATGGAATCGTTGACAAGGATTAATGATAACTTCTTAGAAAGTCTCATCGACGATGTCGTCGATACCAAAGACATTCAAAGCGCCAAGCAGCTGCTTTATAATCTAAAAGAGCCCACTCCGCTGCTAGTGGATGCTATAAATTTATGCATCGCGCAGCATGACGGGCAGTTTCGCAAAAGCGGCGAGCCGTATGCGATCCATCCGATTTTGGTAGCTTGCTTCGTATCTTTTATGGGCGGAGACGACGCGATGGTGATATCTGCGCTACTACACGACGTAGTAGAGGACACAGATTACAGCATCGAGCAGGTTAGACAAAGATTCGGCGACGAAGTAGCCAAGATCGTAGAAGGGCTTACTAAAATCGTAAACATTAGAGAGGATAAATTAGCCCCATCCAGCGATAGTAACGCTAAGCTACGCACCACCGCGCTTACCTTCCGCAGGATGCTGATGATCTCCATTAACGATCAGCGCGTCTTAGTCGTAAAGCTCTGCGATAGGCTACACAATATGCTAACCCTAGACGCACTTCGCCCAGATAAGCAAAAACGTATCGGCGAGGAAACGCTTTTGGTTTATGCGCCGATCGCACACAGGCTTGGAATTTCATCGATCAAAAACGTGCTTGAAGATCTCAGCTTTAAATACGTCATGCCTAAAGAGTACTCGGCGATCGCCGATTACGTCGAGGAACACAAGCAGCAGCTTCAGATGAGCTTGAGCAAATTTAGCGAAAAGATCAAGGAGTATATGCTTTCAAACGGCTTTAGCGAGGGCAGCTTTGAGATCCAAAAGCGGATGAAGCACTACTACTCGATCTTTTTAAAGATGCAGCGCAAAGGAATTTCGATCGAGGAGGTGCTCGATCTTTTGGCTATCCGCATCATCGTGCAAAAGCCGATGGATTGCTACTTGGCTCTTGGCATCATCCATACTAAATTTAATCCGCTGATCTCGCGCTTTAAGGATTATATCGCGCTTCCGAAGCAAAACGGCTACCAGACGATCCACACAACAGTCTTTAACGAAAGTATGATCGTAGAGGTGCAGATCCGCACCTTTGATATGCACAACACCGCGGAATTCGGCGTCGCCGCGCACTGGAAATATAAATATAGCGGCTCGATCAATCCGAAGCTTGATTGGCTAAACGACATCGGCATGCAGGAAGAGGACGACGCCAACGCCGAGGATCTTTACGAATACGCCAAAGACAGCCTCTACGTCGAGGATATCGCCGTGTATTCTCCCAAGGGCGGAATTTTTACATTGCCGCGAGGCGCCACGGCGCTTGATTACGCCTACGAGATACACTCTCAAGTGGGTTTAAAAGCGACCGAGGCCTTTATAAACCGCGTCAAAGTGCCGCTATTAACGGAGCTTAAAAACGGAGATATCGTTCATATCATCACCGGAAGCGAGCCACACTACCGCTGCAGCTGGCTAAGCTCTGTAAAAACCGGCAAGGCGCGCGCGACGATAAAGGCGTTTTGCAAACAAAAGATCAGAGATATAAATTTTGAAGTAGCGATTAAAATTTTATGCGCGATCTTTACGACGAGCAAGGAGAGCATTCTAAGCTGGCTTGAAAAAGAAAATTTAAGCAAAAAGATCGGCAAAGCTGCCTACGACTCGGTATTTTTAAAAGACGTCGTAAATGCGCTGAAAAAATACCCGCTCAAAGAGAAATTTTTCAATATGAAATTTCGCAGCAAGTATGAGATCGAGAAGCAAAAATTTGACAACATCGTGGTGTATTCAAATTTTAAAATCGACGAGGTTGAGTTTGATTACTGCTGCAACCCAAAGCGCGGTGACGACATCATCGGCTTTCGCAACGGACATGGCGTAACGGTGCATCATAAGCTGTGCGAACGTGCAAGCGAGCTAATCAAAACCGATGAGATGATCTTCGTAAAATGGACGCGTAATGCGCCGCACCGCTACAAGATCATATTAAATTTAGAAAACAAGCGCGGCTCGCTGGCGACGTTTTTGAACTATTTAGTCAAGCTCGAGGTCGATCTGGTGTCGATAAGCCTCAACGAAAATAGCGAAACGACGTCGGATTATTTTGAGATCATCATCGAGCTAAACGAAAATTTAGACTCCACGGAGATTAAAGATAAACTCAAAAACCGCTTTAAAATCGTGGATTTCGTATCGCTTACGGACGTATATAAAAACTAAATAAGGGAGAGCAAATGGCTGACATTCAAGGCATTATGGAAAATTTTAAGCGCGGTGTCGCGGAGATCATCGGCGAAGAGCAAATAGAGGCACTGATTAGGCGCTATTACGACAGCGGCGAGGTCTTTTACGTCAAAATCGGCATGGATCCCACTGCTGCGGATCTGCACCTAGGTCACGCCGTCGTGCTAAATAAACTTGCATTTTTGCAAAACCACGGCGCGATCGTGCAGTTTCTAATCGGCGATTTTACCGCTCAAATCGGCGACCCTACGGGCAAGAGCGAGACTCGTAAAAAGCTAGCGCGCGAAGTCGTGCTTCAAAACGCCAAAACCTACGAGCAGCAGGTCTTTAAAATTCTAAATCCCGCAAAAACTAAGGTGATGTTTAACTCCGAATGGACCAACCGCCTGGGTGCTAGCGGTATGATCGAGCTATCAAGCACTTTTAATGTTGCCAGGATGCTCGAGCGCGACGACTTTGAGAAGCGCTACAAGGCCGAGCAGCCGATCAGCATCAGCGAGTTTATGTATCCGCTACTGCAAGGATACGACAGCGTTTGCATGAAATGCGATATAGAATTTGGCGGTACCGATCAGAAATTTAATCTTTTAATGGGTCGCCAGCTGCAAAGAATTTATGATGTCGGCAAAGAACAAAGCGTCGTGATGATGCCGCTTTTGGTAGGTACCGACGGCACAAACAAAATGAGCAAAAGCCTCGGTAACTACATCGGCGTAACCGATACGCCTCATGATATGTACGGCAAGGTGATGAGTATCAGCGATGCGTTAATGTGGGATTGGTATAATCTGCTAAGCCAAAAAAGCAGCGAAGATATTGAGCTAATAAAAGGCTTTGTGGCGGATGGTTCGATCCATCCTAAGGCGGTTAAGGAGGAGCTTGCCTCCGAGATCGTCACGCAATTTTATGACGAAAACACCGCCTTTGAAGCCAAGCAGGAATTTGACCGCGTCCACGGCGCCGGCGAGCTTCCTAGCGAGATCAAGGAGTACCACGTAAGCTCGCCTGCATGGATCGTAAAGGCGTTAATTAGCTGCAAGCTCGCCGTATCCAGCTCGGATGCGCGCAGGTTGATAAAATCAAACGCCGTCAGTATCGATCAAAATAAAATTTTAGATGAGCAGCTTCAGCTTAGCTCGGGCGAATATACACTCCAAGTAGGAAAGAAAAAATTCGCTAAATTAAAGGTGGATTAATGAGTATAAAAATAGGCAAACACGAGATTGCGCACCCGATAATTCAAGGCGGCATGGGACTTGGTATCAGCTGGGACAAGCTAGCCGGCAATGTCAGCCTAAACGGCTGTCTAGGCGTCATTAGCTCGGTCGGCACCGGCTACTACGAAAATCTTAAATTTGCCAAAAAATCGCTCGAGGGCAGACCATATCAAAGCGAGAATTTTTATAGCAAAGAGGCGCTTTTTGCCATCGTACAAAACGCCCGTAAAATTTGCGGCAATGCGCCTTTGGGGATGAACGTAATGTGCGCAGCGAACGACTACGAGCGCATCGTGCGCGACACGTGTGAGGCAGGCATCGACGTTATCATTAGCGGCGCGGGACTTCCTACCAATCTGCCGGAATTTACGGCAGATTTCCCGAACGTCGCGCTCGTACCCATCGTCTCCTCCGCCAAGGCTCTTAAGATCATCGCCAAACGCTGGAAGCAGCGCTACGACAGAATTCCCGACGCCGTAGTGCTTGAGGGCCCTCTTAGCGGCGGGCATCAGGGTTTTACCTACGAGCAGTGTGGCGATCCGGCGTTTGCGCTGGATAATCTAATTCCGCAAGTAAAAGCAGAAATCTCGCAATGGGGCAGCTTTCCGCTATTTGTCGCAGGCGGAATTTGGGATAAAACCGACATCGATCGCGTGAAATCTTTGGGCGCGGACGGCGTGCAGATGGGTACGCGCTTCATCGGCACCTTTGAATGCGACGCCGCGGAGGAATTTAAGCAGGTACTTCTTAATGCCAAAAAAGAGGACATACGGCTTCTAAAATCGCCCGTAGGCTATCCCGCGCGCGGCATTCATACCAATCTGCAAGATATGATCGCCGCAGGCACGGCGCCTAAGATCCGCTGTATCAGCAACTGCGTAAGCCCATGCGAGCGCGGCAAAGGCGCTAATGCCGTAGGATACTGCATCGCCGACCGCCTAAGCGACGCGTATCTGGGTAAAACGCAAAGCGGTCTGTTTTTTACCGGTGCGAACGGATGGCGACTGAACGAGATCATATCTGTGAAGGAATTGATAGAAAAACTTGTAAATGGCGAAGATAGTTAAAATTTTTCTAATCGCAGCTTTTAGCTGCGTATTGGCGTTTGGAGCTTCCAGCGAGGCGTTTTTTGCGAAATTCGACAAGGATTTCATCGTAGCGACGCCGAATTACAAGCGCTCGCTGCACAAAGAGCTAAAATCGCTCTACCAAGGCACGTCCGATAAAGAGGTCCACATCAAAGCACTAAAGAGATTGGTTTATAGTTCTAAAAATTTAGGACTCGACTCATCGCCTTATGAATCTGCGCTAGCCAAATTACAAGGCAAAGCAAGCGATAGCAGCACGAATTCTAAAAAGCTCAAAGATGAAAACGCAAAAAATTCCAAAAGCTCGGACGAGAAGAACGCTTCAAATTTGGTGCATAGCTCCAAAGCCTCCGCCTCAAAAAACTCTAAGAATTCAAAAAATTCCACTTCCAAAAATCTTAAAAAGACGCGCGCGCCAGAAGAAGCCGATCTAAGCTCCCTATCTAGTGAGGATTTGGAGTTTCTACGCTCCACTAGGCCCCGCAACGCGGACGACGCAAAAAATTCAACAGACGATGCGCGTAGCAACGACGCGAGCGAAAATCCCGCAGGAGCCGATGACTCCTTACAAGCGCAGAATTCCGCAGGTAGCGCTGCGACAGAGCGACTAGATTCTGAACTTCGCAAAAGCAGCGTAAAAAAATCCGCCCCCGATGCCAAACTCGCTCTAGCATCGCTGCGCGGTGATGGGGATGAGATCGTGCTTGAGTTTAACCGCGATCTAAAGCGCGGCGATTATAAAGATTTTACGATCGCAAGTAGCGATAATTTTCGCTTCGTGATTGATTTTAGCGCGCGGCAAAAGTCACAAAAAACGCGGCTTAAAGATAGCTTCGTTAGCGATGTACGCGCCTCGCAATACAACGATAAGACCGTGCGCATCGTACTTAGCGACCCGAAAGAATTCAACGCAAACGTAGAAATTAACGGCAATATGATGATTTTAAGTACGGCTGAAGGCTTAAAAGCCACAAAATCCGCGCGCGAAGAAAAAAACAAGGATCAAAAATCAGGGCGCAAGCGCGGACGAGAGCAAGATAGCGAGCCGCAAATCAGCACGATAGATGAATCTCAAGGCGCCAAAACCGCGTCCGTAGCCGCCGGTAAAATTTACAAATCCACTAAGGGCAAGCTCATCGTAATCGACCCCGGTCACGGCGGCAGCGATTCTGGCGCGGTCGGAAACGGGCTAAAGGAAAAAAATGTCGTGCTAGCCACATCCAAAAAGCTCGGCGCGCTGCTTCAAAAGCGCGGCTATAGGGTGCTTTACACGCGTAGCACCGACATTTTTATAAATCTACGATCGCGCACCGCTTTCGCCGCTAAAAAAAACGCCGATATGTTTATCTCGATCCACGCAAATGCCGCTCCTAACGCTAGCTCAGCACTTAAAATGAGCGGCGTGGAGACCTTTTTCTTAAGCCCGGCTAGAAGCGAGCGCAGTAAAAACGCCGCCGCGCTCGAAAACAGGGGCGATTTGGAGGATATGAATACCTTCTCGAAGCAGACCTTCCTAAATTTTTTAAACCGCGAGAAGATAATATCCTCAAACAAGCTTGCCATCGATATTCAAAGCTATATGCTAAGCTCGGTCAAAAAGAGCTTCTCAAGCAGAGACGGAGGCGTGCGCGAGGCGCCGTTTTGGGTGCTGGTGGGCGCTACAATGCCCGCAGTGCTCGTGGAGATGGGCTACATCACGCACCCACAGGAAGGTAAAAATTTAGGCAAAAGCGCCTATCAAGACCGCATCGCCCAAGGTATCGCAAACGGCGTGGACGCGTACTTTCAGAAAAACAAGTGATGAAATTTTACGCGCTGCGATTTTACGAGCGAGATGAAATTTTATTTCGGCGCTAAGATTTGCTCCGCAGATATAGTTTGGCGAGCGGCACAGATCTTGCGATAAACAGAGCGAGAGGAGTTAGATTTAAAATTTTAAAGCCCGCTGCGCTAAATTTAAAGCAAAACGTGCGGCGCTTGCATGCAAAATTCGCTCGCGTGCAAATATTTACTACGGGCAGGTAAATTTTTTACGGAGCGTCTTGCGGCGCCACGAGCTAGGGATATATATCTTAGGCGCGGAATTTTTAGCGCGGCTCGGCGTAAAATTTTGAAGCATGGACTTGGCGCCACTTGCTCAGCAGAGTGCGACTGGCGGTAAAATTTACCGACAGAATTGCATTTAAGCCGCGCGAAAATAGCGATTTGGTCGCGCTAACGCAAGTCGTGTTTCAAACCGCGTCCGCGCAATTAGGATTGCGCTTTAAGTTATGAGCGTGTATATTGCGCCAGTCGCGCTTAAAACAGCACGGTCGCGCCCTAAAATTTCGCGCTATGTCCGCAGGACGCGCGATATTTGCGTAATGCTGCGGACATGGCGGTTGCAACGCGCCAATACCTGCGCTATATGCACATGAAAGAGTGCAGCTGAATCGTAAATTCACAAATTTAAGTTTAGTAGCCTAGATTTAAATTTGTGAATTTAAAGAATTCGGTATCAACGATACTGATGGGATTTAAATTTGACAAAAAATAAATTTTCAGAATTAAATTTTGAGAATAAAAAATAGCGGTAGAAAAATGAAATTTCTAAAAATTGTAATAGGCTTATTATTTGCATTTGTATTATTGGTAGTTGTAAATATCGTAGCAAAGACATTTGAAATAAATAAAACTTTACAAAAAGATTACATTGAATTATCGGCAAATCCAAAAATAACACAAGAATTTATGACTACTATGAAGTATAAAATTTGGATTTCGACACTACATAAATATGTAAATTATGATAATTTTTTAATGCGACCGCTTTTTTCAAAAATGAATTATCACTTTAAAGAAACAAAAGCAAATTTAGAGCAAAATAGTATTGATGATATTATTTTATGGTGTTTGTTGTATGATGAAATTTACGGACTTGCATATAATGGTGATAACTCGATGAATTTTAAAAATTTAGATTATGAAAAGTTAGAAATTTTGACAAATGAAATTTATTTGATGATACAAAGATTGCCATACGGAGATTTAAAAATATTTCAAATTCAAGATAATTTGTTAATGACAATGCTAAATTTAACAGATTTTTATTTCAATGCAATGTTTGAAAAATATGAGCGAAATTGCACTAATAAAACTGATTGTTGCGGAGCAAAATTGTATTATTTGGATAAAAATAATCTTTCTGTAAATGAAAAATTATATAGTTATCTACAAGATGGATACAATAAATATATTGATAAATCAGCTTTAAAAGATACAGTTAAAATCAAATTTAGCCAAAAATTATCAGACATAGAAAATTTCTCAAATATTGTTATTAAAAATTGTGAAAGCGTTAATTCTAAATAACTCAATGAAAGGATAAAAAATGAGTGTAGAGCAAAAATTGTTTAACGAGATAGATAAAATCTGTAAAGCAACAGATTTATTGTAAACTTTACCACTTGGTGAAAAAGTAAAATTGCTAGAATTTAGGACACATTTGTGTAACATAAATGGTGCCACAAAAGATGCGTTGGATATTGTGGTAAAAGCAGAAGATAACGACGATAAAATACGAACTTATTTTATAGAAACCGATGGTGCTTTGGCAAAAACAGTAACACAAAGTTCAACTGAAACATACGGAAACGCTGTTGCTTTTGGCATAACCAGTGCAATATTAGCCGATAACTGGGGTAATCCTTTTGCTTGGTTTATGGCTCTTGTTACAGCTGGTGCGTATCACTTGCTTGGTAAAGTTACAGCAATTTCGCTTGGAGATAAAGCAGAAAAAGAAGCAAAAATAGTGGCGACAAATTTGTATGATAGTTATATAAGTTTAGTTAAAAATAATAAAGATAGTAATTTGATTATTCAAACTGATAAATCTAAATTAGACACTTTTACAAAAGAAAATTTTGAGAATATTTTAACCAAACTTCCGTCAGATGCAAATTTAACAATAGCTCATAATGGTGGAGATTACACGATTAATATAAATATTTTCAAAAAAAAAAGAAATCGATATTAATTCTAGTATAAATTTGAATGAAAAAAATAAAGAAAGTGAAAATTTAAAAATAAACTTAAAAGGTCTGAAATGAAAAAAATCGTATTTTTGATCCTGCTTTTCGCAGCCGTCGCGCTCGCACTCTACGTCACTTCGCGCGTAAATCCAAATCTTTTCGCCGAAATCAAAATCCTAGGCGCATTACTAAACGCCACGATATTCGGCGTCGCGCTCATAGCCTTAGCGATCGGCGAAAAGGAGCTCGTGCGCTTTCCGTTTCTTACCGCCTCGCTACTGGCACTGTTTTCGGGGCTGGTAGAGGGCGTGCTGCTCTTCGAAAACCGCTACTACATCGCGATCACGGCGGCGGCGTTCGTCGCTTTCGTCTTTTATCTACAGATTAAGCACAAAAGATTTTCAAATAAAACTTATAAAAATTCTGCAGACGAAGGCTCTAAAGATTTAGATGAGAGCGCAAATTTAAAAGACGCGGATTTCAGCAGCGCAAAAGAGGCGCAGGAGCCGCAGAGCAAAAGCGGTGCAGCGGATGAAATTTTAAGCCTTAAAAGCGGCGGCGAAATTTCAAATTCTCAAAGCAAGGATGAAATTTTAGATTCTAGTGGCGACATCAGTGAAAATTTCGCTAGCGGCGCGGGTGAAAATTCCGCGCAAAATTTCAATCAGGATGGTGAAAATTCCGCGCCCGACGCAAGGCGCGATAGATGATCAAATCCGCGCTGATCGCGCTTGCGGTGATATTTTTACTGCTTTTAAATTTAGCCAATCTCTTCGGCATGACACGCATAAGCGGGCCGGTGCCTGCGATGATCTGGTTTGCGATCAGCTTCTGCGGGGTTTTTTATCTATACAAATTTTGCGGCGCAAAGCCAGTCGCGGCGCGGATCGGGATCTTTGCCGTAGCCTTCGTGGGCGGATTTTTCACGAGCGTTTTGTACTACGGATTTTTTAATTCGCAAACTTTGGAATTTGCCTTTACATACGCCTTTTTTGCGGTGGTTTTTACGCTCGGCATCGGCGTAATTTTGTAGCGAGCTTTAAAATTTAGCCCGCTGCTTCAAATTTCACCGCCGACTTAAAAATAAGTCCCGCGCGATTTTGTAAAATTTCAAAATTTATCCGCACGGGCTAAATTTACATCCTAATCTTGTAGGTTTTGTAGTTATCCTTCATCCTAAACGTCAGCAAATTTTGCAAAATTCCAAAGAGGATCATAAAGGTGATGAAGCTGCTGCCGCCGTAGCTGAAAAACGGCAGCGGCACGCCTACGACGGGCGCGAAACCCACTACCATCGAGATATTGACGCCCGCGTAGATAAAGATAAGCGAGGCAAGCGCGCTCGTAAACACCCGTATCAGATAATCGTTTTTGAAGTTGTAGTTTAGGCTCAGCAGATGCAGTATCAGCAGCGCATACAGCGCGATCAGCGCGGCAGCCCCCACGAAGCCGAAGCGCTCGATCGTGTAAGCGAAGATAAAATCGCTCGTCGCAATCGGTAGAAATTTAAAGTGCGTCTGCGTGGCCTCGTCTCTATCCTTGCCGTAGATGCCGCCGTTTCCGATAGCGATGATCGCCTGCTTGACCTGGTAATTGGGCTCCTCGCTGATGAAATCGGCGATGCGCTTTTTTTGATAATCGTGCATGTTTTCGTACAAAATCGGCGAGCTGGCCACAAAAACGATGATCAGAGTAAGCCAAATTTTTTTATCCACGCCGATGATGAAAAGAATAGCAAATCCGGTCAAAAAAAGTATCGCGGCGGTGCCTAGATCGGGCTCTTTTGCGATCAGAACGAAAGGCAGAAGTATGTAAAAGCTAAGGCGCAAAAAATCCTTCAGCCCATAGCCGTTTTTCGGCGGCGGATTTTTGTGTATCAGATACATCAGCATCAGGATAAACGCGGGTTTCATCACCTCGCTGGGCTGCAGCGTAAAATGCACAAAAGGAATCTCCAGCCAGCGTCTCGCTCCTAGCTTGCTAACGCCGAAAAAATCGACGCTGAGCAGCAATATGATGTTGGTCCAATAAAATATCGGGATCAAATATAAAAATTTGCGTATCGGAAAGAGAAAAAACAGCGTAAAAACGGCAAATCCTACGCCAAAATATACTACCTGCTTCGAGGACAGCACGTCGTTTGCCTCGCTTATTAAAACGTATGAAAAAACCACTATCGGCACGATCAAAAAAGGTTGAATGAAATCAAAATATGCTAAAATCTTTTTGTCAATTTTAAACAACGCTTAATCCTAATTAAAATTTTGACGTAAGAATAGCCAAAAAAGGTATAAATTTGGATAATCTAATAGCACAATGCAGCGAAAGGCTCGACATTTTTTTAAGCTCGCAGCTTGGAATTTCGCGCAACCAAATATCAAGCCTGATCAAATCCGCAGCGGTCAAAGTGAACGGCGCGGTGCAAACTAAGCCCGGCTACAAGCTATCCGCAGGCGAGCTCGTACACATCGACTACCCTGCGCCCGCGCCGCAGCAAACAAGCGAGGAGAGGCTAGATTTCGACATTGAAATTTTATACGAGGACGAGGATCTGCTCGTGGTAAATAAGCCCGCAGGCCTTACCGTCCACCCCGCCGCAAGCGTTAAAGAGCCCACGCTCGTGGACTGGCTCAAGTCTCGCGGCTATCTACTTTCCACGCTCGGCGGAGAGCTTCGCGCGGGCATCGTGCACCGTCTGGACAAACTCACCAGCGGCGCCCTGCTCGTCGCCAAAAACAACGCCGCGCACGCCGCGCTCTCGGCGCAGCTAAGCGATAAAAGCATGGGGCGGATATACCTCGCGCTCATCGACCTGCCGCTGAAGCAGCCCTGCGTAATCGAGCGCCCGATCGCTCGCAACCCTGCAAACCGCCTAAAAATGGGGATCGTGCCCGGCGGACGCAGCGCAAAGAGCGCGTTTTATGAAATTTTAAGCGGAGCGGAACTAACCGAGCTTCAAAACTCCGCCGAGAAGCGCGATGAAATTTTAAGTACGGGCGCGGGCGATGATACGGCTGCGGGCAGGAGCGCAGGGGCGGATAAAATTTCAGCCGCCGATAAAATTTTAGCTGCGAACGCAAGCGCAAGTAGAATTTCGGCTAAGGACAAAATTTCGGGTGACGCTACGGATAAAATTTTAACGGGTGATGCGAATAAAATTTCGGGCGCGACCACAGATATGGGCAAAATTTCAGCCGTATCCACAGGCGCTGGTAAAATTTTAGCCGTGTCCACAAGCAAGGATAAAATTTTAAGCGCTAGCAGGGACGCAGATATGAGTAAAATTTTAGCGACCGACGTAAGCGCGAGCAAGAACGCAGGCATAGATGAAATTTTAAACGACTACGCAGGCGCGGATAACGCGGACGAAATTTCAAATAACTGTGTGCGTAGCGTGGATAAAATTTCAATCCAAAGCGCAGATAAAATTCCAAGCAGCTGCGCGGACAACGTAGATAAAATTCCTAGCAGCTGCGCGGATAGCGCAGATAAAATTTTAACCGCCGATATGAGCGCGGATCAAACCAGAGCCGCCCGTCTTGCCGAGAATAAAACTTTAAATTTTAAAAATCCCGCTCAAAACCAAATTCTGCCACCGATAAGCCTAAAGAGCTTCAATCTCGTCGCGGCGAAGCTCTTCACGGGTCGCACGCATCAGATCCGCGTGCATTTAAGCTCGATAAATCGGCACATTTTGGGCGATCATTTATACGGATTTAAGAGCGAAAACGCTAAAATTAGCAGAATTTTGCTCCATGCCTATTTGCTCTATTTCATCCATCCGCGAAACGGCAAAGAGGTGAAAATATGCGCGGGCTTGCCGAGCGAATTTCTAAATTTTACGACAAATCAAAAGGTAAAGGATGAAATTTATGAAAAAATTTTACCGACTAACGTTGAGCGCTACTTTAGCGATACTAGCGGGTGGTTGCGCTACGTCTAGCGCGCCTAGCGCAAGCGACGAAAGCCTGCCGCGCGTAGAGGGGATTAGGACAATCACGAGTGACAATGAGATCGGGCTTGAGTGGCCTAGATACGACGGCAATACCGCCGTACTGGGCTTTGTCGTTTACCGAGCGCCTGCAAGCGGCGGCGAAGCCAAAAAGATCGCCACCATCGCAGATCCATACTCCACTCACTACGTAGATACGAGGCTGCAGCCGGGCACTTCGTATAAATACACGGTGCGCACATACGGCGCCAAGGGCGTTTCGGCTCCTTCTCCGGTCGCTATCGCAAGCACTGCTAAGATGCTAGAGTCCGTGCCGTTTGCGCAGGCTATCTACGGGCTTCCGGGTCGCGTTAAGATCATCTGGCGCCCGCATCCGGATCTTCGAGTAAGCTCCTATCTAATCGAGCGCCGTCCTAAAGGAGGCGAGTCGTGGAGCACGATTAAAGAGGTTCGCGGCAGACTTAGTGCTGAGTATATCGACAATATCGATTACGGCGAAGGATACGAATACCGCATCACCGTCAAAACCGAAAACGGAGAGCTGTCCAAGCCTAGTGCAGTCATTGCCGCAGCGCAGGCAGAATAAAGTTTGCCGAATTTCATAACCCAAAGCGTGAGCCTGCCACCGCTACCAGTTAGATTCGGCGAGGTCGAATTTTTAGAGACGGCGCGCGGCAGAAACCTGACGCTCGTGCGAACCAAGAGCTTTGATAGCGAGTTTTTTATCACCCTAAAACCCTGCAGCGGCAAAGTGATAGTAAAGGGCGAAAAGATTACCAAGCCAGCTAAGATCGGCCATCTGCAGCGAGTGCTTGAAATTTTTAAAGAACGCTTCTGCGGGCGGATTATCTCGCAGGCATTTGCTTACAAAGACAGCTCGCTCACCGAAAAAACGCCGCTGATTTTGGATGATAATGAAATTTTATCCCTCGTAAAAAGCTCTAAATTTAATAAAATTTTCATCGAGATCGGCTTTGGCTCGGGCAGACACCTGCTTCATCAAGCGCGCTCAAATCAAGACGCGCTGCTAATCGGTATCGAAATTTACAAGCCAGCAATCGAACAGGTCGCAAAACTAGCGATCCGCGAAGGACTGCAAAACATCGCTCTCATAGCCACCGACGCGCGGGTTTTGCTGAGCCTGCTTCCCACGGGCTGCCTGCAGCGCGTATTTTTGCACTTCCCAGTGCCGTGGGACGATGCGCCGCACCGCCGCGTCATAAGCGACGAGTTCGCCTCACAGATCGCACGCACGCTCGGGCGCAGCGGCTGCTTCGAGCTTCGCACCGACAGCGAGGAGTACTTCCTCTACGCGATGCAAAAGCTCTCGCCCTACGTGCAGCGCAAAGCGGGCGAAATTTCGCATTTTAAAAACCGCGACGCCGCCGTAGCGAGCAAATACGAGGATAGATGGCGCAAAATGGATAAGGACATCTACGATCTGATCTATGAGAACAAAACCGCGGGCCAGGGCGAGCCGCAGCAGTTTGAGATGGAATTTTTAAAATTTGACGCGGCGGCAATCGCGCGAAATTTTAAAAATTTCACCTTCAAAGGTGAGGATTTTTTCGTGCATTTTGAGGAAATTTTTTACTTCGACGCGCAGAAAGACTTGGGCGCGGATGGGATTTGCACGGCGGACGGCGTGAATTTAAGCAGCGCGGGCGAAGCGATAAACGACGAGACTACAAATTTAGACGCGACGCGCGGCAAAAATTTAACCGAGCGCGCGAGCATGGGTGAAATTTCGTCAGACTGCGGCAAAATTTCAGCTACGACAGCGGGCGATAAAATTTCAACTTGCGCGAACGCTACGCAAATTCTAAAAAAAGCTAGCGCCCCACTGAATACAAACCGCGCGGATGAAGAGGGTGCAAAAGACGGCGCAAATTTAAACGAGGATCGCTTGAGCACGAAGGGCATAGATTTAACGAGCGACGTTCCCATCGCAGTAAGCGCTAAATTTAGCCGCCCCACCCCGAGCGAAAAGCGCGCTTTAGCCTGCGAGCAGATCGTAACAAGCAACGCGCTAAATGCTAGCGGCACGGAGGGTGCGCTTGCGGCTATCGGCGCGACAGGCGCAAGCACTACACCCGCAGCGATCAGCACAATAGATACAAGCAATATGCCGAATTTGGATGGCTCATTCGCGGCGACCCGTGCAGCAAAAGCAAGTGCCGCATCTTACAAAAATGAGCCGCAAGCCGAACTAAAAAACGAGCTAAACCGCGCTGCTGAGTCGCAAGCAGAATTACAAAATAAGTCAAATTCTATCAAGTCGCAAGTCGGGCGCCGAAGCGAGCTAAGCCATGACGAGTTACAAGCCGAACACCAAGGCGAATTAAATCGCGCCGAGCAGCAATGGCAAGGCAAACCAAGCCGCGTTAAGTCGCAAGACGAATGGCAAAGCGAACCAAGTTGCGCCGAGCCGCAAGACGAACGGCAAAGCAAGTCGTGCGCCGCAGAACCGCAAGACGTGCTAATCCTGCTTTCGCTCGGGGCATTCGACTTTCCGCAGCAGTGTTTCATCCGCGCAAACGCAAGCGGCACGAGCTACTTCATCCGCCACCCGCTTCCTACGCGCGAAAATCACGCGGCACATCAAAAAATTTCGGAGATATTTTCACAATGGCAGAGATAACGGACGATTACAACATCATTACTGCAGCAGGCCTCACGCTAGGCTACGAAAAGGCGGGCGCGGTCATCCAAGACGCGAGCTTCGGCATCGGTGCGAAGGACTTCGTCATCATCACGGGCAAGAGCGGCAGCGGCAAATCCACGCTGCTTAAGTCCTTCTACGGCGGCATCGACATCATCAGCGGCGAGCTGAACGTCTGTCTGTGCGATCTAAAGGGCATCACAAACTCCGATCTGCGCACTCTGCGCCAGCGCATCGGTATTATCTTTCAAAACTACCGCCTGATCAACGAATGGACGATCGAGCGCAATATAATGCTTCCGTTAATGATAATGGGCTACAATCAGCAGGTCTGCCAAGACCAAGCCAAAAAGCTACTGCGCCACGTCGAGCTCGGGCACAAGATGGGTAAGTATCCGCTCGAGCTTAGCGGCGGCGAGCAGCAGCGCGTGGCTTTGGCGCGTGCGATGGCGCATAATCCGCGCCTGCTGCTGTGCGACGAGCCTACGGGAAATTTGGACGACTACTCCAGCGCCATTATTTGGAATTTGCTGCGCTCGGCGTGCGAGTCGTGGAACGCCTGCGTCGTTATCGTGACGCACAAAATGCCCTCTACGCTCCGTTTTAGGCACCGACATTTTGAGATTAAGGACGCTAAATTAAATGAAATCGATTAAAACCCATTTCGGCGTGATCTTTTCGCTCGTCGCGCTGCTTTTTTCGGTGCAGTTTGGAATTTTTATGAGCAACCTAACCAAAAGCTACGAGCGCTCGATCCAAAACGAATACAACATCGTGCTAGTCTCCAAAACCTCGCTCAGCCTGCAAGACGCGCAAAAAGCGGTACCGAAGATCAGCTCGATTAGCGAAATTTCGACCGCGGGCATCACCGAGCGACTGAAGGGTAAAATTTCACAAAACGCCTTTGCCGAGCTTAGTAAAAATTTGCCTAAATTTTATAGCGTCAAGCTCGAAAGCTTCCCCGACGCCGCGCAGCTTGCAAAGATCGAGCAGGATCTAAAATCCATAGGCTCGCTTACGCGGGTTGAAATTTTTAAAAAAACCCACGATGAAATTTTTAAAATTTTACTGCTTATCAAAAGCCTCGTTTACGGCTTTGCGTTTCTCATCGTGCTTTTAGGCGTGATGTTAATTCACCGCCAGATGCGTATCTGGGTTTACGAACACAAAGAGCGCATCGAGATCATGGAGCTTTTCGGCGCATCGTTTCTGATAAAAAGCGGCAAACTCTACCGAATGGCGATAATAGACTCCTTCATCGCCACGCTGATCGTGACCTGCTTCTACATTGCGCTTCCTTCCTGGGAAGTGTTTTCGACAACGCTTAAGGGTATCGGCGATCTACGCACCGCCATAGTGCTGCCTTACGACGCGCTGATCCTTTTAGGCGTGGCTTTAGCGCTATCTATCATCGCGGTAAGTTTTGTAATGCTGCAAATTGGAAACAAACGAGCATGAAAAGGGCTTTTTTAGCGCCGCTTCTTGCGCTGGGGCTTACCGCGGCTCTTACTTATGCCGCGCCCGCCAAGGGGCAAAGCACGAAAGATAAAATCGCCAAAGTGGGTCAAGAGCTCAAAAGCTCGCAAAAGGAGGAGATGCGGCTTTCGCAAAAGATCGATGAGATCGCGGGTCAGATCGTAAAGGAGCAGGAGGGCTTTAAAAAGCGCGAGGGCGAGATCAAGCAGCTAAGCGACGCGATAGAGGGCTTAAAAGATCAATATGCCGCCGAAGCGCAGGAGCTTGAAAAGCTTAATAGCCAAAACGTCACGCTTCTTAGCGTGCAAAACGAACTAGAAAGCAAGATCGCAAGCGTGATCTCACAAGAGCTATCATTTGATCTCATCACCGACGTAAATTCCACCACCACGCCCGATTCTATCATGGCTAGCGAAATTTTAGAGGGGCTCGGCGTCGTTATGAACGACGAGCTGAAAGGGCTAATCAAAGACTACGAAAATAATCAAAATTTTATCAACGAGCAGAACAAAAAGATCAAATCGATCCAGGCGAGCATGACGGGCTATGACAAGAAAAAAACTGATCTTGACGCCAAGCAAACCACCCAAAAAGAGAAGCTCGCGCAGATGAAAAAGGACAAAGAGGACTACATCGCGAGGCTGGAGAAGATAAACGACGAGCAAGACGCCATATCTAAGACCCTGCAGGAGCTTAAGATCATCGACGACGCCGAGGAAAAAGCCAAAGCGCAGAAGGAGGAAACGGCGCGCCAAGCAAAGCTTGAAGCGCAGAAGCAAAAGGAGCGCCAGGCACGCGAAAAAGAGTACGCCAAAGCAAAAGCGGCTGCCAAAAAGGCGGGCAAGCCCGAGCCTGCGCCTCCTAGCGAGCCCGAGCCAGAAGTGAGCGAGCCAGCGGATGAGCGCGTAAGCAAGATCAACCAAAAGGTCAAGCAGTACGGCTCGAGCTATCAGTCCTCGCGCGTTAAAAAATACAGCGGAGCCAAAACCGCAGCGCCTTTAAGCGGCGCGTATTTGAAGCGAAAATTCGGCAATTACAACGATCCCGTGTATAATATCAAGCTTTTCAACGAAAATATCGTTCTGGGCTCAAACAGCGGCGACACGCAGGTTAAAGCGGTGCTACCGGGCAAGGTGGTCTTTGCTAAAGAAACCGCCGTGCTCGATAAGGTCGTGATCCTAGAGCACAGCGGTGGCATCCACACGATCTACGCGCATCTAAATCAGATCCCGCCTACCGTGCGCGTCGGCTCCAACGTCAAAAAGGGCTACATCATCGGGCGCATCGGCTCGGATCTGACCTTTGAGGTGACGCAGCAGAACTACCACATCAACCCGCTCGATCTCATAAGTCTGAGGTGAAGCCGTGGGCAGGGAAAATTCTAAATTTAGCGGATCTTGCGAGGACGCCGAAAGTTTAAATTTAAGCGGACAGAATTCAGGCTGCGATTTAAATTTAGATGAGCAAAATTCTTTAAAAGAGCAGAATTGCGCCACTTCAAATTTTAACGATGAATGCTCCGCTGCTGCGACAAAAAATTCTAGCGACAAGAATTTAATCTCGGCGTTAAATTTGAATGACGTAAATTCCAAAGTGACGTTAAATTTGAACAATCAAAATTTAAGCAGTCAAAATTTTACCGCTACAAGCGATGTCGCCGCGTCAAATTTAGATAGCGAGAATTCCTCCACGGACGCTGCCACTGCATTAAATTTTAAAAATAAAAATTCCGCGACGACGGACACCGTAGCGGCATCAAAAACGGCGGACGCCGCGGAAATAGAGGCTGCTATGAGCGCCGTAGAAGCAAAAATGACAAAAAACAGCGCAAAACGATATTGAGATTACAAGGGTAGCGGAGGAAATAATGATAGCAGAGATAGCACCGGCAAAAGAAGCAGAAGCGGCGAGACCGCAGATCCAAGAGCTTACCAATTTTCTTAGCGAATACGCCGCCAAGATGCTTAGCATCGGCACCTACACCGCGCGTATCGAGCGCTGCGTGTGCAGGATCGCGGGCGCTTACGGCTACGAGGCGAGCCTGATGATCTTCGTGCGCCACTTCATCATCAGCGTGATGGATCCTGCGGACAACTCCATCCGCCGCACCTACGTCAAAACGGGCGCTGCGGCGCGGATTAGCTTCGATCTGATCTCGGAGCTAAGCGCGCTTAGCTGGGAAATTTACGACGAAAAAATCCCTCTTGCGCGCGCCAAAGCCGCATTTGCCGAAATTTTGGCCTCGCAAAAGAAAAGCTTTGCCAAAACCCTCGTTCTGCTCAGCGTCGCAAACGCCGCATTCTGCGAGCTTTTCGGCGGCGACGGCGGCGCGATGGCATTAGTTTTTGCGGCTACGGCTTTTGGAATTTGCGCCCGCCATCTGCTTAGCAAGCTCAAAATCAACCTAAAAATCCAATACATCGCGGTTTCGTTCGCAGTCTCCTTCATCGTCTCGCTAGGCGCTCGCTACGGGCTTAGCGCCACGCCCGACGTCGCCGTAGGATCGAGCATACTCTTTTTGATCCCCGGCGTCTGGCTGATCAACTCGGTATTTGACATCCTAAACGAAAATATGCTCGTAGGCATCAGCAGAGGGCTAAACACAGGGCTTTTGATCATCTGCATCGCAATCGGGCTCTTTCTGACGCTTAGCATCTCAAATTTGGGGCTCGTAAATGTTTGATATAGCGCTTTCGGTATTTAAGGACGCCTGCTTTGCCGCTGCGGCGGGGCTGGGGTTTGCGTATGCGTGCATGCCGCCAAAAAAGACGCTTATTTTCTCGGCGCTGCTTGCAGCGGTTGCGCATTCGTGCAGGTTTTTGCTGATTCAAAGCCAAATTTTTTCGATCGCCGCCGCGACGCTTTTTGCGTCGTTTCTGATCGGTGTTTTGGGGATGCTTTGCGCCAAGCGCCTCAAGGTGCCCGCAGAGATTATCGCCTTTCCTGCGCTGCTTCCGATGATACCTGGCATCTACGCCTACAAGGCGGTTTTGGCGCTGTTTTCTTATATCAGAGCCGCGGGCGCAGAGCATAAACTCGCCCACCTCATCTCGTTTTTCGATAACGCCCTCGCCACGATCTCGATCTCACTGGCGCTCGGCACGGGCGTCTCGATAACGCTGCTAATTTTCTATGAGCAGTCCTTGATGATCACTCGCGGAGCAAGAGGCAAATAACGCTAAATAAGAAATTTTAAGCAGGCGGCGGGTAAATTTTATAAATTCTATTTTATTGCTCTCGTTTTATCTCTTTGGTTTTTTCATCGTAATAATATCCTTGCTCCACACCCAGCAAATTATCTTTTATATCGTATTTATATGTATAATTTTCATCAAAAATACCTAGATAAAAAGCATACCGACTATATTTTCTACCTTCTAACTCAAAAAATGCTTTATACGGTTTTATATCTTTCTTTTTAAAGTTATATAAATTACAAAAGTTATCGTATTTTTTATCTATTAGGCTTACATACATATCAAAAAATAGCATGTCGGTTGGAATAGAAAAAATTTTATCATTAGGATATTTGTGGTCGTATATTTTAGGATTAATTTCATTTAAAAATATTTTTTCCGTAAATAACATATCAAATACATGTTTATCATTTTCTAATCCGCTAAAATATAATTTGTATTTTAAATTTCCATCCGACAAGATTAAACTATTATTATTTTCCCAGGGGTAAACAACTTCGCCTTTGAGCATGGACATATTTACAAAATCTTTGAAATTTGCTACGGCTTGTTTACCATTGCAAGCCCTGTCTCCCAAACTCATAAAATATTCTAAATTTATATTGTCATCTACAATGAAAAATTCGCAAGCTTTATCTGGACGATTATTTCCACCGCATCTTTCCGCCAACCCGCTATAAAAATTATAAAATTCATCCTCTACTTTACCGTATTGTTTCTTTATTTTTCTTTCCATATCACGGAATTCCTCCGCTGAAATATTTATAGATTTATAGGTCTTTTTAAGCATGCACTTTAGTGCCCTATCCTTAAGCTGTATATCCGTAAGATTGCCATCTAGATCGCATACCCATTTATATGGATCGGTTTCAATTTTTTCGGCTGAATTTGGGTATTTATACTCCGCAATAATCGAAAGTATCGCGCACAAAGCGCATATTATTATGATGAAGACCAAGCACAGATAATATCTCGTTTTCAAATTTCGCTCCTAAAATTTTCCGCAATATACCTCACATATACTTAATCTACTATAATTTTAGTATGCCTCAAATATCGTTAAATCAGGGCTTTTCTTGATCCGCTTCGGCAAATTTCATCTCAATGCTTCGTAGGTATTAGGCTCTCTTGCGCGCTCGTCGCACCTCTTGCCGCGAAGGTAAAATTTAATTATATCCTCCATTTATCGCCCATTATTCGATACTTGTTTTATTGTTTTCTCTTTTTCATCGTAGTAATATCCCATATAGCTCAAAAGCATATTTCTGTAGCCCAAGATATATTTAAAGCTCTTATCTATCAATATGATATAAAAATCATATGTCGCATAATTATCTCTATATTTGAAATCTATTTTATTAAATGGGCGGCTAGTGTCTATATCGCTATTTTCATAAATTTTATAAATCATGCAAAATTCTTCCAAATTATTTTTAAAATTTCCATTTTCTTCACCATTAAGTGATTTATATAAATTAAGAAATAATAAATTTATAGGGATTATGAGCGATGCTTTGATATTATTAATATCTATATTTGGATCTTGTAGATCTATCTTATACTTATAAACTCCATAATTTATTATTGCTTTATCCATATCGCTTTCGCTAGCAAAATATAGATTGTATCTTAAATCCCCGTTTTCCAAAACCAAACTTTCCTTGTCTTCCCAAGGATATACGACTTCGGTATTAAAAATTTCTTTATCTATATGGGTTTCGGCATCTTGTATCACTTTACCGTTCCTGCAAATTTTTGAGCCCAAATCCATAAGATAATCTAAATTTAATCTTTTATCTATCTTGTAAAATTCGCATTTATCATCGGGGCGTTTATCCCCATGACATTTACTATAGATGCGTGTTAAATAATCTTTTAATTCTATATCTTTAATATCTTCTTTGATGTGAATATTTTTATATTCTGTTCTGATATCATCTATTTTTTTAGCGATTTTTTCTTTAGAAAAGTTTTCGCTCTCATGCATCTTTTTAAGCATGCACTTTAGCGCCCTATCTTTAAGCTGTATATCTGTAAGATTGCCATCCAGATTACATATCCATTCATATGGATCGGTTTCTTCTTTTTCGACCAAATAAAATATTATGCCGGAAGCGCATATTATTATGATGAAGGCCAAGCACAGATAATATCTCGTTTTCAAATTTCACTCCTAAAATTTTCCGCAATATACCTCACATAGACTTAATCTGCGATAATTTTAGTATGCCTCAAATATCGTTAAATCAGGGCTTTTCTTGATCCGCTTCGGAAAATTTCATCTCAATGCTTCGTAGGTATTCGGCTCTCTTGCGCGCTCGTCGCACCTCTTTGCCGTGAGGGTAAAATTTAGCCGAGCTTTTCTGACTTAAACGCCCTTTTTGCCGTCATATAAAAGCCGCTAAAGATAAAAAGCGCCATACAAAGCGAAACGAGCGACCATAAAATTTTACCCGCGAGCCCAAAAAAATAGCCCGTGTGAAGCTGATAGTTCGCGTCTTTAAACTCGCCCACGGTGATACCGTCCGTCTGCTTCTGCTGTGCGACTTTGCCCTCCTTTAGCTTCACGCTCGCGCCTTTTGGACGGGCGGTAGCGGGCGCGTCGGGCTCATAATACCTGACGCCGATCTTATCTCCGGCTGCGAGCATTAGGGTAAATTCTTTATACTCTATGCCACTTGATCTGAATATCTCATAAGCCCTCTGCGCGTCGCTAAATTTATACGTAGCGGGCTTTTTGCCCTCCTCTTTAGCAGGTGCGGCGGCGTGATCTTTAGAAGTGGCGGCTTTAGGTGCGCTAGCTTGCGGTAAATTTTGTGAACTTACGAAAAGCTTCATCACGGCATCGTTATACCAGCTATACGACCAGCTAAGCCCGGTTAAGCAGATAAGCAGGTAAATCACCGCACTTAGAGAACCTAGACTCGTGTGCAGATTGTAAAAAAGAGCGTATTTTTTGAGTTTAAAATTTGGTCTTATAGCTTCGATAAATTTACGCTTTAGCCTTGGGAAATGCAGCCAGACGCCACTTATTACGAGCAGTATCATCGCCACGACGCTCGCGCCTACGATCTGTTTACCAACCTCGCCTGCAGTTTTGTTGCCGCTTAGCGCTAGGCCTAAATTTCGATGCAGCGCCATCACCGTTAGCACAAAGCCCGTGCCGCGATCCTTGCCGATGATCTGCGCGGTGTATGGATTGACTAGATACGCATCATTTCTGTTTGCATAAATAACGAAGGCTTCGTCATCGCTTTTCGGCACGACGAGCCTTACGGGCTGCTTAACGCCCGTTTGCTCGCTAAAGCTTTGCAGGATTTTCTCCACGCTTTGCATTTCGCCTGTTTTTTCGACCTTTTTAGAGCCCGCGTTTATTAGCGCCTCAAGCTCGTGCTGATACGACAAAATCGCGCCCGTCACGCCTATAATAAGCAGCAGGATAGAAAAAACGATCGACAAAATCAGATGGATGTTAAACAAAATTTTGTTTTGCCTCAAAAGCGAGCTCATTGTAGATCCTTGCGAGATAAATTTAATCTTTATTTGATTGAGGTTCGCAATTATATTGTGCGATTTTAAATATTTAGATAATTATCATTAAGATTTAGGCTGCGAAATTTTAAGGCGCGTTATGGCATCACAAGAGCGCCTAGGCACCTCGCGCAACGTCATAAACCGCGCACTTCAAGATCTCAAAGCCAAAAATTTGATCCGCCTTTCGCGCGGCAAAATCACTCTAGTAAAGTAAAGCTTTAATTAACGCGCCCCTTTCGTAAAGCGCGCTAAAAATCTCGTAAATTTAGAAATTTTGCGCTAAAATTGCCAAAGACGCGAGCTTGCGTAATCCAAAAAACAAGGTCATAACTAACTATGTCGCAAAGTATAGTCGAGTTTGCTACGATAATCCTTTATGTTACGATAGGCTTTTGTCTTCTTGTTTCATTGTTTCAGACAAACAGATCGTATAAAACCGTGTATCGCGGGACATTATTTATCCCAACCGATCCGCTTTTAAAGATACCTATGTTTATAATATGCCTAAGCTTCGGTGTAGTCACTCTATCCAGCCCGCACGTAGCAAAACATAACGGCAATCCGATACCCTGCTTTTACACTCACGATAAAGTTTGCTCGCAAGAGTACAAAGCGGCGGGCATAAATTTAAGATGCTTCGAAGAAGGCGATCCCAGATGCGTGGATGGGTATCTGCAAATCAGCAAGCCCAGATTAATACTCGGCAAAATCATATCTGTTTGTGCCATAATTTTTTCCTTTATCGTGCTAATTCAAAAAGGAATCAGAATAGATAAAAGCGGCATCTGCAAAGAATGGGAGGTTCTGCCGTTTAGGCATACGGAAAAGATATACTTTGATGAGATGAACTACGCCACATGGTTTATAAGAGGCGTAAAAATAATCAGCATACGAGGCAAAATTAGCGGTGTTAAATTCGGGGCGGGATATTTGTATGCACAAAAGGATATAGATTTTTTGCAAAATTTTATATTAGAAAAGCTCGCTGAAATTTCAAAAGCTAAAGCAAGCGAGCAAAATGCACGGGCTTAATTTAACGCTAAAAATATCTAAATTTAAGGCCGCAGCATGATATTTTTATATTTGGTATTCGGCATAAATCTTTTACTGCTTGGACTTGCCATTTTAAAAAGCATGGTTTTTAAAAGCAAGGCCTCTTATAAAACCGTGCAAAAGGGCGCCTGGCTCATACCTCCTAGTCCCATAGCAAAAACTATACTTATCGTGCTATTTTTATCCTGGGGCTCGCTGGTAGCGTTTGACGAGCCCTGGATAAAAACAACAAGAGGCGGAGGTAAAGTTGCATGCTTTGATGCAAACGATCCTCTATGCGTAGGCGGGTATATGCAAAGAGGCGGCGGCGAGACCGCACTCGTGATCGCGATGGGTCTTGCAATGATGCTAATTGCCATACTGCCGTTATCTGAAAAGGGCGTCATCATAGACAGCCGCACCTTAAGGAAAGAGTGGAGATTTTTATCGTTTAAATTTAGCACAAAGATCGATATAGAAAATGCCCTTATGGAAAAAGGGATGAGGGGCGAGATGCCGATTTTGATAGTAGAAGACGGGCAAAGCGGCAAAAATTTTACACTCTCATTCCCATACGCACAGCAAGATATAAAATTTATCGAAGCAGAGATAAGAAAGAGGCGCTATAAGATGATGAAAACAAAAGAGGCAAAGACTCCCCTTAAATCCGCGCTCAAAAAACCATAAGCTTAAAAGGCGCAAATGAGCGCACAAACATAGAAATTCTAAAAAACGACAAAGAGGGCGCGGGCGATTAAATTTTAAATTTAGCCACGCGTGAGCAATAGCTATGAAAATTTATGATAAGTTGCGGCGGAGCGGCATAATGATCGCGCGAACAAGCCCAACGCAAACCCAAAAAGATGAGCCCAATGCAAGCCAAAAGGACGAGCCGGGCGCTTAAAATTTAACTCGCGATCTTAAAAACCAAAATTCCAAACTGCTCCGTCAAAATTTAGCCTATTTTTTACCTAAAATTTCGTAAAATTACCACTTTAAATTTTCAAAAAGGACACTGATGAATAAAAGTTTGGAATTCAGAGCCGACATCGGAATGATCTTTGTGGCGATCGCTTTTGGGCTCGGGTATCTTCCCACCTCGCAGGCGCTTGCGAGCAACAACGTCTTCGTGCTGCTATTTTGGCGCTTTTTCGCCGCGAGCATCATCGCAGGCGCGATATTTTTCCCGAAGCTCAAGGCCATAACTTCACGCGAGATCAAGCATGGCGCGGTGCTTAGCCTGTTTTTATTCGCGGGTTTTACGTCGCAGACCTTCGCCTTTAAATTTGCGCAAAGCTCCTCCGTAGCGTTCATCATCGGCCTAAACGTCGCGCTCGTGCCCTTCATCGCTGCGGCGCTGTTTAGGCACAAAATTTACTCCTACGCCTACGCGGGCATCGCGCTTGCGATCGCTGGGCTCTATCTCATCGGCGACACGCAGCTTGGGCTCGGCAAGGGCGAAGCGCTGGCGCTAGTCTGCGCGTGCGCGTATTCGTTTCACATCGTGCTGACCAACCGCTTCGTGCAAAGCTGCGACGTAGCGGGCATCGCCTACGTACAGATACTCTGCTTAAGTGTGCTTTGCTGCTTTGCGACGATCTTTTTTGAGAGAGTCAGCATCGTGCCGGTGATGGATAGAAGCTTTTTCATCGCGATGGCGGTGATCTGCCTGCTGGGGACGGTCTTCGGCTTTTTTGCGCAAGCTTTGATGCAAAAATACACGACGCCCGTAAAAACCGCTCTATTTTTCACGCTCGAGCCCGTAACAGCAGGCATTATGGGCGTATTCGTGGGCGGCGAAAGGCTAAGCGCGATGCAAATTTTAGGCGCGGCGCTCATCCTTGCAGGCGTTTTGATAAGCGAGATCGGAAGCTACCTCAGCGCGAAACGGAGCAGATCCGCAGACGTTTGATTTTGCGACGGCGCAAATTCCATAAATTCCATGCCGCGTGGAATTTTGCGCCATAAAATTCTGTGCCATATAAAATTTGCACGCGAAATTCCATATCGCATAAAATTCTGCGCCTTAAAATTTCGCGGTGAAATTCTGCGCCGCGCATAATTCTATATTGCGCGGAATTTTGCGGCGTCTCTCGCAAGGATACGTTAAAATTCCGCAACAAAATTTCGTATTAAAATTTACCCAGCAGAGGCGTACGGCGAAGCTTTAGCGATAAAATTTCATTGATTAAGCGATACAATAGTAAAATAATGAAATTTTAACAAAGGAGCCTCTATGAAAAAAATCATCCTTCTTGTTGCCGCGCTTGCGGGCACATTGTTTGCCAAAAGTGTAGAGCTCGCCACGCCACCCGATCATAAAGACGGCGTAAATCACCTGGAATTGGTGTTGATCCTAGATAAATCGGGCTCGATGAGTGGGCTTGAGAGCGATACGATCGGCGGATTTAACTCGATGATAGAAAAGGAGCGCAAAGAGGGGATCGACGCCAGCGTCACGACCGTGCTTTTCGATACGAAATTTAATGTCATCCATGATCGCACGCCGCTTAAGAAGGTCGAAAACCTAACGTCCAAAGAGTACTACGCCGGCGGCAACACCGCGCTACTGGACGCCGTCGGTAGCACGATAGCGCGTATCGAGCGAGTGCCCGACATCTATGCCAAAAACAATCGCGTGCTTTTCGTCATCATCACCGACGGGCAGGAAAACTCAAGCCGCGAATACTCCAAAGCGCAGATTAAGAAGATGATTAGCGACAAGCAGGAAAAATACGACTGGGAGTTTATCTTTTTAGGCGCTAATATCGACGCCGCAAGCGAAGCGCAAAGCATCGGTATCAGAAGCGAAAACGCCCTAAAATACGAGAATTCCAAAGAGGGCGTGAGTAAAAATTTCGAAGCGGCGGCCGAGATATCCAAGGACGTAGCGACCGACAACAAAGCAAACTCGAAATGGCGCGACAAGGTGCTACAAGATAAAAAATAACAAATAGCGAGGCGAGGCGAGCTAGAAATGAAGCGCTGCTACGAAGCGAGCGGCACAAAAATAGGCGGCTAATGTGAAAACATTCGGCGCAGAATCATAAATTTGCTCGCTAAATTCAGACGCTTCGCGAATGGCGCCGAATTTGCAGCGAGCAAGCCGCATTTCGCAGGCGGCGCTAAATTTACGGCGCACAAATTCCGCTTTTTGCAAGCGACAGGTAAATTTCGCCCTTTGCAAGCGGCGCTAAATTTTAAAATTTAGGCGCTGCAAAACGGGCGCAGCTACTAAGCGCGGCTGAATTAAAATTTCGTAAATTTAACAAGGAGGAAGCTCATGAAGATATCCGACATCGACACGCCGGCGCTGCTGATTGATCGCGAGATCGTGCTTCGCAACCTGCAAAAGATGCAAAACTACGCGGACGCCGCGGGCGTAAGCCTGCGTCCGCACACCAAAACGCACAAAATGCCCTATTTCGCGAAGCTGCAAGAAAGCCTCGGCGCTGCGGGCATCACGGTCGCCAAAACGGGCGAGGCCGAGATCATGGCGGCAAACGGGCTGAAAGATATATTTATCGCAAACGAAATCGTGGGCGAGCTGAAATTTCAGCGCATCATCGCGCTTTTGCGCGCAGGGATAAACTTAAGCTTCGGCGCAGATAGCATAGAGCAGGCGAGCCTGATAGAGCGCGCCTTTGAGCGCAGCGGCGCGAAGGCCTGCGTGCTTGCCGAGATCGAAGTGGGCGAAAACCGCTCGGGCTTCGTGGAAAAGCAGGATTTCGCGGCGTTTATAAAATTTATAAAAGGCTGTAAAAATATCGAATTCCGCGGCGTATTCTCCCACGACGGTCACTCCTACAAAGCCGCCGATAAGAGCGAATGCGAGCGCATCCACCTAGCCGCGCAGCGCCGCACGCTGGAGTTTGCGGATATCGCGCGCGAGCTAGCTCTGCCCGCAAGCGTCGTTAGTATCGGCTCGACGCCCTCGCTCATCAACGATTTTGAAATTTTAAAGGGCGTCACCGAGATCCGCCCTGGCACCTATATCTTTATGGACGCCTCGCAAGCGCAGGCGTACGGCGATTATTCGATGAACGCCGCGAGCATCCTTACGACCGTCATCAGCAGACCTACGGCGGATCGCATCATCACCGACGTCGGCGCCAAGGGGCTTACGCAGCAAAGGCGCACCGAGGGCTTCACCGCCACGCCCGGGCTCGGGCGCATAAAGGGCACGGAAGTGTGGATAAATGGCGTTTACGACGAGCACGCGATCATCTACGACAGAGCGCTGCGAGACGCCGTGCGCGTGGGCGATCGGCTCGAAATTTATCCGAACCACATCTGCCCCGTCGTAAATTTACACGAGTTCGCCCACCTCGTTAGCGGCGGCGAGGTCGTAGAAAAGATCCCCGTGCTATGCAGAGGCAAGCTGCAATGAGCAGGCAAGCTCAAAGGTGCGGCGAGATAAAATTTAGCCTCTAATCTAGGGCGCGGTCAAATTTAAGGCGCGAATTTATCGCCGCTCAGGCTACGGCGCGAAGCGCGCCGAATTTGACGACGAAATTTAACGAAAGGCAAAAATGAGGCTTTGGACGATAAGCTTTAAATATCTCGACGCAAAGAGGCTCGTGGCGCTGTGGCGCGAGGCGCTGCTAGCTAAAAACGTGCTGGCTGGACTAACTAAGGGCTACA